>QHXN01000141.1 GCA_003222975.1 Acidobacteriota bacterium | reverse complement strand
TCTGCGCGTTCGAGGTAGCCGCGGCGGTAGGCCGTCGGGGCGTCGAGCGGGCGCAGGCCGCGAAGCTCGCGCGGGGCGAGGAAGGCGTTGTTGTATTCGAGTTCGATGAGCGCGTAAGAATGGCGCGCGCAGAGGTCTTCGAGGCTGGCGATGCTGTAGCCGAAGAAGTGATGTTGCAGGCGGAAGGCGGGGTCGTATTTGACGACGAAGCGGACGGGCGGCGGAATCTTCTCGTTGATCTCGGTAACGACGATGCGCGGGCGGAAGCTTTCGAGTATGCGCGCGAGCACGAAGTAGTCGTAGCTGTCTATGTCGAGGCTCAGCACCCCGAAGTCGCGCGGGACTTTGTGCTCTCTGAGGAGCGAGCCGACGTTCTCCGGCGTCACTAAAGCATGAACGGCCTCGACGCCGGGAAGGTTCTTGTAGGTGCGCGCGAGGCGGCGTGCGCGTCGCTCGTCGCCCTCGATGCCGAGGCCGCGCCAGCCGGCACGGAAGAGCGCGTAGGTGTTCGAGCCGCGCACGCCGTCGCCCGCGCCGATGTCCACGGCCACGCGGCTGTGGCTGGCGGGCAGAAGCTCCGCGACGAAGCGTTCGAGAATCTGCTCCTCGCCGAAGTTCGAGAAGCCGCTCTGCTTGATGCGCTGCTTGGCGCGTTGCAGGTGCAGTCCGAGCCTGTTGAGATATTGCTGCGCTCTCTTCGCCATGCCGTAAAGTTTTCGGCGTGCGCCGTGCGAGTGTCTGCCGTGGATTCCCAACGCGCGCGGGGTCGTCGAAAGAATCTTATGCCAAATGCATCGCGGGCAAGTCAAACGGGAAAAGCCGTGAACCGTGAACCGTAAACCGTGACCAGAAGAAAGCAGGTTGTATCTCGTCACGGTTTACGGTTCACGGTTCACGGCTTTAAATCACATCGGCGAAATTTTTACGCGTGCGCGCGAACCACCAGTAGCCGAGGACGAAGGCGAAGAGCGCGAGCACGGTGAAGTAGGCGAGGTCGCGCCAGTCGGGAGGCGTGCCTTCGAGCAGGATGCTGCGGTAGCTTCTGACGAGCGGCGTGAAGGGGTTGAGTTCGAGCAGGGGGCGGAAGCGCGCCGGCACGACCTGTTCGGGGTAGATGATCGGCGTCATGTACATCCAGGCCATGAGGACGAGGCCGAGCGCCTGCGCCGTGTCGCGCAGGAAGACGCCGAGCGAAGCGACCAGCCACGACCCGCCCAGCATCAACATCAACTGCGGCACGAGCAGCACGGGCAGCCAAAGGATCGTCGCGTGCAGCTCGCCGCGTATCAAGAGCGACGCCACGAGGAGCGCCGCCGTACCGAACAACTGGTTGGCGAGCGCCGCGAGCGCCTGTGCGACGGGCAGCACTTCGAGCGGGAAGACGACGCGCTTGACCAGGTTCGAGTGCGCGACGACTAGCCCTGCGGACTGCTGCAAAGATTCCTGAAACGCCGTCCACGGCAGCAGCCCGCAGAACAGATAGAGCGCGTAGTCCCAGGGCGTGCCGCCCGCGACGAAGCGCGCGTTGAAGACCCCGGCGAACAGGAACGTGAAGACCGCGATCATCACCGCCGGAGTCACGAGCGCCCACACGAGGCCCAGCGCCGACCCGCGGTAGCGCGCCACGATCATCCGCCGCGCCAGCGGCCAGATCAGGTCGAGCCGCCGCGGAAGCTCCAGGAGCGGACGCCACACCGCGCGCCGCGCCGTCTGTGCCGAGATCATGCCAACCATTGTACTAGGGGCGTCGGCCCGCCGGGGTTTTTTTGCCGGCGCGTGGGTTCGCGTCAGCCGACGGCTCCTCCGCCCAGAAGACCCACTTCGCGCCGTTGCGGTGCTCCTCGGGCGGCGGGAGCGCACCGCGCTCTTCGAGCAGCCCGCGCGCGCCGCGCTGTGTTTTTGCGTACAGGTACTGCGCGAGGTCTGAGAACGTCCATCCCCTCGCGGCGAGGTCGGTTTTGTTCAGGGCGCGCTCCAGCCGCGCGCGCCTCTTCTCGAAGAGGTCGGCGATGCGCCCGGCCATCTCACGACACAGCGCCTCAAGCTCGTCGCGCTCGCCGGCCTTCACGACGAGGAAGTTCGGCTCGTAGTAACGCTCCGCCGGGTGACGCCTCTCCCACTCCTCGGACTCGCGCAACAGCTCGCTCCCGATCATCTCGCTGACGTGCTTGTGGACGCTCGCCGCCGACAGGTCGAGCGCCCCGGCGAGCTGGGAAATCGTCCTCGGCTCCTGCGCCGCCAGGTTTAAAATCTCTTCCTTAGTGCCGTTATTTATCAGCTTGTGTTTGGCGACGCCCGCCCACGGTTCGCCGCACCCGTCGCGCCGCGCCGAGATGCACCCGCAGGCGAAGCGCAACCCCTCGAAACCCTTCGGAACCCCCATGCGACACCTCTTTACATTCCTATTTTTAGGGCGTATGCTAAATCTAATTTTAGGGACTAAGCTAAAATAAACCCCATTTAATAACACCGGACAGGCAAAGATGCTGACGGCACGTCCAAAATAGAAGCTAACGCCATCGCGTTGCGGATGCAACCCGGTAGCCTCGGCGCGTCCGCAAGTGCCGACGCTCGTGCACTCGTCTTCGACCTCGACATCCCCTGCCGAAAAGCATTATTTCTGTGGCCTTATTTCAATGTGCCCCGGCATCTGCCACGGCAACAGGAGGAGATAGTCATGGCAAGTCCTGCGAGTATCGGTAAGCATCCGGTTCACCCGATCATCATCCCGTTCCCCATCGCGCTCTGGATTTTCTCGCTCGTCGCGGACGTTGTTTACCTGTGGCGCGGCAACCCGATTTGGAGAGACTACGTCGCCTTCTACGCGCTGCTGGGCGGCATCGTCGGGGCGGTCGTGGCCGCCGTGCCGGGCTTCATTGACTGGCTCTCGATCACAGACCGCGAGGTGAAGAAGTTGGCCGACTGGCACGCGCGCCTCAACGTCTTCGCGCTCGTCGTCTTCGTCGCGGACTTCTACCTGCGGACGACCGGCGGCGCGCGCTGGGTCGGCGGAAGCTCCGCGATCCCTCTCCTGCTCTCTGTGCTCGGCGTCATCTTGATCACGATCTCCGGCTGGCTCGGCGGCGAGATGGTTTACGTTCACGGCGTCGCGGTCGAGCCGCAGCGCGGCACGGAAGGGGGAGATGACGGCGCGAAGGCGCGCGTCGCTTAGCGGAAGCGTGCGTCGCTTCAGGCTCGCGCTCGTAAAGTAGGAGGGACACTTTGCAAAGTGATTCCGGGCAGAGCGTCTCTGTTTGGATGGCGACGGCGGAGATGCCGTCAGAGCCTGTGTTGGCCGAGGACGAGCGCGCGGACGTGTGCGTCGTCGGCGCTGGCATCGCGGGGATGACGACGGCCTACCTGCTCGCGCGCGAGGGCAAGTCCGTGGTCGTCATAGACGACGGCCCCGTCGGCGGCGGCATGACCGGGCGGACGACCGCGCACCTCGTCAACGCGCTCGACGACCGATACTTCGAGCTTGAACGACTGCACGGCGAGCGCGACTCGCGGCTCGCCGCCGAGAGCCACACGGCGGCTATCAACCGCGTCGAAGTGCACGAGCGCTCGGCGGTCTGCCCTCACCTCGGCTGCGTCGTCGGCTGGAACTTCCTGGAGAAGACCTGGGACTGCCCGTGCCACGGCTCGCGTTTTGACGCTTACGGGAAGGTGTTCAACGGGCCGGCCAATGAAAATCTCGCCCCCGCGGACGAGTAGCAGCCCGTCCTGCCGCGCGTCACGACCTGGTACATCACTCCGAGCCGTTCGTTAAAGAGTACAAAAATCAACTCGGAATAATTCGTCACTCTCTTTCATCGTCTCGGCCCGCGGCGAACGTTTCTTCCACGGCTCGAACGCCCGGACTCAGCCGTCTCTTCTGGCTTCCGGCTTCGGAACTCTGCTAAATTGCCGCACATGGGTGTGGCGCTGCGCGTCGAGAACGTGTCGAAGCAGTACCGGATTTACCGGCGTCCGGGCGACCGTCTGACGGAGTCGCTGACGCGCGGTCGTCTGAAGCGTCACCGCGAGTTCTGGGCGCTCCGCAACGTCAGTTTTGAAATCAAGGCGGGCACGACCACAGGGATCATCGGGCCGAACGGATGCGGCAAGTCCACGCTGCTGCAAATCATCGCGGGCACGCTGGAGCCGACCGAGGGCGGCGTGTGGCGCGAGGGGCGCATCGCCGCCCTGCTCGAACTCGGCGCGGGCTTCGACCCCGAAGGCACAGGCGTCGAGAACGTCTTCATGAACGCCGCGCTGATGGGCTTCTCGCGCCGCGAAACCGAGAGGCTCTTCCCCTCTATCGAGCGCTTCGCCGAGATCGGGCCGTTCATCTACCAGCCCGTCAAGACCTACTCTTCGGGGATGTTCGTCCGCCTCGCCTTCGCCGTCGCCGCCAGCGTCGAGCCGGACATACTCGTCATAGACGAAGCGCTCGCCGTCGGCGACGCCGTGTTCCAGCACCGCTGCCTGCGCCGCATCAAGGAGCTACAGGAGCGGGGCGCGACCGTCCTCTTCGTCTCGCACGACGCGGCGGCGGTGCTCGCCCTCTGCACGCGCGCCGTGCTGCTGAGCGCAGGGCGCGTCATCGGCGACGGCGCTCCGGCGGACGTGCTCCACAACTACCAGCGCATCGTCATGGAACGCGAGCAGGCATTCGAGGACGAGACGGCGCACGCCGAAACGACTGACGACGACGGTGCGGTCGCCGATGACGGGGGCAGCGCGCCGCTCCGCTACACCTACCGACACGGCGACGGCACAGCCGAGATCGTCAGGGCCGAGCTGCTCGACGCCGCGCGCCGCCCCACCGAGATCGTCGAGACGGGCGCGCCCGTGACGGTGCGCGTGCGCGCGCGCTTCCAACGCGCGGCGGACGACGCGGTCGTCGGCTTCCTCATCACCGACCACCGCGGCGTACACGCCTACGGCACGAACACGAAGGAGCAGCAGATAGACTTCGGGCGGCTCCGTCGCGGGGACACCGTCGAAGTCAGCTTCGCCTTCAACTGCTGGCTCGCGCGCGGGCAGTTCTCCGTCTCGCTCGCCGTCCACAGCCGCGACGGCGTCAGCTACGACTGGCTCGACGGCGTGCTCTTCTTTCAGGTCACCAGCCCCGCCCTGATCGAAGGCGTCGCCAACCTCAACGCCAGCGCGACGGCGCGACATCTGGGGATGCAGATTGCGGATTGCGGATTGCGGAATGAAGACCGGGGCGATGGCACTAATGACGAGACAAAATCCGCAATCCGCAATCCACAATCCGAAATCAACGAGAGCCTGACTCATGGTTGACCACGAAGTCGAAGACACTCTGCGCGAGATACGCGAGCGCGTGCTCGCCGAGTCGGCGCAGGCAGCCGGGCCGTTGGCCGTGCAGCCGAACGGCCCGGCTGCGAACGGCGCTGACGCCGGGCAGGCGGCGCAGGCGAACGGTCGCGCGCCGGGCGAGGCGCTCGCACGTTTGCAAGCGAACCTCGCGACGACTGAGCGCGCCTGGTCGCGACTGCCGCCGCTCGTGAGCTACCGGCGCGGCCTCGCGGCGCGGCTCGAACTCTGGGTCAAGCGGCAGATCAAGCGCGCCGCGCACTGGTTCACATGGGAGCAGGTCAACTTCAACTCCGCCGTCCACCACGCGCTCGGCGACGCGCACGAGGCCCTGGCCGCGCACGAACAAAGACTGGCCGCGCACGAACACAAGATGGTCGCGCACGAGCAGGCGGCGGCGCGCGCGGAGGCCGACATCGCCGCGCTCAGCGCCTCCTTCCGCCAGCTCCGCTCGGAGGCCGACAACGGGCGCGCGCGCCTCTCCGAGTTGCAGGCGCGGCTCGCCGCCGCCGAGTCGCGCTTCGACGGCGCGCTCGCCCAGTTGCGCCACGCGCTCGCCGCGGGCGTCGAACAACTGCGCGCGGAGGCGCGCGCCCTCGCCGAAGAAACCCGTGCGGAACAACACGCCTTCGTTGAAGGAATCCGCACAGACCAGCGCGCGCTCGCCGAAGGCTTGCGCGACGAACAGCGCGCGCAGATACAGGCGCGCGCCGCCGAGCTTCTGAGCGAGATGCGCGAGCGCGCCGAGCGCCTGCTCGAAGAGCAGCGCGTCTGCTTCAAACAGCTCTCGCTCGAAGTCGGCGAGGCGGCCGTCACGCACGACCGCGCCCGCCGCCAAATAGAAACGCGCCTCGAAGCGCTGGAAAAGCCGTGAACCGTGAACCGTGACAAGTGGTTTCCGCCTTGCACTGTTCGTGTTCTCGGCACGGCTCGCGTTAATGGCGTGCGGCTTTTTCTTGTCACGGTTCACGGTTTACGGTTCACGGCTCTTATGTCTGACGACCTGTACCGCCGCGCCGGCATCGAAGACCTGGCGGAGTTCTATCGCACGAAGTTCGTGTCGGACGAGGTTCTGGACGCGCGCTACTTCCGCGCGCTCGACCGCTTCGACATCCGCTTCGCGCGGACGATGTGGGTTTACGACAACGTGCGCGCCGGCTCCGCGGTGCTCGACCTCGGCTGCGGTGCCGGGATGCTCGCCCTCCTGAAGCGCAAGGGCGTGACGCTCGCGGGCGTTGATCTCTCGGAGGAGTGCGCGCTCGCCGCGCGGCATAACGGCTACGACGCCGCCTGCGCGTCGCGTCTCACACGCCTGCCGTTCGCCGACGCGAGCTTCGATTACGTCGTGAGCCTCGACGTGCTCGGCCATGTCGTCGCCGAGGAGAAGGACGCGGTGCTCGCTGAAATCCATCGCGTGCTCAGGCCCCGCGGCGTCACCCTCCACGGCATCGAGTGCACGGACAGGCGCGCGCAGAAGAGTTACGAAGAGATGACCGCCGACGAGTTGCGGCGCTTCGTCTCGGTGGACGGGCACGTCGGGCTGGAAGAGGAGCAGGAGCACGCCGCGCGCTTCCGGCGCTTCTTCGCCAACGTCGCCTGGGAGCCGCGCTACGCGCTCTGCCTTTCGAGCGAGGAGTTCGTCAAGCAGCGTGACGAGTACGGGCTGCCGTTCGAGCCTGACTTCGTCGAGTACCTGCGCGGGCTGTCGTTCTCCGAGCGGCGAGCCTTCGACATGGCGATGGGCTACGTCTTCGCCAAAATCTCAGACCTCCACGTCCGTCTCCCCAAGAGCGGCCTCTACGTCCTGCTGAAAGCCTCCGACGCGCCCCTGGGCAGTTTCTACAACGAACACCGCGACCGCTCCGCACTCTTTACGGCGAGGGCGACCGGTGGCCCGCCCGCCGAAGAGTCGCGTGCCCTCGACGGGCCGCGCGCCTTCTGCCTCGACTGCGCCGCCGAGTTCGACGAAGGCTGGTACGAGCCGAACGTGCTTCCCCCGGTCGCGCGCTGGATGAGTGGCCGCGGGCGAGTCCGCTTCCGCGCGCCCACGCTGCGCGGCGTCCGGCTCGACCTCACCTCGCACATGCCCGACCTCGCGGCGCGTCCGCTCGGCCTCGAACTTCGCTTGAACGGCCAGCGGCTCTGCGCCCTCTCGCTCATCCGACAGGGCTGGCTCGAGCTGCGCGCCGAAGTGCCCGACGGGTTGGCCGACGCCGGCGAGTACGAGCTTGAGATTCGCGCCGACCGAACGTGGCAGCCGCGCCCCGGCGACATAGAGAACCCGGACGACCGAGAGCTTTCGGTCGCCGTCTGCAACATCGAAGTACATTCACAAGAGGGATAGGGAGACTGACCTGCCCCGGAACTTACGTGCCGTCCGGCGGGAGGCCGAGGCGTGCGTCGAGTCGCGCGCGTAAGTTTCGGAAGTGCTCTTCGGGGACGGAGGCGATGGAGCGTTGGAGGCGCGCGACCACGGGTTCAAGCTCGCGCTCCTCTTCCGGCTCGACCTGCTCGATGGCTTCGGCCACCTCTTCGGCGCGCGCGCGGCCCGTCAGACGGCGCAAGGCGGACGCGAGCAGGTTCGCGGCGGCGCGCAAGGCCCGGCGCGACTGCCGGAACGTGCCGCGGACGGCGGCCTCGACCGGCTTGATGGGCGCTTCGCGGCAGACGGCCTGGACAGCCTCGCCGACGGCGGCGGCCCCGCACAGGTCTATGAGGCTCGCGCCCCCTCCGCGCGGACGCATGGCGTAGTCTGCGAGGTGGCCGAAGTGGTAGGTGCGGCTCGCCAGGTCAACGGCGCGCTTCCATTCGAGAAAGTAGAAGACTTTGCGGAAGACGGCCTTCAGAGGATAGACGAGCACGGCCCACAGACACCCGCGCACGCACCCGCGCCCGCGCTCGCTCGTGAGCGCTGACAACTCCGCCTCGCTTAAGCGTCGCCCGTTCGATGCGGCGAGTCGTCGCACGAGGCGCTTGCGGAAGTAGTTCTTGGCGAGGTCGTCAACTACGGGCACGGGGATGAGCGGCGTCAGGCCGACGAGAACCGCGTGCGCGACGAGGCCGCGCTGACTGCCTTCCGTCGCCTGCGAGTTATTCCGAATGTCTCCCATCCTCTCCCTTCCATCGAGCAGTGTCAGGGAAGAAATTAACATGGATGTACAGGATAAGAAGAATTTTAAACTTGAAATCCCAAATCCTTCTCATTGCTTTCATCCTGCCCATCCTGTCCATCCATGTTAATTCTTCTTCTCGTAACCGGCCCGCAACTTCTTCGGCGCGCGGGCGTGCCTTTTCGTCGCGGCGCGGCTTCGTGGTAAGTTGTCAGTGCTCTGATAACTCCCCGCTTCTTCGGTCTCGACGCGCTTCGATGACGATTCGCAACATACTCATCTGCACGACGCAGGTTCCCTTCACCGCGGGCGGGGCTGAGTCGCACGTCGCCGGCCTGCTCGACGCGTTCGTTGAGGCGGGTTATAACGCCGAGGTCGTGGCGCTGCCCTTCAAGTGGTATCCCCCTTCGGAGATTATGCGCGGCGCGCTCGCGTGGCGTCTGCTCGATTTGACGGAGGCGAACGGCAAGGCCGTTGACCTCGTCGTCGGAATGAAGTTCCCCGCCTACACGGTCGCGCACCCGCGCAAGGTTCTGTGGATCATGCATCAGTACCGCGCGGCCTACAATCTCTGGGGCACGCCGTTTGACGACCTCTCGACGCACCCCGAAGGCGCGCGCATGCGCGACTGGATTCGACACTGCGACGCGCGCTTCATCCCCGAAGCGCGCAAGGTCTTCGCCAACTCGCGCACGGTCGCCGAGCGCCTGCGCCTCTACAACGGGATTGAGAGCGAGCCGCTCTACCACCCGCCGCCGCGCGCCGCGAGCCTGCGCGCGGGCGAGCAAGGCGACTACGTTTTTTATCCGAGCCGCCTCGAAGCACAAAAGCGGCAGGAGCTTCTCATCGAGGCGTTGAAATACGTCCGCACGCCCGTCCGCGCCGTGCTCGCCGGCTCGACGCGCGAGCGCGGGCGCTACGAGTCGCTCGTCAAGCGGCACGGCGTCGGCGGACGCGTCCGTGTGCGCGGCTTCGTGAGCGAGGGGGAGTTGATCAAGCTCTACTCCGGCGCGCTCGGCGTCTGCTACCTGCCGTTCGACGAGGACTACGGCTACGTGACGCTCGAAGGCATGCTCTCGTCGAAGCCCGTCGTGGTGGCGCGCGACGGCGGCGGCGCGACCGAGTTCGTCGAGCACGGGAGCGAGGGGTTGGTCGCCGACCCCGACCCGCGCGCGCTCGCCGAAGCCTTAGACTCGCTCTATTCCGACCGCAAACGCGCCCGCCGCATGGGCGAGCGCGGGCGCGAGAAATTGCTGGCGTTGAATCTCTCCTGGCGCAACGTCGTCGAGAAAATCATTTCCGCCGCCGGGTAATACCTCAAGCTTAAATTTTTCCTGACCTATGCCGTGTGCAGCAGAAGACTCACCACAGAGGCACAGAGGGCACGGAGGTTTCACAGAGTAATTCAAAAACTCTGTGCTCCCTCTGCGCCCTCTGTGCCTCTATGGTTAACTGCACTTTGCGCGATGCACAAAGGTGCGTCAAACGAAAACCTTCACGGCACAGGCGGCCTGTTTTTGTACTCGTCGGATTCTGCGCGATGCACAAAGGTGCGTCAAACGAAAACCTTCACGGCACAGGCGGCCTGTTTTTGTACTCGTCGGATTC
>QHXN01000140.1 GCA_003222975.1 Acidobacteriota bacterium | reverse complement strand
GAGGCTTTCACGGCGCTGTACCGGCGTCGGCAGGGCGGCGTCTATCGCTTCGCTTTGCGGATGAGCGGTTCGGAGGCTCTGGCCGATGACGTTGTGCAGGAGACCTTCATGGTCTTGATGCGCGACGGCGGGAACTTCGACCCCTCGCGCGGGAGCGTCGCCGCGTACCTCTACGGCGTCGCGCGCAACCATGTGCTCCGCGCCTTCGAACGCGAGCGCGCGCTCGTTCCCTTCGATGAGGAGACGGACGAGGCCGCGGACGCGTCGCACGAGAACCTCGTCGCGCGACCAGACCCGCTCGGCGATTTGACGCGCGGCGAGATGTTCGAGAGGTTAAGGCTGGCCGTGCTGGCGCTGCCGCCGCACTACCGCGAGGCGCTGGTGCTGTGCGAGCTGGAGGAGATGAGCTACGCGGAGGCCGCCGAAGTCTTGAGCTGCGCGGTCGGCACGGTGCGCTCGCGCTTGCACCGCGCGCGCGCGATGCTCGCCGAGAAGATGCGCGGGCGGCGCGATGCGGAGGCGTCGGGGGAGAAGGAGACCGAAGCGGGCGGCGACGCGGCGGCGCAAGGTTTACGGACGGCGAGGTGTTTCGCATGAACTGTCAGGATTTCGAGGACAGAATGGACTCTCTGGCGCGCGGCGCTCTGGCGGAGGCGCGCACGCGCGAGGAGGCGTCGGCGCACGCGGAGGCTTGCGCGCGCTGCGCCGCGCGGCTCGCGGACGAGCGCGCACTCACCGAAGGGTTGCGCGCGCTGGCGTCGAAGTCGGAGGCGGCAGAAGCACCCGCGCGCGTCGAGTCGGCGCTGCTCGCCGTGCTGCGCACGCATGCAGCGTCCGGCACGTTGGCCGGGGGCGCGAACGCCGCGCGTGTCGAGAGCGCGAACGGCGTGCGGGTCGAGGGCACGAACGGCGCGCGTCGAGTCGGCGTCTCGCCGCTCGCGAGGCATGACAACCTCTCGCCGCTCGCGGGTCAGGTGGCCGCGCGGCGTTGGTCTTGGATGAAGACGGTCGCGGTCGCCTCGCTGGCCGCCGCCGCCGCGCTCACGCTCTTCATGCTCATCCCGCCGGTCGCGTCCGTGCCCGCGCCGGAGAAGACGGGCGAGGTGGCCGCGACGCGCGGAAGCGACGCCGTCAACAACGAGGCGACGGACAAGCGACAAGATTTGGGGAAGAGCACCGAAGGCGAGGCGGGGGAGCAAACTACTCTCGCCGATCTCGACGACCGCCGCGCGAAATCTCCGCGCGTTAACTTCGGCTCGCATCAGGCGGGTCGCGCGGTCGCCGCGCCAGCCGCCTACAACGCGGACGTGACGCGCGGCGCGCGCAGCGGCGTCGGCATAATCGAGGGTGCGAGCACCGAAGAGATCGCGACGGACTTCATCCCGCTGATGCAGGGCGGGCGCTTCACCCAGGCCGAGGGTGGTCGCCTGGTGCGCATCGAGCTGCCGCGCTCGGCGTTGGCGTCGTTCGGGCTGCCGGTCAACGCCGAAGCCGCGGGCGGGCGCGTCAAGGCCGACGTGCTGCTCGGCGACGACGGGCTGGCGCGCGCGATCCGCTTCGTGCGCTGACCGCGCGCCGGTGTGGGATTGGTGTAAGTGTGGTAGGGGCAATCAAACGTCTGAAATGAAGGAAAGGAAATCGAATCATGCCTAAGAAGTGGATGGTCTTCACAATCGCGCTCGGACTGCTGGGCAGTGCCTTCGGGGTGTGCGCACAGGACTCGAAGGAGCGCCGGCCCGCGCCGGGCGAGGCCGAAGTCGTCATCGCGCAGCAGGGCGAAGCGCCGCCGCCGGGCGTCGAGATCAAGGAGAATAACTTCGTCTTCGTCTCCACCGAGCTGAGCTTCGACGGCAAGGTCGTCAAGGGCGCGCCCTACTCGGCGCAGGCCGTCACCGAGAGCGTGCAGGCGCTCGCCGACGGCAACCGCATCGTGCACAAGACGACGGCGCAGGTCTATCGCGACTCGGAGGGGCGCACGCGCCGCGACCAGACGCTCGGCTCCATCGGCCCCTACTCGACCGCGGGCGACCCGCCGCAGACCGCCTTCATCAACGACCCCGTCGCCGGCGTCAACTACATCCTCGACCCGCGCAACAAGACCGCGCGCAAGCTGGCGCGCCTTGAGTGGCGCGTCATCGGCGACAAGGAGTCGGCGGGGCAGTCGTTGCCGCCGCCGCCGCCCGCGCCCGCCGCGGGGCAGGATGAGCGCGCGTTGAAGGAGGCGGTCGAGCGCGGCTTCGTCCTCACCACGCCCGCGCCGCCGGGCGGGCCGGAGGTGCAGTTCTACATGCAGTCGTCGAAGGACGAGGCGAAGACCGAGAAGCTTGAGCCGCGCACCATCGAGGGCGTCCAGGCGCAAGGCTCGCGCACGACCGTCACCATCCCCGCGGGCGAGCAGGGCAACGAACTGCCAATCCAGATCGTCAGCGAGCGCTGGTACTCGCCCGAACTCCAGGTCGTCTTGATGACGACGCACAGCGACCCGCGCTTCGGCCAGACGACTTACAGGCTGACAAACATCCAGCGCGCCGAGCCTGCGGCCACGCTCTTCCAGGTTCCTTCGGACTACACCGTCAAGGAAGGCCCCGGCGTCGGCGTCCGCACCATGCGCCGCGAGCGCCGCCCCGCCGACGCGCCCCCGCCGCAGGAAAATTAAAGCGGCTCGGCTGCGGGCGCATTCGAGAGAGCAACGTATAAAGGAAGAAGCCCACGCACGCGTGGGCTTCTTCCTTTATGTCGCGCTTCTTATTTACGCCGCGCCCTTTCTCGTCACGCGCCGCGCGCGCTTCGGGCCGCGACTCCCGGCGGGCCTCTTTCCGTTCCCTTTTTTAGCGGGCGGCAGGTGGCGTGCGGCCTCGTCCGTGATGACGCACAGGCCGCTCACGTCCTCGCCGCGCAAGCGTCGCACGAGCGCCGCCGCCTCGTCGTAAGTTAGCCCCGCCGCCTCGCCACCTCGCTCGCTCTGCACGGCCCAGCGCCGCTCGCTCAGTTCACTCATCCGCACACTGTCCGAAACCGTCGGTGTTGTTGTAGCTCGCGGTAAGTGTAGCGGACGGGCGCGAGGCCGAACAAGCGCGCTTGCGGCGCGCGCTCGCGCTCGGTTAATCTCGTTCGCACGACTTCAAACACACGGACGAGACTTCCGATCAGTCACACCCGAAGAGGTGAGCGAATGAAGAAACCACTCCTGCTCCTCGCCCTCCTGCTGACCGCCGCCTGTGCCACGCAGCAGACGCAAGCGCCGCAGGCTACGCCGACGCCCGCCGCCGGCACAGGCGACCAGGCGTTCAAGGCAGTTCACGACAAGTACGTCTTGGAGTTCCTGCGCCGCAACCCTTCGGTCAACACGTACCTCGGCGGCGCGGGCCTCGACCCTTCTTTGAAGGAGGCAGACGGACACCTGCGCGACCACTCGGCGGCGGCGCTCGCCGAGGAAGACCGCTGGCTCGCCGACACGCAGAAGGCTCTTGAGGGCATTGACCCGCAGACGCTCTCGCCCGCGCGCCGCATTGACCGCGACGTGGCGCTCGCGCAGATCGCCTATCAACTTCATCTGCACCAGCAGCGCCGTTACCAGGAGCGCTCGCTCGACACCTACACCGTCGAGCCGTTCCGCTCCGTTGACTTCTTCATCCAGGGCATGGCGCAGACCGGCGAGAAGACCTACGGCACGCCCGAAGAGTGGGCGCTCGTCGTCAAGCGCTTGCAGGACTTTCCGGGCTACATGAAGACGGCGCAGGCGAATCTCTCGGCGGGCGTCAAATCCGGCAACACGCCCGACTGGCGCATGCTCCAGCGCGACGGGCTGGACACCTGCGACGCCGACGCGAAGTATTACGAGAAGGATTTCCCAGACCTCTTCACCAAAGACATCGCCGAGGGGCCGCAGCGCGAAGAGCTGCTCAAGCAGTTGGCCGACGCCTCGAAGGGAGCCGCCCAAGTCTACCACAACCTGCACGACTTCATCGCGCAGACGTTCTTCGACGAGGTCAAAGCCCCCGGCACTCCGTTCGGCGAAGTCAGGTCGGCGGTCAAAGAGCAGTTCCGCGGCGACCACTTTGCATTCAGCGAGGGCGAGTACAACTGGGCGCTCAAGAACAACCTGCGCGTTGACAAGACGGCGGCGCAGTTGTACGACGAGTCTTGGCCCGTCGTGCAGGCGACGCAGGCAGAGATGGTGAAGCTCGCGCGCGAGATCGGGCCGAAGCACAACCTGAAGCTGCCCGACGACGACATGCAGGCGGCGCGCGCCGTCATGGATGAGTTGGGCAAGGACTACCCGAAGACCGACGCCGAAGAGGTGAGTTGGTACAGGGACGCGGCCGTGCGCCTCGTTGACTACGCGCGCAAAACCGGCCTCTTCGACGTGCCCGGCGACTACAAGCTCGACGTGGTCGAGACTCCGCCCCCCTTGCGCTCCTCGATTGACGGCGCGGCTTATTATCCAGCGCCGCCCTTCAAGCAGAGCGGGGTGGGCCGCTTCTACGTCACGACTTCGGGCACGAACGACCAGGCGCAGCTCAAGGAGAACAACCGCGCGGCGCTCGCAGACCTCTCCGCGCACGAGGGCTTCCCCGGCCACGACTGGCACTACAAGGTCATGACCGAGCACCGCGACCAGATCGCCTGGGTGCGCTGGCTCACGCCCGGCGCGGTCGAAGACTCTTCGGCGATGTGGGAGGACTCTCTGGCCGCCGAAGGGTGGGCGCACTACGCCGAGGCGCTCGTGGCCGAAGCCCAGCCGGGCGCGCCCGAAGGCTTCTACACGCCCGAAGAGAGGCTCTACCAGCTTCAGGGTCAGCTCTACCGCGACCTGCGCGTGCGCATTGACACGGGGCTGCACACCGGGCGCATGTCGTTCGACGACGCCGTAGACCTCTTCTCGCAGGTCGTTGATTTCCAGCCGGGCAAGTGCTCAGACTCGAACCTCACAGACGCTAAGCGAGCGAGCTGCAAGGGCGCGCAGGCCGCAATCTTCCGCTACTCGAAGTGGCCGACGCAGGCCATCACCTACCGCCTCGGCAAGGATCAGATTTACGCCCTGCGCTCGGAGGCCGCACGGCAACTCGGCGACAAGTTCTCGCCCAAAGAGTTCCACCTCCTCTTCATGCGCCAGGGCACGATCCCCGCCGGATATTTCCGCGAAGAGTTGCTGCGCGAGCTGCAAAAGAAATAGGGTAAAAGGGTAAAAGGGGAAGAGGGTAAAAGGGAGGACGACGCCCCTTTACCCTCTTCCCCTTTTACCCTTTTACCCTTTGCTCTTACTCGTACCGCAGGCACTCAATCGGGTCGAGGCGCGAGGCCTTGCGCGCGGGCCAGACGCCGAAGACGAGGCCGATGAAGATGGAGACGGCGAGGCCCGCGATGACTGCCCAGAGCGGGATGGCCGCGGGCAGATTGGGGAGCAGGAACTCGATGACCTTGCTGACCAGGACGGCGAGGACGACGCCGATGACGCCGCCCATCGCCGTGAGCGTCATCGCCTCGTAGAGGAACTGCCGGACGATGTCGCGGCGGCGCGCGCCGATGGCCTTGCGCACGCCGATCTCCTGCGTCCGCTCCGTGACCGAGACGAGCATGATGTTCATCACGCCGATGCCGCCGACGAGCAGGCCGACGCCGGAGATGGCGATGGCGATCAGGCCGATCATGGCCGTGATGCTGTCGAACTGCTGGACGATCTTATCGGCGGTGCCGAGGTCGAAGTTGTTCGGCTGGTCGAACTTCACGCCGCGGCGTCGGCGCAGTATCTCTTCCACCTGGTCGAGCGCCGTGCGCAACTGGCCGGACTTCGCCTGGATGACGAGCATCACGTACTCGCTGCCGGGCGAGACCTCGTGCGCCGTGCGGAAGGGGATGTAGATGGCGTTGTCCTCGTCGTTCTCGCCGAAGAGCGCGTTCTTGCGCTTCTCCAGCACGCCGATGATCTCGAAGGGCCGTCCGCCGAGCTTCACCTCCGCGCCGACGACGTTGCCCTCCTGTCCGGGGAAGAGCGCGTCCACGACGTTGACGCCGACGACCATCACGTTGCGCCGGTTCGTGTCGTCCGTCTCCGTGATGAATCGCCCCTCGCGCACCGAGACGTTGGTAGCCGCCGCGTAGTTGGCCGTCACGCCCTCGACCCCGCCGCGGTGATACGTCGTCCCCTTGTAGGTGATCGTGCTGTCGAGCCACGAGACGAAGAGGTCGCCCGCGACCGTCTCGACCGCAGGGGCGAGGCGCGCGATGGCCTCGCCGTCCTCGTAGGTCAGGGGCTTGCGCTGCCGCTCGGCGGCGTCGCGCGGGCCGGCCTGAAAGCCGGTCGAGAGGTGGAAGGCGTAGATGTTGTTCGTGCCGTACTCCTCGATGACCTGCACGAGCGACTGGCGCACGCCCGTCAGCATCGAGGCGATGACGATGACGACCATGACGCCGATGACGATGCCCAAGACCGTCAGCGCGCTGCGCAGCTTGTGCGCCCGCAAGGAGTCGAAGGCCATGCGGACGATCTCGACGGGGACGAAACTGGAGAGTCTCAACTTCATAAACAACTCGTGAACCGTGAACCGTGACAAGATAAATCCGTGTGCCAAGAGCCGCGAGCCGTGCTAATGCGGAAATCACTTGTCACGGTTTACGGTTCACGGTTCACGCCTTTCTCACTTCCTCGCCAGCGCGACGATGGGGTCGAGGCGCGATGCCTTGAACGCGGGATAGATGCCCGCGAGCATGCCGATACCGCCGGAGACGGCGACCGACAGCACGACGTAGATGAGCGTCACCGTCATCGTGTAGCCGAAGGCGGCGGAGATTATCCACGTCAGGACGACCGCCAGCAGGAAGCCGAGGATGCCGCCGCACGTGGTCAGGAAAGACGACTCGATCAGGAATTGCAAGAGCATCTGCTTGCGCGTCGCGCCCAGAGCTTTGCGCAGGCCGATCTCGAAGGTGCGCTCGGTGACGGAGACGAGCATGATGTTCATCACGACGATGCCGCCGACAAGGAGCGAGATGGCCGTGATGGGAACGACCACAGCCGCGATGCCGCCCGTCAGAGAGTCAACCTCGCCCGCGACCTCGCCCGTGTTGACCAGGCCGAAGTCGTCCTCCTCGCTGCCCTTCAGCTTATGCTTATTGCGGAGCGCCAGGCGCGCGTCCTCAATCGCCGAGTCGAACTGCTCGCGCGAGGCGGCCTTGCCGTGAATCTGTATGCTCTGGCGGCCCCCGAAGATTTTGCGGTAGGCCGTGAGCGGAATGTACATGTGCTTGTCGAACGACTGGCCGAACATCGAGCCGCGCTTCTCCTCGACGCCGACCACCGTCATCGGCAGCCCGCGCACGCTGACGGTCTTGCCGATGGGGTTCTGGCCGGGGAAGAACTTCTCCTTCACGTCGTCGCCTACGACGGCGACCATCGCCGCCGTGTCGTACTCCTGCTGAAGGAAGAAGCGCCCCTCGTCAATCGTCTTGTCTTCGATGGACTGCATGTTCGGCGTGCAGCCCTGTATCTGCACGCCGAACAACTCCTCGCCGTTCTGCTTGAGGTCAGTCTGGTTCATGAGCTGCGCCCCGACCTCGGCGCAGGCCGCGCAGTGCTCGTGCACCCAGTCGTAGTCGTCGAGGTGTAGAATCTTGTTGCGGCGGTTCATCCTCTCCCACTCCTCTTCGGACATGTGGCCCTCGTGCGCCATGCGCCCGATCATAAAGTGGTTGACGCCCAGGACAGCCGTCACCTTCTCCATGACGTAGGTGTTCAAGCCGGAGATGGCCGCGCCCACGACGACGACCGAGGCCACGCCGATGATGATGCCGATCAGGGTCAGGAAGGCGCGCAGCTTGTGCGCGAAGATGGATTGCAGAGCGATTCGCGCGGCGTCGGCGTAGAAGGTGTAAATCGTTCTCATAAAAAAGCTCTTTTGCTGATTGGGCGAATCAAGGAGTGCCGAGACTCGTCTCTAATACGCCGACCTGCCGCCTAATGTTTACGGGAAGTTGAGGCGAAAGCCGTTGACCCGCCGCCGCCGCCGAGCCGCCGCGCGAAGTAGGAAGTTCAGAGTTCAAGCTTCAGCTTGTGCCCTCTCGAAACCGCGCAAGCCGAAGCTTGAACTCGCGCGCTCACTACTGTGGCGTGATCTCGAAAAGGTGGTGGCCGTAAGCGGGAACGTCCAGGTAGAGGCCGGGCGAGAGGAGTCCGTCGCCGTCTCTCAAGTATTGCGCGTCGCCCAGAAGGTCTTTCAGGAGCCACGCGCGACCGGCCAGCGCGGGCAACTCAAGCGGTAGGTAGCCCTGCGCGCGTTCATTCGAGAGGCTGACGACGACGAGGCGCAGGTCTTCGCCCGAAATCCAGAGGCTCGCCACGAAATTCTGGTGGCTCGGATTACCCTGCCAAGCCTCGCGCGGCTCGACCAGACGCCACACGCCTTCGTGAAAGACATCGTGCGCGAGCGCCGCGAGTAAACGCCTGTAATGTTGTTCCAGCACCTCGTCCGCAGGCTCCTGCGGTCTTCGTCCGAGATGCACGGAGAGTTTCGTCCGCCGGCCTTCCAACTGCCCCTCGTGTAGTAGCCGCAGCCCCGTGAGCGTGAGCGCGAGCGCCGACGCCCCCGGCTCGCGCGCGGGGCCGAAGGCGGCAAACGCGCGCGGCTCGTCGTGGTTCTCTATGAATCGCGCGAGACGGCTCTGATAACTCAGGTCGGCGCGCAGGTGCGCGCGCACCGAGGGCGCTCCCTCGTGCAGCATTCGGTCGTAGAGTCGCTTGTCGTAGGCGAAGTCGAAGCCCTGTTGCTGCAAACGGTACTCCATGTCCCAATAGACTTCCGCCATGAACAGGAAGTCCGGGCGCTCCGTTTTGACCCTGCCGATTGCTTCGAGCCAGAATTCGGCGCGGGCCGAGTCGAACTCGCCGCCCCACGTGCGCGAGAAGACTTCGCGCGTGACGAGCATCGCCATGTCGCAACGCACGCCGTCGCACTTCGCCGCGACGGACAGAAGCTCCTCGGCCATCGCGTCGCGCGTCTCCGCGCGTCGGTAATCGAGCTGCACGGTGTCGGGCCAGCCCGGAAAGTAAGGGTCGCGACCGTGCGCGAAGACGCGCGCCTGCTCCCCGTCGCCCGCGCGGAAATAATTCTGCGGCTCGCTCTCAAGCATCGCGTCGTCGCCCCGCACCAGACGCTCCGGATGCTCCGCCGTCCACGTGTGGTCTATCGCCATGTGGTTGGGGACGAAATCAAGCATCAGCCGCAGGCCCAACTCACTCAGGCGCGCGCGCACGTCGGCCAGCCCCTCGTCGCCGCCCAGCGCCGGGTCAACGCGGTAAGCGACGATGGCGTAAGGCGAGCCGACGATGTCTTCGTCCGTGAAGTCGGGCAGGGTGCGCGCGTACTCTGCGCGCAAGGCAGGGTCGGTGCGCGAGACGGCGCGCGCGCCGGGGCTGCGCTCCCACACGCCCATCGGCCACACGGCGTCGAAGCCGTACTCGGCCAGCCGCTCCAACTCCGACTGCGGCACGTCGCCGAGCGTCACACGCCTTCCGTGCGCGCGGCTCAGGTCGTTCAACCAGACCCACGTGTTGATCTCGTAAACGGTCGGATACTTCCGCCAGAGGGTCATTTAACCGTCAATATCGACTTGGAGTTGCTT
The DNA here is from genome assembly GCA_003222975.1 of Acidobacteriota bacterium. Classification (GTDB taxonomy): domain Bacteria; phylum Acidobacteriota; class Blastocatellia; order Pyrinomonadales; family Pyrinomonadaceae; genus QHXN01. The sequence continues at coordinate 512 of QHXN01000140.1, read as the reverse complement.
AGCAGCATGATTCCATTTCAAAGTAATGTGCTCATAATCCGCAGAAATTGGATTGTTCCCCGGTGGTTTAAGGACGACGTAGTGCGGAGTACATTCAACGACAGCGCAATCTGCGTATGTTTTAGGACCGGCATGAAGATTACCTTTTCCATAAGGCCAGTAAAAAATTATAATTCCTTCACCCTTGTACTTCGCTTCAAGCAGCGGTCTTGCCTTACTGATCCTACTAGCGATTAACTGGTTGAAAACTTCTTCAGATGCTTTTTTGCTTTGAGACCCGCTGCGAATGAACGCGGGGCCAGCGAAGTGAGGTTTATTATGACTTGCCTGGACAATCACTGCTACGACACATTTACCGTTAGCCCCTATCACCCTGGCAGTATGTTTAATTGGTGGATAGCACCATTCGGATGCGGTTTTACTAATCGAGTTTTGAGCTTTCTCCGGGTTATCCACTCCGATGATATTGCCGCCATCAGCAACTCCAACAAACAAGACTGCCTCGTCACCAT
>QHXN01000139.1 GCA_003222975.1 Acidobacteriota bacterium | reverse complement strand
CCCGGCGTGGTCAACTGGTACGTTCAAACTGAAATTTCGACTCTCCAAAACTCCCTCCGTAACCTTTGCGAGCGTTGAGATTATTCCTTTCAAATCGGCGACAACGAACTACGTTTGAAACTTAAATACTACGTCCGACTCGCCCGCGGCGATACAACTGCGTGACAGTCCCGTGAATCTAATGTTTCGATTGACGAGGAAGCGAAGTTGATGCAGAATCGTCAAACACGAGAGCGATGACGACGCCGCTTCGACGAGACTCCCGCGGCACTGATTCGAACCGGTCGCATTTGAAACCCCTGGCACTTGATTCGCCCGACAATCGAGATTTCGTTCCGATGACTCACGGAGGGTTAATGATGAAGTTTGCTCGCACCCATTTTCGTTCCCTCGCAGCCTCACTATTCGCCATCCTGCTCCTTTCGGTCGCCGCCGCCGCGAAGGACGCTAAGAGCCAAGCATTCCCGAACGTCCACATCAAGAACTTCGGCCAGATGGACGAGCGCTTCTACCGTGGCGCGGAGCCGAAGAGCCTCGAAGATTTCCAGGCGCTGAAGCAGCTCGGCGTCAACACCGTGATTGACCTCCAGGCCGAGCCGGCCTCTGCGGAGCGCGGGATGGTCGAGGCGCAGGGCATGCGCTACGTCAACATCCCCATGGTTGACAAGGCGTACCCGAAGCCGGAGTGGGTCGCGGCCTTCCTGAAGACCGTCAACGACCCCGCGACGGGCAAGTTCTTCGTGCACTGCGCGGGCGGTCGCCACCGGACGGGCGCGATGGGCGCGGTCTATCGCTACGAAAAGTACGGCTGGAACTACGACCAGGTTTACGCCGAGATGAAGCAGTACGACTTCTACACCTCCTGGGGCCACGGCGACTTCAAGACCTTCGTCGAGGACTACTACAAGCAGGTGCAGGCGCGCGGCACGAACGCCAACGCGACGACGGCGGCGGCGGGCGGCGCGGCAGTTAAGACGGCGACGAAGACCTCAGCCGAGGCCGTCTTCACAGGCATCCACAAGTAATCAAACATCCGACCTTTGTAAAACAGGAAGGCCGCTCAACGAGTGAGCGGCCTTCCTGTTTTTTCAGCTTCGGCGCTTCCTCAGAAGCCTTGCCCCGTGCCTGCGGGCGTTGGCGCGGGCGAAGGCGCGTTCAGGCTGTGGAGTTCGTTGATGCGCGCGCGCACCTCGTAGGTCAGCCCCTCAATCTCCTGCGGCTTGAAGTTGCCCGCGCGGAAGGCGTCCTTGATCTGCTGCTCGCTCAGTTGCGAGAGCAGGTCGCCGATCCACTTCGCCTGCTCGACGGAGATGTTGTCGAACAGGCTCGAATCTTTCCCGTGATAGTCGAACTTGACGCGGTCGCCCTCGACCTTCTCGACGAAGCCGCTCCTGATGTACTTCTGAGGATCGTTGCGGTCGTGCGTGATGGCCCCCCCGGTCTTGCCGAAGGTCGCGCCGAGGTCGCTGACGACGTACTGTAACTCGCCCTGTTCGCCGTCGCCCGCCGGCATGTAAAAGATTTTGTTGTTCGAGTCCTTCAAGTCCCAGTTGTTCAAAAGCGCCATCATCACGACCAGCCCCTCGAACTCCTTCGTCCCCTTGAAAGGGTTATCGTTCCAACTCCAGTTGTCGAGCTTCTTCATTCCCTTCGGCCTCGACTTGAAGCGCACGTTGGCGAAGCCGTTGCCCTCGCAACGCTCCACGTCCTTGCGCGGCTTCGGCGCGTTGACGATGTGCACGCATGGGACGAGGTAGTTGACCTCCGTCATGTAGCCCGCGGCCCAAACGAGCCGCACGGCGACCGTCTCCGGCTGCGCCTCGTGGCCGAGCTTAGCGACCCACTTCTTCCCCGACCCGTCGCGCACGTTCCACTTCACCGAGTAGCCGCCCTCCTCGTCCGACTCCCAGACGACCTGGCTCAGGTCGGGCTTCATCTGCTCGCCGCCGGGGCCGAGGAAGAGGTCGCGCGAGGCGATGTCCGCCGGCTCCTTCCACAAGACCGGCGTGCCCTGCGGCGTCTCTTCCTTTGCGTCCTTCTTCGAGTCCTTCTGCGCGGCGAGCGCGGGGCAGGAGAGCGTCAACACCAAGGTCAGAAAGAGACCGGCTGCGCTGCGAAACCAATTATTAGAGTTCATCACTTCTCCTCGCAAAACCTCTTCTTCCAAATCACTCAGGTTCGGGGGCGTCGAAGAAATAAGACTGGCTGTCGAAGCGCTCGCCGCCCGGCTCGACGGGCGCGCGCTCGTAGCTTCCGTCGGGCCGGAGCACGCGCGCCTTCACGTTGTCGCGCAGGTACGCCGCCAGCAGAACGTCCTTCAGATATTTTTTCAGACGCTCGTCGCGGACTGGCGCGACCGTCTCGACCCGCCGGTCGAAGTTGCGCGACATCCAGTCAGAGCTTCCCGTATAGACCTCCTCGTCGCCGCCGTTCGCGAAGTAGTAGGCGCGACTGTGTTCGAGGAAGCGACCGACGACGCTGCGGACGCGGATGGTCTCGGAGAGGCCCGGCACGCCGGGCCTGAGCATGCAGATGCCGCGCACGACGAGATCAATCTCGACGCCCGCGCGCGAAGCCTCGTAGAGCGCAGCGACGAGCTGCGTGTCGGCGAGGCGGTTGATCTTGACGACGATGCGCGCCGGGCGACCCGCGCGCGCGTGCTCGGCCTCGCGGCGGATGAGCGCCAGCGTCTTCTCGCGCAGGTTCGAGGGCGCGACGAGGAGCTTGCGGTACTCCTTCTGGCGCGAGAAGCCGGTCAGGAAGTTGAAGAGGTCTGTGGCGTCCTCGCCGATCTCTTCGTCGGCAGTGAAGAGGCCGATGTCCGTGTAGAAGTTCGACGTGACGGGGTTGTAGTTTCCGGTCGCGACGTGCACGTAGCGCCGCAAGCTCTCATCCTCGCGGCGGACGACGAGCGTCACCTTGCAGTGCGTCTTCAACCCGACGATGCCGTAAACGACGTGCACGCCCGACTCTTCCAAGCGCTTCGCCCACTCGATGTTGTTCTCTTCGTCGAAGCGCGCTTTGAGTTCGACGAGCGCCGTCACCTGCTTGCCCTGCGCGGCGGCCTCGATGAGCGACTGCGGGATGGGCGAGTGCTGGCCCGTGCGGTAGAGGCAAATCTTGATGGCGGCCACTTGGGGGTCGTGCGCCGCGCTGTCAATGAAGTCCGTGACGAGGGTGTAGGATTCGTAGGGGTGGTGCAGCAGCACGTCGCGCTCACGGATACGGTCGAAGTAGCTCCCCGGCCCGCGGAAGACGGCGGGGACTTTCGGCCTGAACGGCTTGTCCTTCAGGTCGGGGCGGTCGAGCTTGTGGAGCTGCACAAGTTCGCGCGCGCCAAGCGGCCCCTCGACCGCGTACACGTCCTCCGCGGTGAGGTCGAGCGCGTCGGCGAGGTAGCCGCGCGTCGCTTCGGGCATCTCCGCCGCGACTTCGAGGCGGACGGGCGTGCCGAAGCGCCGCTTGCGCAAGGTCTGCTCCATCGTCCGCAGGAGGTCGTTGGCTTCGTCCTCGCGTATCTCCACGTCGGCGTCGCGCGTCACGCGGAAGGCGTGGCACGCGCTCACCTGCATGCGCTGGAAAAGCTGCCCGACGTTGGCCGCGATCACCTGTTCGAGGAGGACGAACTTCTCCCCCCGCCCGCCCACAGGGACGAGGCGCGGCACAAGCGGCGGGACTTTGACGCGCGCGAACCGCGGCTCGACCTTGCCCGTCAAAGAGCGCGTGATGCCGAGTTCGGCGAGCGGCTCGACCGTCAGGGCGAGGTTCAGGCTCAGGTTGGAGATGTATGGGAAAGGGTGCCCCTGATCCACCGCCTGCGGCGTGAGCACCGGATAGACCTTCTTCTTGAAGAACTCGCGGAGCGACTGCCGTTCGGGGAGCGAGAGCGTGCTGTACTCGACGAGTTGTATTCCCTTCTCCGCGAGCCCCGGCAGGACTTCTTCGCGCAGGCAGCGCGTGTGCTCGGCGATGAGCGGGAGCAGGCGCGCCCTGATCTCCTTCAACTGCTCGACCGTCCCCATGCCGTCGGGCGAAGGCTCCGTCACGTGCTCGGCCAGCGTCTCCTGCAAGCCGGAGACGCGGATCATGAAGAACTCGTCCAGGTTCTCCGCGAAGATCGAGAGGAACTTGAGGCGTTCTAAGAGGGGCTGCGTCGGGTCTTGCGCCTCTTCGAGCACGCGCCGGTAGAACTCGATCTGGCTCAGCTCGCGGTTGAAGAGCGGCAACGCAGCGTCGCGCCGCGGCTGAGGCGGCTTCGCGTTCGTCCGCTCGTCAAGCGCGTCGTCGGATGGTTGTGTGTTCGTGCTTCCGTTCATTCGTCTCAAACGCGCGTGCGGCCACGCAAAGCCGCCGCCCAAGCCGCGCACTTCCGCCCTAATTTTCCGCGAGGAGAACAGGAGCTTCAGACGGTGAGATGCTGACGCGCGCGCCGACGATAGCCGATTGCCCGAACGTCAAATTGCCTCACCCCTCGAATGGCCCTGCCCTTCGCGCCGCCTCCGCAACCCAGGCGGAGGCACACGAGGCGCAGGGAGTTGGTAAACATGCGAACTCACAGCAAGCCCTGTTCCTTCCGACTGACCGAGCGGGGGATAGCTTTAGAACCTATTTTACTTCAAGATTTAAGCGGCGCAAACTACCCGCCAGGTAAACCCAGCTTGTACTGATTCCGTCCTCGCCCGTCGAATCCTGTCCGTATTCTCCGACAGCTCTTTAAGAGAGTCCGACGGCACTCAAGCCTGAACATTATTCAGACCTTCTTCTGAACGAGAACCTGGAAGTGTGAGGCCATCCCGCCCGGCAGGATCATCTCGCGCGCGTCGAGCCGCAGCCTCGCGACCTCGGCCTCTTCCCCGTCGAGCGCGCACTCGCGCTCAAGCTGTTCGAGCAAACCCGCGCGCAACAGGAAGGTGTCGAGACGTTCGAGCGCGACCGTTTGAAGCCCCGCGTCCTCGCCAGCCGAGACGATCTGCGTCCAGTTGACGGTCGTCGTCAAATCCTGCTCGCCCGGACTTCGCAGCACGTCGTCGGCGAACTTGTGGCCGCGAAAGGCTCGCAGCGTTCCCCCACGCCTGTGCGCCGCGGAGAATAAATTTGCCGCCTCGTCGCCGTAGTCCACGGTGACGACGAAGCCGCGCCCGACCAGCCGCGCGGCGCGAGCGACCCACTCTTCGGCGTCGAGGTTAACTTCCGCAAACCGCCCCTCTTCCAGAGTCACGCCCGCGCGCTCGAAGTGTTCGACCAGGCGCGGCGTTGAAGGCTCGCGCTCGACCCAGACGAACTCAACGCCCGCGCCGAGGCCGACGAACAACTCGCGCAGGCGGCCCCCGCGCATCACGACGCGGTGAACCGGGAAGGCGTCGAGCAACTCGTTCGAGAAGACGACGACGTTATCGAAAGGCTCGGCCAAGTCTTCACGCCCGGCGAGGTCTTCATTGTCGGCGAAGTCGGCGAGGTGTCGGAACTCGACGCGCGCGGCAAAGGGCACGAGCAGCGCCGCGGCGCGTGCGCGCGAGTCGGCGCTCGCCTCATCGAAGACGTAGCGGAGGGAATCGAAGACGCGCGGCGAGTCGCGTCGCAGAGTCTTGAGGACGCCGCAGGCGAAGTGGCCCGCGCCGCCCCCGGCTTCGAGCAGGTGGAGGACGGGCGGGCGTCCGAGTTCGTCGAAGAGTAAGGCGAAGTGGCGCGCGAAGGTCGCGGCGAAGAGGGCGCTTCGTTCGGGGCCGGTGCGGTAGTCGCCAGCGCGGCCCCAGCGCTCGACGCCGCGCCGGTAGTAGCCGCCGCGCTCGTCGTAGAGGGCCGCGCGCATCCACTCGCAGAAAGATATCGCGCCCTCGCGACGTATCCGCTCGCACAGCCTCGCGCCGAGGTCGGCGGTTTCAGACACAAACGCGCCGCCGTCGTTACTGCTTCGGCGGCTCATCGGGCTGCTTGTCGAGTAGGCGCGTCGTGTGATCCGTGACGCTCGCGCGCGGCGGGGCGGTGAGTTCGCCCGTGTTGAGGCGCTGCGGCCTTCGGTACGCGGGCACGGGCGCGCTCTGCGGCGGCGGCAGCGACGAAGCGTGCTGCGGCGCGTCGAGGTAGTTCGGCGGCGCGGCGGGCGGCACGTACTGTGTTGTCGCGCCCGCGGTCTCCGGCGGCGACGCGTTCGACTCGAACAGGAGCGCGTAGAGGATACGCAGGAAGCCGCCCATGACGCACAGGGCGGCGGCGAGCGGGATGAGTTCGCCTGGGAGGTGGAACATCGCCACGCCGAGGAAGATGATGACTGGAATTACGACGACGACGCTGACCATCAGCAGCGCCCCCTGCCTGATCCCCTTCTGCCGCGGCGAAAGATTGCCGCTGGTCGCCGCGGGCGGACGCCAGGGCAGTTGGCCGCTGTTCACGAGCAACTCGCCGACAACGTTCAAAGGGAAGCCGCAGCCCGAACAGAAACGCGTCTCATTTGAAAGTTGTCTTTGTCCACACTGAGGGCAGAACATCTGTCGAGACTCTCCCGTCGGACTCCCGCGAAGGTTGACACGTCCATGCGAGCTTACGACTATCCCATTTGTTAAGTTCAAACGCAATCGCGCGCCGCGTCAAGAGCTTGACAGGCGCAAGTCCGAGAAGAGGCGGAACGTAGCGTAGGCGCGACCCTGGTGGTGCGCCGCGCGGACGAGAGTTTCGGCGGCGAGCGAGAAGAGCGTGCGCATCTCGCCCGAAGGCGTGGCGATCTCTTTGGAGAGGTCTGCGTCCGAGCGCAGCGCCTCGAAGGCGCGCCGTCGCGTGGCCTCGGCCTCGTTCAGGTACTCGGCGACGTGCGCGGGCGTCGGCAGCGCTTCGGGCAGAGTCCACTCTACGGGGTCGTCCCAGAGGTTGACGTTGATGCCGCCGAAGGTCTGCTCGACGGCGGCGGCGCTGCGCAGAAGGTGTTCGCCGCAGGAGTAGGCGGGGAGGATGTGCGCGGCTGCGCGCGGCGGCTGCCGGTAGAGGAGGTCTGTGGGGACAACCCGCACGAGCGCTTGCGAGCGCCCGTGCAGGCGCGCGAACTGTTCGTCGAGGCCGCGGACTATCTGCATCGCGCAAGGAGGAGAGCCATCTGAGTCGCGCTCAGATGGCTCGGCGAGGCCGCCGTCCCGTTCAATGTTTATCCTTCCCTTTGCGGCCCGTCTCCCTCAGCGCGGCGGCCAAATTTCTGCCGCGATAGACGAAGCCCGTGATGACGTGGCCCTTCGCCTCGACGTATGAGCCGCGCGCGGGCACGGCCCGCTCCGCGATCACCCAGAGGCGGCCCGTGCCGTCGTCCAGTTCGTATGCGCCCTCGCCGAGCACGCCGTAGCTGTCGGTCACGCGCCCCTCGATGGTGACTTTCTTGTTGTAGTAGCGTCCGGGGTCGGCGTTGATTTTGTTGATGCTCGTCTTGGCCGATGCCGCTGGCGCGAGCGCGCAGACGAGGAGGAAGCCGAAGATTATTGGTTTACGAAATGAGCACATGGCGTCTCCTTATCTTCCGTTCGAGAATGTCGGGAGAGCGCGGCCATCATAGCACGCGGAAATGTTCTCCGGGAAAGTGACGAAGGGCGGAACCCTTCCGTTAACGCCGCGACCGAAACATTTCTCCGTGCCGGGTGTTCTAAAGCTGCCGAGATGTTGTATAACACCCGGCGTAGTCGCGTTCCCAGGGCGTGAGCTTCAGTCGCAGTCTCGACCACTTCATCCCGAACCACCTGACGGAGAGAGTTTTGACGCAAGGTTTGATTGCCATCCCCGCGCCGACGGTTGCTCGCCCGATGGCAGCGACTTGTTATGCCCATGCTTGTTAACGCTTAACCAACGGAGGAGCCATGAGCAAAAAAATCAGAAGACGAGATTTCATCCGCAGCACCGCAGCCGCCGGTCTGGTTCTCTCATCGCCCAAAGCGTTCAAGGGCGGCGCGCCCGCCGTCCTCATCCAGGGCGTCAAGCCCGCGGTCATCTCCTCCGCCAACGGCAACCACTTCAAGAACGGCGGCAACGAGACGTGCGTGCAGAAGGCTTTCAGGCTGATGACCGCGGGCACGGATGTGCTCGACGCGCTCATCGAAGGCGTCAACATACTCGAACTCGACCCCGAAGAGGATAGCGTCGGCTACGGCGGCTTGCCGAACGCCGAGGGCGTCGTCCAACTCGACTCCTCCTGCATGCACGGGCCGAAGAAGCGCGCGGGCGCGGTGGCCGCCCTCGAAGGCGTGCGCACGCCCTCGCGCGTCGCCAAAGCCGTGATGGAGAACACCGACCACCATCTGCTCGTCGGCCACGGCGCGCAACAGTTCGCGCGCGACATGGGCTTCACAATCGAAGACGACCTGAACACGAAGCACTCGCGCGAGCTTTGGCTCGAATGGAAGCGCCGCACAGACCCCTCGCACTACCTCGACCCCAAGTCCCGCGCCGAACTCTGGCGGCGCGAGGGGCTGAAGATGATCAGGGAAGGTCTCATACGCGAGGAGCATTTCTACGGCACGATCAACTGCGACGGCGTCAACTCGAAGGGCGAAATCTGCGGCGTGACGACGACGAGCGGCCTGTCGTGGAAGATTCCGGGGCGCGTGGGCGACTCGCCCATCCTCGGCGCTGGCCTCTACGTTGACGGCGCGGTCGGCGCGGCAGGCTCGACCGGACGCGGCGAAGCGAACCTCTACAACCTCTGCTCGTTCCTCATCGTCGAGGAGATGCGCCGCGGCGCACACCCGAAGGACGCCGGCATGGAGGCCCTGCGCCGCATCAAGGCCAACACAATCGAAAAGCGTCTGCTCAACAGCCGCGGCCTGCCGAACTTCGGCATTAACTTCTACGTCCTCAACGCGCGCGGCGAACACGCCGGGGTCTCGATGTACGAGGGCGCGAAGTACGCCGTCTGCACGGACGCCGGGCCGCAGACGCTCCCCTGCGAGGCGCTACTTCAGGGAAAACCCGACTGATTGGCGGCGGCTGATGCCGAAGCGTTATGCTGGCACGCCTTGCAAGCTTAGGTTACTCTTAATCAGAGGAGTTTGCCTATGGACTCGAAGTTTCTGCGCGCCGAAGACTTCGGCATCAGGTTAGAAATCGTCGGCGGACTTCCCATCTGGGAGCCGTACCCCGTCTATAAGCACCAGAAGGCCGTTGACCGGATTCGCGCGACAATCGAAAGAGTCGCGGCCTCTTCCGAATCGGGCGAAGGCGTGTGCGACTGCGTCCACGTCTCTGATGTCTATGTCAGTTTCCCGGACGGCTCGCTGAAGCGCCCGGATATTTCTATCTTCCGCCGGGAGCCGACGGACGAGGAAGCACCCATCAAACAAATCCCGGAGGCAGTGATCGAGGTAATAAGCAAGGGGTATGAGGCGAAAGATTTAGAGATCGGGCCGCGGTTTTATTTATCGCAGGGCGTCAAGGACGTAGTGGTATTCGATCCCTACACGTTGGTCGTTCTTCACATCAGAGGCGATGAGGTCGCGCGGCACGTCTCGCCGGTTGGGATAAATCTTTCCTGCGGCTGCTGCTGCACCGTGTAGTCTCCTCCCTTTCCGGCGGAGTGCCGGCAACAGGTAATTCAGGTGTTAAATGCGCCTCACTTGCCGAACCAGCCGATTGGCTTACCCGAAAGGTCAACCCAGACGCTCTTGACCTGCGTGTACATCTCAAGGGCGTGCTTGCCCATCTCGCGCCCGTAGCCGGACTGCTTGTAGCCGCCGAAGGGCGAGGCCGCGTTCATCATGTTGAAGGTGTTGATCCAGACGACGCCCGCCTTGATCTCGCGCGCGAAGCGGTGGGCGCGCGTGATGTCGCGCGTCCAGATGCCGGCGGAGAGGCCGTAGGCGACTTCGTTCGCCTGACGGATGAGGTCGCTTTCGTCCTTGAAGGTGATGACGGAGACGACGGGGCCGAAGATTTCTTCTTGCGCGACGCGCATCGTGTTCTGCACTTCGCTGAAGATGGTCGGCTGGAAGAAGTAGCCCTTCTGAAAATCCCCTTCGAGCGTGGGCGGGCAGCCGCCGCTGAGCACGGTCGCGCCTTCGGTGCGCGCGAGGTCAACGTAAGACTTGATGCGGTTCAACTGCTCCTCCGAGACTTGCGGCCCCATTTGCGTCGCCTTGTCCGTCGGGTCGCCGACCTTGATCTTTCCGGCCCTCTCTTTGAAGCGTTCGAGGAACTCGTCCTTGACCTCTTCATGCAGGAAGAGGCGCGAGCCGGCGCAGCAGACCTGCCCCTGGTTGAAGAAGATTCCCATCATCGCGCCGTTAATGGCCTGCTCCATGTCGGCGTCTGCGAAGACGATGTTCGGCGCTTTGCCGCCGAGTTCGAGAGAGACTTTGGTCAGATTATCCGCGGCGGCCTTCGCGATGAGCTTGCCGACTTCCGTCGAGCCTGTGAAGGCGATCTTGTCAATGCCTTTGTGAGAAGCAAGTGCCGCGCCCGCCGTCTCGCCAAAACCCGGCACGATGTTGACGACGCCGTCGGGAAAGCCCGCCTCTTGAATTAACTTGCCGAGTTCGAGGGCGGTCGTCGGCGTCTGCTCGGCGGGCTTCAGGACGACCGTGTTTCCGGCGGCGAGTGCGGGCGCGAGCTTCCACGCGGCCATGAGCAGCGGAAAGTTCCAGGGGATGATCTGGCCGCAGACGCCTACGGGTTCGCGCAGGGTGTAGTTGAACATCTGGCCGGGCACGGGTATGGTCTCGCCCTCGATCTTCGTCGCCCAGCCGGCGAAGTATTCAAAGTTCTCGACGACGCCCGGCAGGTCTATGTACTGCGCCTCGCGGATGGGCTTTCCGTTGTCTGCGGTCTCAAGCTCGGCGAGTTCCTTCGCCCTCGCTTCGATGAGCTGCGAGAGTTTGTAGAGCATACGCCCGCGCTCGCGCGCGCTCGTCTTCGACCACTTGCCTTCAAATGCTTTGCGCGCGGCGGCGACGGCCTTGTCTATGTCCGCCTTGTCGCCTTCGGCGACCTCGGCGAGCGTCTTGCCGGTCGCCGGGTTCGGCGTCTCGAAGGTCTTGCCCGACTCGGCGTCAACCCACTGGCCGTCAATGAAGAGTTGATACTTGCGCGGCGTCTCCGCCGCCGCTTGAGTTGATGACATAAGGAATCTCTGCTTTCTGATGAACTCTTATTTTAGGCTGATTGCGAGATCAACTGCCGGAGCACGAATGGCAGGATGCCGCCATGCCGGTAGTATTCGATCTCAATCGGCGTGTCTATGCGGAGCGTGACGGGAATCTCCTGCTCCTCGCCGCCGGCGCGGCGTATGCGGAGCGTCACGTCCTGGCGCGGCCTGACCTCGACGCCATCGAGGCCGACGACATCGAAAACCTCCGAGCCGTCGAGGCCCAGCGTCTCGGCGTTCGTGTGCTCCTTGAACTGCAAGGGGAGCACGCCCATGCCGACGAGGTTCGAGCGGTGTATGCGCTCGAAGCTCTCGGCGACGACGGCGCGCACACCCAGCAGGAGCGTCCCCTTCGCCGCCCAGTCGCGCGAACTGCCGGTTCCGTACTCCTGCCCGGCGATGACGATCAGAGGAAGCCCCGCCGCCTGGTAGTTCATCGCCGCGTCGTAGATGCTCATCTGCTCGCCGACGGGTTGCAGAGTGGTGACGCCGCCTTCGGTGCCCGGCACCATCAGATTCTTGATGCGGACGTTGGCGAACGTACCGCGCACCATCACCTGATGGTTGCCGCGGCGCGAGCCGTAGGAGTTGAAGTCCTGCACCTCGACGCCCCGAAGCAAAAGATAGCGACCGGCGGGAGACTTGGCCTTGATCGCGCCCGCGGGGCTGATGTGGTCGGTCGTCACGGTGTCGCCGAAGACTGCGAGCGGGCGTGCGCCGCGGATGTCGGAGAACGTGCCCGCCTCCATGCTGAACCTCTCGAAGTAGGGCGGCTCCTGGATGTAGGTTGACTGTGAGTCCCAGTCATAGACTTCGCCCGCGACCGCGGGTATGTCATTCCAGAGCGGGTTCGCCTCGGAGAAGTCGCTGTAAAGCTTTTGGTACGTCTCCGGGTCGGTCGCGGCCCCCAGAACTTCGCCGACCTCTTCGAGCGTCGGCCAGATGTCGCGCAGATAGACCTCCTCGCCGTCCTTCCCCTTCCCCAGCGGCTCGCTCGTCATGTCTATCTGGACGCGGCCCGCGAGCGCGAAGGCGACGACGAGCGGCGGCGACATGAGGAAGTTCGCGCGCACCGACTGGTGGACGCGCGCCTCGAAGTTGCGGTTCCCCGAAAGCACCGAGGCGGTGATGAGGTCGTGGTCGTTGATGACCGACTCGATGCGCGGGTCGAGCGGGCCGGAGTTGCCGATGCAGGTCGTGCAGCCGTAGCCGACGAGGTTGAAGCCGAGCTGGTCGAGGTACTGTTGCAAGCCGGTCTTCCGGTAATACTCGGTGACGACGCGCGAGCCGGGCGCGAGCGAGGGCTTCACGGTCGGCGGGACGGAGAGGCCCCGCTCGACGGCCTTCTTCGCCAGCAGCCCCGCGGCGAGCATGACGCCGGGGTTCGACGTGTTCGTGCACGAAGTGATCGCGGCGATGACCACGTCGCCGTGCCCGAGTTCGGCCTCGCCGTGCGGGGCGACAACGAACTCCGCCGTCGGCTCGTCGAAGTCCACGCGGTCGGGCGTCGGGCGGTTGTTCATCATCTCGACCTCGGTCAGCGTGCTCGTGTTCCTCTCGGTTTGCGAGCCGAAGCTGCCCGCGGTCTCTTTCGAGACGACGTTGGGCGCGGACTCCTGCTCCTGCGCGCCGCCGCCGCCGTGCAGCGCACCCGGGAAGACGGGCATCGCGCGCGCGACCTCGTGCACCTCGCGGCTGAGGTCAACGTGGAAGCGCTCGTCGAGTTGATCCTCCGGCCTGTTGTAGCCGTTCTCGCCGACGGGCTTGCGCAGGAGGTCTATGAATTTTTCTTTCAGCTCAGACAGCTCGATGCGATCCTGCGGTCGCTTCGGCCCGGCGACGCTCGGCTCAATCGTCGAGAGGTCGAGTTCCAGAAGCGTGCTGTAGTCAATCTCGCCCGCGCGCGGGATGCCGAAAAGCCCCTGCGCCTTGAAGTACGCGCGGAACGCTTCGACGTGCGACTCGTCGCGCCCCGTCGCGAGCAGGTACTCGCACGTCTTCTCGTCCACGGGGAAGTAACCCATCGTCGCACCGTACTCCGGGGCCATGTTGCCGATGGTCGCGCGGTCGGCGACGGGGATGCTGGTCGCGCCCTCGCCGTGGAACTCTACGAACTTGCCGACGACCTTCGCCTTGCGAAGCATCTCGGTCACGCGCAGGACGAGGTCTGTCGCCGTCACGCCCTCGCGCAAGCTCCCCGTCAGGTTCACGCCGATAACGTCGGGCGTCAGGATATAGACGGGCTGGCCGAGCATCGCCGCCTCGGCCTCGATGCCGCCGACGCCCCAACCGACGATGCCGAGGCCGTTAATCATCGTCGTGTGCGAGTCCGTCCCGACGAGCGTGTCGGGGTAATAAACGCCGTCGCGCTCCATCACGCCGCGCGCCAGGTATTCAAGATTGACTTGGTGGACTATTCCGATGCCGGGCGGCACGACGTTGAAGC
>QHXN01000016.1 GCA_003222975.1 Acidobacteriota bacterium | reverse complement strand
TACGTCTCTGTCCGGGGCTGGGACATGACGGGCGCTCAGGCCAGCGTCGAGGTCGTCCAGGTCACAAACGGCCCCGGCATGAGCTTCGTCGTCGGGCTGGATTACAACGACTACTACCGCATCTCCTTCTACGGCGGCACGCTCTACTTCCAGGATCAGGTGGGCAGCTCGAGCGGGGCCGCCACCATCGCCTACAGCGCCACCCAGCACCGCTTCTGGCGCATCCGCCACGACCCGGCCACCGACCAGGTCGTCTTCGAGACCAGCCCCGACCGCTCGGCGTGGACGGTGCAGCGGGTCGTGGCGCGCCAACTTCCCCTGACAGCCATGAGGGTTGAGTTGAGCGCCGGCACCTACGAGTCCTGGGCCTCTGCGGGCACGGCCATCTTCGACAACTTCCAGTTGCAGACGCGCACCTCGTACTGGGCCAAGCGGGGTGAGGTGACGAACGACGCGGGCGCTCACACCTACAGTCACCCCCAGCCCTTCCAACTCGACGACGGCGAGGTGGTCTGCGGGTTCTCGACTGATGAGGACTCAGCGGCCTTCTCCTACAAGCTGGTGCGCTCGGCGGACGGCGGGCGGACGTGGGGGTCGAAGGTGACGGTCGCCTCCAACGGGGTGGACACCTACGAGGGGTCGTTGGCGCAGACGGCGAGCACGAACCTGGTGGTCGCCTATGGAGTGGGCGACGGTGTGGGCGTGAGGCGCTCTACGGATCGCGGCCAGACGTGGGGGGCCGAGGTGACGGTGGCCGGGCCGGGTGGCGGCGACGACCCCCACCCGTCTTTGACGAAGCTGGGCGACGGGAGTCTTCTGGTGGCCTACCGCTACCAGAATAAGATCATGGCGAAGAAGTCAGCGGACGGCGGGGCGAGTTGGGGTAGTGCCGTGACGGTGGCGGCGAGCGCGACTGTGGCCTACCACTCGCCTTCGGTGGTGCGCACGGCGTCGGGCACGCTGGTGCTGGCGTTCATCTCCGGGCCGGTGGGCGTGAGCCAGGTTTCTCTGACGCGCTCGGCGGATTCGGGGAGCACGTGGTCGGCTCCGGCGCTGGTGACGGGGGCGGCGCAGGACAGCTTCAACGACCCGAACCTGACGGTCTTGAACGGCGGGGAGTTGGTCTTGTGGCTGGTTGACGGCACGCCCTCGACGGGCGCGCGGGCGGACTCGTTCCGGCTCTCGCACGACGAGGGGCGGACGTGGGCGTGCGAGGGGCCGGTGTATAACGACTCAGACCCGCACCGGCTCAACGGGATTCAACTACTGGACGGCTCAATGCTGGTGGTGTGCGCCTCAAGGGACGGCTCCGATACTGACTACCACGTCTCCTCCCTGGCGGCTCCCGCCAACTGGCCCGCCAGCCAGTGTCCGTAGCCGCGGCTAGCGTCGCCCCTGTAGCAGCTTTAACTTGAGTCAATAACAGGTAAAGCTAACCACCGCAGGCACAGAGGACACAGAGGCAGCACAGAGAGTTAATCGTTCTCTGTGCCGCCTCTGTGTCCTCTGTGCCTGCGGTGGTTAATTACGTCTTGCCCGTAACTCAACTGAAAATTGTTATGGTTTTTATCGCATGCAGGCGAAGAGCGTGCGCCCGTAGTTATCGGCGAAGGGCGGGACGTTGTCGCTGTCGGTTCCGAGCCGGTAAATCTTCGTGAAGCCGGAATTGTCCCGCAGCCAACGCTCGATGTGGTCGGCGTCCCAATCGGGTAGTGTGTCGCGGAGCCAAGCCTCATGGGACTCACCCGTGTCGAGGAACAGCACGGTCTTGGTCGCGCGTTCGATCAGCCTGAGCATCTCTTCGGCTGAGATGCTGCCGTTCCCCATCGCGAAATGGTGGAGGAGACTGAAGCAGGAGACGATGTCGTAACTCCCCGGATCGCCCTTCAGGAACCGCACGACTTCGGAGCGCGTGACCTGGCACGGCTTCAAACCGTAAACGCGCCGGCCAAGCTCGACCGCGGCCCAATCAATCTCCACCCCACGGGCGTCAAAACCCGTCTGGCCGAACTCCCGCACGAACCAGCCGTAGCTGCACGCGATGTCCAGGTAGGTCTGGCAGCGCGGCGGCACGAGGCCGTGCTCTTCCAAAAATCTCTTCATCATCTCGAACCGGTCGGCGCAGCGCCGGATGAGAACCCAGTGCTCGCCCAACTCAGGACTCTCGACGGGCTGGTATAGCTCCCGCTCGCCGCGCGTGGCGCACCACGCGTAATCCAACAGGAGTTCTTGCAGAGGGGTGAGCACGGCGGGAGGCTCGACCCTGACCGGATGGGTTCGCTCGCCGCGAACGTAGGCGATTGCCAGCCGGTGATTGCCGTCAACCACCGCGTAACAATCCGAGAGCTTGATGGGCTGCACGCGGGCCAACGCGCTGGGCCGGGAGAAGAACTCCGACGCGCGAGGGCCGCTCGTCTCAATCGGAGACCCGCCGTTCGTCCCCGTCGGAGGCTTGTCGTTGCGGAACCGTGCGGCGAATCCCCTGGCGACCTGCTCCACCTGGTCTTCGCGCGTGCACGTGAAGTATTGCCCGACCACGTTCATACATTCGACGGCGTTGGCGAAGTAGGCTGTGCGTCGAAATACCTCGGGGCGGAAGATTTCATCTCCGATTTGCTGGTACTGCTCAAGAAACTGGACGTGCGGGGAGCGCGCGAAAGGCGTCGAGGGGCGCAGGAAATTACCCGTGTGGCGGGCGTACTGGAGGCCCGACAGCCCGTTCTCTCCGCCGCACAGCACGCGATCCAAAGGGACGACTCGGTTCACGGGCCGCGTGGTAACACACCGCCAGGACTTCAGCAGAAACGACAGGCCCCTGGTCACAGGAGAGTCCGGCCTGTCCCGAAGATGATTGACGACCGGGTTACGCAGAAGCGAGAGGTTGGATGATTTGTTGGACATCAGCTATTAAAAACTTTCGGGTGGTGAACAGGCTCAATCGAACTTCCTACAAAAACGCGCGAGTTACGTCAGACCGCTTTACGTCCATGTGGTTTCGGCTGCCGCCGTGTCGGCCTCACTCTCTTGCGTCAGACGCCACTCGCAGGGCATATAAAATTTCCCGCGCACGAGCTTCCCCGGATCAACGCGCAGCGCCGCCGAGTCCCACTGAGACCAGTCGAAGAATTCGGTCGCGCCGCGCTCTTTGATCACCACGTCGGTGTAATAGACGCCCGTCAGCAGGCCGAGGCCCTGGCCTGAGAACTCAATCGTGCCCGCGCCCGGCTCAAGCGCGACACGCCCGCCGATTACTTCCGTCGTGCACTGGCATTGCAGCTCGCGATCCGCCGAGTAGAAGAAGACCTCGAAGACGGCGTCGGCGATCCGTTCGTGCGCCGTGAATCCGAGGGACACCGTGAACGGCTCGCCCGCGCGCAGGACGCTCGTCTCCCGCCCTTCGGCGTCGCGGAACGCGAGCCTGCCGATCTCGACCAACTTTTGCTGGTTCGCCATCTCCTCGCGCGGCGGCTGAGACGACTGGAAGGCGACGGCAGTGTTCTGGTACTGCGTGATCACGTCATGCGGCGCGCCGCACGCGATGACCTCGCCCTGCCGCAGCAGCACGACGCGGTCGCACAGACGCTCGACGGCGCTCAGGTCGTGCGAGATGAAGACGATGGTCGTCCCAGCCCGCTTCAAGTCGCCGATTCGCTGAAGGCACTTGGCCTGAAAGGCCGCGTCGCCGACGGCGAGGACTTCGTCGAGCAGGAGTATGTCCGGGTCGAGGTGCGCGGCGATGGAGAAGCCGAGGCGCACGTACATGCCCGAAGAGAAGCGTTTGACGGGCGTGTCCAGGAACTGCCTGACGCCCGCGAATTCGACGATGCTGTCGAGCTTTTCGGTGATCCTTCGGCGGCGCATGCCGAGGATCGAGCCGTTCAAATAAATGTTCTCGCGGCCTGTGAGTTCCGGGTGAAAGCCGGAGCCGACTTCGATGAGGGCGGAGAGGCGACCGTTGATCGTGATCTCGCCGGAGGTCGGTGCGGTGATGCTGGAGAGCAGTTTCAAAATCGTGCTCTTGCCCGCCCCGTTGTGACCGATGATGCCGAGCGCCTCGCCGCGCGCGACCTCGAAACTCACGTCGCGCACCGCCCAGAACTGCTCCGAGCGCTGCCGCAGACTTTGCAGCTTGCGCACGAGCGGGTTGCGCGCCGCGCCCGCTTCCGCCTCCCGGCGGATGCGATACCTCTTGGAGACGTGGTCGAGTTTGAGATCAATCATAAAGCAGTCTGCGCTTCCCACGCCCTAGATGATGTCCGCCACCGTGGCCTCGACGCGCTTGAAATAGATGTACGCGGCGGGAAGCAGGACGACCGCGATCAGCGCCGACACGCCGAGCGAGCGGAAGTCCGGCGGCGCGCCTTGCAGTATCGCGCGGCGGAAATTCTCGATCACGCCGACCATCGGGTTCAGAAGGTAGAAGTCGCGCAGGCCCGGCGGCACGGCGCTGAGCGGATAGACGACTGGTGAGGCGAACATCCACAGTTGCAGCAGGAGCGGCATCGCCACGCCGATGTCGCGAAAACGCACCTGCGTCGCCGAAAGGAAGAGCGCCACGGCGGTGACTAACAGCGTCAGGATTAAAATGATGGGCACGGCGTACAGGGCGTTCAACGTCAGCCCGATGCGGTAGTAGATCATCAGCCCGGCCAGCACGGTGGAGGCTATCGCGAAATCGAAGAGCGCGGCGATGACGTAGGACAGGGGCAGAATCTCGCGCGGGAAATAGACTTTAGTAACCAACTCCTGGTGGCTGACCAGCCCGTTGGTGGCGTTGCTGAGCGAGGTCGAAAAGTAAGTCCAGGGCAGGAGCGCGACGTAAGAAAAGACCGCGTATGGCATGCCCTCGGTCTGCACCCGCTCGATGAAGGAAAAGATCACGGTGTAGATCAGCATCAAAGACAGCGGCTGCAAGATCGCCCACGAAACGCCGAGCAGCGATTGCTTGTACCGAACCTTGATGCGATGGACGCTGAGCGTGTAGAGCAGGTCGCTGTACTGCGCGAGCTTGACCAGGCCGCCCGTCAGCCCCGACAGGGACAGCGAAGGGGCGCGAATGACGGTGACGCGGCGCGGCGCGGTTTCGCGCGCGGTCGCGTCGGTGATTGTGTTAGATGAGATGTCAGGACTCATTTCGACGAAGTTTGTTTAGACCTTCCGTTCAGCGCGCCGCCCTGTAAAAATGCTTGCCGTAGAAGAAGCCCGCGAAATCCCAGACGGCGAGTTCCTCGGAGAAGCTCTGCGCCGGGGTGTTGCTGAACACGCCGCGCGCCATCCTGAGCAGGCCGCGCGCCGCCCGCCCGTAGAGGTATCTCGGAACGCCGCAGAGGTAGGCCACGGGCGTGCGGCGCTCCCTCTCAATCAAGCCGTGAGACACGCCGTTCCAGAAACACCAACGGCGAAAGTAACGCTTGGTCAAGCGTTCGGGCGGGACATAATGATGGATGATCAGGTCTGGCAGGTAGAGTCCGCGTGCGCCGCTCTCAAGCAGGCGTTGATACATGTCCTGGTCTTCGCCCGACAACAGACGTTTGCTGTTGCGGCTCAGGGAGGTCGCGTACAGTCCGACCTTTTCGAGAACGGAGCGCCGCAGGACGGCGTTGCCGCCCATCAGGATGCCGGGATAGTTTTCGTCGTAGGGCAGCACTTCGTCGCCGCTGTCAATCCACCCGATCACGCCCGGATAATCCCTCGGCAGCCACGCCGGGTGTTCGGCCCCCCAACGCGGGAGACACCGCCCGCCGATGAAATCAACGCCGCCGTCGCCGAACGCTCTCTGGACGCACTCGAACCAGCGCCCGTCCACTTCTTCGTCGTCGTCTATCATGCCCACCAGATCGCCTTCGGTGGCCCTGATGCCGGCGTTGAGGGCGGGCGACCTCCCTTGCTGAGCCTCAAACACGTAATTGAGACGACCTCCGAACCTCCCCATCCATTCTTCGACGGTCTGCCGGGTTCGGTCATTCGAGTTGTTGTCAACGACCGTGACCCGAACTTCGAGGCCCGTCGGCACTTCGGCGGCAAGCAGGCTGTCCAGCGTCCGCTTGAGCATCTCGTGGCGATTGTACGTCGGAACTATGACATCCAATCTCATTGCCTGACCCCCGACGTGACGGCCCGCGCGGCGGCGGCCCGCGCCCTCTGCGTCTGAACCCGATGTCGCAACCCGTAAACGCGACGGAGCAGGCGCGGCGCGGCCCGCAGGCCCAGCAGCACGAGTCGCAGTTTGCGACTATGGTAGAAGCCGTTGGCGCGCTCTAAAGCTTCCGCCGCCTGTGTGTACTGTCCGGCCATGAACTGCTGTCTGCCGTCTTCCAGAGCCAGATCGGCCCGCCGCCTCTCCATTCGCGCGCGCACTAGCTCGTGCTCGCTTGCCGACGCGGGCAGCGCACGCAACAGTTTTTGATAGACCTTCAGCTCGCCCTCAATCAAGCGCCTGTCGTCGGCTCCCAGGCTCGCCGCGTGCAGGCGGTGGCGCGCGAGCACATGCGGACGATAACTCATCTGACCGCCCCGGCGCGCGAGGCGCAGCCAGAGGTCGAAGTCTTCCGAGTGATAAAAGTTTTCGTCAAACAACCCTGCGGCGACCAACGCCTGCTTGCGCGCGACGACGCACGACGTGATGATCGTGCACCGGCCTTGCAACAGACTCTCGAAAGTGACGGGGCCGCGCGAGGGATTGAGTTGCATGAAAGTGCGCCCGGCTGACGGCCCGTCGCCGAACAGAAGGGCGTCGGCATAAACCAGGTCGAGCGCGGGGTTCTCCCGTAAGACCTCCATCTGCTCGGCGAGGAACGTGGGCAGCCACACGTCGTCGCTGTCGAGCAGCGCCACGCACTCGCCGCGCGCCTTCAGAATCGCCGTGTTACGCGCCCCGCCCGGCCCGCGATTCTCCTGTTTGACGTAAACGATGCGCCCGCGATACGGCGCGAGCGCACGCTCAAGCTCAAACGTGTCCGGCGAATCGTCGTTGACGACGATCACCTCGTAATCGGAGAAGGTCTGCGCGAAGACGGAATCCAACGCCTCGCCGATGTACTGCGCGGCGTTGTACGCGGGGATGATGACGCTCACGGCTGGCGCGTCGTCAGTGCGCCTGCCCTCACGTGCCAGGTCGTCCGCCCGCGGCATCAGCTCTCCCTCCCCTGCGGTAGAGCGGTCGTCGTGGCCTGCGGCGCGGGGGCCGCTTCGCGTATCGGCTCCCAACGCGCGTAGCGTTCGCCGCGCAGGAACTTGTAACAGGCGATCAGAGACGCGACGTTGGCGACCATGAAGTATTGCGGCAACGCGAGCAGTCGGCTGTGTGCCCCTGCGTGTTCGAGTGCCCAGGCGGCGAGCGCCGCCGCGTAGAAGCCGAGCTGCGCGATTAGCACGAACGTATAAAAGGTGGACTGCGGCGCGAGCAGGGCCGAGGCGACCAGGATGGCGATAAGGAAGACGGGGACGAGGTAGCGCAGGACTTTGTGCGACAAAAGCTGCACGGCGTAGAAGCCGCCGCGCAAGGGGTTCAACATCGCGCGGTGACGCCACAGGTCAGTAAAGGTCTGCGTGATGACGCGCACGCGCATGCGCAGCTCTTTATCCGCGCGGCGGTTCGTCTCTTCCGTGCACACGGCGTCGGGTTCATAGACGGCCCGCAGGCCCTGCTCGACCATCACGGTCGCGATCAGAAAATCGCTGCACGCCTCGTGGTAAAGCGGCACGTAGGCCGAGCGCCGCACGGCGTACAGGCAGCCCGACGCGCCGATGAGCGAGCACGCGCGGCTCTCGTGCCTTTTGAGGAACGTCTCGTAGCCCCAGTAGGAGCGCGCGCCGCGCCCGACAGCGCTCTGCGCCGGGTCAACATAGACGAGCCGCCCGGCCACGCAGCCGACCGAAGGGTCTGCGAAATTCGGCATCATCACGCGCAGCACGTCGGGGCTGTACATCGTGGTGGCGTCGGAAAAGAGGATGACCTCGCCGCGCGACCGTGCGACCGCCTCATTCTGTGCCGCGGTTTTGCCCAGACGCTCTGGCTGGCGGTGCAGGCGCACGCCGCGCGGCGCAAACGTGCGCGCGATCTCATCCGTGCGATCCGTCGAGCAGTCTGACGCCACGATGACCTCCAGCCGTTCGGGGTCGTAATCCAGCGCCAGCGTATTTTCGAGCTTTGCGGCCAGGTCGCGCTCCTCGTTGTAGGCCGTGATGATCACGCTGACGCCGGGGTTCAAATCGGCCTTCCGCACGGGGCGCGGGCGCAGGCGGCTGACGATTACCAGCAGAACGGGATAGCCGGCGTGGGTGTAGAAAAGCGCCGCCACGCCAAGCCAAAACATCAGCTCTGCTAATAATCTCAGACTCATTCTGCTACGAGACGGCCTTCGGCTTTAGGCTCCGGGAAGACCTCCGCACGCCCGCGTGCTTCGGGCGTGCGTTCGGCCCCCTGTTCCGCGCCGCTGACGGTAGGCTCTTTCAAGAGGCCGTGCTCCGCCTCGTACATGCGGCGCAGGCAGACGGCGTAGCCCACCAGATAATAGACGTACCACAGGTAGGCGACGGAGGCGAAGAAGCTGCTCACCATGTAACCGACCAGACTCGCCTGCAAGCCCACGGAGAGGTAGTAAAAGCGCGACGCGCGACGCGCCTCATAAGTTTGATCTTCGATCTCCCGCAGCCGCCTGAGCGGCGACACGATGAGCAGCACGTAGAACGCCAGAGCCGCCGCGCCCATCTCCGAGGCCACCTGCGTGTAAGCGTTGTGTGTGACCTGGTCGTGGATGGAGACGATGGGGAAGTTCCCCATGCCGACGCCGAGCAGCGGGTGTCTGAGCGCCACGAGGACGGATTTGATGAGCAGTTGTTGTCGCGCGCCCGACGAGCCGACGGGGTCGAGGCCGGGAATAAAAATGGAGAGGATGCGAACGGAGAAGTTTCCCGGCGCGAGCGCGAGGAAGAGGATGGCCGCGACCAGCATGATGACGACGACGACGAAGCGGTTGCGCCGCCCGAGCTTCCAGGCGAGGAAGGTCGAAGCGGCCACCAACCCTAAAAAGCCCCCGCGCGAAAACGTGACGGTGATGGCCGCCAGCATCAATGCCGCGCACACGCCGTAAGTCAGTTTTCCCATCACGCCGCGGGCGCTCAGAAGTAGCGCGACGGCGATGGGGATCATGGTCGCCAGGTGGAGCGCCAAGTCGTTCGGGTTGTCGAACAGGCCGCCGATTCTTCCGGCCACGCGGTAGCCTTCGATGATGACGTTCCCCGAATAGTAGTCCTTCAACGCGCCGACGCTTAAAAAGAGACTGACGGCCAGCGCGAGGAGGATTAGCGCCTTCAGACGCCGCGGCGTCCGCACCACGTTGACCATCACGATGAACATCAAGATGGCTTTGATGAAATTGCCGCTAAACATGTCCCAGGCCACGCCAGGGTCAATTGCCAGCGGGATGGAAAGCAGCGCCACGAGACACAGCAGCAGCAAGAGATTGACCTCGCGCGGGCGGGCCGTGAGCGTGCCTTCGAGCGCCAGTTGCGTGGGGAAGAAAACCAGGAGCGTCGCGACCGCCAGCACGAACGCCATGTTGTTGAAGGACGAGAGGGCCGGGATAAGCTCGTAAGGTCGAAAGTAGAGGACAGCAGTGAAGAGGAACAGTCCCAGGTAGCTGAGCATGTGCCCGCGCTTGAGAACCCAATTCGGCGCGCTCCCGGCGCGAGCGGGGGCGGGCGGCAGTTGATCGTTTGCACCCGCAACCCTTGCGCCCGCGTGGCTGTCAGTTAAGCCGTCTCCGGCGGCCTCCGCCCTGTTCTGCCGCGGCCACTCTTCCCCCGCCGGGTCGTCCTCCCACAGACCCGCCTGCCGTGAGCGAGTGACAGGCTCGTAATCCGTGATATGACTCTTATCTCGCATCTCGCGGCGCTCGAAATACTACTTGCAAGAAGCAATTCGCCTGCTCCTAACGGGGTAGCAGCGCGGGAGAAGAAGAAGTCTGGCCCGCCCCTCTGAGAGAGGGCCGACGCCTTCCGAGAAAGCGCGGCAGAGATTATTCGACACGGCCCCTTAAAACGCAAAGGCCGCCGGTGCTGACCTCCAACGTCGCCGGACGACCAACGAAATCTTCGTCGAGATATTAGGTCAGACACGGGAGGGACTACGCCGGAATCCCCTCTTCCTCGCCGGCAAAGACCAACACGCGCACGCGCTCTCTGAGCGCGACCTCGAAGCGGCGGGCCTCCTCGACCTCCGTGAAGTTGAGCGCACGCAACTGCTGCTCGATGCGGCGGCGGTAGTCTGAGACGAGCGAGTCCGAGACGTTGAGGCGCGCGGCGGCTTCGAGTTGCGTGATGTGCGCCGGGCTGAGGTAGCAGTACCACAGCACGCCGAGCATCCGGTCGTACTGTTTGCTCTTGCCGCGCACCGCCGCGTGCAAGCCCTTCAGGAAGTCGTCAACGTAGCTGGCGGCCTCGTCCTCCGACTCGCGCCGGAGCAAAGACTGCTCCGGGTTCTCGCGCCCGTCCACAGGCTCGAACGCCCGCCCGTCGTCGTCGTCGCCGCCGCCGATGGGCACGAGGTAGATGTCCATCACGGGCAGGCGCGACATGACGAGGCTGCGCAACGTCCGCACGTCCACCGGCGAGTCGCAGGCTTCCAGGACGGAGACGATCAGGTCTTCGAGGTCGGAGTTGCTGATGATGATCTGCGAGTCGCCCGTGCAGCCGACCATGCGTATGTCGCGCTGGCGGACGGGGATGAGCTGCGCGCGCTGCTCAAGCTCGGCCTGCGCGCGCCGCGGCTTCTCCTGACGCCACTCGCGCAGGCCGTAAACGCGGTCTACGAGGCGGCGGTGCGGCTCGTCCTCGCCGCCGCCGCCGGAGTCAACGCGGCGGAAGTTGGCCGAAGACTGGATGACGGTCGAGATGCGGCGCGCGAGGCGGTAACTTTCGGGGTGGCGCTTGCGCAGCTCCGCCGTCAGGAGGTTCGTCAGCTCGATCTGGCCGACCTCGCACTCGATCTCCGAGTCGGTCATCTCCGCGTCGAGGTAGTGCTGGAAGCGCGACTTCGCCAGGAGCGTGACGAAAAGCTCCTGCGTCAGGTCGAGGTAGGCGCTGCCGCGGTCGCCCTCCTCGACCAGGAGTCCCGCGCTGTAGGAGGCGCGCACGAGCGGGTGGTTGACGACCAGGCGCTGTAGCTCCGACCAGAGGCGGGAAACGTCCGAGCGGCGCAAAGATTCGACCCACGCGCCAGCGTGCCGCTGCGGGCGTGCTTCGTGGCCGGAGGCGCGCTCCGGCGACGAGGGGGACTTCTCTTCCATTGCGCTCGCCATGGAATCGTTCAAGCTATGATCTTGATCGGCGGATGTTGCTGCCATGTTACTGGTAGTCGCTCTTTCGGAGCAAGGCCGGAGGTGTATAGACGCGTCCACTGAGGAGGATTCGGAAAAGCGTTGGGATTCAAGCGTCGGGGCGTCCCTTAGCGTTTCGGCTGAGTCTTTCAGGCCGAAGGGGCGAGACATGACGATCCGGGAGAGGACATCTCAAGCTCCGCTGGTTCTCTGATTTGAAATGATGACCTTGCAGGGAAACCCGCGCCGGTCTGCCGCAAAGGGGAACGGGCGCGGCCACCGTGAAGGGATGTCGAGCAGCCAGCGCCGCCCAACACACTAGAGATGGTAACAGCAAACCCGCGATTGAGCAACATCTTTTTACACGGCGGTCAAGCTCTTGAAAAAGCAGGGGAAATGGGTGGCGTGGGCGGCGGGCGGCGGGGCCGAAGATTGGAATAGAGTACCAATTCGCAATTTAACTTTCGTGCACGAGCGAAGCGCCCGACTTCCGAGGGTTTGAACCGTGCCCGCGCCCTCGCCAGGCGAGCACCTTTTGACCGACCTCCGAACCAGCGCTGTGCTTTTCAAAAAGCGCTTCGTCCGTGAGCCGCCGAAGAAGCCTCCCTGATGGGCCGCGCGGCTAAACCTGAGCGAGACTGCTAAGGAGAGACCATGCGTTCAACGCGCACAGCCGGATTCCGAAAGCTTCGGACGTGCCCACAGTCCGAGGCGCTTTCCGTTTATTGCCAGGGCGGGACGACCGCCGTGCGGCCCTCTTCAATCGCCGCGCACGTGGTCGCCTGCGACTTTTGCGGTGCCGAAGCGCAACTGCTCTCCCGCTTCCCGCCGCCGGCGAGCGCTCTCCCCTTCGCCGCCCTCGCCATGCCCGCGGGTCTGCGGCGTCTCGCCGAAGACATGCTGGCCGTGCCCTCACTCAACCGCGCGCGCTTCGCCGAGTCCATACTCGAAATCGAGCGCCTGACGCTCACAGACGCCTAAAGGCAAGAGGCAGACGACAGGGGCAGGTGGCAGTCAGAAGATTTAAAGGCAGCCGAGTCTTAACACGACCGGCTGCCTTCTCTTTTTTGTCTGCCTCCTGCCGCTGTCCTCTGCTTCCTGCCCCTGCCTCCTGCCGTCTGCTCCTGCCTCCCGCCTTACGGGGCTGCGCCGTCGTAAAGCTCGTCTATCAGGCCGCCGTACTTCTCGTCTATGACGCGCCGCTTCACCTTCAGGGTCGGCGTCAGCTCGCCGCCGTCAATCGAGAACTCTTCGGAGAGGAGCGCGACGCGGCGGATGCGCTCGTAGTCGGCGAGCGGCGCGGTCAACTTCGCCACGTCGCGCTGGATTAATTTGACGGCCTCCGCGCTCCGGCTCCGGGCGACGCGCGGCGTGTGCTCTTCGCCCTGCGGGGCGGGCAAGGCCGCGGCGAGCGCCTCCCAGTCGGGGACGATGAGCGCGGCGGGCGCTTTTCGGCCCGCGCCGACGACCACGACTTGGCTGACGTACTGGCTCTCCTTGATGAGACTCTCGACGAGTTGCGGCGCGACGTACTTGCCGTTCGAGAGCTTGAACAGCTCCTTCTTGCGGTCGGTGATGAAGAGGTGGCCGCGTTCGTCCATGTGGCCCACGTCGCCGGTCTTGAACCAGCCGTCCTCGGTGAAGGCCGCGGCGGTCTCTTCCTTGTGGTCGTAGTAGCCCTTCATCACGTTCGGCCCGCGGACGAGGATTTCGCCCTCGTCGTCGGTCTTGACCTCTATCCCTGGAAACGGCAGGCCCACCGAGCCGACGCGGTTGTCTTCCGGGCGGTTCGCCGCGACGATGCACGTCTCCGTCATGCCGTACCCTTGCAGGATCGTCACGCCCGCGCCGAGGAAGGCGTAGGAGAGCGCGGGCGAGAGCGGCGCGCCGCCCGACACGAAGAAGCGCAAGCGGCCCCCCACGCCCTCGCGCCACTTCGAGAAGACCAGACGGCTCGCGGCCTCCTGCTGGATTTGAAGCAGCGGCGGAATCTGCTCGCCCTTGTCCTCAAGCTCCGCGTGGCGCTGCCCGACGCGCAGTGCCCACTTGAAAACTTTCGACCTCCACCCGCCCGCCGAAGTTCCGCGCTTCACGATCTTGTGGAAGACCTTCTCGAACAGGCGCGGCACCGCCGTCATGATCGTCGGGCGCACCTCGCGCAGGTACTCGCCCACCACGTCGAACGAGGGGGCGTAGTGCACCGAGACGCCGTTCCAGCAGAAGACGTAGAAGACCGTCCGCTCGAAGATGTGCGAGAGCGGCAAGACGGAGAGCGCCACGTCGGTCGGGCGAATCGGCAGCGCTGAGGTGATCGAGAGCATGTTCGACGTGAAGCTCGCGTGCGTGAGCATCACGCCTTTCGGCTCGCCCGTCGTGCCCGAAGTGTAAATGATCGTCGCCAGGTCTTGCGCGCCGACGCCGCCGAGCGCGCGGTCGAAGACTTCCGGCTCGGCGCGGTCGAGTTCCGCGCCCCTCTGCTCAAGCTCGAAGAGCGTCAGCGCCCCCTCGTGCGCCGCAGCCCCGTCCGTGTCGAAGAAGATGACGCGCTCAAGCCCTGCGACCGGCTCGACGCCGGGCCGCGCGTGGCGGAAGACCTTGCGGCCAGAGACGAAGAGCAGGCGCGCGCCGGAGTCTTCGAGGATGAAGCGCACCTGCTCCGGCGCTTGCGTCGTGTAGATGGGCACGTTGACCGCGCCGAGGCTCAGGATGGCGAGGTCAACGACAGACCAGTCGGGCCGGTTCTCCGACAGAAGGGCCACGCGGTCGCCCTTTCGGACGCCGAGCGCAGAGAGGCCCAGGGCGACGGCGCGCACGCGCCTGATGATCGCATCGCCGGGGATGTGCAGCCACTGACCCTGTTGCTTCAGGCTCAGCGCGTCCGGCTTCGCGTGCCTTGAGAGCGCCTCAAGGCACATCCCCGGCACGGTCGCCGGAATACCTGTTTGTTGAGTGTCAGCCATAAGGTTCGTGAACCGTAAACCGTGAACCGTGACAAGAGAAAACATGCCTTCTTCTTGTCACGGCTCACGGTTTACGGTTCACGGCTCTTAATCCTTTCCGCGAAGTAAGCGACCGTGCGCTTCAGCCCTTCGCGTAGCGGGACGGTCGGCTCCCAGCCGAGGAGCCGCTGCGCGCGCGTGATGTCGGGTCGCCTTTGTTTGGGGTCGTCCTGGGGCAGCGGGCAGAAGCGCGTCCTGACCTCGACGCCGGCGGCGCGCGCGACCTCGTCCGCCAGCTCGCGCATCGTGAACTCGCCGGGGTTGCCGACGTTCACAGGCTCGTGCACGTCGAACTCTCTTTGCGCGCCCTCCTCGACGTTCATCAGGCGCACCATGCCCTCCACGAGATCGTCCACGTAGCAGAACGAGCGCGTCTGCTCGCCCGTGCCGTAGATGGTCAGCTCCTCGCCCCTGAGCGCCTGCACGATGAAGTTCGACACCACGCGCCCGTCGTTCTCCAGCATGCGCGGGCCGTAGGTGTTAAAGATGCGGATGATGCGCGTGTCCACGCGGTTCTGCCGGTGGTAGTCCATCATCAGCGTCTCGGCCACGCGCTTCCCTTCGTCGTAACATGCACGCAAGCCGTTGCAGTTCACGTGTCCGTAGTAGTCTTCGGGCTGCGGGTGGACGTGCGGGTCGCCATAGACTTCGGAGGTCGAAGCCTGGAGTATGCGGGCGCGGACGCGCTTGGCGAGGCCGAGCATGTTGATCGTGCCCATGACGTTGGTCTTGACGGTCTTGACCGGGTTGTACTGGTAATGCACGGGCGAGGCGGGGCAGGCGAGGTTGTAGATTTGATCCACTTCGAGCAGGACAGGTTCGATGATGTCGTGGCGCAGAAGCTCGAAGCGCTTGGAGTCCATCAGGTGGTAGAGGTTCTCCCTGCGCCCGGTGAAGAAGTTGTCGAGGCAGACGACCTCGTGCCCCCCGCCGAGAAGCCTCTCGCACAGGTGCGAGCCGATGAAGCCCGCGCCCCCGGTGACAAGTATCCGCATCTTTTCCCTCGACTCCCTCCGGCGAGTTTAAATCCCCGACATTGTATCAGCCGACCGACCGCGCCGCGCGCTCTTGTTCGCGCCCGCCTGTGGGCGCGTCCGTCTCGTATGCGTCCGCGCCGTGAAGATGTCGGCGGCGGCGGCGGCGCTGCTGCACGTTCGGCTCCTCGACGCGACCGTCGGCGGTGGCGAGCGCGGCGAGCAGGAGGAAGAGGAGCGCGTTGGCGGTCGTGTGGAGCGTGAAGTCGAAGAAGCTGTGGACGAGCACGCCCGCGCAGCCCGCGAGCGCGCCGAGCGCGACGCCCCGCCGGACGCGGTCGTGCGACTGCATGCGCTTGAGCGCCAGCCGGAAGAGGACGATGAGGAAGGCGAGGCCGAGCAATCCGCCGACGACCCCGGCGTCGGAGAGGATTTGCAGGTAGTCGTTGTGCGCCTGCTCCAGGCGGTACGCGCCGTTGGCCGTGTCGTAGCGCGGGTAGGCGGAGCCGAACGCGCCGAGGCCCGTGCCGACGAGGGGGTGGTCTTTGATGATCCCGACCGCGCCCTGCCAGAAGTGTGCGCGCCCCGTCGTCGGGTCGTCGGCGTTGACCGTGCCGACGAGGCGGCTCAGCGCGCCCTCGCCGCCGAAGTAGAGCACGCCGAAGAAGACGGCGACGATCATCGCGAACCCCAGCCCGACGCGCACCGCCGCCGCGCGCACGCGTGAGCCTGTGTCTTCGCGCTCCCCGCGCTGGCCGCGCCGCCTGACGGTCGCGGCGATGGCGGCGAGGAACAGAATCTCGCAGACCATGCTGAGGACGCCGCCGCGCGAGTTCGTCATCACGAGCGCAATCGCCATGATCGCCGAGGCGAAGGCGTAGAGCGGCACGCGGTCGCGCTCGATTGCGCCCGCGAACAGCAGTCCGAGCGGCATGGCGAGCGTCAGCTCCATGTAGCCGGCGAAGTGGTGGCGGTTGATGTACGGGCCGAAAGGCACGGCCTGGGGCGGCGTTCGTACCCAGAAGATCGTCGTCGGGTTGAGGAAGTGCTGCATCAGCCCGTAGACGGCGAGCACGAAGCCGAAGACGACGACGAGGCGCGTGACGAGGCGCAGGCGCTTGGGGCTGTCAACGAAGGCGAGCGCCGCGGCGAAGTAAACGAAGAGCCCGGCCAGCTCCATGAGCACGAAGCGCGTCGCGTTCGGGTCGAACGAGAGCGTGCCCGTCGCCCCGACCGCGCCGGAGTTCTGCGCCGCGCCCCCGCCGAGCGGCAGGAGTTGGACGAGGCCGACGGCGAAGAGTCCGAGGAGCGGCAGTTGCAGAAAGTTCTTACTCACGCGCAGCAAGCGCGTGCGCCAAGCGTCCATCATCCAGAGGGCTAGAACTACGCCCGCGCTCAAGGTGAAGACGGCGAGCGACCAAGAGTGCACTGTGCCGAAGGCGAGCGTCGTCGTCACGACGGCGAGGCAGAGCATGAGGATGATGAAGCGGCTCCAGACGGTGCGCGGCAACTCCGCGGTCGCGGCGCGGGGGGAGGCCGGAGGCGCGGGAGGCGGCGCGGGGCTGGGTGGCTCGGTCGCCGCCGTCGAGATGTCAGCGCGCTGCTGCTGCGCGTCCGCCGGAGCGTTGGAGGTCGAAATCGTCATACCAGATTTTTCCGAAAATAGGGCAGGACTCTTCGGGACAGCCCGCGCGCACGAGGCGCACGATGACGGCCTCGGTCTTCGCGGCGGTCATGAACTCGACCGCCGCCTGCTGCCAGTCGTTCGTCCCCGTCGGGACGGGCGCGGACTGTCCGAGCGCGGGCGTCTCCGAGGCCGCGTCCCCGATGACTACCGTGAGCGTCGCGGCGCTCCTCAAGTCGTCCGTGCGGACGAAGTAGGTCAGGCGGTAGCGCGTCGAAGGCTGGACGGCGACCATCTGCCAGACGTTGCGGAAATCAACTTGGCCCGCCGCGTTGAAGAGGAGGCGCAGCGAGCGTCGGCCACCGTGCGCCGCGCGCGTGTCCAACGCGACCTGCGCGCTCGGCGCGGCAGTCACCTGCCACTGGAAAAGCTGACTCCCCGGCTGCCCGATGTCCAACTCGAAGCCCCCGTTCGAGACCGCTTCGGGCGCGACCCCCTGCCCGCCCGCCTCGCCGAACACCTGGAGCGCGCGGTGGTACTGCCCGTGGTCGTAGAGTGTGCGCGCTAGACCAGCGCCCGCCTCCGCCTGCTCGCGCCTCTCCTGCGCGCTCAGGGAAGACCAGACGGCCAGGGCGTCGTCCAGGCGATTGCGCCCGACGAGCACGCCGACGAGCTGCGCGCGCGCGGCGGGCGTGTTCCCGACGGCCTTGATGACGCGCGGCATGTTCTGGTTATAGACCTGCCACGCGAGGTTGAAGGTCTGCGGGCGGTACCTCTCCGGGTCGGCGTCAGCCGCGCGGCGGAGTTCGGCGAACGCCTCGTCGTCGCGCCCGGCGCGCAGCAGCGCGTTGCCGAGATGCCAGCGCGGCTCCGCATAGTAGGGCGCGAGGGCGACGGCCCGCCTGAGCGCCGCGACGCCGCCCTCCACGTCGCCCGACGCGGCGCGCGCGCGCCCCATCTCCATCCAAACGAGGTAGTCGTTCGTCGCAAGCGCCGACGCGCGCTCGTACTCCGCGAGCGCGCGCGGCAGCTCTTCGGGGTCGAAGTCCACGCGGTAGAGGCGCGCGAGCGTCAGGTGCGCGAGCGGGTCGTCGGGCGCGAGCCGCGCGGCGGCCTCCGCCGTCTCGAAGGCCGCCGTCGGGTCTGTCGCGTAAGTCACCGGCGCGTACTCCGCCATCGTGTCGCCGATGCCCCAGCGCGCCGCGTGCCACGACGCGAAGAGCGCGAAGAGCGCGAAGAGCGCCAGCGGCACGCGCGCCCACACGGGGCGGACGTTGATGAGTGCGATCTGCTCTGCCATGGAAGAATTTTTGATTTTAGATTTTTGATTTGCGATTTTGTGCTCCGAGTCGCGGGTCAAACAATAAGGTTTCGGCAATCGCAAATCAAAAATCTAAAATCGCAAATCTCTAATACTCGTGTCCCACCAACTCGATCTCGATGCGCATGCGCTTGAGTGTGATCTGCGCCTCGTCGCACTCGCGCAGTATCTGGCGGACTCGCTCCTCTTCAATCTTGGAGCTGGAGATGAGCACCTCCTCGACCTTCTGCTCCTCGCAGATGCGGCGCAGGTTTCCGTTGCCGCCGAGGACGCGCAGGCCGTGGATGACCTTGCCCTTCTTGAACGGGTCGTCGTCAACAAACCCGACGGGCGTGTACTGGAGTTGCAGGTTGTTGCGCATCTCGCGCAGCAGCAACTCGCCCGCGTCGCCCGCGCCGTAGATGAGGACGCGGCGGCCCCCGCCCGCCGACGACGGCAGCATCTGACGGAGCAGCCGGAAGGCCACGCGGCTCCCCGCCAGCATCAGAAAGAAGATCATCGCGTCGAGGACGAAGACGGCGCGCGAGAAGCCCTCGAAGCGGAACGCGAAGAGGAGCGCGAGCACGCTCGCGACCGACCCGGCGACGACCGCCTTCGCATAGACAATCAGATTGTCCAGACTGATGTAGCGCCAGATGCCTCGATAGACGCCCGACACCAGCAGCGCCGTCATCTTCACGAAGATGAGCACGGGGATGGTCGAGAGGAAGAGCGTCCAGACCTCGCGCGAAAGCTCCGAGCCGAAGATCAGGACGTAAGCAGCGTAGTAGGCGAGGATGACGAGCACCACGTCGAGGAGCACCTCGAAGATGCGCCGCTTGTAGGAGAGGTCAACGAGGAACGACACCAGCGGTTTTTCGCGCGCCGCCTGCACCTCCGCCTCGTCATAGACCTTGACGCCCGCCAGATAGACGCCGATGAGCGTCAGGACGACGGCGAAGCCCGCCACCATCGCGATCCCCGTGTGGTACTCGAACTGCCGCACGAGCATCGCCAGCAAGCCGGAAGATGCCGCGAACGCGTAGAGCATCCAGACGGCCCGTCGCTCCGAGAGTCCGAGCGCGACGAGGCGGTGCGAGGTGTGGTCGCGCCCGCCCTGCGAGGCCGCGCGGCCTGAGAGCTTGCGCACCACGGTGACGAGCGTCGTGTCGAAGATGGGGATGAAGAGGATGAGCACGGGGACGGCGATGACAACGATGAAGCTCCGTCCGCGGTCGCCCGCCGAGGAGAGCAGGGCGGAGCTGGCGAGGAAGAAGCCGACGAACATCGAGCCGCAGTCGCCCATGAAGATCGAGGCCGGGTTCGAGTTGTAAATCAGAAAGCCCATGAGCGCCGCCGCGAAGACGGCGAGCGTCGCGGCCTCCGTCATCTGCCCGTTGACGGCGAAGTTCGCGGCGATGAAGACCGCCGCGATAGCCGAGATGCCCGCGCCCAGGCCGTCCATGTTGTCGAGCAGGTTGATGGCATTCGTGATCCCGATGAGCCAGAAGATCGTCACGGCCATCGCCACCGACGCGCCCCAGCCCCAGGGCAGCAGCAGCCCGAAATAGACGACCGCGCTCGCGCCCAGCACCTGCCCGATCAGCTTCTGGTAAGGCTTGATGTGGAGGAAGTCGTCAACCAGCCCGACGGCGAAGAGCGCGGTGCTCGCGCCCACGACGACCCAGCCCTGGCGCGTGTGCGGGACGAGGAGCAGATACGTGACGACGACCGCGGCGTAGATCGCCACGCCGCCCAGCATCGCCGTCGGCTTGCTGTGCCAGCGGTCGGCCTTCGGCCTGGCGACGATGCCGTAGCGTCGCGCCGCCGCGCGCACCAGCGGCGTCAGCGCGAGCGCCAGCGCGAACGACACGGCGGCGGGCACAAGGTAACTGCTGCTGAAAAGCATGGCTCGGTTCCGAAAGGTTTAACCGCGTGAAGTTAGAAGCTATTAGATGTAGGCTGATAAATCAAGTGAGGAGTGGCCGCGCGGCCACTCCTCTGTCCGAGCTTCGAGCAGCAGTTCGGGAGGGCGTAGGAGTGAGCCGGCAAACGTCCCGGCGTCGTGGCTTAGCTCCTACCGTTCGACTGCCGACCGCTGTAGTATTCGATAACCGATTGCAGGATGCCATCGAGCGTCACCGTGGGGCGGAAGCCGACGAGCGCCGAGACCTTCGAGATGTCGGGGACGCGGCGGGGCATGTCCTCGAAGCCCTCTTCGTATGCCTCGTCGTAAGGGACGGTGACGATCTCCGAGTTCGAGCCGGTCAACTTCTTCACCCTCCGCGCCAGCTCCATGATCGAGACCTCCTCGTTCGAGCCGACGTTGAAGACCTGGCCCACGGCCTCGTCCTTCTCCATTAACTTAATTAAAGCGCCGATCACGTCCTTGACGAAGCCGAAGCAGCGCGTCTGCTCGCCCGTGCCATAAACGGTGACGGGGCGGCCCGCGAGCGCCTGACGGACGAAGGTCGGGATGACCATGCCGTACTGACCCGTCTGGCGTGGGCCGACGGTGTTGAAGAGGCGGACGATGACGGTCGGGAGCTTCTTCTCGCGCCAGTAGGCGAGCGCGAGGAACTCGTCAATCGCCTTCGAGCAGGCGTAAGACCAGCGCCCCTTCGTGGTCGCGCCCATCACGAGGTTGCCGTCTTCGCGGAACGGCACGTCGTTCGAGAGGCCGTACACTTCCGAGGTCGAGGCCACCAGCACCTTCTTCTTCTTCTTGTTGGCCTGCGCGAGCACCACCTCCGTGCCGCGGACGTTCGTCTCGATGGTTCTGACCGGCGACTCGACGATGAGCTTGACGCCGACCGCCGCCGCGAGGTGGAAGACCGCGTCGCAACTGTCTATGAGTTCGGCGACGACCGGCTGGTTGTGCACCGTGTCAATCGCGTAGTGGAAGCGCGGGTGCTGCTTCAGGTGCGCGATGTTGTCTATCGAGCCGGTCGAGAGGTCGTCAATGACGAAGACCTCGTCGCCGCGCTCGACGTATGCGTCCGAGAGATGTGAGCCGATGAAGCCCGCCCCGCCCGTGATCAGAACTCGCAAACTTTTCAGTCCCCCTTCAGGCGCGCCGCGGCGCGCGGAATGTCGCCCCCTGCCTGCCGCGTGGCGCGCGAAACCGTCTCCGCCTCACGCGCGGCGGCTGACGGCGTTGCGCGCGGGGCGCGCGATTCGGCGGGGCCGTTCAAGTCTTCGTAAAGGTACAGCACGTCGGCGACCAGACGCTCGACCGAGTAGAAGCGTTCGACGAACTCGCGCCCGCGCTCGCCCAACGCCGCGCGCAACTCCTCGTTCGAGACGAGGTGCGCGAGCGCGGAGGCGAAGGCGTCGGCGTCGCCGGGCCGCACCTGCACGCCGCGCTCGCAGACACGCCACGGGTGCGGGCGGCGCAGCTCCGACTCCTCGACGCCGCCGAGCAGGTCAACGACGCCGCCCACGGCGGTCGCCACGACGGCGCGCGAGTTCGCCATCGCCTCGATGAGCGTGAGCGGCGTGCCCTCGTTCCGGGAGGTGAGCGCGACCACGTCGAGCGCCGGGTAGAAGTTTTCGGGGTCGTCCCTCAGCCCGACGAATTCTACATCACCGCCGAGGCCGAGCGCACAAGCCTGCGCCTCAAGCTCGACGCGCAGGTGGCCGTCGCCGATGACGACGAAGCGCACGCGCGCGCCGTCCGACGCGCTGCGCTCGCGCGCCTCGCCTTCCTGCCCGCGCTTTTCTTTGAAGAGCGCGGCGGCTTCGAGGAAGAGGCGGTGGTTCTTGACCTCCGTCAGCCGACCGACGATGCCGACGAGCGTGTCGCGCTCGCCGGCCCCCCATTCGCGCCGGAGCTGTTCGCGCCGCGGCGCCCAGTCGCGGAAGAGCGCGGTGTCCAGTCCGAGCGGGACGACCGCGAACTGGCTGCTGCGCCCGACGCCGAACTGCTCATGTATCTCCCGGAACTGCTGCGGGCTGACGACGACGATGCGGTCGGTGGCGAGGCGCGCCAGCGCGCGCTCGACGAGAAGAAAGAAGCGCGTCTTCCAGCGACCGTAGTAGCTGTGGAAGATGTGGCCGTGGTAGGTGTGCACGAGGCGGCAGCGGCGCGGTCGCCCCCAAAGGGCGGACGGCGTGAGCCAGCGGTAGAGCAGTCCGGCCACGCGCCCCACCGTCCCGGCCTTCGCCGTGTGCGTGTGGACGATGTCGGGCCGCTCGCGCCGGAGCAGACGGTAGAGCTTCCAGACCGCGGCGGCG
Organism: Acidobacteriota bacterium; assembly: GCA_003222975.1. GTDB lineage: Bacteria > Acidobacteriota > Blastocatellia > Pyrinomonadales > Pyrinomonadaceae > QHXN01. The sequence goes on along the minus strand of QHXN01000016.1, from coordinate 40,416 downwards.
TCCTTCGGCGAGACCTCGCGGCTCATTTCGGGGATGACTATGGGCCGCACGCCCAACCCCTCGGCGAAGTAGCCCATGTCGTCCTCGCCCGGCGGCACCACGCCCGCGACCAGCAAAGACTCCACCCCGCGCCGCCGCAAACCCGCTTCGAGCCAAGCCACGTGCTTCGCGGGGCCGCCGACGTTGAGCCGCGCGATGATGCGAACAACTTTCATAAAGCAGTAGTCAGTAGCCGGTAGCCAGTAGCCAGCAGGCTTCGCCCGGCGGATGTTGACGCATGTTCGCTTAAAATCACGAGAGCTTCTTCTACTGACTACTGGCTACTTTCTTCAGTCGTCCAGCCTGAAGGCCGTGCCGGGTTCGTCTTCGTGGCGGATTTCGTCAACGGCCTCGCGGCGGCCCGCGCCCATGTAGAGGCGGTTGGGGAGGTTGATGACAACGCCCGGCGCGGGGCCGACGTTCTTGTACGCGTGGACGACGCCCGCGGGGATGATGACGGACTTCGGTGCGTCCTCGCCGGCGAAGAGCGTCGTCACGTTGCCGAAGGTGGCGGAGCCGCGGCGGTTGTCCCAGAGGCGCAGCTTGAAGTTCGAGGGGCCGATGAAGCAGAAGTAGTCGGCCTGGTCGGCGTGCTCGTGCGGCCCGCGCTGGAGGCCCGGCAGCGTCGTCGAGACGTAGGCCATCGCGGGGAGGAACTCCTCCGCGACCTCGTCGTCGCGGAACAACTCCGCCAGCCAGCCGCGTTCGTCCACGAACTTGCGCAGGTCGCGCACGACGACCCCTTCGACTTGGCCGCGCTTGAACCGCGTGGGCGTCGGCGGCCTCTTCGTCTCAGCGGACGATCCCGGCTTCGGCTGCATTCCTGCCCTCCACTCTGAGCGCCGCGCCTTCGGCGGCGGCCACGTCGTCCAACTTGTTCGCGCCCGTCTCGGCGACCATGTTCGAGGCGCGCAGCAGACTCTCGAACGTGCCCGCGTCCGTCCACCAGCCGTCGAGTTCGTCCCAGGTCATCTCGCCGCGCTCGATGTACGAGTTGTTCACGTCCGTGATCTCAAGCTCGCCGCGGTCTGACGGCTTCAACGTCTTGATGATGCGGAACACGTCGGCGTCGTACATATAAATTCCGATGACCGCGTACTCCGACTTCGGTCGCCCAGGCTTCTCCTCGATGCGCAGGACTTTCCGCCCGTCGAGTTCGGGCACGCCGAAGCGCTGCGGGTCGGGGACTTTCTTCAGGAGTATCTTCGCGCCGCCGCCCTGATGGCGGTAAGCGCGCACCGCCTTGCAGATGTTCTTCTCGATGATGTTGTCGCCTAAGACGACGCAGACGGGGTCGCCGTCGGCGAAGGCTTCGCACAGGGAGAGCGCCGCAGCGATGCCGCCCTCGCCCTCCTGGTAGGTGTAATTGATGTGGCGGAGTCCGAAGTCGCGCCCATTCTTGAGGAGCTTGAGGAAGTCGCCCGCGTAGTTGCCGCCCGTAACGATCATGATGTTCGTGATCCCGGCGTTGATGAGCGTCTGCACGGGGTAATAGATCATCGGCCTGTCATAGACGGGCAGCAGGTGCTTGTTCGTCACCGCCGTCAGCGGGCGCAGGCGCGTGCCCAATCCCCCGGCAAGTACAATGCCTTTCATTCAGTCCTCCGGATAGCTATCGGCCCTAGATGCCCGCCTCGCTCACCAGGTCGCCGGTCGCGGCTTCCACCCGCCTGTCACGCCTATAACGTATGGCGGAAGACCATACCTGTGAAGGGCTTTCCACCAACCTGTACAACAAGTAAGCGGCTGCGATGGATACGCCGGTGGCAATAATCAGGGCGATTATTTTCCCGCCCACGGAATGAGAATACCTGACGCCCAGGTTTATAACTCTGCCCCCCACGGGGCCGTGCAGCAGGTAGAGCGAATAAGAGATAGTCCCCAAAAAGCCCAACACTTTGTTTCTGATTTCAATGAACGCAATCGCAAAGGCCGTCAGCGTGCCGACCACCGTCACAAGCCCGCCGAGAGTATAGAATGTACCTATTCCCAATGTAAAAAGTAGAGATAGGTATGCGGCCCTGCTCCAGACGTTTATTTTATACTGGAACGTTACGACGCCCAGCAGAAACAGAAATTCATAATGAAAAATAAAACTGGGGGACGGGAACACGAAGGGGAGGACTCCGGCGCAAACGAGAAGAGGGATGATCAGCTTCTTGTCCTGGCTGGCGCAGAGCGGGAACAATAAACCCGCCAGGAGGTAGTACTGAAACTCTATCGCCAGCGTCCAAAACGCGACGTTGAGCCAGGGGTAGCCGAAGAAAACGTTCATGTAGCCGAGGTGCAGAATGAGTTGCGTGAGGGAGAGTTGAAACTGCTCCCCCCTGTAACCGGGAAGAGCGGAAGAGAGGTAGTTGAGCATGACCGTGATGGCTATGGCCGCGAGGTAAGGCGGGTCGAGCCGGACTACCCTTTTAAGAACGAACCTGCCGTAGTTTTTCAGTTTGTAGTTCGAGCGGTGCAGCGCGTAAGGGATTACGAAGCCGGAGATGACGAAGAACACCTCGACCCCGACCCAGCCGTACATCCCCGAAGTCTTCAACAACCCGTCGGGAAGGAACGCGGCGTTCCCGTTAGTCAGATGGAACCAGCACACCGCGAAGGAGGCTATCCCCCGCAGCGCGTCCAACGTACTTATTCGCTTCTGATCCTGCATCAAGTTATAAAGGGCGTAGAAGAGAGACGCGATAATGGCCGAACGTCGAACGCCTTCAGTCCCGTGAAGGCCGGTGGCCGAAGCTTAGTCAATGAACCTCTGGAACCAGAGTTCGAGCATCAGGAGCGTCCAGAGCTGGTGCGTGTAGTCGCGCTCGCCCCGCGCGTGCAGCTCGACGAGGCGGCGGACGGCTTCGGGGCGCAGCAGCCCGCGGCGCGAGGCGCGCTCCGAGAGCAGTTGTTCGCGCAGGAACGGCTGCATCTGGCCGCGCAGCCAGTGGCCGACGGGGACGCCGAAGCCCATCTTGCGGCGCGTCAGGTTCTCGCGGGGCAGCAGCCCGCGGAGCGCGCGCTTCAAGAGGTACTTCGTCGTGAGCCGCCGCAGCTTCAGCCCTTCGGGCAGTGAGGCCGCGAACTCGATGACGTGATGATCTAAAAAGGGGGAGCGCGCTTCGAGCGAGACGGCCATGCTCGCGATGTCAACCTTGACGAGCAGGTCGTTCGGCAGGTAGGTCATCGTGTCGGTCAGAAGCGACGCGTCCACGACGCCCGCGCCGTTGGCGCGCGCGAACCAGGGCGCGAGCCACTGCCGCGCGTCGCGCCCCGACATCTCGCCGCGGAACTCTTCGGTGTACAGCTCCTGCTTCGCCCGCGGGTCGAAGACGCTCACCCAGCGCAGGTAGCGCTCGACGGGCGGCAAGTCGGCGGCCTGCAAGAAGCGCTTGAGGCTGCGCACGCGGCTGCGCTTCAACTCCGACGCGGGCAGGAGGCCGACGGCCTGTCGTATGACCTGCTCGCGCAGCACGCCCGGCAGCCGCCGGTACGTCTCGGACAGGCGCATCGCCGCATAGCGCTCGTAGCCGGCGAAGCACTCGTCGCCGCCGTCGCCGTTCAGGGCCACGGTGACGTGCCGACGGGTCTCGCGCGAGACGTAGTAGGTCGGGATGGCCGAAGAGTCGGCGTAAGGCTCGCCGTAGTGCTCGACGAGGAGGGGCAGAACCTCCATCGCGTCGGGACGGACGATGAACTCGTGGTGCTCGGCCCCGACGCGCTCGGCGACGCGGCGCGCGTGGTGTAACTCCGAGAAGTCCTGCTCGTCGAAGCCGATGGAGAAGGTCTTGACGGGGGCGGCGCTCGCCTCGCTCATCAGCGCGACGACCGCGCTCGAATCAATGCCGCCGGAGAGGAACGCGCCCAAGGGCACCTCCGACATCAGGCGCACGCGCACCGCCTCGCGCAGCAACTCGACCGCCCGCTCGCCCGCCTCCTCTTCGGCGATCTTAATCTTTTTCGAGAAGTCGGGCTGCCAGTAGCGCTCGATCTTCAACTCGCCGTCGCGCGTGAGCGTGAGCGAGTGGCCAGGTTCGAGCTTGCGTATTTGGCGGTAGGCCGTCAAGGGCGCGGGCACGCACATGAAGGAGAGGTAGTAGTGCAGCGCCTCGCGATCCACCTCGCGCCCCACCGCGGGGTGGGCGAGCAGCGCCGAGAACTCCGAGCCGAAGACGAACGTGCCGCCCGCCTTCGCGTAGAGCAGCGGCTTCTTGCCCACGCGGTCGCGCGCGAGGAACAGCTCCTGGCGGCGCGAGTCCCAGACGGCGAAGGCGAACATGCCGCGCAGATGCTTCGGACAGTCAGCGCCGTACTGCTCGTAGGCGTGGACTATCGCCTCGGTGTCGCAGTCGGTGCTGAACGTGTGGCCGAGGTCTTCGAGTCTCTTTTTGAGTTCGCGGTAGTTGTAGATTTCGCCGTTGAAGACGATCCAGCAGGTGCGGTCTTCATTCGCGATGGGCTGCTGCCCGCCCGCGAGGTCAATGATGGCGAGCCGACGCATGGCGAGGCCGACGCGGCCTTCGAGGTACGCGCCCTCCTCGTCCGGGCCGCGGTGGGCGATGGCCGCGTTCATCCGCGCGAGCAACTCGCCGTCTGCCGCGCGCCCGCCGAGGTTGATGATCCCGGTGATCCCACACATTTAGAGTTTGGCCTTCTCGGAGAGTTCGCGCGCGAGGCCATCCAGTTCCTCCCCGCGCCCCAGCTTCCAGTTTTCGTAACGCCGCCGCGCCTCCTCGCGCCGCGCCGCCAGCAACTCGGCCTTGGCCTCCGCCTCCTGCCGCGCACGGTCGTCCTGCCGCTCCTTGACGAGCACGGCCCCCACCGCCACGAAGATGAAGTAGAAGACGAGTATCTGACTCCGCTGCCGGTAGGCCGTCCCGACGTTGCCCTGGAAGACCGAGTAGGCCATCGTCAGCATCGTCGTGAAGATGAGGATGGGCAATGCCGGCCTCAGCCGGTGCTTCAGCGTGAACCACAGTCCCAACACCAGCAGTGGGAACGAGCACCACCACACCACCATCTCCGGCAGCGTGATTGACTGCCGCAGGCTGGCGAGCTGCCACGGGAAGGGGGCGAACAGAAGATAGGTCATTCCGAGCGGGATCGCCGACAGCGCCCCGGAGGTCGTCGAGACGTCCACGTCCTGGCCGAAGCCGGACTTGGCCTCGACGGCCAAGTCCAAGCGACTCCTCTGCACGGCCTCAAGGTTGCCATACGTCTCGAACTGCGCGCTGGCCGTCCTGAGCACGCCCACGTATGTGAGCGCCAGCCCAAGCATGACGACCGCCGCAAACTGCCGGGCGAGGCTGCGCCCCGTCCACTTCCGCATCCCGATGACGAACGCGCCGGCGACCGCCGCCGCCAGCATGTAGAAGATGTAGAACCTGAGCGCCAGCAGTCCCAGCATCGCCCCGATCAGCATCAGGCCGTATTTGCCGCTCAGCCGCTCGCCGAGCTTGAGGGTCGCAAACATCGCGACCGTCAGTAGAAAGACAATCGGCCCGTCCTTCAGCCCCTGCGACGACCACAGCACGAGCGACGGGTAGAAGGCCACCAGCAGCGCCGCCAGCCGCGCCGACCTCACGCTCCGGAAGATGTGCCGCGCGCAGAGGTAGATCACCGGCGAGGTGGCCGCCCCCATCACCGCGTTGACGAACTGCGTCGCCAGCATGTTGCGCCCCGCCACCGCATAGACCCCGGCCACCATGTACGGCATGCCCCAGTTCTGCCGCAAGGTGTCGCCGAACACATCTTTGTAGGTGCGGGAGCCCATCTTGCCCTGCCAGAACTTGAGCAGCATGGAGCCGGCGGCGTCGTAGGTGAAGGCGTCGCCGCCGAAGAATTCCTGTAGCTTGAAGAAATAAATCAACCCCCCGATGAGCACTCGCACCAGCAGAGCGGCGACGAAAACCCTGACAATGAACTGCGAATCCTCCTTGACCCGGCTGACGAACATCCCGGCGACGGCTGCGACGGCGACGCAGACCAGCGCCGCCGCCGGCCCCTCGGGGGTCGAGAGGGCGATGACCATGAACAGGACAAGCGCCAGGACTGACAGAAGAGCGTTCACGTTTAAATCATGCGCCGGGCGGGCGGCCCCGGCCCGTGCTCAGCGAACTACCAGATGATTCTCTAAGACCAGCGTTTCAAAGCTGGCCCCCTGAAACGTCTTGATGGCGTCGCGGGGGCTGCAAACGATAGGCTCCTGAATGTTGAAGGAGGTGTTCAGAAGCATCGGCACGCCGGTCAACTCGGCGAAGTGATTAATGAGATTCCAGTAGCGCGGGTTGACGCGGCGGCTGACGGTCTGCGGCCTGGCCGTGCCGTCCACGTGCACGACCGCCGGGATGCGCGCCCGCTGGTCTTCGGCGACGTCGAGCACCGTAATCATGAACGGGTCGTAGTGCGGGCGACCGAAGACTTCTTCGGCGGCCTCTTCGAGCATCGAGGGGGCGAGGGGGCGAAACCACTCGCGCAGCTTCACCTTCTTATTCAGAAGCTCGCGCATGTCCGCGCGGCGCGGGTCGGCCAGAAAGCTCCGGTTGCCCAGCGCGCGCGGCCCGAATTCCATCCGCCCCTGGAACCATCCGACGATGGCCCCGCCCGCGATCATGCGCGCCACGCGCGGCAGCATCTCCTCGTCCGGCAAAGTCTCGTACTTCAAGCCCGCCGCGTCGAGCGCCGCCGCGCATTCCTCACTGCTGAATGAAGGCCCGTAGTAGGCGTGCTCCATCACGAAGCCGCGCGCGCCGCCGAGCTTCTGATGGTGGACTAAGAGCGCCGCGCCGAGCGAGCATCCGGCGTCGCCCGCTGCCGGCTGGATGAAGAAACGGCGGAAGGGCGTCTCGGTCATGATGCGCCCGTTCATCACGGAGTTGAAGGCACACCCGCCCGCGAGGCACAAGTCTTCGAGGCCCGTCTGTTCGTGCAGGCCGCGCAGCAGGTGGAGCACTGTGTCTTCGAGCACGCGCTGCGCGCTGGCGGCGATGTTCTGGTGGCGCTCGTCGATCTCTTCGTCGGGACGGCGCGGCGGCCCCAAAGCCTTGATGAGTTCCCCGCCGAAGCGGTAGTGCTTGGCGAGGTGGTGGTCAAGCACGCGGATGTCGAGGTGGAAGTCGTTATCGCCGTTCTTCATGAGCACGCGGCGCGAGAAGAAGTCGTAGAACTCCGGCTCGCCGTAGGCGGCCAGTCCCATCACCTTCCACTCGTCGCCGGCGAACATGTCGAAGCCGAGGAAGTTGGTGACCGCCGAGTAGAACTGACCCAGAGAGTGCGGCAGCTTGATGCGCTTGACGGGGCGCACGCGCCGCCCCTCGCCGACGGAGAACATCGTCGTCGTGTCCTCGCCCGTGCCGTCCATCGTCAGGATGGCGGCGCGCTCGAACGGCGAGACGAAGAAGGCGCTGGCAGCGTGGCACTGGTGGTGTTCGAGGAAATGGAACTTGAAGTCGCTCGGCCCGAAGTGTTGGCGCAGGCGCTGCGGGTGTCGGAGCATTCCGAGATAGCTCTCGCTCACCTGCGAGACGCCGCGGTCAACGCGCGCGCGGAACATATCGCGCGAGATGAGGGCCGACTTCAAAGCCTGCATCGCCTTGTGCCGAAGCACCCAGGGCTTCCAGTAAAGCGCCGCGTGCGCCACGCCGGCGATCTGGATGCCCGCCTCTTCCAGACAATACTGCACGGCCTCGTAGGGGAAGCCGCTGTGGTGCTTGACGCGCGAGAAGCGTTCCTCCTCCGCCGCGGCAATTATCTCGCCGTCTTTAATCAGCGTCGCCGCCGAATCGCCCAGTGTGGTGAGACCTAAGATGTACATAAAACGCAGACGATAACTTTAATAAACGCGGCCCGTGTTTGCCAACCTCGCCGCCCCGGCCCGGAGCGCCCAGGCGCGCGGCGCGGCAGTCGTCGCTCAGCGGACGAGCTGCCGGCTCTCCAGCTCTGCGGTCGCGCGCTCGACACCGTCGGCGGCTTCCTGACGCCTGACCCATTCGAGCAGTTCGGGAATGCCCGCTTCGAGCGTCACGCGCGGCTCGTAGCCGAGGAGGCTGCGCGCGCGCGTGATGTCGGCGACGCAGTGGCGTATGTCGCCCTCGCGATACTTCCCCGTGACCTCCGGCTTGAGGTCTTTGCCGAGGCCCTCGGCGAGCAGGCGCGACACCTCGTTAATCGAAGTCGCGCGGCCCGTGCCGACGTTGACCGCCGTGTAGTCGGCGCGGTCGGTCTCAAGGGCGAGGAGGTTCGCCTGCACAATGTCGCTCACGTGCACGAAGTCGCGCGTCTGCCCGCCGTCCTCGAAGACCACGGGGGCCTGTTCGTTCAGCAGGCGCGAGGAGAAGATGGCGCAGACGCCCGTGTAAGGGTTCGAGAGCGCCTGGCGCGTGCCATAGACGTTGAAGTAGCGCAGCGCCACCGTGGGGATGTCGTAGGCGCGACCGACGACGAGCGAGAACTGCTCCTGATCCTGCTTCGTGACCGCGTACACGGAAGTCGGGAAGAGCGGCTTGTCTTCGCCGGTCGGCGCGGGCCGCAGCTCCTCGCCGCAGGCCGGGCACTCGACCTCCCAGCGGCGCTCGCGCAACTGCGCCGCCGGGCGTAGCTTCGCGTGGACGACGCCGCACCCAGCGCAGCGGTAGGCGCCCTCGCCGTAGATGGACATGGAGGAGGCGACGACCAGCTTGCGCACGCGCCCGCGTCTGTTGACCAGCGATTCGAGGAGCGTCGCGGTCCCCATGTCGTTCGCGCCGACGTAGCGACGTATCTCGTACATGGACTGCCCGACGCCGACCTCCGCCGCCTCGTGGTAAACCACGTCAACGCCTTCGAGCGCGCGGCTGACCGCCGCGGCGTCGCACACGTCGGCGCGCACGAACTCCGCCTCCGGGTTCAGATACTGCGGCGCGCCCGCCTCGCCGTGCACTTGCGGGACTAAAGCATCGAGCACGCGCACGCGGTGGCCGCGCCCGACGAGCGCGTCAACGAGGTGCGAGCCGATGAAGCCCGCGCCGCCCGTCACAAGTACGTTCATCTTTTCCATAGACGACTGTCTGCCCTTGATCGCTCGCCCGTCGGTCGAGTCCATAGTCGAACCGGAATCAACTCAGCGGGACTGACTGCCGGTCGCGCGCGCGCGCGCGGCTCTCCTTCGCCTCGCGCACGACCGACTCGATGATCTGGAAGACGCGCGGCGCTTGGCCCGCGGCTGAGTAGTGTGCCTCGACGGTCGCGCGCCCCGCGCGGCCCAAGCGCCGACGCGCGTCGGCGGAGCGCAGAAGGCGCGAGAGTTTTTCGACCCACTCGTCTTCGGTTGAGGCCAGGTGGCCGTTCTCGCCCTCCCGGACGATCTCCGTGTTGACGCCGACGGGCGAGCACACGGTCGGGATGCTGAGCGCCATGTACTGGAGCGCCTTCAGCCCGCACTTGCCGCGGCTCCAAGGTTCGTCCGGCAAAGGCATCACGCCGACGTCAATGCGCCGCAGTTCTGCGACCTCCGTCTCGGCCCTCCACGGCATCGCCTCCACGTCAACGCCCTCGATACGGTAGCCAGGCGCGCCGATGACGCGCAGGCGGAAGCGCTCGGCGCGCGCCAGCCGCCGGAGCGCGGGCCTGAGCGTGTCGAGGTGCTGCGCGGTGCTGTAGCTGCCGCTCCAGCCGATGACCGGCGGGTCGTTCGCCTCCCTTTCCTCGACTGTATACTTTGTCATGTCAATCGTCGTCGGGACGACCGTCACCCGGTCGTTGACCTGCCGCGCGTAGTCCGCCAGATAAGAGTTGCCGGCCATGACGTGCGCCGCGAGGCGGCAGATGGTTCGAGTCTTGCCGGGGAACTTGAGGTAGCTCAGGTAGCCGTTCGCGGGGCTGACGTAAGGGACGAAGACCGCGTCGTCGAAGTCGAAGACGAAGGGCACGCCCGAGCGCGCCAGCCAGCGCTCGAAGAGCGGCGGGCCGAGCAGCGCCATCTCGCGCAGGACATAGACGGCGTCGAAGTCGCGCAGGCCGCGCACCTCCGACGCGCGGCGCGCAAACGCGCTCGCGACGTGACGCAACTTCTGCCCGACCATCCCCGGCTTGTACAGCACCGCGTGAAGCTCCGCCGACTCGAAGGGCTTGAAAGTGACCTCGACGCCGCGACGCCGCAGCAGCGGCTCCCACTGCTCTATGCGGAAGCGCTGGCTCGGGTTCGTGTCGTGGACGCTGGGCACAAATGCAAGCAGGCGCATGTCTCGGTTATCGTCGCTAATCTTGAGGGCCGTGGTTCGCCGAAAGGGATATTCTACACGGAAGCCGATGGCTTGGCGAACCGCGATACTGCGTTCCCGGCGGCGCGGCTTCACACAGTCTCGGCGCGCTCGCCGCGCGCCCTTTCGAGCCGTCGGTAGACTTCAAGGTAACGCGCGCCGCCGACCGCCGCCAGGTCGAAATGCCTGCGCGCCGCGGCGGCGCAGCGTTCGCCGACACCCGGCTCGCCCGCGAGCTTCAGCGCGTCTTCGGCAGCGCGCGCGTACTCCTCGCGCGTGAACTCGCGCACGAGCACGCCGACGCGCTCGCCTGCGAGCAACTCGTCGGTGTCCCCGATGCCCGCGTTGCTGACGACGGGGAGGCCGGCGGCGAGGTACTCCGCGATCTTCGTCGGCGAGGCCGCGATCTGCGAGAAGGTCGGCTTGCGAAACGAGAGTCCGAGCCGCGCGCGCTTCAAGTAGCACGGGACTTCCGCGGCGGGCACGCCCCCGATCCGGAAGTCTTCAGAATTCAGCCCCGCGCGCCGCAAGACCGCCGCGGCCTCTTCATGCGACGACGTGGTCAGCACGCGCAACAAGGCGCGCGGCTCGCGCGCGCGCAAGCAGGCGAAAAAGCGGCCCATCTCCTCCAGCATGTAGAGGCCCGTCACCGAGCCGGCGTACACGACCTCGAAGCGCCCGCCCTCCGTCTCACAAAAGCGCCCGCCGCCCTCGGTCTCATCAGAGCGCATGCCGCCCGCCTCTTCATCGGCGTCGGACGCCTCCTCCTCTTCGTCCGTCGCCGACTCGTCACGTCCGCCGTAGCGTGAGAAGTCCACGCAGCAAGGGATGACTGTGACGCTCTCGCCGCCGACCGTTCTCTCGGCGACGAGCCAGTCGCGCATCCGCCGCGTCAGCACAACGATCTGGTCTGCGCGGCGCAGGCCGGCGCGCTCCAGCCGCTTCACCGCGCGGTAGGGCAGAGACTTCTCCGACCAGACGCCCGCGTCGGCATACTCCTCGGCCATCAGCCCGCGTATGTCGAAGATGAGGCGCGCGGGTGCGAAGAGGCGTGCGACGAGCGCCATCGCGAGCGGCACGTGCGCGCGCGCGTGCAGCACGTCGAGCCGCGCGCGCCGCACGAGCCGCGCCGCGAACCACGCGCCCGCGAGGATGTCGTAGACGGTGGCCGGGACTGTCGGTCGCTTGTGATACGGGAGGCAGAACCACTCGATGCCTTCGGCCCTCAGACGCGCCCGCTCCTCTTCGAGTTCGCGCCCCGGCCAACGGCGGCGCACGTCCGGCTCGAACGTGAGCAACTGGACGCCGACGCCCCTGCCGCTCAGTTCGCGCAGGTACGGCAAGACCTGCGTCTCGACGAGCGGCTCGCGCAAGCCGAAGTAACAGATGTAGAGGGTTCGCATCTACTCCCCCGCCGGCCACCGCGTCATTTCGTGCGCCTCGCCGCCGCGCGCGCGCGCGACGACCGACTCGTAAATCCTCGCCAGCTCGTCGGCGGACGCCTGCGGCTGGAAGCGCGCGAGTGCCGACGACGCGGCGGCGCGTCCCAACGCCTCGCGGCGCGCGGGGTCGTCCAGAAGCGCGCAGACGGCGTCGGCGAGTTTGTCGGCGTCGCCCGGCGGCACGAGCCACCCGTCCACGCCGTGCGTCACGACTTCGGGTATCGGCCCCGTGTCCGTCGCTACGCACGCACGGCCCGCGGCCATCGCCTCGATGAGCGCGATACCCAGCCCCTCGTAGAGCGACGGGAAGACGAAGAGGTCGCAGGCGCGCAGGAGGTCTGTCACGTCGCGGCGCGCGCCGAGGAAGTGGACGCGCCCGGCCACGCCGAGCGCGTCGGCCTCCGCCTTCAACCTTTCGAGCCAGGCCGAGTCGGGTGTCGGGCCGGCGGAGACGAGTTGCGCAGAAGGGTGGCGCGCGAGTATCGCCGGCATCGCGCGCACTGCATAGACGAGGCCCTTCTGCGGCGAGACGCGACCGACGTTCAAGAGCACTATCGAGTCGTCTTCAAGACCGCACTCGCCGAGCAGTTCCTCGCGCCCGCGCGACGGACGAGACGCGAGCGCGTCGGTGTCAATCGGGTTGTAGAGAAGTTCGATCCGCTCAAGTGGGAACTTCAGACGCAGGTGCGCGCAGCCGCGGACGTAGCCGCTCACGGCTACCATCCGCTCGCAGCCCGCACGGGCCGTCCAGCGGTCGAGCGCGAGCGACAGGTGGCGCTTCCAACGGCTCACGTCCGCGCCGTCCTCCCAAGCCTCCGGCTCGTGGTCGGGGTTGTGGACGGAACTGACGACGGGCACGCCGGCCAGCCGCCCGGCCACGCGACCGATGACGTTCGCCGCCCAGAGGTGCGTGTGCAAGAGGTCTGTGTGGTTGGCGCGCAGCCAACGGCGCAGGCGCGCTACGCCTGCGGGCAGGTCGCGCAGGCTGCGGCAGCCGAGGCTTTCGACCGGCACGCCCAGCCCGCGTATCGCCTCGGCCCAGTGGTCGGGCCGCGCGAAGACCGTGACCACGGTGCTGCGGAAGCGTGCGGCGTCGAGGTGCTTCAGGTTCGTGTAGAGAAGACGCTCCGCCCCGCCTGCGCCGAGCGACTCGATCAGGTGCGCCACGCGCACCTGACGCCCCGCGCGCGCCGCGTCGGTCCGGGCAGCGGACTCTTCAGCCGCCGACCTCATCCCGGTTTCTTCCGTCCGAGGTAGTAGCACGAGCTTGCGATGGTGACGAGGTGCGGGATTCTCTCCAGCGCGTAGTCGGCGTAGCGCAGCGGGAAGACGACCCAGCCGACGAGTGACGAGACGCGGCGGTAAATGTCGAAGCTTCCGCCGGAGATGAGTTGGGCCAGCAACTCCCTCAGCATCCAGGTCATCGCCGAGGCGGGGCCGATGTGGATGCCCGACTCCACCTCTTCGAGCGGCGCGCAGAGATGCGCCAGACCTGGCCGCGTCGCCCGCCGCATGTCTATCGGCGACTCGTGGTAGGGCTGGAGGAACGGCATCTCTGTGTAGAAGAGGCCGCCCGGCTTGAGCACGCGGTAGCACTCCGAGAGCGTGCGCTCGGCGTCGCGGACGTGTTCGAGCACGCCCTGGAGGACGACGAGGTCGGCGCAGCCGTCGGCGAACGGGAGCGCCAGCGCCGAGGCGATGATCGTCGTCGTCCCGGAGTCGAAGATGTCCACGTTGACGACGCGCGGGCCGTAGAACGTGTAGCCGGCCCCGACGTTGAGGACGAAGGCGCGCTCGCCCGCCGCGTCAACCAACTCCTGAACTCGACGCTTCGAGCGCCCCGTCACCAGGAACGGCTCCGGAGGCGCGGCCAGCACCGCCCTGATTTTTTTCAGCACCCCTCCCATCAATCTCTTCCCCGCATGCGGCGCGACCGCCGCGAGGCCGTGCTCAACACCCACGACACGCCGACGGACGCCAGAAGGATGATCGTCGGCTCCGCGGGGAGACGGTAACGCGGCCCGCCGTAGAAGATGAGCGTCTGCACCAACACAGAGATCGGCCCCGGCCACAACAGCCATTGGTGTGGGACGCGGCAGCGTATCGAAACCCAGAACCCAAACAAGGCGAGCACGGACGACAAGGCGTAGCCTACGTTGAAACTGCGTTCGGTGCCGGGGCGGTGCGGGAACGTCTCCCAGTCAACCGGTGCCACCATGTAAAACAGCTTCTCCGGCAGCAGTTGAAAGTAGTAGCGTGGATTCTCACGCAGGCGCTGTAGAGTCAGCCTCCGGAGGTAGCCGGAAACGTCGGCCTCGTCACCAGCCCGTGAGGCCGCGACGATAGCCGGGTCTTCCAGGCCCGGCACGTTGCCGTAAATCCTCTTCGAGCCGACGCGCGGCGGCCAGTAAGCGCCGTACAGAGTAATCCCGTCGTTCGTGGTGAGCGGCACCACGCGATGAAAGACTCGGTAGTTGCGGACTTCCCAGGGCAGCAGCGTGAGGAGCAACACTGCGACGACGACCCCCAACGACAGGTAAGCGCGCCGCCCTTCGCGCCTCTTCCAAAAAGAGACGAACAGACCCAGCAGCAGCAAGGCCACGATCAGAGAGTTGTTGCTGCGGACGAGCACGCCGAGGCCGAGCAGAACGCCGAGCGCCGCCGCCCACAGAAAGCGTCGGCGCTCCGCGCGCAGCAAGAGAGCCGCCGCGCAAAGCGTCGCGAGCAGCAGCGGCAGCGCCAGGTTTTCGGAGAGCAGCACGCGCGAGAGCCAGATGAAGCCCGGATAGATGGCCGCCAGCAGTCCGCTTAAAAGCGCCTCGCGCCGCCCGAATATCAGCCGCCCGAGGAGTGCGACGAGCAGGACGGTGATGCCGCCCAACACTACTTGGAACCAGTAAGCCGCCCGCGGGTCGGGGCCGAAGACGGCGTAGATGCCTGCCAGAAATGCCGGGTATCCGATGGGGCGGAACGCCGTCGGGACTCCCGTGTCGGTATAAATAAAGCCGCGGCCCCTTGCAAGGTCGGTCGCGAGTTGATGGTAGTGTGCCGCGTCCGTGACGGGGACAGCCGGGTAGCACACGACGGCATACGCACGCAGCGCGAACGCCAGAAGGAAGATTGCCAACAGCCACCAGTGCCAACGTCGTTCCCAGGTATCCGTGGGTCGCTCGGCGTCGCTCGCGATAGACTCGGTGTCGCCCTTGATAGACGCGGTGAACATCATGGTCTGCGCTTCGGCTTCTCCGTAGTAACGTCGGGCCTGGGGCTTGGGGTGCAAGATGGCCGAGGCCGCCCGGCGCGCGGCCTTTCAAACGGACGCGGCGAACCGCTGAAGCCGACGCCCTCCGAGGCGCGCGACCTTGACGAGTTGGCCCGGGTCGCTCGCGGCGGCGCGCAAGAAATTGCCCGCGGCCCCGGCGATGTCCCCCCCGTGAAGACGACCGATTGCCATCTCGACTCTGACCTCGGCGAAGCGCCGCCGCGCGGCGCGGCCCAGCGTGCGCCGCAGCTCCGGGTTGCGCGCGAGCGCCAGTTGCAGAGTGCGTATCGTCTGACGACAAACCTTTACGGTGTTGGCCGAGCCGGACTGCTGACCCACGTGTTCACGCCTGCGCGCCAGCGGGCGATGACAGTAGTAAACGCCGTGGCCGCCGCCCGCCACGCGCAGGGCCAGGTCGTAGTCGTCTAAGGGAAAGAGTGACTGATCGAAATAGCCCACCGCGTCGAAGACCTCACGCCGGAGGGTGAAGCCGGGGAAGCAGTTTGAGAAGAGGAAAATTTCGTCGAGACTCCGCAAACCGCTCCTGACGGGATACCGCTTTATCTCGCCCTGAATCTCGTGCCACGTCCGGCCACTATAAAGCGTCTCGCCGCCAGGCCCCATCATCTTTGAGTCGCAGCAGAAGAGGCCGACCTCCGAATGCTGCCCAAGAACCCCGACGGCGGTTTCCAAGTGCTCCGGCTCCAGCACGTCGTCGCTGTCTATGAAGACAATCAACTGCCCGCGCGCCGCGCGGATGCCGGCGTTGCGCGCCTCGGAGGCCCCGGCGTTCTTCGGCTGGACGTGGACTCGCGCGAACCCGTAGCGCGGCTCCGAGCGCAGCCATTCGACCGTGCCGTCGGTAGAGCCGTCGTCCACCACCAGCGTCTCGACGTGCGGGTAGGTCTGCCCCTTGACGGAGTCAAGGCATTCGCCGATCCAGCGCCGGCAGTTGTAGGTCGGAACGATAACCGTTACTAATGGAGTGCTCATCGCCTCTGCCCCGTCCCGCTTTTACTCTCAGCTACACTCCCGAAGAAGGCAGCCGCCGCGGACTCAGCGCTTGAACAAATCCTTCGCGGCGCTGCGCACCCCGTTCGAGTAGAAGTGGTAGCGCAGCGTCAACACCTCCCTGAGCACGCGCGGCAGGCGGCGCGACCTGCGACCAGGCATGTCGGCGCGCGCCCGCAAGTGGGCTATCTTGGACTCCAGCTTCGAGACTGCGCCCGCGCAGACGGCGGCGGGAACTTTCGCCGTGAGTCTCTCGCGCACCGCCTCGAGCTGCCCGATCTCCGCCGAGTAGAAATTTTGCCGGGTCAAGGCGGCACGCAGGCCCCCGCCGTCCGCCGCCTCGGCTCCGGGCGGACTCTTCGCGCCCACCTGCTGCTTCGGGTGCTGGCGGTACATTATCAAAGGCTCGTCAATCACGGCCACGCCCGCCGTGGCCGTGATTAAAAGAGAGAGCCAACCGTCGTGGATTAAGATTCTGCCGTCGTCGAACCTCAGGTCGAATTCGTCCGGGATCGGCAGGATCAGCTCTTTGAACCTGGAGCGAAAAGCCATGGTGGCACCCACCACGATGTTGCGCGCCAGAAGCAGGTCGAAGGCGTTGCCCCCCCTGACCGACTTCTGCTCTCCCCGCTCAAACTTGAGATACTGCCACAGACGACACCCCAGAGGGCGCAAACTCTCGTCCACTATTTCCGCGTCGGAAAAGACCATCCCGACATCGAGCGCAGAGGACAAAGCTTCCTCCACGCGCGCCAGCTTTTCCGGGAGCCAGTAATCGTCCTGGTCGGACAAGGCGATGACATCCCCCGCGCACAGGCCAATCGCCTTCTCAAAGTTTTTGGTCGAGCCTAGCGTCTCCGGGTTGAAGTGCAGGCGCACCGGCAGCGGCGACGCGGAGGCGAACTCGCGGAGAATCTCTCTCGTCCCGTCGCCGGAATTGTCGTCGCAGATGACCAACTCGTCCGGCGGGCGGCTCTGCGCGGCTATGCTTTCCAGTTGCTCGCGGACGTGACCGGCCCCGTTGTACGTGCACATTGCCACGGAAATTTCCACAGCAGAATTCTCTCCGCGCCGCTCGTTTGGAATCGTTGTGTCTCGCGCGCGGGACGCCGGGAGGCTGCTCTTTCAGACGGCGGAGTCGGAAGGGGAGAAAGCGAGTACGACCTTTCCTGACAAACTCTCCGCGCTCCTGCTAAGGCCGGATTTAAACAGCCGCTACAAAGGCTTCTGCCCGGATTTGCGCAAGCCGCTCCGGACGGCCTCCGTGATTGAGGTCGAATAGATTTTGTCGAACCGCCGCTTGCTCACGACCGGCGCGCTCAGCGCGCTGACCAACCACTTTGCCTTATGATTTAAACTCCGATCCATGATGCCGGCCTTGAAAAGCAGGTACATGCCCTTCGCCAGGCTTCCGTGCAGCACCTCCTGGACGCCCAGCAGTCCCTCGGTCTCTGCGAGCAACGCCGCGTTAAGCCGCCGCACGTCAGGGTCGGCGGCGGCCTTCAGCAGCTTCCTCCTCAGAAGTAATGACGCCGACAGCCAACTCCTCTTATCCCTGCTTGAGCTGAGCGGGTGAGACCTGACGAGCGCGAGCGTGCCCTCAATCTCTTCGTAACGGAACCGCGCCCCCGCAGCCGCGCAGCGTATCCAGTAGTCCCAGTCTTCCGCGGGGGGCAGCCGCTCGTCGAAGAGTCCGACCACGTCAACGACCGACCTCCTGACGAGCGGGGAGTTGACGGCCATGATGTTGGCCCGCGTCAGGGCCAACAAGACCTCCTTACCCTCGCCCGATATGTCGGGCATCCACGGCCTGTCGTCCCCCCACATCGAGTAGAGGCGTTCGTCCGCGTTCCCGGTCTGGAAGAAACGGACGCTGCCGTAGACGATGTCAACGCCGGGGTGCCGCTCAAGGAACTCTACCTGACGCTCAAGCTTCCTCGGCTCAATCAGGTCGTCCGCGTCCAGGAATTGAAGGTACTCGCCGCCGCTGTTCCGGATGCCGTTATTCTTGGCCGCCCCCTGCCGCTGGTTTCTCTGCCAGAGATATTTGATCCTGTTGTCTTCTCCAGCGTACCGCGACACGACCTCAGCCGTGTCGTCCGTCGAGCCGTCGTCAACGACGACGCACTCCCAGTTCGGGTACGTCTGCGCCCGGAGGCTTTCCAGGGTCTGGCTGATGAAGCGCCCGTAGTTGTAGGTCGGCACGACGACGCTGACGAGCGGGGCGGGCGTCGGCGGCGGCGTTGTCGTTCTCGAAGTCATAAAGCTCGCGGGGCCGCGGGGGTCTCAGCCCCCCCCAAAGCCTTCAGGTCTTCGCGCACCATCTCGGTGATCAAGCCCTCGAAGGAATACTCCGGCTCCCAGCCCAAAACTTCGCGCGCCTTGGTCGCGTCGCCGACGAGTAGGTCAACTTCCGCCGGGCGGTAGAGTCGCTCGTCAACTCTAACATACGGCTGATAGTCAAGCCCAACCTCGGCAAAGGCCCTCTCGCAGAACTCGCGCACTGTGTGCGTCTCGCCGGTCGCCACGACGTAGTCGTCCGGCTCCGGCTGTTGGAGCATCAGGTACATCGCCCGCACGTAGTCCTTGGCGTGCCCCCAGTCGCGCTTGGCGTCGAGGTTGCCGAGCCACAGCTCCGGGGCCAGCCCCGCCCTGATCTTCGCCGCCGTCGAGGTGATCTTGCGCGTCACGAACTCGTAGCCGCGGCGTGGCGACTCGTGGTTGAAGAGCATCCCGCTCACGCAGAACATGCCGTAGGCCTCGCGGTAGTTCCGTGTCAGATCGAAGCCGGCCACCTTGCTGATGCCGTAGGGGCTGCGGGGGTGGAACGAGGTCGTTTCCCGCTGCGGCACCTCGCGCACCTTGCCGAACATCTCAGAGGAGCCGGCGAAGTAGAAGCGGCAGCGGGGCTGCAATTCGCGCAGGGCCGCCAGCATGTAGTGCGTGCCGTTGATGTTGGTGTTCATCGTCGAGAACCCGTCGGCGAACGACTCGGCGACGAACGACTGCGCGGCCAGGTGGTAGCACTCGTCGAACTCGTTACGGCTGACGACGTGGAAGATGCTCGGGTAAGATTCCAGGCTTGCGGCGTGAAGCGTCACGCGTTCCATCACGTGCCGGATGCGCGTGAAGCGGTGCGCGGGGTCTTCGAGCGCGACGCGGCGCACCAGCGCGTGCACCTCGTAGCCCAGGGAGAGAAGGTGCTCGGCCAGGTAGCTCCCGTCCTGCCCGGTGACGCCGGTGATGAGTGCCCTTTTCATGCGAGATACTTTGACGGCCTCCGCCTTACTCCCCAGCGCGCTCGGTCACACCCGTGCGCCGCCCGCCAGGGACTCGTAGAATTTAACCACCCGTGCGCGCACCTCGTCGCGGTTGGCGATGCGTCTTACCAGCTTGAGGTTGCGCCGCGCCGCCTCGTCCACCAGCGCGCCGTCCGTCATCGCGCGGACGAGCGCGGCGGCAATCTCTTCCGGGTAGAGGTTGCGTGCAAAGAGCACGTTTTGTTCGTCCTCGACCAGGGGGCGGATCGTCTCTAACGGCGAGACGATGGGCAAGGCCCCCGCGGCCATAGCCTCGAACATGGAGTTCGGCGTCCCGTCCACGAGTGAGGGGGCCAGCATCACGCGGGCGCGCGTCATCGCATCGAGCGCCTCGGAGCGTGGAATCCTGTCGCGAAGGTGACACGCCCGGCGCATGTGTTCGGGCAGCGTCCAATAATACATTCTCGCGTCGGGCGTTGTGGCTAGCATCTCCACCTCGCACGGCTGTATCCGATCCCAGCACAGCCTCAGGGCCTCGTACACGGGCATCGCCTTCGACCAGGGCCACTCGTAAACTTTAGGCCACAGGATCACTCGCCTCGTCGAAGGCGCTCCGCCCCACTTGGCCGCCAGAGCCTTCACGTCAATGCCGCCCGTGCCGGGGACTGTCCCGATGATCGAGAGTTGATCCTCGCGCACTCCCAGGTCGCGCGCGATGCGAAAGTTCTGCGTGTTGTCGCTGAGCAACTGATCGCACGCGCGCAGGACTTCCCCGATCTTCCCGCGCAACTCCGGATCGCAATGGCTCCAGGCGAGGTCGGCCCCGCCCCGCGCCTGCAACACCCACTTGGCCGCGCCTCCGACGTGGTAACGTCGCCGAACGTCGAAGTAAAACTCAGCCGCATCGAGCGAGAAAGTGTGGACGATGTGCGGTCGCCAGCCGCGAATAATCCGGGCCAGCCACTCCTCGGCGTATCTGCGGGTGTCCCACGTCCGCCCCCTGGCGTGCGCCAAGTACCTGTCAACCTGGCGCCTCACCCTCCCCTTGTCTATCAGGCGCTTCCTGGTCGCGGGGTCGAGAGGCCCGCGCCCGTACCCGGTGACGTAGGTTTTTACTTTCCAGTCGTCCGGCGGGGCCAGGTGTCCGTACAAGACGTAGAGCCGAACGTTGAAAGGCTCTTTTTCTAAAAGGTCTATCCAGGCGTGGGTGTGGGTGCTTTCGCCTGGCCCGATGAAGAGAATTCTGGGCCTGCCGGGATACGCGTCCGCCTCGAAGGAAGAATTCATCCGCCGTGTACTCCGAAGCCACCTAACAGATAATCCAGAACCCACGGCGGCTGAACTAAACGCGGCGCGGCGAACTCGCGGCGGTTGCCGCAGTAGCGCGCCCGCAGCGGCTCGATGGTAAACCAGTACGCCGCTCTCCCGGCCCGCTTCCGCGCGCACATCTGAGTGCCTGCTGATTACTGTTACAGGCGCGCACGCTCGCGCCGAAAGCGCATGTGCTCATTCAATTGAAACTGACCTGAAGGTTTTGTCCGAGCCAGATGCCGAGCACGAGCAGCAACCAGAGGGCGTTAGAATTATCGCGTTCCTCACTGTGGATGTCCAACTGTGTACGAATCTCTTCCGGGTTGAAGAATTCGTAGAGTCGGCTGCCGCGGTCGAGCAACACCGCTTCCAGGAGTTTACGGGCAGGCTGGCCGGGCAGAAACCATACGTCCCGCGGGATAGCAAAGCCCTGCTTCTTGCGGTGGACGAACTCCGGCGGGAAAGTCCTGCCGAGGATTTTCTTGAGCAGGTACTTGGGTATCCGCTTCGATGAGCCGTTGCGGCCCAGGCGTAGTTTTAGCGGCAGACGCGCGGCCAGCTCCAGGACGCGCAGGTCTATGAGCGGCGTCCTAACTTCCAGCCCGTGGTACATGCTCGCCACGTCCACCTTCGTCAGGATGTCGCACGGCAAGTAAGTCTGGTAGTCGAGGTATTGGGCGTATGCCACGCGGTCATTACGGCGCGCCTTCCTATCCGCCTGCTCGAAGATTTCGCAGCCCCGCCCGACGAGGCCCTGGTACTCCGGTCGCCAGAGGGCGCGGCGGCCCCGCTCGTTGACGAAGTAGAGGCTGCTCTCCCAGTCGGCCAGGTTATGCCAGGAGCCGGTGGTCAGGCGCGTGCGAACCGCCCGGCGCGCCCAGTAGAAGGAGGCGCGGGGCGAGCGCGGCAAGTCGCCCCACGCCCGCACGACCGGGTGGGTCTCCATCCAGTACAAGTAACTGCCGTAGCCGGCGAAGCCCTCGTCCCCACCGTCGCCCGAAAGAACCATCGGCACGCGCTCGCGCGCCAGCTTCGAGACGTGCCACGTCGGGATGGCCGAGCTGTCCCCGAACGGCTCTCCGTAGTGGGCCACCAGGTCGGGCAGGAAGTCTAACGAGTCACGTTCGACCACTTCCGTATGGAGTTCGATTCCGCACCGCTCGGCGACCTGGCGGGCGAACGCCAGTTCCGAATACCTTTCTTCCTTGAACCCGATAGCGAAGGCCTGGACGGGGCGCTCCAAGATTTGGCTCATCTTCAGCGCCACGAGCGAAGAGTCTATCCCGCCCGACAGGAAGACGCCGAAGGGCACGTCCGCGATGAGGTGGGCCTTCACCGACTCGCCGATGACCGCCTCGGCCCGCTCCTCCCACTCCCGCTCGGCCATCCCCTCTTCCGCGCGGAAGTCGAGGTCCCAATACTTGACCGGCTCGCCCGCGCGCCCGTCGAAGTCGGCCAGCAGGTAGCCGGCGGGCGGCAGCTTGTACACGTCGCGGTAGACGGTGTGCGGCGTCGGTATGTACTGGTAGCGCAGATACAGCTCGACGGCCTCCAGGTTCCCCGCCGGGGGCGCGTCATTCACCTGGCGTAGCGCCGCCAGTTCCGAGGCGAAGGCCAGGTAGCCGTCGCCGACGCGGTAGTACAGCGGCTTGATGCCGAAATGGTCGCGGGCCAGGAAGAGCCTGCGCCCGCGGAAGTCCGCCAGGGCGAAGGCGAACATCCCGCGGAACTTCTTGACGCACTCCTTGCCCCACTCCTGGTAAGCGTGTATGACGACCTCGGTGTCGGAGTTCGTCACGAACTCGTGCCCTTTGCGCCGCAGCTCCTCCTTCAATTCGAGGTAGTTGTACATCTCGCCGTTGTAGGTGATCCACAGTGTCCCGTCCTCGTTCGACATCGGCTGGTGGCCGCCCTCCGGGTCAATGATGGCGAGCCGGCGGTGGCCGAGGGCCACGTTGTCGCGCCGCAGGAACCCGACCCCGTCAGGCCCGCGGTGGGCGATGGCCGCGGTCATCCGCTCGATCTCAAGCTGGTCTGGGGCGGCCCCGTTCCAGCGCATGATGCCGGCGATTCCACACATAGGTTTATTAAACGCGGGCGCGCGACCTCGCATTGCGCCAATGACCTCTCGTCTCTCGCCGCCCCGTACTCAGCAGATGCCGCACATAATCCTCCGAGTCCCCACGCACGTTCCGCGGAAGGCGGGCATTTTAGCACGCGGCTCGGGGCGCTGCCATCAGCTTGCCGGGAGGTGCGGGCGTGGCGGCGGCGGCACTCAAGCCGGATTGATGAAACGATGAGAGGGGATCCATCACGGTTGACCCCGGTCACGCATCAATGCGGGGCGGGCGCTCACAGGACGCCACCCGCCTCCGTTCCGAGAGCGCCGCGCGCCTTGCGCGCGGCGCTGGTCTTCCCTCGCAGCCCCTCTATTATCACCGCTGCCGTCTGCTCGCACATGCGCCGCGGGCTGAACTCGCTCTCGATGCGCAGGCGATTCGCCGCGCCGAGTTCCGCGCGCAGGGATGGCTCCGCCACGAGCCGCAGGATTCGGTCAGCCAAAGCCCCGTCGTCCCCCGGCGGCGCGAGGAACTCGTACCCGCCCGGCCCGACGGCTTCGCGGACGCCGGGGATGTCCGTCGCCGCCAACGCCAGCCCGGCGGCCATACTCTCCAAGACGCCGTTCGGGCTGCTTTCGGCGCGCGAGCTGAACACGCCGAGGTCAGCCGCGCCCAGAAGGCCCGACACGTCCTGCACCTCCCCCAGGAAACGTATGCTCCTGCCGAGTTCCAAGTCGTACGCGAGGGCCTTCGAAGCGTGGTGGGTGCTGTCGGAGCTGTCCAGACGACCGGCGAGCAGTAGCACGGCGGAGCGCCCCGTCTCCTGCAAGGAGCGGACTACCCGCCGCCACGCCCGCAGCAACGTTTCGTGATCTTTGTACCGGGTCAAGTTCGCGATCATGCAGGCCGCGACGGTATCGGTATCTATCCCCAAGCGGCTGCGCCACGTCGCGCGGTCTGCCTGCGGCGGGGCCAGTTGGACCCCGTTATTAATAATACGGACGCGCTCCGGGGGTGCCCTGAGCGTCTGAGTCAGGAAGGCTGCCCCGTGCGCGGAGTTGGATACGAACCACGGCGTCTGACGGACCGCACAGCGCTCGGCCCTCGGCCCCAGGCGCGTGAAGCTACCATCTCGTTGATTCCAGACGCACACCCGCGCGCCCGCCCAACGCCACACGAGGCCACAAACCACGTTCGGCAGGATCAGGTAAGGCAGGACGATGTCGGCGCGCGCGCGGCGCAGCGCAAAGGCTAATCTCGCGAGACCTTTCATCCGCTCGCCCCGGCTTCCGAACCATTGCTGCGCGACGAGACGCCAGGGGATTCCGCTCTCCTCACAAGCCTCCGCCACCCGACCGGGCTGCCTTCCCAGTCCCCAGATTTGCACTTTGGCATTCTCCTCATGAGCCAGATACCGCGACAGGAGCAGCGCCTGGCGCTCGGCCCCTCCCATTTCGAGTTCTGTCAGCACGACGATCACCCGCGCCCCGTCGAGAGTCGCCGCCTTGAGGGAAGTGCTGTCCCCACGCTGTCTGCTCATCGCCATGCTATTGCCCATCATCCGGCCTGGCAAACTTTACTTCAGGAACGTAAACCCGCCGCGTCGGGGGCGCGCCCCGAGCCCCGTCCCGATAACCTCAGATGTGTGGTGCAGCCCGGACGAGGGGGTCGCGGTGAGATTCGACTCACCGGCCCTCGTGACTCTCGGTCAGCACCTCGACGACCGCGCGCTCCCGCGGGGCGCGCCACGGGGCTCGCCCAGCCCCTCCGCGATTAACGACAACGTCTTCTGGTACATACCTCGCGGGTGGAATTCTTCCTCGACGCGGAGCCGGTTTGCTACCCCCAGCCTGAGTCGCAGATCAGGGTCTAGCGCCAGCGCAATGATCCGCTCGGCGAGCGCCTCCGCGTCGCCGGGCGGGGCAAGCAGCGCATATCCCGCCGGCCCCACGGCCTCGCGTATTCCGGGGTAGTCCGTCCCCGCCAACGCCAGCCCGGCAGCCATGCACTCCAGCACCCCGTTCGGGCAACCTTCGTTGACCGAGCTATGTACGCCCAGATCAATCGCGCCGAGCAGGCCCGACACATCCTTCACCTGTCCCAAGAACCGGACGCTCCTGCCAAGTTCCAGGTCGTAGGCGAGTGATTTCAAGCTAAGGTGCGTGTCGTCAAAGCGGCCCGCCAGAAGCAGCACGGTTTGGCGGCCCGCCGCTCGCAGGCGGTCAACCACGATGCGCCAAGCCTTCAGGAGCGTGACGTGGTCTTTGAACCTTTGTAGGTTCGCGACCATGCAGACCAGAAAACAGTCGTCGCCCACGCCAAGCTGGTTGCGCCACGCCGCCCTACCTCGCCGCGGGGGGGCGAGTTGCACCCCGTTGTGGATGACGCGCACGAGGTCGCGCCTAATGCCGAGCCGGTGCACGAGAAAGTCCGCGCCGTGTTCAGAGTTAGCGATGAAGTAGGGCGTGGCGCGGATGGCTAACCTCTCCGCCCACCGACTCAGACGGTCGCGCCCCTCGCAACGTTGGTTCCAGATGCACACGCGCGCCCCGGTCAAACGCCACACCATGCCACAGACGACGCTCTGAAGGAACATGAACGGCAAGATCACGTCGGGCTTGGCGCGGCGAAGCACCGCGGTGAACTCGACCAACCGCCTGAGTTGAGTGAGCCGGCTGCTCGCCCACGGCAGGGGAATCGGCGTGCTGCGCCAGTTGATCCCGTACTCCTCGCAAAGCTCCGCCGCGCGTCCCGGCTCCCCGAACCCCCAGACCTCGACCTCGGCCTTCTGCTCGTGGGCCAAGTGCCGCGCCAAAAGGATCGCCTGCCGCTCAGCCCCGCCAAGCTCATGCGGGCCGATGATGATGAGGACGCGGCGCCCGGTCAATGTCGGCATGTCGCTGGTTCTGCCTTCGACAGACATAAGCTGGGTTCGCCTTACTGGAAATGCACCCGCGGCTCCTGCTCCCGCCGGACACGAGCGGCGGCCACAACTCGCCGGAGCAGCAACACTCCGGGCCGTGCGCGTCCAGCCGGCCGGCCCGCCCGTCGAAGTCAACGAGGAGATAACTCGCCAGCGGCAGCTTGTACACGTCGCGGTAGATTTGTGTGCGGCGTCGGTATGTACTGGTAGCGCAGATACAGCTCGACGGCCTCCAGGTTCCCCGCCGGGGGTGCGTCGCCCGCCGCCCGCCGCTTCGCGCTATTCGGGGAGGGAGAACAGGTAGTCGCTGCACGCACCTTCAGGCCGCTCATTGATCGTCTTCAGCACGAAGCCCCTCTCCCGACAGAAGCCGACGACCTCTTCTTTGCTCGCGACCTCATAAGGCAATCCGCCCAACCAATCTACCAGGTCGTGATAGGTGTCCATCCCGCGCACCCTCTTCTCATTCCACGCGAAGGGGTTCTGACGCCAACTCCACCTCAACCTCATCAGCTTATAAATCTCTTTCCAGACGATCAGTTTTTTCCCGACGGCGGAGGCCCTGTTGAAAGATTGCTTGAGGGCGAGGTGTTTCTGATAGTCCGGCCCTTTCACGTAGATGGCTACCCAGAGCACGCCGCCCCTGCTGACCAGCGAGCAGGCGTTGTCCAGCGCCTCCCACATCGAGCCGGTGTGGTGGAGCACGCCCCATGAGTAGACGACCTCGTGAGACCCCAGGCCGCCGACGAAGTCCTTATCCAAAATCGAGCCTTGGGAGGTTCTCCAGTTCGCGGGCTTGCCCGCCTTCTCCCACAGGATGCGCGTGGACTCGACGCTGTAGGGGTCGGCGTCGAGCGAGACGACCCCCTTCGCGCCGAGCAGATAGAAGCAGAGCGAGTGAAGCCCGGAGCCGCAGCCAACGTCGAGAACCGTCCTGCCGGCGACCGAATCCCGCCCCAGCCACTCCTCAATGTTCGTCATCGAGAGCCGCACCGTCTCCTCCGATACGGTATCGACGAACGACCGCCAGTTCTTTCCGAAAGAAAAGGTAACGGCCTCTTTTTCCATCCGTGTTCCTTCAAACAATCCCGGCGCTGCGCCCAAGCCAACCTGATAAGCCCTTTAACCTTCCCCTTGGCGATTTGCTAACCGTGGCATCGGGGCGATCCGTCAAGAGATGCGCCGCCCCTCACAGAGCATTGCTCCTCGCCCCGCCCTCCGAAGCCCAGATTTCCGCCTCGGCATTCTGCTCTTCGCTCAGGTGTACTGAGCCGGCAGCAAGGCTTGGCGCTCGGCCCCGCCGAGTTCCAGTTCGGGTATCACGACGGTAACGCGCGCCCCTTCGGGAGTTGGTTCTCGCGACTGCCGGGCATGCTGTCATTCCGAAGCTCTGGATGATGAGGCATGCGTGGCTTGATCCTTAAAATGGAATACCGCAACCAATTAGCTAAATGAAATTTCCGGATTCTGGCCGAGCCAGATTCCCATCACGAGCAACAGCCATAATGCTCCGGAGTTATCATGCTTTGGCGAATGCACATCCATTAATGCTTGCACCTGATCGCGTTTGAAGAACTGGTAAAGCGGGGCACTTTCGTCAACTGTTACCTGATCCCATAAGCGGCGGCCAGAGCATCCTTCATAGAACCACTCAGCTCTCGGTATCCCGAAGCCCATCTTTGGTCGATGAATGAACTCATCCGGGAATACCTTTCCCAGAACCTTCTTCGTAAGGTATTTACCTACGGCTTTCCCCGACTGGTCGCGGCGGAACCGTTGCAACGTGGGCAGACTAGTCGCCAGGTCCACTACGCCACGATCTACCAGGGGTGTACGAACTTCCAAGCCGTGATACATGCTTGCGACATCAACCTTGGTCAAAATGTCGCAGGGAAGGTAGGTCTGAAAATCCAGGTACTGTGCATACGCCAATCGGTTCCACTTTCGAGCTTTGACGTCTGCATTCTTAAAGACTTCACTGCTGGACGCCATCGCGTTGTGAAATTCAGGGCGCCAGAGCGCACGACGATGCTCCTCACCGATGTAAAGAACCAGTTTCTGCCATTCAGACAACTCATTACCATTCTTCAGAAACGTCTGCAGAGATTTCTTCAGAGATTTCCTCAACCAATAGAAGCCGGCGCGCGGCGCCAGTTGCCTGGTTGACTGTATCGCGGATCGCATGAGTTGACGAGCCTCTAAAATCGGGTCAGCATTCATCCAATTGACATAGCTCCAATAACCACCAAAGGCTTCGTCCCCGCCATCACCGGAAAGAACCATGGGCACGTGTTCGCGCGCCAGGCGCGAGACGTACCACGTCGGAATACATGAACTGTCTCCAAAAGGTTCGCCATAGTGCGCGACCAAGTCCGGCAGTATTTGAAGCGCGTCATCGCGAACGATTTCAGAATGCAGCTCAACGCCGCAGCCGCGGGCAGCTTCTTCCGCGTATGCGAGTTCCGAATACTGTTGCTCGTTGAACCCTATGGCAAAGGCGCGAACCGGCGTTTTCAGGATCTCACTCATCTGCCAGGCAACCAGCGTAGAGTCGATGCCGCCGGACAGAAAGACTCCGAATGGGACGTCCGCCACCAGGTGTGCTTTCACAGAGTCGCGAATCGTCTCCTCGGCACGCTCTTCCCAGTCACGCTCTGACAATCCATTTTTGGATCTGAATTGAACGTCCCAGTATTTAACCGGCCCACTGCGGTCACCGTCGAAACCAATGACCATGTAGCTGGCCGGGGGGAGCTTATAAACCTCGTGATAAATAGTGTGTGGTGTGGGAATGTAATTGTAACGCAGATAGAGATCCACGGCCTGTAGGCTTCCCGTGGGAGGCGCATCATCCACTTTACGCAGCGCGGAAAGTTCCGACGCAAAAGCTAAGTATTCATTACCCACCCGGTAGTGTAACGGCTTGATGCCGAAATGATCGCGCGCCAGAAACAGAACGCGTTGGCGAAAATCTGCGATGGCAAACGCAAACATTCCGCGGAACTTCGTCACGCAGTCCACTCCCCACTCCTGGTAGGCGTGGATCACCACCTCGGTATCACAGTCGGTAACGAAGCGGTGCCCCTTGCTTTTCAACTGCGCCTTCAGCTCACGGAAGTTGTATAGCTCACCGTTATAGGTAATCCAAACTGTTTTGTCCTCGTCGGCCATCGGCTGTACACCCAGCTCCGGATCGATGATAGCCAACCGGCGATGACCGAGCGCCACCCCGTCGCGCCTGTAAAAGCCAACTCCGTCGGGCCCGCGATGAGCGACGGCAGCAGTCATCCGCTGTATCTCGGCGTCAGAATCGGGCTGCTTCTTCCACCTGACTATTCCAGCAATTCCACACATATCGAATGTCGCGCTTCAATATTTGGCGGCCAAGTCATACGGTAGCCGTGAGAACCCAGTACACTGTTCTCGTTCGCAGGTGAAATGCACGCGCATGTCCAGACCGCGGCGGGCGAATTTCACAGTTGAGTCGGGACTCGACAGCTTATGACCTTTCTGTAAGCGAGAACAGATAAATAGTATTTGCTTCTCCCTCGCTAATCTTTTCAACCAGAAAACCTCTCTCCCTACAAAAATCGACTACCTCCTCTTTGCTGGCAACTTCATACGGCAGTCCGCCAAGCCAATCTTTAATGTCATGATAGATATCCATTCCTCTCCCTTTTTTCTCGTTCCACGCCAAAGGATTAAGACCAGCATGCCACCTGGCTTTCATTATCTTGTAGATCTCTTTCCACTCAAGAACCTTTTTGCCAAATTTCGAGGCCCGATTATAAGACTGTTTTAACGCCAGTTGCTGCGGGTACTCCGGCGTTTTTACATAAATGGCGATCCAGAACCGCCCGCCGTCCTTGACGAGCGAAGCAGCTACGTCCAAGGCTTTCCACATCGCGCCGGTGTGATGCAGCACGCCCCAGGAATAAACGATGTCATGCTTTGCCAGCCCGGCCACGAAGTCCGGATCGAGGATTGAACCTTGAGTCACGTGCCAGTTGGAGGGGCCGCCTGCTCTCTGCCATAAGAGGCGGGTCGATTCCACGCTAAAGGGGTCTAGATCGAAAGAGACGATTTCCTTCGCGCCTAACAGGAAATAGCAGAGCGAATGAATTCCCGATCCGCTGCCTATGTCCAGGACGGTTTTGCCGGCGACCGTCTCTGCCCCCAGCCATTCTTCGATGTCTCGCCGGGCGCGTGCCACCGTGTCTTCAGAAACCGTATCGACAAAGGATCTCCAGTTCTTCCCAAATGAAAATGTTATTTGTTCATTTTCCATGACGTTGTGGTGAAGCGGTAAAATAGGATTCGAGGTAGATGAACTCACTGTTCAGAGGATTGATGTCTCTCGCCGAGTACCAGTCGGCTGGAAGAAATATGCTCGCCGCTCCTTGCGCCGCCCATCGCCTCCCCAATCACCGACATGACATTCTGATACATGCCATAGGGACTGAATTCCGCTGTGATTCGTCGCCGATTTGTCTCTCCGGCTTTGCGCCGCAATTCCGGATCGAGAGCGAGCCTGAGAATTTGTTCGGCGAGGGCTTCCGGGTTCTTCGGTTCGGCAAGAAACGGGAACCCCGCGGGGCCTACAGCCTCTCGTATACCCGCGTAATCTGTCCCTACCACCGCCAAACCCGCTGCCATACACTCCAACACTCCGTTTGGGCAGCCTTCATTAATGGAACTGTGGACGCCGAGATCAACGGCGCTTAGTAGCCCCGATACATCGCTCACGCCCCCGAGAAACCGCACCGTTCTTCCTAAATCCAGGTCATAAGCAAGCACTTTGAGTCGTTCGTGGGTATGGTCGAAACGACCGGCCAGCAGCAGCACGGCCTGGCGACCCATCTCCTTCAAACGATCCACGACAATGCGCCAAGCTCTCAGCAGGGTGGCGTGATCCTTAAACAATTGTAAGTTAGCCACCATGCAAGCGAGAAAACAATCGTCTGTGACGCCCAGTTCGGCTCGCCACGCTGCGCGGTCGCGCTCCGCAGGGGCCGGTTCGACTCCATTATAAACAACGCGAATCCTGTCAGGTGGAGCCCCCAGTTTCTGGTTAAGAAACTGCGAGCCATGTACGGAGTTGGCGATGAAGTAAGGAGTTAAACGGACAGCTAACTTTTCCGCTGCGGGTCCGAGACGGTCGCGCCCTTCACAGCGCTGATTCCAGACGAACGCACGCGCCCCCGCCAACCGCCACACGAGTGCGCAGGCAACGCTCTGATAAAACATGAAGGGCAGTATCACGTCGGCCTTGGCGCTCCGCAACGCCCACGCAAATTTGAGCAGACGAGCAAGTTGTTTGGGTCGGCTGGGATGCCAATCGAGCGGGATCGGGGCCACTCGCCACGGGATGCCGTATTTGTCACACAGGTCGGAAACGCGGCCCGGTTTGCGCATTCCCCACATTTCAACGCGGGCGTTCTGTTCGCGAGCTAAATACCGCGCTAGCAGGAGCGCCTGCCGCTCAGCGCCACCTAAATCAAACGGCCCGATGACGATGACAACGCGAGCGCCATTCAATAACGGGAGGTTAGTGCTTTCGTTTGGATCGACCATTGCCTAAATTACTTACGTTACTAACAACCACGCTGATGAAGGTCTTTATGAGCTGCGGCAAGTATATCAACCGGATATTGAATGTCCAAATGCGACCGGCAGCACTCCGCTCCGCGTTCACCCGCCGCCCGTTCACGCGGCAAATCTCAGGCGGATGGTCTCAGTCGCCTCCGCGCCGTATTCACGAATCTCCGGTAAAAGCGTTCGGTGCCCGTGACGATTAGTTCCCTGTTCCACGGGGGGGCGGCCAAGAATTTTATGAAGTGCCGAAGGACTTCGGCGCGCTCCCGCAAACTGCCGGTGTTGGTGAAAAGATTGTTCAGATGTGCTTCCACGCTCTCCCGTATCACCGCGCCGTATTCTCGGCGAATCAGTTCGTCATCATAAAGGTTCTTGAGATACCGCAGGTTGATGGATACCTGGTACGGCAGTGACCTGGATGACCAGTTGCTCCCCGGATGCAGGCGGTAAGCCCCGACGGCCTCATTCAGGAACAAGTAAGGGCCGTTAAGGCTAATCAGCAAGTCCATGCCGCAGTGGGTCGGATACCTCCGATACCACTTCGGCGCGTTGGACAGTACCTCACGCTTGAAGATAACGGTATTGGCCGGGGAGAGGCCGAACGGCACGATGTCCTCCGTCCGAATCTCCGGCTTCGTCTGAGACCCATAGTACGCGAAGAAGTCGGGCGAGATCACATTGCCGGCGTCGTCCACTACGATGGAGTTCGCAAAACAGCCGGCGCTGCCCGATCGCCCCTCCAGAAGCGCGACCTGTTTCTCAAGCTTCCGGTCGGAAACCCAGTAGTCGTCCCCTTCGAGGATCGCCACGTACTCGCCCCGGCAGGCGGGCAGAGTCGCCTGCCCGTTGGCGGAGCCGCCGAGGTTGTGCTTGTGAAACACCGGGCGAATCCGGTCGGGATGGGTCTGCGCGTAAGAGCGCACGATTTCTCGCGTGCCGTCCGTCGAGCAGTCCTCCCCGATCACTATCTCGTAGTCGAAGCTTGTGCGCTGCATCAGCGCGCTTTCAATCGCCTGCGCGATGAAGGGCGCATGGTTGTAAGTGATGATTAGAACGCTGACTTTTATCATGAGAACAGGAGGCCGCCCGCCCGCGGGATCAGAAATCAACTGACCGAAACCGAGTCGCCCTTAATCTGGTCGAGCATCTGCCTCACTTCCGGGCCGTTCTCGACCGCGAGCCTGACGACCCCGCAGATGGCGCTCACGTCCTCGGCACTGATGCTCGTGCCGTTCGGCAGGACTAGAACGCGGTTTACGAGTCGCTCCGTCTCGGGTAGCAACACGCCGGCGTGAGGGAAGTAAGAGCGGTAAGGCTCCATCCGGTGACACCCCGGGTAAAAGTAGCGCCGCGCCAGAACATTTTCGGCCCACAAGATTTGCATTAACTGATCCCGGCTCACGGCGGTCTTCGACTCGTCTATCTCCAAGACGATGTACTGATAGTTACACGCCTCCTTCTCATCATAATGCATTACCCTGACGCCTTCCAGCCACGCCAACTCCTCGTGGTATCGCCGGTAGTTGCGGCGGTTGACGGCCATGAACTCACTCATGCTCTCCAGGTTGGTCAGGCCCATGGCCGCCGAGACCTCGCTCATCTTCCCGTTCGTGCCGATGTAGACGACCTCGTCGTAACCCGCGAAGCCGAAGTTCTTCATCAGGCGCATCCTCCGGGCCAGCTCGCCATCGTTGGTGACGACCGCCCCGCCCTCCAGCGAGTTGAGGAATTTCGTGGCGTGGAAGCTGAAGACCTCGGCGTCGCCGAAGCCGCCGATCATCCGCCCGCGGTAGGAACAGCCGAAGGCGTGCGCCGAGTCGAAGAGCAGCCTCAGCCCGCGCTGCGCCGCGATCCCGCTCAGGGCGTCCACGTCGCAGGCCTGCCCCCACAGGTGGACGGCGATGATGCCCGTCGTCCGCGGGGTGATCATCCGCTCCACCTTCTCCGGGTCGAGCGTATGAGTCCGCGGCTCGATGTCGCAGAAGACGGGAGTGATCTCCTGCCACTGGAGGGCGTGGGCCGTCGCGACGAAGGTGAACGACGGGACGATGACTTCGCCCTTCAGCCCCAGCGCGCGGATCGCGATCTCCAGCGCCACGGTGGCGTTGCACATGGCGATGCAGTGCTCGACGCCGACCAGCCCCGCGATCCGCTGCTCGAACTCCTGCACGTAGCGGCCCCCGTTGGTGAGCCACCGGCGATCCAGGATGTCGCCGATGCGCTCTTCGAACTTGTCCCGGTCGCCGATGTTCGGACGACCGACGTGCAGCGGCTCGCCGAAGGCCGGGACGCCGCCGCAAATCGCTAGGTCGCCGAGGGCAGATTTATCTCGCATCTTTAGAATACTCCGAAGCCGACGCGACTTCGTGAAGCCGCGGACGCCTCCCCGGAATCGTCACGCCCGGCCCTCCGAAGAAAGGACTGCGTAGCCGAACCCGTCCCTGCCGAAATAATTCCCGCTGTAGAACATGTAGGTCTTCCCGTCCACGTCCACGACGCAAGGGTAGCAGACCATCTCCGAATCCCAACCCTCTTCTGAGGGGTGCAAGGCCCCCAGCCGGTCGTCCCGGCGCCAGTCGGTCAAATCGTCCGACCACGCGAATCCTATCCGATACCCGCGTTCGGCATTGCGAAAATTGAGGCCGCACCTGTAACAGAACCACATGTAAAAGCGGTTGCCGACTCGCACGACGCAGGGGTTCGTCTGGCACTCGTATTCGACCCTCGTCGGCACGCACGCGGTTCCCTCCCTCTTCCACTCCAGGCCGTCGGGCGAGGTCGCGTGCATAAGGACGTAGATAGATTCAAGACGCCCGTCTTGCTCGACCCATTCGACGCCCGAGCTGTACCACATGTGAAAGAGATCGCCCTGCTTAAAAACGTAGGGGCTGTTTTGCAGAAAAGGCTCTTTCACGGCCCGCCCGAACAGAGGCCCCTGGCCGAGTTTCCTGAACCGCACGCCGCCGTCTTCGCTCACCGCCAGCCCGATGGCATGACTATACGGCGCGCCCTGTGTGCGCATCCAGCCCACGTAATATAACCACACCTCGCCGCCCACCTTCAGGGCGCAGCCCGGCATGACTCCGAACTGATCGAAAGTGCCCGGCCCGCCGAAAGGAAGAAGGGGGCGATCATGAACGTAGATGACCTCGCCGGGATTCTGCCTTTCGAGTTCGACGAAGGTCGTGACGGCGGCGAAATTACCATCCCCCCCCCTCTTGGGCCGGCAGGTGAAATAAACCCTCAGACGATCCTCAAGAACTAAGACCGAAGGGTTCTGGGCGTGACTTTGCATCCAGTCGTAACGCCCGTCGGGCGAGAATATCAGCCCCCTCTTTTCCCACCGAAAGCTATTCTCCGTCATGGTCACCTTTCTCGTCCCCGCCCCGTGGACTGTTCAACTCCCTCTTCGCCGCCTCGCGGACTACGTCGTCCAGCCAACGGTGCATGCTCTTTCCGGACGCCTCCCTCGCCCGCTGCGCCAATTGCTTCGCCTCCGGGGTCACGCCCTCAAGCCCTCCGTAATAGCGTGTGCGCAAGGTTCCCCCGCGCTTGCCCGGAATCTCCAGGTCGAAGTCAGCCTTCGGCTCTCCCTCACCCACGACGAATTCGATCAGGTAGTAGACGCCGCCGACGACCCACCGCACCACCACCTCGCGCGCCTCCACCGGTATCTGTTCGAAGGGGATCGCCTTTTTGAAGAGAGGGTTGTTGTTGAGCAGAACCTTACCGTACTCGGTTTCGTAAAGCCACGGCGGCATACTCTCGTCGCCGGCGACGACCTTCGCCCCCACCTTGGAAACGCGCACGACCTCCTTCAAGCTCTTCGCTATGTCGCCGAAGACCCCCAGCCCGCCGAAGCTGAAGACCGCGTCGAAATACCGGTCGGGGAAGGGAAGGAAGCAGGCGTTCCCCACGACGAATTCTACGGGGACGGCGACGCCGGACAGCTTCCTTCTGCTCTGTAACAACATCGCCGGACTGATGTCTTGCAGGTACAGTTGCCCCGTCGCGCCCAGTTCTCCGGCGATTATTTTGGAATCCCTGCCCGTCCCGCAAGCGAGTTCCAGCACGCGGGAGTGCGGCTGCAAGCCGAGCAGCCGCACGAAGCCGCGGCGGGCCTCCACCTCGTCAACGTACTGGATGCGGAACGACAGGTGCGCCACGTCGTCGTAAACGTCCGCCACGCCCTCGTAGTAGCCCAGAGTTTCCTTCTGCTCGCCCGCGAGAACTCGCGGGAAAGTCAGATCGGGTATGCCGTCGCGGATCGGGTACTCCCTCCCGTCTTCGCCGAGGAGTCGCCCCGAGATGACCTCCTCCTGCCCGCGCGTCTCGCCCGGCACGCACCGCAGCCTCTTCTTCGTTTCGGGGCAGACGTAAATGTTTCGCTCCTGGTGCATCACATCTCCGAAAGTCGGTGCTCGACACGCGCCCGGCGGCGTCGGCACGTTGACGAAATCAAACCCCCTCCAACTTGATTGGGACGTTGAAGGAATAAAACGGGTAGCTGCTCGCCAAGCTGAATCCGAGCTTTTCGGCGAGCTTCACGGAGCCGGCGTTGTAGTCGAAGCAGTCCCACGTCGGCGCGATGCCCCGGCCCAGACACTCCTTTATGAACTGCCGCGTCGCGACGCCCGCCAGCCCGCGCCCCCTGAACTCCGGGTCAGTGACGACATCCACTTCCGCGAGGCCGTCGGCGACCGCGGCGGCGTAGCACAGGCTCACCACCTCGCCGCCCTTCGTGAGGCAGACGCCCACGCCGTTCTCGACGAAGTCGGCGGCGGACGCCCAGAACCTCGAGTCGAGCTTGACGCCGAACTTCTCCGTCTTCGGAATCAGGTCGGAGGTGAGGCTCTTCAGCTCGAACCCGTCCGGCGCGACGACGGGTTCGCCCAGCCAACCCGCGCGCTCCTCGTTGAACCGGAACCTCACCCTCTCGCGCCTCCGGGCTGCGTCGGGGCCGAGCGCGTCGAGCCTTCGCTGCCAGCCCGCCGGTGGGGAGTACCACAGGAGGTAAGACGGCTTAATCTCGCCCCCGGCGGCGAGGAGGCGGGCGAAGCCTTCGTCGAACGTCTCGCCCGGCTCAGCGCCGAGAAGGAGCATGAAGCCGAAGTCGGTGACGACCACGGCGTTGCCCGGCTCGTCCCGCCCGTCGGCGAATACCTGCCCGCGCTGCCTCTGCCGGATCACGGCGGAGATGAGCGGGAAGCAGACGCCCGCCTCGCGGTACAGCGGCAGCGCGCGGGGGAACTCGGCGGGCTTAAGCTCGACGATCATCGAATCATCCTTCGCGGCGGCCTCACTTCATCTTCGTCAGCCGCAGGAACGCGGGGGAGTCGAGACGGAACTTCTGCGTGTCCGGGGTGATATAGACGCTCTGCGGCGCGACGTTCTTCGTGACGAGCGAGCCGGCGCCGATGAAACTCTCCGCGCCGACCGTGACCTCGTGGCCGATGGTCGCGCTGACGCCGACGAAGCAGTAAGGCTCGACGACGGTGCTCCCCGAAATCACGACGTTGCCGGCGATGTAGCAGTGGTCGCCGACGCTCGCGTGGTGACCGACGTGGTTGCCGCTCCACAGAAACACGTCGTTGCCGACCCTCGCGCACGGCTGGATGACGGCGAACTCCAGCACGAAGCAGTTGTCGCCGACCTCGGCCCCGCCGAAGTTCGAGGCGCGCGAGCTGACGTAGCTGATCAACTCGTACCCCTTCGCCTTCGCCTCCCCGTACTTCCGCGCCCTGAACTTGTTGAGTTCCTGGTAGCCGACGGCGACGAACATCTTGAAGTCGTCCGGCGCATACTCGTCCGTCACCCCCTCGAACGGGATGATGGGCAGGCCGAGCTTCTCCTTCGCGCACAAGTGCTCGCCGTCCACCGTGAAGGCGACGACCTCGTGCGGGCTGTCGTTCGTCAGGTAGAAGTACGCCTCGTCGGCGATCTTCCCCGCCCCGAAGATGACGACCTTACCCATTACTGAAACCTTCCTTCACTGCTCCGCTTCCCTCCCCGCTTCACTTCCCTCACCGCTTCGGCTGGAGATATTTCTCCGCCAGTCGCCTGCGGTCAACCTTGCCGTTCGGGTTTTTCGGGAGCGCGTCCTCGCGGTGGAAGGCCGAAGGGATCATGTAGGCCGGGATGATGCGCGCGAGGTCTCGGCGGATGCGCTCGTCGTCGAACCGCCCGCGCGCGGCCACGACCGCGACGATGCGGCTCAGCCCGCCCGCGCTCGCATGGAGGGCGGCGGCCTCGGAGACGTAGTCCAGGCAGTGGAGCGCGGCCTCTACCTCCTCCAGCTCGACGCGGTAGCCCATGTGCTTGATCTGGTTGTCCCTGCGCCCCTGGATGTAGAGCTTCCCGTCGGCGGGGTCGAGCCGGGCGAGGTCGCCCGTCCGGTACATGACCTCGCGGAACTTGTCGTTGAGCGGGTTCTGCACGAAGCTCGCCGCCGTCCGCGCGGGGTCGTTGTAGTAGCCCTTACCGACATTGGGGCCGAGCAGGCACAGCTCGCCCGTCTCGCCCGTCGCCGCGGCGCGCCCGTCCTCGCCGAGAATCAGGTACGAGAAGTTGGCGGCGATGTGGCCGAGCGGCGGCAGCCCCTGCAAGTCCTCGAAGTCGTCTGCCGTGACCTTGTAGCTCGAACAGATGCAGGTGCACTCGGTCGGCCCGTAAACGTTGAAGAACTCGCTCGCGTCGGCGTAAGTCTCGTAGAGCCTCTTGAGCTTGGCCTTCGGGTAGCCCTCGCCGCCGAAGACGAAGCGGCGGATCGAGCGGAGGTTCTTCCCGTCCATCGCCCTCATCGTTTGCAGGAAGATGAGGAGCGACGGGACGGAGAACCAGAGCGTGCACCCGGCGGCGGCGACCTTCTCGACCAGCGCCTTCGGGTCTTTGACCTCCTCCTTCGAGAAGGGCACGAGGCGCGCACCCGTGAACAGCGCCGAGTAGAAGTCGAAGACCGAGTTGTCGAAGTAGAGCGGGTTGACGTTGGTCAGCACGTCGTCCGGCGTTATCGAATAAGTCTCCCTGGCCCACTCGACGAGGTTGAGGACGTTCGCGTGCGTCATCAGCGCGCCCTTGGGAAAGCCCGTCGAGCCGGACGTGAACATGATGTAGGCCGGACTCTCGCCCGTGACGCGGCGCGTCTGCGGCAGGTCTTCGCCGTCGAAACTCCCGACGGCTGCGGCGAACCCTTCGGAGTCCTTCTCTTCGGCGGCGACGCCGAGTTCGGCGACTGTCGCTTCGGCCCCGCCGAGAAAGTCGCGCCCGGCCAAGAGGAGTTTGGGCGCGCACGTCGAGAGGATTTTGCGCAGGCGCTCGGCGGGGCTGTCAGGGTCGAGGACGGAGTAGATTGCGCCGACCTTCAGGCACGCGATCATGCAGGCGAAGGTGTGCGGCGTCTTCTCGCCCGACAGGCAGACCACGTCACCCGCGCCCACGCCCCGCGCGACGAGCCAGCGCGCCGCGCGGTTCGCCAGGCGGTTCAGTTCGCCGTAGCCGACGGCCCCGCCCTCGCCGAACCAGATGGCCGTCTCCCGCGCGCGCTGCGCCGCCACTCGTTGGAAGCGTATGCCGAGGTTGTATTCGTACATGTGCCGCGCCCTTCGCCCCCGCGCTAAAGAATCAGCCCGCCGTCAAGCTCGAAGACCTTGCCGTTGAAGAAGTCGTTCTCGATGACGTGGACGACGCCGTCGGCGATCTCCTCCGGCCTGCCTAGCCTGCGCAGCGGGACGCGCTTGATCGTCTCTTTGAGCACCGCCTCGCTCAGGGCCTCCCTGGTGGACTCCGTCTCGGTGAAGCCCGGCGCGACCGCCGCGACGCGGATGCCCATCATGCTTAGCTCCTTCGCCCACGTCGCGGTCAGCGCGTTGACGCCCGCCTTCGCCGCGGAGTAGGCCGACTGCCCGGCGTTGCCCGCAGCCGAGACTGAACTGATGTTGACGACGACGCCGCGCGTCCGCGTGGCGACCATCTTCTCGACGACGCAGGCGGTCATGTAGAAAACGGAGCTGAGGTCGGCGGCCAGCACCCTCTGCCACGCCGCCGCGTCGTGCCTCTCGACGCCCGCCGGGCCGATCCTGATGAGCGGCGCGCTGTGGAGGATGCCCGCGTTGTTGACGAGCACGTCCGCCGCGCCCGACTCGTCGTGATACCGGGCGGTCGCCGCGGCGACTGCCTCGTAGTCCGACACGTCGCACTCGACGCAGCCCGCGACGCCGACGCGACGCCCCAACTCCTCAAGCCCCGCCGCGTCGAGGTCGAAGACCGTCACGCGCGCGCCCTTGGCCGCGAGCCTCTCGACCATGCGCCGGCCCAGGCCGCGCACGCCGCCCGTGACGATGACTTTCTTGTCGCGCAGTTCCACGCTAACTGACGGCGCTCCTCTCGCCCAGCACGCGCTTGATCTCGCGGACGCTCCGCATCGCCACGATCTCGTCGAAGGTGAGCTGGATGTCGAACGTGGTTTCGAGCGCGACGACCAGCTCCATGTGCTTCAGGGAGTCCCAGGCGTCCACGTCCGCCATCGCCAGGTCGTCGGTGATCTTCGCCGCGGGCACTTGAAGGACTTCGGCCAGCAGGCCCTCCACCTTTCCGTCCACTTGAATTTAAGTCTCCTCCTGCAACTCGGTGTGTCTCGCCGCGCGCCGCCGCGCCGACTCAGCGGAACTCGCCGAGACGGTAGGCGGGGAAATAACTCGTCGGCGGAATCTTCTTCGCCCTGACGATCTCTTCGTACCTCCCGCGGTCGAGGACGCGACCGCAGAAGTAGGCCGTGCGGACGCCGGTCGCCCAGCCCCGTTTGAACCGGCTCAGACCCGAAGCGCTGCCCCCCTCGGCCCCGGCCCCGCCGCCCAGGTTGAGCCAGCGCAGGCCCCGCCGCCGGAAGTAATCAATGGCGTGACTGAAGAGCGCGAACGAGGCGAGTAGCTCGTAGCCGCGCTCGCTGTAAGCGCCGAGGTGGTAGTAGGCCACCTCGCCCTGAACGTACCACAGCAGCATCCCCAGCGTCTCGCCGTCGCGCACCGCCCGCAGCGCCGCGACGCCGGGCACGGCCAGTTGCCCGGCGAAGGACTCCCGCGAGAAGGCCGCGACCCCGGCAATGCCGTGCCTCTCGACGAGCACCCCGTAGAGCGCGACCCAGTCGTCGAGGAACTCCGCCGGGTTCGCGCACTCCTCGACGCGCAACTCCCGCAGCGCCTTGCGCGCGTTGCGCCGGTGGTGCGCGTGCACGAACTCCTCCGGCGCGCGGCTGAGGTCAACGACGAAGTGCTGCTTGAAGGGCACGACCACTT
>QHXN01000047.1 GCA_003222975.1 Acidobacteriota bacterium | reverse complement strand
TTCGCCGCGGAAGGAGCCGACCTTGCGGTAGAGCTGGATGAAGACCTCTTGGGAGAGGTCTTCGGCCTCGGCGGTGTTTGCCGTCATCCGCAGGCAGAGGGAATAGACGCGGCGGGAGTGGCGCGCGTACAACTCCTCGAAGGCACTCATGTCGCCCTCGGAAGCCGCCCGCGTCAACTCGTAGTCCGTGGCCGGTTGTGCAGCCGAGAGTGTCACGTCGAACGGCGTCGCGCGCTGCCGCAGGGGAAATGTTGCTGCTTCTGTCATCAGAAACTCCTGAAGGAGGGACAGTATCTTTCAGATAACTGTCCCGTCATCGTAACCGCCGTGGTGTCGCGGTACACTGTCACGACACGGGGCGCGAGTCGTGCAAATCAGCAAGCGTAATGCCACGCGGGAGGGCCGGAAATGTTCCTAAATTTAGGCGGTTGCAGAGTTTCCCGTCGATGCATCAACCAAATAAGTCGCCGACAGCCGAAAGCGTGCACGGGCCGGAGTGTCGGCACGCCGGAACTGACGCCGCAGCCGAAATTTAGGGGAGCGCGGGAAGCGGGCGAAAGCCGCGTGGCCCGGTCAGACTTGGAGAGGATTTGTACCTTTGAAAGACGGTCAAAGTGAACATTGACAGGAGGCCGAACGGGGGATAGACTGAGGGCACTTGGACAACCCTAACAGGAGGCTGTACACGCGACACTCCCGCTACACTGGGTCTGAAGGCGTGAGAAGAATCAAACACGAGGTTCTCTACAGTAAACGGTGAACTTAAGCACCGTCTCCGCAAAATTTGGGTCGGGCTTCTGACCCAGCGCTCCACCGCCCCACACAGGCAAAGAACTTGTGCGGGGCGATGTCGTATCTGCCTTCGGAAAATCTCACCCGCCGAGCACTTCAGCGAACGAAAATCGGGTTGGAGATGATCCAGGGCTTTCCGTCCAGAAGACTTCCGAGCTGATCCAGATAGACCTCGACGCGGTAGACTCCCCCGCGTTCGACCGTCAACTCCGCCACCGCGGAATCCTTCACTTCCTGAACGGCCTGCCCGTCCCTGAAAAAGAGCATGCGACACTTGACGGGCGCGCGCGCCGACAGCCGAACAGTCCCCGCCGCACCGAGCGAAATCTCATCACCCATGACGCGGCTGTCTGCGCCGTTGTCCGCCGTGAAGCGGAAGCCGCCTGCGTCGCCGAACAGGTCGAAGGCGATGTAGCTGTGCCCGCGCCGCAGGGCCGAGAGCAGACTCTCCGCGTCGAGCGGCCAGCCTTTTTCGAGGAGCACGTGGTTGCGTACTACGCGGAAGCTGCGCGCGTATGGGTCGAGCTTGAGGTCGAGGATTTTCTTGCCGGTCTGTTCCTGTAGGCTCAGGCCGACGTTGGCGTGCGCGTCGTTGCCGGCGACGGCGAAGATGCGCTGCCGGCCCGCGGCGTTGATCTCGTCCCAGCGCTTCAAGTTCCCGTCCGGCCTCTCGTAGAAGTCTGTGAAGAGAAAGTCGGCGTAAGGGAAGTAAGCCCAGAGGCCGTCGAAGAAGAGCAGGGCGTAGTTAATCTTCTTCGAATTGGTGTAGAGATTATAGACCTCTATGGCGTCGTAGTCGCCCGGCTGCCAGTCGCGTACCTCGTCGGGGTAGCCGACGACTGCGAGCCTGCCTTCGCCCTTCGCACGCGCGACGAGGTCTCGGAGCGGGAGGCTAGAATCGGAAAGCTCGATGCCGGGGACGACGAAAAGTCGCCCGCCGTCAGAGGCCGCAAGCTCGCTGCCGGGGATGAAGAGGACGCCTTCGTGCGTGCCGCGGAGCGTCGCCTCCGAAGTGTTAACGAGTGCCGCAGGGTGCTCTGTCATCACCACGAAAGCGAGCCGGTCGGCCTTCGCCGCACGGACGATGTCGTCCGGCGTGCCCGTGCTGTGGCCGC
This sequence comes from Acidobacteriota bacterium, assembly GCA_003222975.1. Classification (GTDB taxonomy): domain Bacteria; phylum Acidobacteriota; class Blastocatellia; order Pyrinomonadales; family Pyrinomonadaceae; genus QHXN01. The sequence goes on along the minus strand of QHXN01000047.1, from coordinate 39,133 downwards.
CGAGCGAGGAGTGCACGTGGAAGACGCCGGCGTAGTCGTCGAACGGGTCGTCGGGCGGCGCGGGCGCGCGGTGCGAGTTCACTTCGGTAATCGCGGCGCTGAGGCGGCCCAGGCGATAGCGCCTGTACACGAACGGCGTCTGCGACACGAGCAGCAGACAGAACAGCACGAGCGTGATTTTCTTCCAACGCTTCATAGAAGTGATGAGTGATGAGTGATGAGTGATGAATTGAAAGCATCTTGCCTCTAACTCATCACTCATCACTGTTACTTTTGTCCTCGAAGTCCACGGACGCGACGTGCTCGCTGATGCCGCGCCCGAAGTCGGCGACGGCGACGTGGTCGGGGTGGACGGTGTAGGCTTCGAGACCTGCGCGGTCGCGGAATGTGGCGACGAGGCCGGTGTCGTAGGAGCGCGACAGGCGGAGCACGTCCGAGCCGACCGCGAAGCTCTGGATTGCGGGGATGATTTTCGTGAGTGCGCGCAGGAGCGCGATGTGCTCGCGCCGCTCCTCAACGCTCGCCTCCGCCTTGTACTTCCAGATGACGATGTGCGTCAGCATTTCTCGCAAACCTCCGTGCGTTTAGTCTCCGCCTGAAAACTCCGCGAGCTTTTCGTTGAATAGTTGCCAGGCGCGGCGGACGTGCTCCTCGGTCGTGCGTATGTTGCCGACGGCGAGGCGGAGCGTGAAGACGCCGTTCAGCTTCGTGTGCGAGATGAAGACCTCGCCCGTCGCGTTGACGGCGTTCATCAGACGCTCGTTGAGCGCGTCGAGACGGCGGCTGCGCTCCTCTTCAGCCTCGCCTTCGACGCGGGGCCGCGCGCGGAAGCAGACGACGCTGAACGGCGCGGGCGCGAGCAATTCCCAATCGGAAGACTCTTGGACGAGCGCGGCGAAATCACCGGCGAGGCGGCAGTGCTCGCTGAGGCGCGCGGCCAGTCCCTCGTGGCCGAAGTAGCGGATGATCATCCAGAGCTTGAGCGCGCGGAAGCGGCGACCGAGCTGCACGCCGTAGTCCGAGCCGTTGCGCACCGCGTCCTGTTCGGGCGTGCGCAGGTATTCAGGCGTGAGCGTGAAGGCGCGGCGCAGCATGTCGAGCCGTCGGCAGTAGAGCGCCGAGAGGTCGAAGGGTGTGAAGAGCCACTTGTGCGGGTTCGTCACGAAAGAGTCGGCGCGCTCGCAGCCCTCGAAGGCCGGGCGCAGTTCGGGGACTATTGCAGCCGAGCCTGCGTAGGCCGCGTCCACGTGGAGCCACAGGTTCTCGCGCTCGCAGATGTCGGCCACGGCGGGCACGGGGTCAACGCTCGTCGTCGAGGTCGTGCCGACGGTGGCGACGACGCAGAAGGGGAGCGCGCCCCGCCGCCTGTCCTCTTCAATCAGGCGGGCCAGCGCGCTTGCGTCCATGCGAAACTCGGAGTCGGTCGGGACTTTGACGAGCGAGCGCTGGCCGTGGCCCAGCGCGATGAGAGCCTTCTCGATTGAGGAGTGCGACTGCTCGGACGCGTAGAGGCGGAGCAGCGGCAGGTCTGGCCGCCCGCTCATGCCGTCCTCGCGTATTCTCAGGTTCAGAGACTCGCGCGCGGCGGCGATGGCGTGCATGCTCGCCACGGAAGCCGTGTCGTAGATGATTCCCTCGAACCCACGGGGCAGCCCCATCATCTGCCGCAGCCAGTCGAGCACGACCTCTTCGAGTTCGGTCGAGGCGGGCGACGTGCGCCAGAGCATCGCCTTCGCGTCGAAGGCCGCCGACAGCAACTCGCCGAGGATGCCGGGCGCGGAGGCCGACGTGGCGAAGTAGGCGAAGAACGAAGGGTGGTTCCAGTGCGTCAGCGCGGGCACGACGAGGCGATCAACGTCGGCGAGAATCTCGCCCATCGGCTCGCCGCGCTCAGGCGGCGACGCGGGGAGTTGCGAGCGGAGTTGGCCCGGCTCGACCTGCGCGAGCACGGGGTAGGCTTCGGGGTGCGAGAGATAGTCGCTTATCCAGTCAACGACCTCGTGTCCGTAGCGCCGGAACTCCTCGGCACTCATGTCGCCCGTCGGCGGCGCGAAGCCGGAGGGGTGGTCTTTTATCTGGCTCATGTCGTTGGTCCGTCGCCGCTTCAGGCGGCGAGTTCTTCGAGCGTGGGGAACTTGTGCTGCTTGCGTCCTGGCTCGCCGTCGAAGTGCTTGGATGTCTTGTACAGCTCGAATCGGCGCGGGATTTCGCCCGCACTCTTGCCGTCAGCCATGATTCCACCCCGCAGAGATTTTGCGTGAGGGTAGATTAAAGTTTTAGCGTTAGCGTGGCAACAGGAAATCGGCGTTTTAATTCTCGACACGTCGGCTGAAAACGGTATAATGCGCGCGCTCCCTGTCTTTAAGCCCATCGGGAAAGTGTTGCACAGTTCGGAAGCTCTCTACCTGCCGCGAGGCTGAACTTGCGCGCGGCCCTTGACCTGGAGGTTTAAGGAGAACTATGGCGGACGTTATCGGCGCAGGCGCTGAGGTCGAAGACAGGCGGACGGGCTTCATCCGCGGCCTCGGGCTTTGGGACTCGACGATGATCGTGGCCGGCTCGATGATCGGCTCCGGCATCTTCATCGTCTCGGCGGACATCGCCCGCCAAGTCGGCTCGCCCGGCTGGCTCTTAGTCGTCTGGATCATCACCGGCCTCTTGACCGTGATGGCCGCGCTCTCTTACGGCGAGCTGGCGGCGATGATGCCGAAGGCGGGCGGGCAGTACGTCTATCTGCGCGAGGCCTTCTCGCCGCTGTGGGGCTTCCTCTACGGCTGGACTCTGTTCCTCGTCATCCAGACCGGCACCATCGCCGCGGTCGCCGTCGGCTTCGCCAAATACTTCGGCGTCTTCTGGCCGACCATCTCCGAGCGAAACTACATCGTCGCGCCCGTCCACATCTCTTCGGGCTACGCCCTCTCGCTCTCGACGGCGCAGCTCGTCGGCGTGCTTTTGATCGCGCTGCTGACGTGGATGAACACGCGCGGCCTGCGCTTGGGTAAGCTCGTGCAGAACGTCTTCACGTCGGCGAAGACGGGCGCGCTCGTCGCGCTCATCGTCCTGGGCGTCGTCGTCGGCTACAACGCCGTCGCCGCGCACGGAAACTTCGGCAACCTCTGGACGCCGCGGGGCAATTTAGAGGAAGTGGGACACGGGCTGACGGCGGCGAGCGTGTTCGGCCTGTTCGTCGGCATCTGCGTGGCGCAGACCAACTCGCTCTTCTCGGCTGACGCCTGGAACAACATCACCTTCACGGCGGGCGAGGTCAAAGACCCGCGGCGCAACATCCCTCTGTCGCTCGCCTTCGGCACCTTTTTAGTCATCGGACTCTACCTGCTCGCCAACGTCGCCTACCTCGTGACGCTGCCGATAGAGACCATCCAGGGCGTGCCGAACGACCGCGTCGCCTCGGCCACCGCCGACGTGATCTTCCCCGGCCTCGGCGCGACCATCATGGCCGCGGCCATCATGGTCTCGACCTTCGGCTGCAACAACGGCTTGATACTCGCCGGCGCGCGCGCCTACTGGGCGATGGCACGCGACGGCCTGTTCTTCCGCTCGTCGGGGCAGTTGAACGACAAGCACGTGCCCGCTTGGGGCCTCGTCATTCAAGGCATCTGGGCGGCGCTCTTGGTGCTGCCGCGCGTCGTGACGGGGACGGACAAGGCGACGGGCGCGCCGACCTACGGCAGCCTCTACAACGACCTGCTGACATACGTCATCTCGGCGGCGCTCATCTTCTACATCCTGACCATCGCGGGCGTCATCCGCCTGCGCCAGACGCGCCCCGACGCCGAGCGCCCGTACCGTGCCTTCGGCTATCCCTTCGTGCCCGTGCTTTACATCCTGGGCGCGGCGGTCATCCTCTTCGTGCTCTTCGTCTATCAGACGGCGCAGACCTGGCCCGGTCTCATCATCGTGCTCACAGGCATCCCCGTCTATCTCGTCTGGCGGCGCGTCGGTACTCCGATGGCGGACGCGCACGTGGCCGACGCGGCGGGGGAGGCGAAGACCTAACCTCGCGCCGCCGGGCCGTTTGATGCTAAGCTTCGCGGCACGGTCATCAATTTCGGAAGTCGGACTTAAAGCTCAGAGCTATCAGGCCCCTGGGATTGTTCTAATCTCTCGCGGAGGATAACAATGGCAAGTAACCTTTTCCGAACCAAGCCGCTCGAAATGCTGCTCGCGGAGATGGAGGGCGAGAACCGCCTGCGGCGCGTGCTCGGCCCCGTGCAGCTTACGGCGCTCGGCGTGGGCGCGATCATCGGCACGGGCATCTTCATCCTGACGGGCGAGGCCGCGCACGACCGCACCGGCCCGGCGCTGATGCTCTCGTTCTGCGTCGCCGGCGTCGCCTGCGTCTTCGCGGCCCTGTGCTACGCCGAGTTCGCCTCGATGGTTCCCGTGGCCGGCTCGGCCTACACCTACGCCTACGCCACGCTGGGCGAACTGCTCGCGTGGGTCATCGGCTGGGACTTGGTGCTCGAATACGCGGTCGGGTCGGCGACCGTGGCGCACGGCTGGTCGGCGCACTTCCAGGAGTTCATCCCCATCTTCCACGAGGGGATTGCCGCGATACCGGCCAAGATACCGCAGGTTTTACACACCGCGCCGTTTGATTACATTCCGGCGACCGGGGAGTTTACGAGGACGGGTGCCTACTTCGATCTGCCCGCAGTCCTCATCACGTTCATCCTCACGGTTGTGCTCGTCAAGGGCATCCGCGAGAGCGCGACCTTCAACGCCGCGATGGTTATCATCAAGGTCGTGATAGTCCTGATGGTGATCGGCATCGGCTACTTCTTCATCAACACGGCCAACTGGCACCCGTTCGCGCCCTATGGCTACACGGGCATCAGCTTCTTCGGCTACAACGTCGCGGGGCAGCAGGGCGCGGGCGGCGAGCCTCTGGGGATGTTCGCGGGCGCGGCCATCATCTTCTTCGCCTACATCGGCTTCGACTCCGTCTCGGTTCACTCCGAGGAGGCCAAGAAGCCGGCGCGCGACGTGCCCATCGGCATCGTCACGTCGCTCATCCTCTGCACAGTCCTCTACATCGCCGTCTCGGCGGTTCTGACCGGCATGGTTCCGTCGTCGCAGATTGATCGCAACGCGGCGGTCGTGGACGCCTTCCGCCGCGTCGGACTCACATGGATGCAGTACCTCGTGGCGGCGGGCGCGATGACTGGCATCACCTCGGTGCTGCTCGTGATGATGCTCAGCCAGCCGCGCGTGATGCTGGCGATGGCGCGCGACGGGCTTGTGCCGCCGAAGTTCTTCGGCGACATCCACCCACGCTTCCGCACGCCCTGGAAGTCAACCATCCTGACGGGCATCTTCGTCGCCACGATGGCCGGCCTCCTGCCCCTCTCGATACTCGCCGAGATGACCAACATCGGGACGCTCCTGGCCTTCGTCATCGTCTGCGGCGCGGTGCTCATCATGCGCCGGACGCACCCGAACGCCAAGCGGCCTTTCCGCGCGCCGCTCGTCCCGTTCGTGCCCATCGCGGGCATACTCACCTGCCTGCTCCTGATGTTCTCGCTGCCGGTGGGCAACTGGTATCGGCTCATCATCTGGCTCCTGATCGGCTTCGGCATCTACTTCGGCTACGGGCGCTACCACAGCGTCATGTCGCGCGAAGGCCACCTCGCTCACGAAATCGCGACGCACGGCATCTCGCCGGAAGGTCAGGCAGTCGGCGACCCGGACGCGCCGCCGAGTTCGCCCGCCGCGCCGATCCGAAACAAGATCGAGTGACGGCTTTACCAAACGGGCCGGGGACGCCGCGCCGTTGCGTTCGTCCCCGGCCTCTACACTCTAACCCCCGCCCAGGTCAGTGAAATTCCACAAGAACAGAACCGCGAACGACGCTCCGATTGCGGATTGCGGATTGCGGGTTGCGGATTGGAAGACAGCTTGTCTCTCATCAAATCCGCAATCCGCAATCCGCAATCCGCATTCCAGTGTGCCGCTCGCGGTTCTGATAGTGTCCCTGTTGGTCGCGTCAAGCTTTCTCGGTTGCGGGCGTCAGCGCTCGGACGTTGTCGTTAAGCCGGCGGACGAGAAGCTGCGCATCGGCGCCTTCATGTCCCTGACGGGCGACACGGCGCAGTACGGCATCTCGGCCTTAAACGGCATCCGCATGGCGGTCGAGGAGGCGAACGCCGGAGGCGGCGCGGGCGGCCACCGCATCGAGCTGATCACGCGGGACACACGCTCCGACCCCGGCGAGACCGAGGTGATCGTCCGCCGACTCGCCGAAGAGTCGCGCGTCCACGCCCTCGTCGGCGAGGTCGTCAGCTCGCGCTCGCTCGCCGCCGCGCGCGTCGCGCAAGAGGAGCGCGTGCCGATGCTCACGCCTTCGGCGACCAGCCCCGAAGTGACGGCGCAGGGCGATTACGTCTTCCGGAGCTGCTACACAGACCCCTTCCAGGGCGCGGCCCTCGCGCGCTTCGCGACGCGCAGCCTGGGCGCGCGCCGCGCAGCCCTCCTGCTCGACCCGGCGCAACGCTACTCCGTGGAACTCGCGCGCTTCATACGCGAGGCGTTCGAGCGGCAGGGCGGCGAGGTCGTCTCCGAGCAGGACTACCGCGAGGGCGCTGCCGACTTCTCGGCGCAGCTCTCGGAGGTCGCTGCCGTACACCCCGAAGTGATCTTCATCCCCGGCTACTACCTCGAAGCGGGACAACTGGCGCGGCAGGCGAAGGAGTTGGGCATCAGCGTGCCGCTCGTCGGCGGCGACGGCTGGGACTCGCCGCGCCTCTACGAGATCGGGGGCCAGGCTCTGGCGGGCGACTTCTTCTCCTCCCACTTCTCCGCCGAAGACCCAGACCCGCAGGTGCAGCGTTTCGTCGCCGACTACCGGCGGCTTTTCGGCTCGACGCCCGACTCCTTCGCCGCCACGGCCTACGACGCCACGCGCATCGTACTCGACGCCGCCGCGCGCGCCCACTCCCTCGACCGCGCCGCCATCCGCGACGCGCTCGCACAGACCAGAGACTTCCCCGGCGTCACCGGCAACGTCACCTTCAACGCCGACCGCAACGCCGTCAAGTCAATCGTCATCATCCGCATCGGCGACAACGGCAAACAGTCCGTCGAGGCGCACGTCACGCCCGAAGACATCCCCCCGCCGCCCACGCCGACGCCCACGCCGACGCCGAAGAAGAGGTGGAGACGCAGCTAAATCTGATAGAGGGAAGGCGAAGGTTCAGCGCTCATCTTCAGGGTATTTGAAGGTGAAGTTTACGTCCTTGAAATCCCTCTTCCAGACGCTCACTTTTACGCTTTGATCCTTAAACCTTTCGTGCCACGCGATGACCGTATAATCGCCCGGCGGTAGCCCCTCGATGCTGAACGCGCCGTTCCGGTCGGTGACAGCAAAGAACGGGTGAGGCATGACTGCGATGTAACCCCTCTCCCATGGATGCTGGTTGCATTTGACGATGACGAACATTTCAGGTTGGGCGAACGCAATCTGAAAGCCTTCGCCGGAGGGAGGGATTGACCTGTTCATGCGCTCGTTCTTCGTCGTCTGAAAAGTGTAGTTGTGCGTCGTTAGATCGCTGTTGAGCACCTGAATTGTCTGGCCCGCCTGCACGCCGAGCACGTGCGGGACGGTGCGGCACTTGCGCCGGTCGAGCACGGCTGCTGTCTGGGGCGTCTCGAACTCGAAGCCGTCGAGCGCGCCGCCCTCGACATAGACAAAGGCGTTGGTGAGTTTGCCGTCCCTAACGAGGAGGTCGTCAAGTCTCACGTCTCCCTTACACTGAGATGTGCAGTCGGGGTCTGCGTCCATCGAGATCAAACGCGGGGCAGGGACTTCGCCTTCGACGCTGACGACGCCTGTGATCCTGCCCTCGTCACCCGTTGGCCGGTACAGCGTCTTTGCTGGTTGCTGAAGGCTATTTCCTCCCGATCCGCCAGCAGAAGCGCTGATTATCCCCGCGAACAAAGCGGCGGCGACCAGAGTCAAGCGAAAGTTTGTGTTGCCCATCATTGAGAGGTCTCCATGAAGTAAGAATACTGCGGGGAGGACTTCACAAGCTGACCGCGAAAGTTCGCGCACACTATAACTTTCTGTATTCGGGTGGCGAAAAACTTTTCTCAGGACTCAGGCGCATCGAGCGAAGCACGCGCGGCGGCTAGAGCTTCCCTAACGCGCGCGGGCGAAGTGCCGCCCGTCTGCGACTTCGACGCGAGAGTCTGTTCTAAAGACAGCGCCTCGTACACGTCCTCCGAGATGAGCGTTGAGAAGCCGCGCAGCTCTTCGAGTTCGAGTTCGTGCAGCTCCAATCCCTTCTCCAAACCGTAGAGCACCATGCGCCCGACCGCCTCGTGCGCCTCGCGAAAGGGGAGGCCGCGGCGGACGAGATAGTCGGCCATCTCGGTCGCGTTCATGTAGCCCAAGGAAGCGGCGTCGCGCGCACGCGCCTCGCGCACGCGGACGTTGCGGAGCACCGTCGCCGTCACTTCCAGCGAGTCGCGCACAGTGTCGGCCACGTCGAAGACGGCCTCCTTGTCCTCCTGCATGTCCTTGTTGTAGGTGAGCGGCAGACCTTTGATGAGCGTGAGCAGCGCGAGCACGTGGCCGAAGACGCGGGCCGATTTGCCGCGCACGAGTTCGAGCGCGTCCGGGTTCTTCTTCTGCGGCATCAGGCTCGAACCCGTCGAGATGGCGTCGCTCAACTCGACGAAGCCGAACTCGGTCGTCGCGTAGATGATTAAGTCCTCCGCGAGCCTTGAGAGGTGGGCCATGACGAGGCTCGCAGCCGACGCGAACTCGACGCAGAAGTCGCGGTCGCTCACGGCGTCAAGGCTGTTGCGCGCGACCCGCTCGAACCCAAGCGCGCGCGCGACACCCTCGCGGTCAACGGGGTAACTCGTCCCCGCGAGCGCCGCCGAGCCGAGCGGCAGAACGTTCACGCGCCGACGCACCTCTCCCAGACGTTCGCGGTCGCGCGCGAGCATCTCGAAGTATGCGAGACACCAGTGCGCGAAGAGGACGGGCTGCGCGCGTTGCAGGTGCGTGTAGCCGGGGAGAACGGCGTCCGCGTGCGACTCCGCGAGGTCGAGCAGCGCGACTTGCGCGCCGCGGGCGGCGGATGCCGTGCGATCAATCTCGTCGCGCAGCCAGAGGCGCAGCGCCGTCGCCACCTGGTCGTTGCGGCTGCGGCCCGTATGCAGCTTCCGGCCCGCGTCGCCGGCCAACTCGACGAGCCGCGCCTCGACGAACGAGTGCACGTCCTCCGCCGCCTCGTCGTCGAAGAAGCTCTCGTCGCGCTCGGCGGCTTGCGACAGGAGGGTGTTGAGTCCTTGACGGATGCGCGCCGCCTCGTCGTCGCCCAGCACGCCCGCCGCGCGCAAAGATTCGCAGTGCGCGAGACTGCCGCGCACGTCCGCCTCGAAGAGTCGGCGGTCGAAGCCGAACGAGCGGTTGTAGCGCGCGAACGCGGGATCGGTCTCGCCGCGGAAGCGACCGCCCCAAAGTTTTTTGGATTCACTCATCGGTTCTCATTCCCAACGTCATTCCTACTGCGAGTCGCCGCCCGGCACGCGCCCACGGCCTCAACGCTTTTCTTCGACATTTACAGCCGCCGGAGCGTCTGACGGTTTGCGAAGATGCATCTTTACTGCTATTTTATGCATCTATTCGCCAGTTATGCAAAGCGAGCGCATAACCGCGGGGGGTCTGAATGCACAAGACGAAGCGGCAGCAGAAAATCCTGAGCCTCATCCGGACGCGGCGCATCGGCACGCAGCAGGAGTTGTCGGCGATGCTGGAGCGCGCCGGCTTCGTCGCGACGCAGTCGAGCATCTCGCGCGACCTCGAAGAGCTGGGCGTCGTCAAGCACCACGGATATTACACGATGCCGCGGGCGAAGGAAGGCGCGTCGGCGCGGGGCTTACTCGGCCTCGACCCGGCGGGCGACTGCCTGGTCGTGGCGAAGTGCGAGCCGGGGATGGCGTCGTCGGTGGCGGTCGAGATTGACCGCGCCGCGATCCCCGAAATCGTCGGCACGCTCGCGGGCGAGGACACGGTCTTCATCGCCGTGCTCGAACGCAAGGCCCAGCGCGCCGTGTTGAAGAAGGTGTTGGAACTTTTCGGATGAAGGAAGAGAGTCGAGGAGTGAAGGTGACGGAGCGGAAGATCAAGAAAATCGTGCTGGCGTATTCGGGCGGGCTGGACACGTCGGTGATGCTGCGCTGGCTGCGCGAGGAGTATGGCTGCGAGGTGGTCTGCTACTGCGCGGACGTGGGGCAGGGCGAGGAGTTGGCCGGGCTTGAGGAGAAGGCGCGGGCGACGGGCGCGTCAAAGCTGTACGTGGAAGATTTGCGGCGCGAGTTCGTGGAGGAGTACGTGTGGACGGCGGTGAAGGCGAACGCGGTTTACGAGGGCGTCTATCTGCTCGGCACTTCCTTGGCGCGGCCCGTCATCGCGAAGCGGCAGATCGAGATCGCGCGCCGCGAGGGCGCGGATGCCGTGGCGCACGGGGCGACGGGGAAGGGCAACGACCAGGTGCGCTTCGAGCTAACCTACTACGCGCTCGAACCCGACATCCGCGTCGTCGCGCCCTGGCGCGAGTGGGAGTTCAAAGGCCGGAGCGACCTCATCGCCTACGCCAGAGAGCACGACATCCCCGTGACGGCGACCGCCGAGAAGCCCTACTCGACCGACCGCAACCTGATGCACGTCTCCTACGAGGGCGGCATCCTCGAAGACCCCTGGGCCGAGCCGCCCGCCGATATCTTCCAGATGACCTCAGCGCCGGAGTCGGCGAAGGCGGAGGCCGAGTATGTCACGGTCGAGTTCGAGCGCGGCATACCCGTCGGTCTGAACGGCGAGCAACTCGGCGCAGTCGAGTTGCTTGAAAAACTTAATCACATCGGAGGCGAGCACGGAGTCGGGCGCGTTGACCTCGTGGAGAACCGCTTCGTCGGCATGAAGTCGCGCGGAGTCTATGAGACGCCGGGCGTGACCATCCTTCAGGCGGCGCACCGCGCGCTCGAATCCATCACGCTCGACCGCGAGGTGCTGCGGTTGCGCGACCGGTTGAGTTTGAAGTTCGCCGAGAGTGTCTATTACGGCTTCTGGTTCGCGCCGGAGTCGGAGCTGATGCGCAAGATAATTGACGAGACGCAAGACGCCGTGACGGGCGAGGCGCGCGTGAAGCTCTATCGCGGCAACACGACGGTCGTCGGTCGGCGCTCGCCGCACACGCTCTACCGCGAGCGCCTGGCGACGTTTGAGGCCGACACCGTTTACAACCAGCGCGACGCCGAGGGCTTCATCAAGCTCAACGCGCTCCGGCTGCGGACTAAGGCGGCGACCAGTGATTAGCGCTGTGTTGTGAAAGCTTGTTTGAGTTGCCTACAGCTTTAGCTGTAGGTGTAGAAGGACAGAAAGTCACTCGGCTTTAGCCCAATGATGTGGCTAAAGCCGATCCGACTCTGACAAACCTTGTCCACTAGCTAAAGCTAGTAGCAATTGACTGAGGCATTGATTAAGAGATGCAGCACGAGAACGAGTCGGCGGAGGTGAGGATCGCGGTCGTGGAGGCCGACAAGATCGGGTCGGTCGTGTCGCGTCTGTCTTTGCAGAGGCAGTTGGCGGTCGTCGGCGAGCGAAGAAGAGCGCGCGCGGGCGACGCGGTCGTGGTGCGCGCGCTCACCGACAGCGCGACCTACAACCAGCTTGAGTTGCCTTCGGGCCGCCTGGCGAAGGTCAACCCCGGCGACGTGGTCGTGGGCGCATTGGGGAGCCGGCGCGCGCTGAAAGGCTTCGTCGGGGACGTGCCGGAGTGGGTCGGCGCGGGCGACCGCCTGCACCTCCTGAACATGGGCGGCGTCGTCGGCTGTTGCACGGGCCACCATTCGAGTTTGAGCGACGCCATCGAGGTCGAGGTCATAGGATTCGTATCCGACGAAGGCGGGAACGTGCGAAGCATCGCGGACGCGGCGTTGCCGTTGCGCGAGAGCTTGCCCGACGCTTGCGCGCCGCTCGTCATCGTCGCGGGCGCGTGCATGAACAGCGGGAAGACCTTCGCCGCCGTGGAGATCGTGCGGCAGGCCACGCGCGCAGGCATGCGCGTGGCGGCGGCGAAGCTCTCCGGCGTGGCGTGCCTGCGCGACACTTTGCACATGGCCGACCACGGCGCGGTCGCGACGGCGAGCTTCCTCGACTGCGGCCTACCTTCGACCGTCGGCGTCGGCGACCTCGCGCCCGTGGCGAAGGCGATCATCACGCACTTGAACGAGTGCGCGCCCGACCTCATCGTCATCGAGTTGGGCGACGGCATCCTCGGCGGCTACTCGGTCGAGTCCGTGTTCGACGACGCGGAGTTGCGCGAGGCGACCGCGGCCCTGGTCTTCTGCGCGTCGGACTACGTCGGCGCGTGGGGCGGCGTCGAGTTGTTCCGCCGGCGCGGCATCGGCGTTGACCTGGTCGCAGGCTCGGTTACGGACTCGCAGATGGGCGAGGACTACGTCGAGCGCGAACTGGGCGTGCCTGCCGGCAACGCGAAGCGCAACGGCGCGCGTCTGTTCGAGTTGATTAAGTCGAAGGTCGGCGCGGCGTGCGCGCCGGTCGCAGCCGCGTGAGTCGTACCGCTTAGTAGCGCGAGCGTCGGAGCCTCAACAGACTGATGGTGAGGAAAGTGATGCCGACGTAGATGAACGCGCGTTGGCCGCTCACGCCGATGGCGAAGAAGGCCACACTGAGTGCGAAGAAGGGCAAAGCGCCTTTGAAGTTTGACATAAGCTTGAGCCTCGAAACGTAACACGCCGACGGCAGCAGGTTCAAGGCCGACAGTTGAGAGGACGCGGGGAGACGGAAGCGATGTTGAGCGGCGAAAAGATTCGTGTCGGCATCTTCGGCGGGTCGGGCTACGGCGGCTCGGAGCTTCTGCGGATACTGCTCTTCCACCCGCGGGTGGAGGTCACGCTCGTGACGGCGAACGAGCATGCGGGCAAGGCGGTTGCAGAAGTTCATCGCAACCTGCACGGCCTGACTGAACTGCGCTTCGAGAAGACGCCGGAGGACTTCGAGGGGCTGAACGACGTTGATTGCGTCTTCCTCGCGCTGCCGCACGGGCAGGCTCTGGAGATCGTGCCGCGCCTGCCGTCGGGCGTGAAGGTGGTTGACCTGTCGGGCGACTTCCGGCTGCGCGACGCTGAGCAGTTCAAAGAGCACTACGGGCGCGAGCACACGGCGACGGAGTTGCAGCGCGAGTTCGTTTACGGTCTGACGGAGATCAACCGCGAAGAGATCAAGCGTGCGCGTCTCGTCAGCAACCCCGGCTGCTTCGCCACCGCGACGCTTTTGGGCCTCGCACCGCTCGCCGCGGCGGGCGCGATCAAAGGGCGCGTCGTCGTGGACGCGAAGACCGGCTCGTCGGGTTCGGGCGCGAAGCCCGCCGCGAACACGCACCACCCGCAGCGCGCAAACTCGTTCTACGCCTACAAGCCTTTCACGCACCAGCACGTCCCCGAAATCGAGCAGACGCTCGGCGACGTGAGTGCGGCACACGACTGGGCGAACGAGCTTGTGTTTATGACGCACTCGCTGCCGGTCTCGCGCGGCATCTTCGCCTCGATCTACGCGGAGGTGGACGAGGGCGGACGGATGTCCGCGGACGATCTGTCGGCGCTTTACTCCGACTTTTACCGCGGCTCGTTCTTCGTCCGGCTCGTCAAAGGCTCGCCCGACATCAACTGGGTGAAGACGACTAACTTCTGCGACATCGGCTTCGCCGCGCGCGGTCGGCAAATCGCGGTCTTCTCGGCGATTGATAATCTGGTGAAAGGCGCGGCGGGTCAGGCCGTGCAGAACATGAACCTGATGTTCGGACTCGACGAAAAGACCGGACTGATGCTCGTCGGAGGCAACCCTTGAGAGAGCAGACAGACTTCGTGCCCGCGCCCGTCAAGGTGACTATCACCGCCGACGCGCTCGAACAGTTGGACGTGCGCGTCGGGACGATTGAGTCGGTCGAGGGGGTCAAGGGGTCGGACAAGCTTCTGAAGCTCACGGTGAGCTTCGGCGACCACAGGCGCACGATCCTCGCGGGGATGAAGCAGGAGCGCGCGAACCCTTCGGAGATCGTCGGCAGACAGGCGCTCTTCGTCGTCAACCTCGCGCCGCGCAGGATGGCGGGCGAGGTCTCCGAGGGGATGCTCTTCGACATCGGTTACGCGGACGAGATAACTCCCGCGCTCGCCGTCCCCGAAAGGAAAGTGCCTGACGGCACGCGCGCCGGATGAAGGCCGGAAACAGAATGAAGACGGAAACGACGAACAGCTTTGAAGAGATCGCGGCGCGCGAGGAGCAGTTCCAGCTCGCGACGTACAAGAAATTTCCTTTCGCGCCGGTCGGCGGGCGAGGCTCTTGGGTCGAGACGAGCGAGGGCGAGCGCTACCTGGATTTGTACGGCGGGCACGCCGTCTGCGCGACGGGCCACTGCCACCCGCGCGTGGTTGAGGCTTTGAAGGCGCAGGCCGAAAGGCTCCTGTTCTACTCGAACGTCGTCTACTCGGACGTGCGCGCGCTCGCGGCGGAAAGGCTGGTCGGCTGCGCGCCTGAAGTGTTGACGAAGGCTTTCTTCTGCAACTCCGGCACGGAGGCCAACGAGAACGCGATGCGCATGGCGCGCATGAAGACCGGGCGCGAAAACGTCATCACGTTCACGGGCAGCTTCCACGGGCGCACGGCGGACGCGATCAGCGCGACGTTTCTAGGCAAGTACCGCGAGACGGGGAGGCCAAACGTGCCGGGCCACCTGTGCGCGGAGTTCGGCTCGGTCGAGTCGGTCGCCGCGCTCGCCGACGAGACGGTCGCCGCCGTGTGCCTAGAGCCGATTCAGTCAATGGCGGGCGTGCGGATGGCACAGCCTGAATTCTTCCGTGAGTTGCGCCGCCTGTGCGACGAGCGCGGCGTGCTGCTCGTCTTCGACGAGGTGCAGACGGGCGTGGGTCGCACGGGCGAGTGGTTCTTCGCGGGGAGCGAGGCGGCGGGACGGGTTGTGCCGGACGTTATCACGCTGGCGAAGGCCCTGGGGAGCGGCGTGCCCGTCGGCGCGTGTCTGACGACCGAGGGGGTCGCTTCGGTCATCAAGGAGAACGACCTCGGCACGACCTTCGGCGGCGGCATGCTGGCGATGGCAGCGGTGGTGGCGACGCTCGAAGCTATCGAAGCGGACGGGATGCTTGAGAACGCGCGCGCGGTCGAAGGGTTCCTGCGCGAGAGTCTCGCGGGCGTGCCGGGCGTCGCCTCCTTGCGCGGTCGGGGGCTGCTGCTCGGCGTTGAATTCGATGAGCCTGTCGCGTCGAAGGTGCAAAAAAGTCTCCTCGAACGGCGCATCATCACCGGCACGTCGAGCGACGCCCGCGTGCTGCGGCTGCTTCCGCCGCTGTGCCTGAAGACCGAAGAGGCCGGCATGTTCGTCGAAGCTCTGGAAGAAGTCTGCGGGTGAGCGATGCCGAGGAACTTTCTGACGACCGCCGACTGGACGCGCGAGGAGCTTGACGGCCTGCTCGACGCGGCCCTGCGCTTCAAGCGGGGCGAGGACGCGTCGAAGCCGCTCGCCGGTCGGAGCGTCGCGCTCGTCTTCTTCAACCCGAGTTTGCGGACGCGCGCCTCGATGCAGGTGGGCGTGTACGAACTTGGCGGGCAGGCGGTCGTGCTTGAGCCGGGCGGGACGAGTTGGACGCTGGAGCACCGCGAGGCCGTCGTGATGGACGGCGACAAGACCGAGCACGTCGCGGAGTTCGTGCGCGTGCTCGCGCGCTACTGTTCGGCCATCGGCGTGCGGACGTTCGCCGCTTTGAAAGACTGGAACGAGGAGCGGCGCGACCCCGTGCTCTCGGCCTTCGCCAAGTTCTCGGAAGTGCCGGTTATCAACCTCGAATCGGCGATGCACCACCCTTGCCAGGCGTTGGCGGACATGCTGACCGTGCGCGAACGCTTGGGCGAGGGCCGGAAGCGCGTGCTGTTGACTTGGGCGTGGCACCCGAAGCCCCTGCCGATGGCCGTGCCGAACAGCTTCGCGCTGGCGGCGGCGCAGATGGGGCACGACCTGACCATCGCGCACCCGCCCGGTTACGAGTTGGACGACGAACTGATCGGCGAGATCAACAGCCGAGCCTTCGACGCGGGCGCGACGGTGCGCGTGACGCGCGACATCGAGGAGGCGTTCGACGGGCAGGAGGTCGTCTATGCGAAGAGCTGGGGGAGCAAGCTGTTCTACGGCTCAGCCGCCGACGACATCGAGGAGCGCGCGCCCTACCGCCGCGAGTGGATCGTTGACGCCGGGAAGATGCGGCGCACCGACGATGCGCTCTTCATGCACTGCCTTCCCGTGCGCCGCAACTGCATCGTCACCGACGAGGTGATTGACTCGCCCGCCTCCGTCGTCATTGACGAGGCCGAGAACCGCCTGCACGTGCAGAAGGCGATCATGGCAAAGCTTTTGGGGTAAGAGGGGAAAAGGGTAAGAGGGAAAAGGAAGAAGGACGGCGCTCCGCCGATTATGTCCTTTTACCCGTTTCCCCTTTTCCCCTCTTACCCTTTCACCGGAGGTGAATGATGAGCCAGCAACGGCTAGACCTTTTGCGCGAGGCGCTGCCCTACATCCAACGCTTCAAGGGCAAGACGTTCGTGGTGAAGCTTTCCGGGAAGGTGATCGAGGAGCGCGAGAACCTCTTCAGCATCGCCGAGGAGCTGGCGCTGATTCACCAGGTCGGCATACGCGTGTGCGTCGTGCACGGCGGCGGGAAGCAGTTGACGGAGCTGGCCGAGCAGTTGGGCGTCGAGCAGACCATCATAGACGGTCGCCGCGTCACGGACGACGCGACGCTCGACATGGCGAAGATGATCTTCGCCGGGAAGATCAACACCGACATCCTCGCCGCGCTCAGGCAGCGCGGGGTCGAGGGCGTGGGCTTGTCGGGCGTGGACGGAAACATCGTTCTGGCCGAGCGGCGACCGCCGAAAGAGATCGTCAACCGCGAGACGGGCGTGAGCGAGCAGGTGGACTTCGGACACGTCGGCGACGTGTTGGAGATCAACGACCGGCTGCTGCGCGTGCTCCTGGATCACGAATACCTGCCCGTCGTCTCGTCGCTCGGCGCGGACGACGAGGGACGGGTCTTCAACATCAACGCCGACACCATCGCCGCCGAGATCGCCGTCCGCCTTCAGGCGGAAAAGCTCGTCGTGCTCTCGGACGTTGACGGCCTCTACCTGCGGCCCGGCGAGCGCGCGTCGAAGGTTTCCAGGGTGTCGGCTGGCGAGATCGAGGCGCTCATCAGGGACGGCGTGGCGACGGGCGGGATGATCCCGAAACTCCAGAACGTCACGGCAATCCTGCGCCGCGGCGTCCGCAGCGCGCACATCATCGAAGGCTCCGCGCGCAACGCACTGCTCTCCGAGGTCTTCACCGACGAGGGCACGGGCACGATGATTATCGCGTGAGCGCGAGCGACGGCGTCGGAAGTCAGACCTTGGAGTAAGGCCAAAGCAAAAAGGCAAAGGTGAAGGCAGCGGGCCGAGTCGTCCCTCATCGTCGGCAGTTGTCAAACGGGAGCAGGCGCTCATGCCTTGAGGCATGAGCGCCTGCTCCCGTTTCAGAACCGAAAACCGCTCTACTGTTGGCCGAAGCGCGAACGGTACTCGGTGGAGACCAGGAAGGCTTTCACCATCTCCGCCCGCCGGAAGTCGCCGCCGAAGCTGTTGAGCTTCGCGAGCCAGAAGTTGAGGCCGGGGTCGTCGGGGTTACGGCGCAAGTACCCGTAGTACTCAGCCGCCACGAAGCCCTCGTTGAAGAGGCGCTGGCTGAAGGCCGAATTGTTCGCGACGACGCGGAGCGCGCGCGCGCGGCCCGGAGTGTCGCCGCTGCCGTAGGCCGAGATGGCCTGACTGCGCTCGCCCGGCGACGGCGTCACGCCCTCGCTCGCGTAGAGGGCGTCCACGTAGGCGTCGGCTGTCATGCCGTTCGGGTAGTGCGAGACGAACTCGGGCCGCGAGACGAAGTCCTCGGCGACCCTCTGCGTGTTGGCGTCCAACTTCTGCTCCCAGCCGGGCGAACCCACCACCAGGTCGCGCCCGATCTCCTGCGTGTCGCGCATGAACTCCAGGTAGTCCGGTTTTCGCGACAGCGACCCGCGGTAGAGTCGGTAGACGAAGTAGCCGGTCTGCTGGAACTCTATCGAGAGGAAGAAGGCCGCCGACGTGTCAATGCGCTTGGCGTCCCGGCAACCGGCGTTCGTGCCGCAGCTCTCGATGTTGTTCGTCCAGAACTGGAAGCCCGCCGCGTCAGGCTCGCGGTTGAGGAAGTCGAGGTAGTGCTGGCGGACGAAGAACTGCGTGCTGTCAATCGGGTTCGGGGCCGCCGGGTCGGTGTCGTTGTCCACAATCGTCAGCATGACGGCGTTCTGCGCGCCGAGCGCTTCGCCGTTCGTCGGGTTGCTCAGGGTCAGCGTGAAAGTCTCGTTGCCCTCGACGAAGGCGTCGTCCACGATGAAGACGGGGATGGTCTTTGTCGTCTCGCCAGCGGCGAAGTGGAGCCTGCCCACGGCGATGGTGTAGTCGGACTTCTGCAAGGCGGAGCCGTCCGTGGTGACGTAGCTCACGTCCGCCGCGCCCGTGGCGTCGCCCGTGCGGGTCACGTTGATGGTGAACTTGCCGTCGCCTTCGTTGCGCGTCAGGTCGGACGGGTTCACGCTGAAGGCGACCGCGCCCGGCGTCGCCGTGAAGTTGACGCCCGTCGCGCTGTCACACAGCGGCACGTCGCGCGAAGGCGGCGTGAAAGCGAAGTTGGCGCGCGCCGGCGCGACGTGGTAGCTGAAGCCTTGCGTCAGCCCCGTCGCCGTGTAGTTGCCGCCGGCGTCCGTCGTCGCCATCAACGGGGTCGGACTCGGCGACGGACTCGGCGAAGGCGTTGGACTCGGCGACGGGGTTGGTGAAGGAGTCGGAGTCGGCGAAGGTGTTGGACTCGGCGAGGGAGTCGGAGTCGGGGCCGGGCATGTCGCCGCGCCCGCCTGTGTGATCGTGACGGTGACGCCCGCGACGCCGTTGCCGTTCGGGTCTGTGACGCGACCGCTGATGGAAAGGTCTGTGCGGGCCACGAGGAAGTCCGCCCGCACGTTCTGATTCGTGATCGTCACGCTCCGGCTCGGCGGCAGGAACGTGAGGCTCTGGCCCGGAGGCGACGTGGGCGTGACGGTGTAAGTGCTCGCCGTCAGCGCCTCGAAATCATAGACGCCGTTGGCGTCGGTGATCGCGTCCTGGGACAACTCGTTGTTGTCCGTGATGTGAACCGGCACGCCCGCGACGCCGCCCCCGCCGGAGTCGGTGACGCGACCGGAGATGCTGAACTCCCCGATCTGTCCGCCCTGCCCGCTGAACGAGCCGCCCCCGATCTTGGTGACGAAGGCGTCCTCGTCGGGTTGGTCGTTGAATTCGTTACTCTTGGAAGGTTTGAAGCTGCCGGGCGTGGTCGGGAAATTGTCCTCCTCGCAGCTATCACTTGTAGTGGCCGCCGCCGCAGTTTTACTTTCAGTCGAATCAGACGACGCGCAATTATTATCGTCCGAGTTGGTGTAACCCGCCACGTAGGCATTAGCGGCGGGGTCAACGGCGATGCCCTGCCCGGCGTCGTCGTTTCTTCCGCCGAGGAAGGTCGAGTAGACGAGCGACGTGTCGCCGGAGGCGTTCGTGTTGAACTTCGCCACGAAGGCGTCCTGCGAGCGCTGGCCTGGGTCACTGCCCGGTTTCGGCTGCACGGCGTTCTTCGTCGGGAAGTTGCCCGCGGTCGTCTCCGGCACGCTCGCGTTGAACGTGGCGGTGCTACTGTCGCTGTAGGTGACCGTCAGTGTGAAACTCGTGCCCGGCGTGAACAGGCTCCCTCCGCTGTCGTCGGACGCGAACAGGTTGACGCTGCCCCCGACGCTGCTGACCGTAAAATTCACGGCCCCCGTCGTCGGGTTGTTCAGGAGCGCGCCGTCGAGCGACTGGGCGACACCCAGCGCGTTCTCGCTGTCACCGGCGACGGTGTTCCAGTTGCCGTTCAGGTCGAGCGAGGTGACCGTTTTGTTGGAGTCGCCGGAAGGGAACTGCACGGTGAACGTGCCGTCCGGGTTGCCGTCGGCGGTGTAGCCGGTGTCGGTCGGCGACACCCTGTCGCGCAGCTTGCCGTCGTAGCTCATGAAGCCGGTGGTCGGATCGGGTGTCGGCGTCGGCGTCGGCTCGACGAAGGTTGAATCCGTCCAGCCGGTGATGTAAGCGTTGTTGGCGAAGTCAACGGCGATGGCCGCGCCGTCGAAATCGTCGCCGCATACATCCACGCTGTCTCTGGTGCTCAGCGAGCTACTGCCGCAGATGCTCCCGCCGTTGCCCTCGTTCTGGTCGCCGCCGATGAGCGAGGAGTAGATGAGGTCGGAGCCGTCGGGCTTGAGCCTGGTGATGAAGGCGTCGTAGCCCCCGTTGTTCTGCTGCTGGTAAGCGTTCGCCGTCGTCGGGTAGCCCACGTTGTTGGGGTCGGGCGAGGGCGTCGGGCTGGCGACGGGACTCGGCGCGGGCGTGGCGGCTGAGTCGGTGGAGCCTGTGACGAAGACGCTGTCGTCTGTGCCGAGGGCGATGCCGTAGGCCTCGTCCTCCCCGTTGCCGCCGATGAAGGTCGAGAAGACGTAGGCCGAGCCGGCGGTGTTCACCTTCGTGACGAAGGCTTCCCTCGTCCTCGCATCAATCGTGCCGCTCGGCTGCGTCTGGAATGCGCCCGGCGTCGTCGGGAAGTTGTCCGGCGTCGGGCTAGGGTCAGGCGTCGGAGTCGGCGTCGGCGTCGGGGTGTTGTCGGGGTTCGGCGGCGGGGTGGGTGACGGGGACGGCGTCGGAGCCGGCGTCGGCGTCGGAGCCGGCGCGCCGGTCGAGTCGGTGAAGCCGGTGATGTAAGCGTTGCCGGAGGAGTCCACGGCCAGGCCCATCGCGATGTCGTCCGACGTGCCGCCGACGAAGGTCGAATAGACGCGGAACTGCCCGCCCGGCTCGATCTTGGTCAGGAAGGCGTCGCTCGTCAGTTCGCAGCTACAGCCATCCCCGCGGCTCGCCTGAAGACTCCGCGCGCCGTTGATGAAGGGCTGGATGGGATTCGTCGTCGGGAAGTTGTACGACAGCGTGAAGCCCGTCACGTAGGCGTTGCCGTCGGGGTCAACCGCGACGGCGCGCGCGATGTCGGGGGCGCTGCCGCCGAGGTACGTGGAATAGACGAGCTGGTTGCCGGCGGCGTTCAGCTTCGTGACGAACGCGTCGGCCTCGTCGCACTGGAACGGGCTGCTGAAGCCGCTGTCCCCGGTTGAGCCGCAGTTCTGCTGCATGGCGTTCTTACGTGGGAAGTCCGCCGAGTTCGTCGCGCCGGTTAGATAGACGTTCCGCTGGGAGTCTATGGCGACGCCGTAGGCCGCCTCGTCGAACTGCCCGCCGAGGTAAGTCGAGAAGATGAGCTGCGAGCCGGCGGGGTTGAACTTCGTGACGAAGGCGTCGCCGCCGTTTTCGTTGTCGGGCACGCCCTGCGACTGGAAAGGGTTCTGAGTGGGGAAGGCGTCGCCGAAGGTCTGGCCCACGACGTAGGCGTCGCCGTCCGCGTCCACCGCGATGTCGAACCCGTTGTCGTCGTTGTCCTCGTCTCCGAGGAAGGTCGAGTAGGCGAGCACGGGGTCAATGACCAGCTCGGCGGTCTCGTCGTAGCGGCCCACGTTGAAGCCGACCAGCCCGCCCTTCAGGGTGAAGCCGCTGGGAATTTCCTTCCGCTTGCCGTCTATCATCTGATAGACGTGCGGCGGCTGCTGGCGCATCACCTTGCCCTTCGCGCTGATCACCAGCTCGCCGTCCTGACCGACGTTGACGCCGTCGGCCCCGTCGAAGCTGATGCCGATGGCGTTCGGGTCTGCGCCGGGCGCGACGACGAAGTCGTACTCCATCTGCCGCTGGCCGCCGTGGTAGAGCAGGTCAACGCCCGGATAGACCGACTCGTACTTGACCTGCGCGTAGAGCGGAACGTCGGTCGCCCACTTCTTCGGGTTGTTCGTCCTGAAGTAGTTGACCTTGCCGGGCATCTCCTGCAACCCGGACACTGCCGCCTGGTCGTTTGCGCCGACCAGCTTCATGCGGACGACGGCCCTGGACTCGGCCTCCTGCTGGCGGCGCTCGATCTCCTGCCGCCGTTGCTCGTCCACCTGCTTCTGCATGTCCGCGAAGCTCGCGAAGTGCTCCGGCTTCCCAGCCTTATGCGCAGCGGCCTGCCTCGCACGGCGCGGGCCGTGCAGGACGAAGACGGCCTCGGTCGCGGTCAGGAACGTCGTGTAGCCGCCGCCGCGCGCCGTGAAGAGGACGCTGCGGTCAACCTGGCCGCGGTTAGGCTCGAAGCTCAGGGGCAGTTGGGCGTAAGCTTGACGCGCCTGCGCCTTCGTCGGCTGCGTCTTCGTCGGCGCACCGGCGGGCGCGGAAGTTTTCGCGCCGGGCGAGGAGCCGCGCGTTGCGGGCGTCGCGGCGGAACCCTTCGCCGTGAGGTAACTCGACGGCGGGAGGCAGCTAAACAACATCGCCAGCGCCAATGTCGTGCAGATGCGACGCCTGCTTCTCGTCGAAAACTTCATGGCTTCCTCCTGGTTGCTGGTTACACCGGATTGGGACAAGCGTGTTTCACTTCAGAATTTCATGCTCCCGGCTCGCCGGTCGTATAAACGGGACGGGATGACGACGAGCCGTTTGCGGCCTTACCGAACGGGCCACACCGTTTGATCTCGGAGATGCAAAGGGCTGAGCGTCGGAGCGCAGAGCGCGGCGCCGGGGCCTGCCCGCGGTTGACACATAAATCGAGGGCCGCTTCTTTATGGAGATAAGTCCTGGCTCGCGGACGGCATATCAAGAGACGGAATTGCTTTCAGTGAGATACCGGCGTTGGCAGCTTGATGGCAGTCGCTCGCAAATTAAGTCTAGTCACCAAAATCTGTTGATATGGCAAAGGAATTTTCTTGGTTCATCTTTTGTGAAAACCACGTGTGAAAACCGCGGAGCCTTCGGTCGCGGCCAGTGGCGATTTTTTTTATGAGCCGCAATGCTAACACCAAATCCGCCCGTGTCAAGGTGTATATTTCCGCTCGAAGCGAGACACACGGTCGCGATTTGAACCCGCCGGACGCCACGGTAAGTACGACTGCGTAGCGGCGTCAGAATATGTTGAAAACCAACTCTCGTGTGGACTGTAATCGGGTTTATAAAGGGCGATGACCGAGGCGCGGACAAAGAAGAAGGGGAGGGGACGCGTGCGGCTGAGGGCCTTCACGCGACGCCTGCTGGCCGAATGGGAGCGCCGCGATTGGCCGCTCGACGGCGGGCGCGTGCTCGTCGCCGTGTCGGGCGGCGCGGACTCGACCGCGCTCCTGTTGGCGCTCGGCGAACTCCTGGAGGCCGGACGGCTCGGTTTGAAAGTGACTGCGGCGCACCTGGATCACGGGCTGCGCGGGCGTCGGGGCGGCGAGGACGCGCGGTGGGTCGAGGCGCTGGCGCGCGCGCAAGGCTTCGAGATAGTCGTCGGCAGCGCCGCGGTCGGCGAGCGCGCGCGGGCGGGCCGCGACAACCTTGAGCAGGCCGCGCGCCGCGCACGCTACGAGTTCCTGGCCGCGGTCGCGCGCGAACGCGGCGCGGGAGCGGTGCTTGCGGCGCACACGCTCGACGATCAGGCGGAGACGATCCTGCTCCGTCTGCTGCGCGGGAGCGGTGCCGAGGGGCTGTGCGGGATGAGCGCCGAGCGCGCGCTCGAAGAGGGCGGGGAGGTCGTCTTGCGCCGACCGCTTCTCGGTTGGGCGCGGCGCGCGGACACGGAAGGGTACTGCCGCGGGCGCGGCGTCGAGTTCCGCTCCGACGAGATGAACCAGGACGAGCGCTTCGCGCGTGTGCGCGTGCGCCAACGCCTCCTGCCGCTGCTCGAATCTTTCAACCCGCGCGCCGTCGAAGCGCTCGCACGCGCAGCCGAACTCCTGCGCGAAGACGCGTCGGCGCTCGAACGCCTCGCGTCGGGACTGCTCGAAGAGGCGCGTGAAGAAGGGCGTGCCGCGGGCGACGAAGATTCGACGGCGGTTGAGGAACCCCGCGGGGCCTGGCCGCTGCGCGTCCAAGCGCTCAACGCTGCGCCGCTGGCGCTCAGGCGTCGAGCGCTGCGGCAGTGGGTCGGGCGCGGGCGCGGCGGCCTGCGGCGTCTGACGCTCGCGCACCTGCTTGGCGTCGAGCGGCTGCTTGAGGGCGCGCGCGGCGGTCGCGTCGCGGAGCTGCCGGGCGGCTGCCGCGTCGTGCGTCGGCGCGGCCTTCTCCACTTCCTCCGCAAAAAGTGATGTGTAGGGAAAATGGTTGAAAAAGGCCGGCCCGAAACCTACAATCGAAGCGGCGCTGCAAGCCCCGCGCGCGGTTCCGGGTGCACAACGGGCGGCGGCTGGCAGGCATCCAAACGAAGCCTTGCTGCCGTATGGTTTGTGAAGCGCTCTCCGGCGGGAGCGGTGGCGGGGGCGAAGCGAGAGGTGTTTCGGGGGGAGCGACAAAAGACGCCGGGTTGGGTTATCATCGGCGTCGGAGGCGTAGAAGATTTTGAGTTCCACGGCTAGACAACTGATTTTCTGGGTGCTCATCCTGGTCGGCGCGGTGATGCTCTACCAGTTCGTCGTCAACAAGCAGGATCGCGGCGTGAAGCCCCTGCCCTACGGCCAGCTCGTCAAGATGGTGCAGGACGGCAAGATTGCCGAACTCACGATCAAGGCGTCGGAGGTCGTCTCGGTTGACAACAACAAGGAGAAGCAGGAGTACCACACCCCCATCGAGGGCGACGCGATCAAAAACAGCCTGATGACCGAGGCCACCAAGACCGACGAGCACGGCAACCCGCGCGTCGCGAAGGCGCAAATCGAGCCGGCCACGAGCGGGGCCTTCTGGTCAATCCTGATGTGGTGGGGGCCTGTGCTTTTGCTCGTGGGCTTCTGGATTTTCATGCTCCGGCAGATGCAGTCGGGCGGCAACAAGGCGCTCTCGTTCGGCAAGTCGCGCGCCAAGCTTCTGAACAACCAGCAGAAGCGCGTCACCTTCAAGGACGTGGCCGGCGTTGACGAGGCGAAGGAGGAGCTTCAGGAGATCATCGAGTTTTTGAAGGAGCCGCAGAAGTTCCAGAAGCTCGGCGGGCGCATTCCGAAGGGCGTTCTTCTGGTCGGCCCTCCGGGCACGGGGAAGACCTTGCTGGCGCGCGCCGTCGCGGGCGAGGCCAACGTGCCGTTCTTTTCCATCTCCGGGTCGGATTTCGTCGAGATGTTCGTCGGCGTCGGCGCGTCGCGCGTCCGCGACCTCTTCGAGCAGGGCAAGAAGAACGCGCCGTGCATTATCTTCATTGACGAGATTGACGCCGTGGGTCGACACCGCGGCGCAGGCTTAGGCGGCGGCCACGACGAGCGCGAGCAGACTTTGAATCAACTGCTCGTCGAGATGGACGGCTTCGAGTCGAACGACGGCGTCATCATCATGGCCTCGACGAACCGGCCCGACGTGCTCGACCCGGCGCTGCTGCGACCCGGAAGATTCGACCGCCGCGTCGTCGTGCCGCGTCCAGACGTGCGCGGGCGCGAAGGGATTCTGAAAGTTCACACGCGCAAGATTCCGCTCGGTGAGGACGTGGACATCCAGGTCATCGCGCGCGGGACGCCCGGTTTTACCGGCGCAGACCTCGCCAACCTCGTCAACGAGGCCGCGCTGAACGCGGCGCGCTACAACAAGAAGCTCGTCTCGATGCCGGACTTCGAGCTGGCGAAGGACAAGGTCTTGATGGGCGCGGAGCGCAAGAGCATGGTCATCACCAACGAGGAGAAGCGCACGACGGCCTACCACGAGGCCGGCCACACGCTCGTCGGCCTCAAAGTCCCGAACGCAGACCCCGTGCACAAGGTGACGATCATCCCGCGCGGCATGGCGCTCGGCGTCACGCAGCAGTTGCCCGAAGGCGACCGCCACAACTACACGAAGGAATACCTGCTCGGCCAGATCGCGATTCTGATGGGCGGGCGTCTCGCCGAAGAGACCTTCCTCGGCAGCATCACGACGGGCGCGTCCAACGACATCGAGCGCGCGACCGAGCTGGCACGCGCGATGGTCTGCGAGTACGGCATGAGCGACCTCGGCCCGCTCACCTTCGGCAAGAAGGAGGAGCAGATTTTCCTCGGGCGAGAGATCGCGCAGCACCGCGACTTCTCCGAGGACACGGCCATCAAGATTGACCAGCAGGTCAAGTACATCGTCAGCGAGCAGTACGAGCGCGCGCGCGGCATCATCGAGGAGAACCGCGACGTGATGGTGCGCCTCGCCGAGACCTTGCTCGACCGCGAAACTCTGGACGCCGTGCAGATTCGCCGCATCATCGCCGGCCTCTCCATTGACGACGAGCCGACGCAGAGCAAGGACGAGGGCGGTCGCCCGCAGCTCAAGGAGCCGGCGGCGAACCCCTTGAAGCCGATACTGCCGCCCATCACGGGCAGCAACCCGGCGACGGCCTGAGCGCGACGGCCAAGGGGAACGGTTGAAGGGGAAGGGGATCAACCTCTTCCCCTTTCGTTTTCGCGGGCGGAGTAAAATCTCGGCGCGCAACTTGCCCTGCGGATGTTGACAGGCGCGGCGCATGGCATTTACTTTTGGCGCGCCGCAGACCGCTGTTTCGAGAGCTTTCGACTTCGTACCACCACACAGGACTCGCGGGTAGTCTCGCCACTCGCTGCCTGGTCTCCGGCACGTTTTCCTTTCTGATATTCAGCCGTGAGAATTAAACCGATCCTCCCGCTGCTCGTCGCCATCGCGCTTCTCGCGTCCGTTCTCTTGCCCCGGCCAGCGCGCACGCAGCAACGCGGGGTGGGCGTTGCTCAAACGCCGCCCGCGGGCGCGGGCCGCTACTACGCGCTCGTGATCGGCAACAACGACTACATCTCTCTGCCGAAGCTCAAGACCGCCGCCTCAGATGCGCGCGAGGTCGAACGCGTGCTGCGCGAGTCTTACGGCTTCCAGACACGCTTGCTCGTCAACGCCACGCGCTCTCAGATCGTCGCGGCACTCTCGGCCTACCGGCGCGAGTTGGATGCCAACGCGAACCTCGTCATCTACTACGCCGGGCACGGCTACAACGACCGTGACGCCGATAAGGCTTACTGGCTGCCGGTGGACGCCACGCTCGACGACGTGTCGAACTGGATCATCGCCGACGAGATCACGACGGGCATCCGCGTCATCCCGGCCAAGCACGTCATCGTCATCTCGGACAGTTGCTATTCGGGCACGCTCACGCGCGGCCTGAATCTGTCATTGCCACGCCCCGACGAGCGCGAGCAGTTCTTGCGGAAGATGGCGGCGGGGCACTCGCGGACGCTGATGGCCTCGGGCGGCGACGAACCCGGGACGGATAAATCCTCATCTATCTCAGGCTAGTGTAAGCTCGTGCCGCCGCCGCCGATCTCACAGCGCGCACGTTGCTCCGGCGTCGCAGCAATTAACAAAGGAAACCAGATGAGCGGCACGCTGATGATGCGCCCGTCGGTGAGCGACACGCGCATCATCTCGTCGTCAAACTCGACCGCCTTGGCGAGGGAAGAGGTCGGCACATAAGCACGCGCCGCGTTACGGCTGTTCTTCGCCAATGTGCTTATTCCAAGCCTCTATGCGTCACGCCTGCACTGAAGCTGTCGGTCGAAGATGCGGCTCCGCTTTCGCCTTTCCTATTTTTCTGCTAAGAAGCTTATATGATCGTCGCCCTGACGAGAGAACCAGCGCGCTCGCTCGACGCGTGCGAGCTGACGTACCGCGAGCGGGAGCCGATTGACGGGAGGGTCGCCGCCGAGCAGCACCGCGGCTATCGCGAGGCACTCAGGGAGTGCGGCGCTGAAGTCGTCATGATGCCGCGGATTGACGAGCTGCCGGACAGCGTCTTCGTTGAGGACGCAGCGGTCGTGCTGGACGAATTGGCCGTCCTCACGCGGCCCGGCGTCGAGTCGAGGCGCGCGGAGGTGCGGGCCGTCGAGCCGGAGGTCGCGCGCCTGCGCCCCGTCGCCAGGGTCGAGCCGCCCGCGACGCTCGAAGGCGGCGACGTGATGCGCGCCGGACGCAAGCTCTACGTCGGCCTGTCGCCGCGGACGAACGCCGCGGGCGCGGCGGCGCTCGGCGAGCTGAGTGCGCCGCATGGCTACGAGGTCGTGCCCGTCGAGTTGCGGGGCTGCCTGCACTTGAAGAGCGGCTGCTCGGCGCTCGACGACGAGACGATACTCGTCAACCCGGACTGGGTTGACACGGGCATCTTCCGCGGCCTCCGGGTCGTCGCCGTGGACGCCGACGAGCCTTGGGCCGCGAACGTCCTGCGCGTGGGGCACACGCTATGCGTCGGCACGGCCTTCCCGCGCACGGCCCGCAGGCTCGCGGCGCGCGGCTACGAGGTGCGCGCCGTTGACTGCTCCGAGTTCGCGAAGGCCGAGGGCGGGCTGACCTGCATGAGCCTGATCTTCCGCCAGCCTTGAGCGCGGTCGCGCGCCGCCGTCGTCAGAGATGAAGAAACGCTTCTGGAAACTTCCGCGCCACTCCCTCCCACTCGGCGAGCGCACGCTCGTCATGGGCGTCCTGAACGTAACGCCGGACAGCTTTAGCGACGGCGGGGAGTTTTTCACTCCGGCGCGCGCCTTCGAGCACGCCGGGCGGATGGTGGCCGACGGCGCGGACATCCTGGACATCGGCGGCGAATCAACGCGGCCCGGCAGCGCGCACGTCGGCGCGGCGGAGGAGATTCGGCGCGTCATGCCCGTCGTCGAAGCCCTGGCCGGTCGCGTCGCCGTGCCCGTCTCGGTTGACACCACGAAGGCGCGTGTGGCGCGCGCGGCGCTCGCCGCCGGGGCGGAGATCGTCAACGACATCTCCGGCCTGCGCTTCGACCCCGCGCTCGCCGACGAGGTGGCGCGGGCCGGGGCCGGGTTAGTCCTCATGCACTCGCGCGGCAGTCGTGAGACGTTGCACACGCTCCCGCCCGTCGCGGACATCATCGCCGAAGTCGTCGAATCCCTGGGCCGCAGCGTCGCCGAGGCGTTGCGGCGGGGCGTCGCCCGCGAGGCAATCGCCATAGACCCCGGCGTCGGCTTCGGCAAGAGCCAGGAGCAGAACGTCGAGCTGGTCGCGAAGCTGGACGAGCTGGCGCGCGCGTTCCCCGATCTCCCCCTGCTCGTCGGAACCTCTCGCAAGTCCTTCATCGGCCACCTGCTCGGCGGCGCGCCCGCCAACCAGCGCGTCCACGGCACGATGGCCTCGGTCGCGGCGGCGGTGCTCGGCGGCGCTTCAATCGTCCGCGTCCACGACGTTCGCGCCGCGGTCGAGACGGTGCGCGTGGCAGACGCTATAAAAAAAGTGCACAATACCGTGGCTTAGTCGAAAGGAGCGAAGCGCGTGCAAACGATGAGCAATGCCTTGCCGGGAATGATCGGCGGAGTCTTCACCATCCTCCTCGGCGTCCTCTGTTTCGTCTTCAACAGAAAAGTCGGCGGGTGGCTCAGGCGATTCCCGCTCGTGGTATTCGGATTGAAAGAGGGAGAGGCGGCGGACGAAATAATTTTCAGCGGTCTCGCGTGCGTGCTGGGTTTGCTTTACGTGGGTGTCGGCCTCATGTTGTTGATTCAATCGCTCAAGTGAAATGCGTTCGACGCGGCGTGCGGGGCGGTCGCATCGTGCCCCGTCCCACCGTCGAAAGTCTAAAGGGTGAATATCGGAAATGATTTCGAGCCGCAAAATCATGCGCGCGTTTGTGCTCCTCGGTCTGTTCGTTTTCGCTTCCGGCTTCCGCGGCTGCTACAAGCCCGTGACGAAGTCGGGGCTGCCCGAACACGTCCGCACGGTCGCCGTGCCGGCGTTCCAGAACCAGGCGCTGCGCTACAAGGTCGAGTCGCGGTTCACCGAGGCCGTGATGAACGAGATCATCCGGCGCGGCAAGGGCCTCAGCGTGCGCAGCGACCCGAAGGGCGCAGACGCCGTCGTTGACGGCACGATCAAGAACTTCGCCTTCTACGGCGTGCTGCTCGACAGCCGTGGCCGCGCGCGCATCTTCGAGGTGACGATCACCGCCGCCGTCACCGTCCGCGACCAGGTCACGAACCGCGTGCTCTACGACAATCAGGACTACGTCTTCCGCGGCGAGTTCGAGTTCACCGACGACCCGCGCACCTTCTTCAACGAGGAAGACCCCGCCGTCCAGCGACTCGCACGCAGCTTCGCCGAGAGCCTCGTCTCCACGCTCATCAACGGCTTCGGCGTCAACGACGAGCCGTGAAGGGACAAGGATGCAGGAGGCAGGTGCAGGAGGCAGTCAGAACATTTAAAGGGCAGACAATTCTTACATGACCGGCTGCCTTATCGCTTTACCTGCCGTCTGCCTCCTGCTCCTGCCTCCTGATTAAACAAATGGGCACAATCACACGCGAAGAACTTTGGCGCAGGCTGAAGGGCGGGCGGATCGAGCCGCTGTACCTGCTCTTCGGCCCCGAAGGTTACTTGCGCGACGCGGCGGCGCGCGCCGTCGCCGAAGCGGCGCTGAAGGGCGCGGCGCTGCGCGAGTTCAACGAGTCGGCCTTCAGCCTGGCGTCGGCGGACGTGCAGCAGGCGATTGCCGCCGCCGAACAGTTGCCGATGATGGCCGCGCGCCGCGTCGTGCGCGTCTCGGACTTCGCGCGTCTGCGCGAGGCGGACGAGGAGGCGCTCGTGCGCTACGTCATGCGGCCAGCCGAGACCTCGGTCGTCATCTTCGTCGCCGACGAACTGGACAAGCGGCGCAGGCTCAGCAAGACGCTCCTGGAAGTCTGCGCCGCGGTTGATTTCGCCGCGCTCCCGGACGCGGAACTCGCCGGCTGGGCGAGGGAACGCCTGAAGCACCTCGGCGCGAGCGCCGACGAGAGGACTCTACGGCAGATCGTCGCGTTGACGGGCGCGAGCCTGCGGCAGTTGGCGACGGAGCTTGAGAAGCTGGCAACCTCGGCGCTGCCCGGCGGCCACATCTCGATGGAGATGGTTGACGCGCTCGTGGGCCGCTCGCGCGAGCTTTCCAACTTCGAACTGACCGACCACCTCATCGCGCGCGACCGACGGCGCGCGCTCGCGACCCTCGCGAAGCTGCTCGACGACGGCGCGGAGCCTGTGATGCTCATCGGCCTGCTCGCCAGCAGCTACCACCGCCTCGCGCTCGCCAAAGACCTGATGTCGCGCGGCGCTCCGAACGAAGAAGTCTTCCGAATCGTCCCCATGCCGCTGGGCAAGCGCAAAGAGTTCCTTGCCACCGCGCGCCGCGCCGAC
Organism: Acidobacteriota bacterium; assembly: GCA_003222975.1. Classification (GTDB taxonomy): domain Bacteria; phylum Acidobacteriota; class Blastocatellia; order Pyrinomonadales; family Pyrinomonadaceae; genus QHXN01. Next base: position 7,755 of record QHXN01000047.1, on the reverse strand, counting down.
GCACGCGAACTCGAACGCCGCATCCGCCGCATCGCCGACGCAGACCTCGCCATCAAGACCTCGCAGGCCACGCCCCGAATCCAACTCGAAATGCTCGTCTGCGAATTGTCAGGCTGACGATTCAAGCGACGACTCGCGCGGAAGCCGCTTCAGAAGTCGAGCGGCCTCAAGTCGGAGTCGAGCCAGTACGCGCGCGCCTTGTCCGAGTCCAGGCGCTCCTTGCTGTAATAGTCGAAGACGAGCCGCGGGTCGCCGCACGCGTCAAACATCTCGTTCGCCAGCTCCGCGAGGTCGCGGGTTCTATCCGCCTGCTCGACGAAGGCGAGGACGCGCCGCATCCAGAAGACGGTCAGCGTCTCGTGATAGACGACGGGTTCGATGCCGCGCGCCTGTATGAAGCGGCGGAGGCTCTGCCGCATGCGCTCAAGCGCCTCGGCGTAAGTCGAATCGAGAAGGTAGGAGAGGGCGACCGTCAGGTGCAGCCGATGCTTGAACTCCGAAGGCTGAAATTCGCAGGACTCGAATTTTCTGACGACTTCCCTGACTTCCCCGTCACTCCGGTATCGTGCGTCGGTTTCTCTCATCGCTCCCTCCTGCTTTCCTGCACACCGATTCGCAAGACAAAAAGCGAGGCGGATCGAACTCGCTCGATCCGCCTCGCCCGCGTCGAAATATGTTGTGGTCTCTACTTGGCTGGCTGGTTGGCGCGCGCCGTCAGGCGCGACTTATAGCGCGCGGCGGCGTTGCGGTGGAGCGCGCCCTTCTGCACGGCCTTGTCTATGAGCGAAATGGTCTCAGGCAAAAGCGCCTGCGCGTCACCCGCGCCGCCCCCGTCGAACGCCGCGCGAAGTTTCTTGATACCCGTGCGAAGTTTCCCGCGGTGGCCGCGGTTGATGTCGCGCCGCTTCTCGTTCTGGCGCACGCGCTTCTCTGCTGATTTGTGATTCGGCATCTCTTTCTTTAACCCCGTCGAAACAAACTCGGTGTCTGATAAGTGCTCCGGGCGTCCACGGCGAAGGATTTCCCCTTGAGCGCAAAGCCCAAAGTATAGGGAGCGGTCGCGGGAGTGTCAAGGCGCGAAAAGCTAACCTGGCGGGCCGAGGCGACGGGTTCAAGCCGGCCTTATAGCGAACTCAACTGTGGACGCGCGCCCTCTTCGTTGACACCCCGGCGCGCGTTGTTGTAGCGTCAGCCCTGAATGTCGGAGACGGTTACACATTCCCTCAAAGACCCCCGGTGCGGCCCCGCCGAGCCTTCCACGCGACAAGGAGAAGAGAGCGCCTTTTGAAGAAGATCGAGCTTCCGCCGAGAGCCGTCGAGACGCTGTTCGGCGTCCACGACCAGAACATCAAGTACCTCGAATCACTCCTCGACGTGCGCGTGGACGCGCGCGGCCAGGACTTGAGTATAGACGGCGACCCGCAGGACGTTTCAACCGCCGAGCGCATCATCGAGGACTTCGCCGCCCTCTTCAGCGAGGGCAAGAGCTTCACCGACCGGGAGCTGCGCGAGGCCTTCGCGCAGATCGCCGAAGACCGCGCCTACTCTCTGCGCGACTACTTCACCAAAGCGCGCTTCAACCCCGCTGGCAAGAAGCAGGTCGCGCCCAAGTCCGCCAACCAGCGCCGCTACATCGAGGCCATACAGAACAACGATGTCGTCTTCGGCATCGGCGTCGCCGGCACGGGCAAGTGCCTCAAGGAGGACTCGCTCGTGCTCACCGGCGGCGGGATGGTGGAGATCGGTGTTCTGGGCGAGGGCGTCGGGCCGGACGATTACCGCCGCCGCGATGTTTTGATTCACGGCCTCGACGGACGCGACACCGCCTCACACGTATACAACGGCGGGGAGACGGACACCCTGCGAATCACAACGCGCTTCGGGTATTCGATTGAAGCGACGCCGGAGCACCCTCTGCTGCTTCTGGACGCGGGCGGCGCGCTCGTCTGGCGACGCGCCGACGCACTGCGCGCTGGCGATGTCGTGGCCTTGCAGCGTGGGCAGCGTATGTTCGGCGAAGAAACACGTGTTGACTTCACGTACAAGCCGAACGGGCCGTCTGATCACTCGTCGAAGACGGTTCAGATCAAACGGCTGGACGAAGAGTTCGCATACGTGTTGGGCGTCCTCACGGGCGACGGCTGCCTGACTTTCCGCAACCGCGTCATCCTCTCTTCGGCGGACGAGCCGGTCGTCGCGGCCTTTCATAGAGTGGTCTCGCGCTTCGGTCTGCACGCCTTTCGCAACGGCGCGGGGCGACCTTATGACCATATCGTCTCCAGTTCACAACTCTACCAGTTGCTCTCACACCTGGGCATGTCCACCGGCAAAGCCGCGACGAAGCGCGTCCCGCGCGCGATCTTGGCCGCGCCGGGGCCGATTGTCGCCGCATTCTTGCGGGGACTGTTCGACGCCGACGGAACGGTGGAAAAGCGCGACGGCTTGGTCTCACTCTCGTCCGTCTCCGAGAAGCTGATTAGCGAGACGCAAGTCGTCCTGCTCAACTTCGGAATCGTCGCCTCGCACTCTCTCAAACGCGGGCGCTACGACGGCAAGTTACACGTCTCGCACCTGCTGACGATGGCCGGGCCGGAGGCAGAGCGATTCCACGAGTTAATCGGCTTCGGGCTTGAGCGCAAACGCGCGCGGCGGATGTTCAAGTCGCCAAACCCTAACGTGGATGTCGTGCCGCACGTGGGCGACCTGCTTCGCGCCGCGCTGCGTGGCGGAACGTTCACGCGTGCCGAGCACCAACTCTTTGCCGACTACAGACGCGGGCGACGACAACCGAGCTACGCCAAGCTCGCGACGCTGTTGGAAGTTTTACAAGCGCACGACGTGGCGGGCGAGGCGTCGGCACGCCTGCGCGACATACACGACCGCCGCTTGTTGTTCCTCGAAGTCGCCTCGGTCGAAGAGTCACGCGCGCAAGTCTTCGACCTGACGGTGCCGGGCAGTCACTCGTTCGTCGCCAACGGCTTCGTTAATCACAACACCTACCTCGCGGTGGCGATGGCGGTGCAGGCGCTCGTGCAGAAGCAGGTGAGCCGCATCGTGCTCGCCCGCCCCGCGGTCGAGGCGGGCGAGCGCCTGGGCTTTTTGCCCGGCGACCTCCAGGAGAAGGTTGACCCCTACCTGCGCCCGCTCTACGACGCGCTGTTTGATTTGATGGACGCCGAGCGCGTCTCGAAGATGCTTGAGAAGCGCATCATCGAGGTCGCGCCGCTCGCCTTCATGCGCGGCAGAACCTTGCAGGACGCCTTCATCATTCTCGACGAGGCGCAGAACACGACGAGCGAGCAGATGAAGATGGCCCTGACGCGCATCGGCTTCGGCTCGAAGGCGGTCATCACGGGCGACGTGACGCAGATAGACCTGCCGGCGGGCAAGCGCAGCGGCCTCATCGAAGCCGAGCGCATCCTGTCCAAAGTCGAGGGCATCGAGTTCGTCTACTTCACCGAGAAGGACGTTGTGCGCCACCGCCTCGTGCAGCTCATCATCAAGGCTTACGAGGCGCACACGAACAAGAGCCAGATTTGATATGCCGATATCTCCGCTCGCCATCACTGCTGCCGGCGCATGGCTTTGGGATAAGTACGGCAAGACCGTGGTGGATAAGACTGCGGGCGCGGTTAAAGGCGGCTGGGATAAGTTTAAGTGGAACGACGCGGCGGAAAAGTACCGCGCGAAAATCAAAAAGCTTTACGGCACGATGCAAATCATGGGCATGGCCGAGCCTGTGCCGCTCGACGACATCTTCACCGACGCCTACATGCTCGACAAGCCCACCGCCTTCGGTCGCTTCAACATCGAGCGCCTGAAACAGTCGTCCGCAGACCCGGAAGCGCCGCCGCCGCAGGCGGAACGTGTCAACGGCCTGCGACTCGTCGTGGAAAAAGGCAACCTCTTCATCCTCGGCAAGCCGGGCGCGGGCAAAACGACCTTCCTCAAATATATCGCCGTCAAAGCCGCCGAGCAGACGATTGATAAAGTCCCTGTCTTCGTCTCCCTCAAAGAATGGGCCGACTCCGAAAAGGAGTTGATGCCCTTCATCGCGGAGCGTTTCGACATCTGCGACTTCCCCGACGCACAGCCGTTCGTCGAGGAACTGTTGAAATCGAGCAGCGCGGTCGTGCTCTTCGACGGCCTTGACGAAGTAAATCAGGAGAGCGGGCAGAGGGACAGGCAGACGCGCGCGATGAACAACTTCGTCGAGAAGTACGACCGGACGCAATGCCTCATCACCTGTCGCCTCGCCGCCTGTGCAGACGGCTCGTTAGGCTGTGCAGACGATTCACCGGGCGGTGAAGTTAGCTCGTTGGGCTGTGCAGACGACTCGTTGGGCTGTAAAGATGTAATATTTGAGCGTTGAGGCGGCGGGTTTGGCTGTGAAGATGCGTTGTCAGGCTGTGAAAATGCCTCATCAGCTTGTGAAAGTAGCTGGTCGGACTGTTTAGACAGCCCGTTAAGCCGTACACACGACCCGTCAGGCTGTAAAGGTGGCCCGTCGGACTGTTGAGGCGTCCTGTTAGGCTTTGGAGACGCTTTGCGCGGTTGAAATGATTGAAGTCGTTAACCGCCAGCGAGGGCTGCCGATGGATTGCGAGCGTTGGCAGGCGTTCGTCGCAGAGGCTTTGAAGGTTGTGCCTGCTGGCGGCGCGGGCGTGACGGTCGCTTTCGTGTCAGACCGCGCGATGCGGGAGTTGAATCGGCGCTGGCGGGGCAAGCGCGGGACGACGGACGTGCTGTCGTTTCCGTGGGAGCAGGACGAGTTTGAGAAGGTGGAGGGCTTGAGCCTGGGCGACGTAGTTGTCTCGGTCGAGCAGGCGGCGCGGCAGGCCGAGGAGCACGGACTCGACTTCGAGGGCGAGGTGGCGCAGCTCATACTCCACGGCCTTCTGCACCTGTGCGGCTACGACCACGAGCGGGACGGCGGCGAGATGAACGCGCTCGAACTAAAATTGCGCCACCGTCTCGGAATATGATCGCGTGAACCGCGAACCGTGAACCGCGACAAGAAAGCTTGAGTCTTGTCGCGGTTTACGGTTTACTGTTTACGACTTTTTATGGGCATCGAGCTGGAAATCGGCGTCGCGTGCGTGCTGCTCGTCGCGCTGGCCTTCCTCGCCACGATTGACGTGGCGTTCGGGCAGATAAGCGACGTGGGCCTGCGCCGCCTGACAGCGGAGCGCGAGGAGGGCCAGAGCCGTTCAATCGTCTTCCTCGACCGCGTGCTTGAGAACCGCCCGCGCTTCCGCTTCACGCTGAACGCTGTGATTCAAGTGCTGCTGGTCGCGGAGGTCGTGCTCGTCACGTCGGTCTCGTATCAACTCTTCGGGGCCGAGCAGCGCTTCCTGCTCTTCGCGTTCTTCATCGCGCTGGCGCTGACGATCTTCTTCAGGCAGTTCATCCCGCGCCTGCTCTCTTTGAGAAACCCGGAGCGGACATTGCTCGCGCTGCTGCCGCTCTACCGACCGTTCTACGGCGTGCTCTCGTTCGTCGTGATGCCGCGGCAGACCGTGGCCGAGCAGCGCGCACGCCGTCGCGGCGGCGACGTACACCTGCCGCAGACCGCGGCGGAGGCGGCTGCGGATGACGCCGCCGACGACGCGGGCGACCTACAGGCGCTCATAGACGTGGGTGAGGAGGAGGGCATACTCGAAGGCGAGGAGGGCGAGTTGATTCAAAACATCATCGAGTTCGGCGAGACGCGCGCCGGAGAGGTGATGACGCCGCGCACGGAAATCGTCGCGCTGCCCCTGACGGTCACGGTGCGCGAGGCGCGCGACTGTGTCATCGAGTCGAAGTATTCGCGCCTGCCCGTCTATCGAGAGCAGATAGAGGACGTGGTCGGCATCATCTACGTCCGCGATCTGCTCGCGTATTGGGCCGAAGGAAGAGAAGATGAAGGGATAGAGCCTCTGCTCCGTCCCGCCTACTTCGTGCCGGAGACGAAGTCGGTGGACGACCTGCTCGAAGAGATGCAGAAGGCGCACGTGCAGCTCGCGCTCGTGATTGACGAATACGGCGGCCTCGCGGGTTTAGTGACGGTCGAGGACATCTTGGAAGAGATCGTCGGCGAGATAGAGGACGAGGACACGGAGCACGAGGAGACGGAAGAGATCGTCGAGTCGGACGAAGGCTACTACGACGTGCTCGGCTCGACCGAGGTCGGAAAGATCGAGCGCCTGTTCGACCTCGAAATCGAGGACGAAGACTTCACGACCATCGCCGGCCTCGTCATCAACGAGTCGGGCCGCGTACCCGCGCCCGGCACGCGCCTCAACTTCCGCGGCCTCGACGTTGAAGTCCTCGAAGCCGACGACCGACGCATCGGTCGCCTGCGCCTGCGCCGCACGCAGACGCAGGAAGCCGCCGGGGCCGACGGGAACGCTGCATGAGCCTGACGACGAGCCTGCCGAAGTCGCACGCGAGCGCGGCGGCGTTAGCTGCGCTGCTCGCGGCGCTCGCTTCATTCGGCTGCGGCGGCGGGTGCGACGAGCGTTTCGTCATTGACAGGCTGTCGCCGGACGAGCACACGGTCGCAAGCATCTACGTGCGCGACTGCGGGCTTGGCGCGGAGGAGATGACGCACGTCAACCTGCGCCCGCGCGAAGAGAAGTTCCAGCCGGACGCGGGCGGGGTCATCAAGGACGGCGAGGTCTTCACCGTCGCGGGCCACCAGACGGTTTACCTGACCTGGAAGGACGAGCGCAGCCTCGAAATCCGCTGCGTCGGCTGCGCGGGCGACAAGGTTTTTAAGAACGAGAGCAGTTGGAAGACAGTGAGCATTTCCTACGTCGACAGGTGAGGCCGCCGCGGCTGAATAAATTGTTATGCTGCTACGCTCAAGGTAATCTGATGAAGATAGGTGAGACAAATGTCAATCAGCAAGAACTTGTGCGGAAGACGGACAAGCCGAGTACAACGCACGATTATGCAAAAATATGGGTGATGCGCTGTCACAACTGCGGTAATGAATACGGAAGTAACGGTTGTGACGCCCACAGACGGCAATGCCCTCGCTGCTCGCCCACAGCGGCAAAGGGGGAACCTATATAAACAGCGGGCAGCGTAATTAACTACATTCGATTGGTGAAGAATGACAAAGAAGAAAAGCAAATACCTTTCGGGCCGTCGCATTGACCCGCGGCCCATCGCGGGCGATGTGGCGCTGGCCGACCTGGTTGACGAGACGTTCCTGGCCTACAACGCGGCGCGTCTGCGCGAGGCGTGCCAGCTCTTCACGCAGAAGATGCTTGAGCCGGACGTGACCGTCGGCCTCTCGATCACGGGCGCGCTCACGCCCGCGGGCTTGGGCATCTCGGCGCTCATCCCGCTCATGCGTGCGGGCTTCGTAGACTGGGTCATCACCACGGGCGCGAACCTTTATCACGACACCCACTTCGGCATCGGCCTCTCTCTGCACCAAGGCTCGGCCGCCGTCTCCGACATCATCCTGCGCGGCGAGGAGGTCGTGCGCATCTACGACATCTTCTTCGACTACTCCGTGCTCCTCGACACAGACGCCTTCTTCCGGCGCGTCATCGAGGGCGAGGAGTTCCAGCGACCGATGTCCACGGCCGAGTTCCACAACCTCTGCGGCAAGTATGTGCTTGAGCGCGAGCGTGCGCTCGGACTTGAGAACAAGTCCTTCCTCGCCGCCGCGTATGAATTAAGCGTGCCGCTCTACACCTCAAGCCCCGGCGACTCGTCCATCGGCATGAACGTCGCGGCGAAGGCGCTGCAAGGAAA
>QHXN01000138.1 GCA_003222975.1 Acidobacteriota bacterium | reverse complement strand
CGGGACGCCGAGACCATCAACTCCGGCAGCCCCGACTTCAACAACACCTCAGCCGCGGCGCTCCTCGCCTACGACATTCCGCACTCGATTCCCTGGGACTGGCGCGTGAGCCTCTACACCTGGACGAAGGGCATCGCCGCGGGCGTTTACCTTGTCGCGGCGCTGCTTTTTATTCTCAGCCGGATGACATACTGGCCGGTCGTCAGCGGCGGCGGGCTGCTCTGGCTTCTGGTCGCGCCCGTCGTCTCCGGCGTCTTCCTCGCCGCGACCGGGGCCTTGCTCATCTGGGACTTGGAGCACCCCGGACGTTTCTACATGATCTTCACGCGCCCGCACTGGCGCAGTTGGCTCGTCAAAGGCGCGTTCATCATCGCGGGCTATTCGCTCATCCTCGCGCTTCACTTCGCGGCGAGCCTCGCGGGGAGCACGGCGGCGCAGTTGTGGCTGATTCTGCCGGGCCTTCCGCTCGGCGCGCTGACGGCAGTTTACACGGCCTACCTCTTCGCGCAGGCGAAGGCGCGCGACCTGTGGCAGAACGCTCTGCTGCCGCCGCACCTGCTCGTACAATCCTTGTTGCTCGGCTCGGCGGCGCTTCTGCCATTCGCCTTGTGGCTTGAGCCGCCCGCGGTCGCGCCGCTCGCGTGGACGCTCGGCGCGACGAGCCTCATACACCTGCTCATGGTCTGGGGCGAGGTGACCTTGACGCACCCGACGGCGCACGCGCGCCTCGCCGTCAGCGAGATGACGCGCGGGCGCTACAGTGCGTTCTTCTGGACGGGACTGCTGCTCACGCTCGGCGGCCTCTTCGCCCCGCTCGTCGGCGTCGCCGCCGCGCCCCTCGCGCTCACGGGCCTCGCGCTCCACGAGCACGCATACGTGCAGGCCGGCCAGTCCGTGCCGCTGGCATAGGGTCGGCGTCGCGCGCTGCTGCCACCAACCCCCGTGTTGAAATCTATGAACTTCAAAGAGCTAAACGAGCGAGTGAGCGCCGCGCGCAAAGAGGCGGAGGCGCGCGGCGAGACTTTCTATCCGGGGCCGAGCCGCATACACCTGACGGCATGTTAAACTACAAGCATATTCTGGAGCTTGAGTGTGCGCTATGAAGACCATTCAGTTAGAAATCGAAGAGTCCACGCTGACGGAGGTCGCGCGGGTGACGCACGCCCTTGAGATGACGCAGGAGGATTTCGTCCGCACGGCGTTGGAGAGGGCTTTGCAGCAGCGGGAGATCATCGCGCTGGAGCGGAAGCACGCGCGTGGCTACGACCGACACCCGCAGACGACGGAAGAGGTCGGTGAGTGGGAAGCCGAACAGGTCTGGGGTGAGCCATGAATCAGGGCGACGTTTACTGGCACACCTTCCGCGCGCCCGATAAGCGCCGCCCGGTGCTCGTCCTGACGCGCAACTCGGCCATCCCCTTCCTGACCGGCATCACCGTCGCCCCCCTTACGACCACAATCCGCGGCATCCCGTCGGAAGTGCTCCTGACGCCCGCCGAGGACGGCGTTTCCGCCGACTGCGCCGTGAACACGGACAACCTGCAAACAATACAGAAAGCGTACATCACGCACCTGTCGCTTGAGCGTATGCGCGAGGTGCGCGGCAATCGAGTTCGCTCTGGGCTTCGACGCCCTGACGTGACGCGCCGCGATCCGGCCTGCAAGAAATTGGAGATATGAGCCTGAAAGAACTGAACGAGCGCGTGAGCGCCGCGCGGCGAGAGACAGAGGCGCGCGGCGAGACTTTCTATCCGGGGCCGAGCCGGATTCATCTGGCGGCGTTCCCGCCGAAGGAGCGCTGGGACGACTGGGTGGAGTTGGATTCGCGCGCGTGGCCGGAGAGGAAGGAGCGGCGGTATATGCTCGTGCCGACGACTTGCTTCAACTGCGAGTCGGCGTGCGGGCTGCTGGCCTACGTTGATAAAGAGACTCTGGGCGTGCAGAAGTTCGAGGGCAACCCCGAACACCCAGGCTCGCGCGGGCGCAATTGCGCGAAGGGGCCTGCGACTTTGAATCAGGTCACAGACCCCGACCGCATCCTCTTCCCGCTGAAGCGCGCGGGCAGGCGCGGCGAGGGCAAGTGGGTGCAGGTCGGTTGGGACGAAGTTTTGGACGACCTCGCCGCGCGCATCCGCAAGACCATTTCTGAGGGGCGGCACAACGAGGTGATGTACCACGTCGGGCGTCCGGGCGAGGACGGGTTCACGGAACGCATACTCGCCGCGTGGGGCGTTGACGGCCACAACTCGCACACGAACATCTGCTCTTCGTCGGCACGCGCGGGCTACCAGTTCTGGATGGGACTCGACCGCCCCTCGCCCGATCACGCCAACGCGCGCGTCATCCTCCTCATCAGCGCCCACCTCGAATCGGGCCACTACTTCAACCCGCACGCGCAGCGCATCATGGACGCGAAGGCCGAGGGCGCGAAGTTGATTGTGTTCGACACGCGACTGTCGCACACGGCGACGCACGCCGAACTGTGGGTGTCGCCCTACCCCGGCTCCGAGGCGGCCATCCTGCTCGCCGTGGCGAACCACTTAATTCAAAACAATCTCTACGAACGCGAGTTCGTGCGCCGCTGGTGGAATTGGGAGGAGTACATGGCGGTCGAGCACCCGGAGCTTGAGACGAGTTTCGAGGGCTTCGAGGAGATTCTGAAAACGCTCTACGCCGAATACACGTTCGATTACGCCGCGAAGGAGGCGGGCGTCCCCGCGCGGCAGATCGAAGAAGTCGCGGCGCTGGTCTCGACGGCGGGCACGAGGTTTTCGAGTCACAACTGGCGCTCGGCGGCTTCGGGCAACAGCGGCGGCTGGCAGGTGGCGCGCACGCTCTTTCTCTTAAACGCGCTCCTGGGCGCGGTGGCGACCGAGGGCGGCGTCTTCCCGAACGCCTGGAACAAGTTCGTGCCCCGTCCGATCTACACGCCGCCGCACCCGCCGCGCTGGAACGAGCTGACTTGGCCGCGTGAGTACCCGCTCGCGATGAACGAGCTTTCGTTTTTGCTGCCGCACTTCTTGAAGGACGGGCGGGGACGTGTTGATACCTACTTCACGCGCGTCTATAACCCCGTGTGGACGAACCCCGACGGCTTCTCCTGGATCGAGGTCTTGCAGGACGAGAGCGCCATCGGCTGCTACGTCGCACTCACCCCGACGTGGAACGAGTCGGCCTACTTCGCCGATTATATTTTGCCGATGGGCCACGGCTCGGAGCGCCACGACATACACTCTTACGAGACGCACGACGCGCAGTGGCTCGGCTTCCGCCAGCCTGTCCTCAAGGCCGCGCGCGAGCGCCTGGGCGAGCAGGTCAAGGACACGCGCGAGGTGAACCCCGGCGAGGTCTGGGAGGAGAACGAGTTCTGGCTGGAGCTGACGTGGCGCATAGACCCCGACGGCGCTCTGGGCATACGCAAGTTCGCCGAGTCGCGCGCGCGACCGGGCGAGCGCCTCGGCGTTGACGAATACTACGCGTACATCTTCGAGAACTCCGTGCCGGGGCTGCCCGAACGCGCGGCTAAAGAAAACTTAACGCCGCTTCAGTTCATGCGGCGCTACGGCGCGTTTGAAATCAGCAGTAAGACCGGCGCACTCTATGAGCAGGAGGTTCCCGCGGAGGAATTGGAAGACCCGCGCGTTGACCGCTTCGGTCGCGTCTATACGCGGACGCCGAAGCCCGCGTCCACGAACGTAGTGCCAATCCCGGTGCTCGACTCGGACGCCGAGGGCCGCCGCTTCGTCGGCGTGCGGATTGATGAAAAAATCCTGCGCGGCTTCCCCACGCCGAGCGGTCGCCTGGAGTTCTACTCGAAGACCCTGGCCGACTGGGGCTGGCACGAGTACGCCACACCAACGTACATCAAGAGCCACGTCCACCCAGACAAGCTCAACCCCGACCAAACGGTGCTCATCTCGACCTTCCGCCTGCCCGTGCAGATTCACACGCGGAGCGCGAACTCGAAGTGGCTCGACGAGATCGCGCATACAAACCCGCTCTGGATTCACCCGACGCACGCGCGTGCGCTTGGGGTGAAGACGGGCGACCTCGTGCGCATCGAGACCGAGACCGGCTACTTCGTCTTGAAGGCGTGGGTGACGGAAGGCATCAGGCCCGGCGTCGTCGCGTGCAGCCACCACATGGGGCGCTGGAAGCTCAGCGGCGGCGCGGGCCAACGACAGCTCATGGCGACCGTCGCGCTCGAACGCGCGGGCAGCGAGTGGTCTCTAAAACGCGAGCGCGGCACGTCCGGTTATGAGTCCTCCGACCCGGACACGACGCGCATCTGGTGGGCGGACGTGGGCGTGCATCAGAACCTCACCTTTCCAGTCCACCCCGACCCCGTTTCGGGGATGCACTGCTGGCACCAGGCCGTGCGCGTCCGCAAGGCCGAGGGGGGCGACCGCCCCGGCGACATACACGTTGACACGGAGAAGTCGCGCGAGGTCTATCGCGCCTGGCTCCAGTTCACAAGGCCCGCCGACGACCACTCGCCCGACGGCACAAGGCGGCCATACTGGCTGCTCCGGCCCTTGAAGCCCGCGCGCGAATTCTACCGCCTTCCCGAAATGATGAATGCGGAATGATGAATGATGAATTGAAAACAACGTCCCTTTTAACATTCATCATTCCGCATTCATCATTCATCATTTATCTTCATGGAACTCTTCCGCGCACTCGCCGTTTTAGCAGAGCCTCCTGAACGCCCTGAAGTCGCGCGCCTCGCGCGACTGCTGGGCTTGGGCGAGCCGCCTTCCGCGAGTGAGTACACGGAGACCTTCGTCTTCCAGCTTTACCCGTATGCCTCCGTCTATCTCGGCCCGGAGGGGATGCTGGGCGGCGAGGCGCGCGACCGCGTCGCGGGCTTCCTCTCGGCGCTCGGACGGACGCCGCCGCACGAACCCGACCACCTCTCGACCCTGCTCGCCACCTACGCGCGACTGTCCGCGCCGTCGGAAGACGAGGACGGCGCGGTCGAGAACGTCGAAGACGCGCGGCGACGCGAGGGCTTGCGCGCGGCGCGAAAGGCTTTCCTGTGGGAGCACCTTTTGAGCTGGCTCCCTGTTTACCTCGACCGTGTGGCGGAGGTCGCGCCGCAATTCTACAGGCGCTGGGCGGAGCTTCTGCTGTCGGCGCTCGTCGAAGAGGCGCGCGCGTGCGGCCCGCCCGAACGTCTGCCGCTGCACCTGCGCGAAGCGCCGCCCGTGTCTGACCCGCGCGCGGCCACCGCCGACGAGTTCCTCTCCTCGCTCCTCGCGCCCGCGCGCAGCGGCCTTATCCTCACGCGCGTTGACCTCTCGCGCGCCGCGCACACGCTCGGCACCGCGGCGCGAGCGGGCGAGCGCAAGTTCGTCTTGAAGTCTCTGCTCGGCCAGGACGCGGGCGGCGTGCTCGCGTGGCTCGCGGAAGAGGCGTCGCGCCAAGCCCTAAAGCACGCCTCGCGGCGCGATGCGTTCGGCGAAGTCGTCGGGTGGTGGGCGGCGCGCGCCTCAGCGACCGGGAAACTTTTGCGCGAGTTGAGCACGGACGCCGAAAGCCACGGGGCGGGGGCCAGAACGTGAGGGAAGCGCGGCGGTTGTCACGCTCAGAAAAGTTTCAGGCCGCGGCGTCGTGCGCGCGCGAGGCGTTCGAGGAATTCGTCGCGGCTGACGAGGCGCGCGCCGAGCGCCTGCGTGTGCGGCGTCAGAACCTGTATGTCGAGCCAGTCGAGGCCGCGGCCTTTCAGGTGTTCGATCAGGAAGAGGAGCGCGAGCTTCGAGGCGTTGGGCCGCAGGTAGAACATGCTCTCGCCCGCGAACGCGCCGCCCGCGTCCACGCCGTAGAGACCGCCGACCAGTTCCCCGCCCTCCCACGCCTCGACGCTGTGCGCGCCGCCGCGCCGGTGAAACTCCGTGTAGCCGCCGATCATCTCCGGCGTGATCCAAGTCCCCTCCTCGTGCGCCCGCTCGACTGCGGCGCACGAGGCGATGACGCGCTCGAACGCGCGGTCAATCGTGAAGCGCAGACGAGTGCGACGGCGCTCGCGGGCGAGGCTGCGCGGGACGTGCAGCTCGTCGAAAATCAGAATCGCGCGCTCCGGTGGGCTGAACCAGAGCAGCGGATAGCCCTCGACCGGCCACGGGAAGATGCCGTTCGAGTATGCCTCGGCGAGGAAGTCGGGGTCGGGCCTTCCGCCGACGGCGACAATGCCTTCGGGCGTCGAGTCACGCGGGTCTGGGAATCGAACCGGGGTCATTCTCGCTGCCGGCACTCAACTCCTTGTGTTGAGCTTAGCTGAAGTCGGATTTAACCACAGAGACACAGAGAACACGGAGGACGCACAGAGACTTTGAATCCTCTGCGCCGTCTCTGTGTCTGCGGTGTCTGCGGTGGTTAACTATAGTTTACCGCCGCTCAAGTCTTCGGCTTCAAGGCGTGTCTGTCGGGCCGCTTACGCGTTCTTGCTTGTCGCCTGATTGCCCTCTAAACTTTACGTCATGCCGGAGCGCGAGTACGGGTTCGACGAGGAGGTCGCCACCGAGAGCCGGGAGAAGTTGAAGAAGCCCCCGCTCTTCCGCGTCCTGCTGCACAACGACGACTTCACGACGATGGAGTTCGTCGTCGAGGTCTTAAAGAAAGTCTTCGGCAAGTCGGACGGCGACGCCTTCCAGATCATGTGGGCCGTGCACACGCAAGGGGTCGGCGTCGCGGGCATCTACACCTACGAGGTCGCCGAGATGAAAATAGAGAAGACGACGCAGATGGCCCGCGCGCAGGAGTTCCCTCTGCTCTGCACGCTGGAGGAAGAACCGGGAGAATCGTAAACGGTGAACCGTAAACCGTGACAAGCGGCTTTCGCGCCAGCGCGGTTCGTGGTTTCGGTTTCGCGGATTTCTCTCGTCACGGTTTACGGTTCACTGTTTACGGCTTTCAAATGATTACTAAAGAACTACAAGAGACCCTGAACTTCGCCGCGATGGAGGCGATCAAGCGACGGCACGAGTACGTAACGCTCGAACACCTGCTCTACGCGCTGCTGCACGACCGCACGGCGGCGACGGTCTTGCGGAAGTGCGGCGGCAACGTCGAGGCGCTGGTCAAAGAGCTTGAGAGTTTCCTGAAAGAAAAACTTGAGAGCGTGCCCGTCTCAAGCGAGACGCTGCCGGAATACACCGCCGCCTTCCAGCGCGTTGTCGAGTACGCACTCATGCAGGCCGAGGGGTCGGGCCAGAGGGAGGTGGACGGCGGCAACGTCCTCGCGGCGCTCTTCCAGTCGCCCAACTCGCACGCCGTCTATCTGCTCAAGCGGCAGGGCGTCACGCGCTTAGACATTCTCAACTACCTCGCGCACGGCATCTCGAAGACCGAAGGCGGCGGGTTGGTGCACGAAGGGGCCGAAGAGGAGGAGGAAGAGGCGCGACGTTCGCGCGACCCGCTCGCGGCATACGCGGCGAACCTCGTCGAGCGCGCCGCCGCAGGGAAGATTGACCCGCTCATCGGGCGCGAACAGGAGGTCGCGCGCACGATTCAGATACTCTGCCGAAGGCGTAAGAACAACCCCGTCTATGTCGGCGACCCCGGCGTCGGCAAGACCGCCATCGCCGAGGGCCTCGCCCTCAAGATTCACAACGGCGAAGTGCCCGACGCTTTGAGGGGCGCGGAGGTTTACTCGCTCGACATGGGCGCTCTCCTGGCGGGCACGCGCTACCGCGGCGAGTTCGAGGAGCGTCTGAAGCTGGTGCTGCGCGCGCTTCAGGAGAAGGAGAACGTCATCCTCTTCATTGACGAGATTCACACAATCGTCGGCGCGGGCGCGGTTTCGGGGGGCACGATGGACGCCTCGAACATCATCAAGCCGGTGCTCGCCTCCGGCGAGATGCGCTGCATCGGCTCGACCACCTACCCCGAATACAAAGCCTCCTTCGAGCGCGACCGGGCGCTGGCGCGCCGCTTCCAGAAGATCGAGATCGGCGAGCCTTCGCTCGAAGAGACCGTCAAGATACTCCACGGCCTGAAGAAGCTCTACGAGGAGTCGCACGGCGTCCGCTACACGGACGAGGCGCTGCGCTCCGCGGCGGAGTTGGCCGCCAAGCACATACACGACCGGTTCCTCCCGGACAAGGCGATTGACGTGATTGACGAAGTGGGCGCGATGGTCAAGCTGATGCCCGCTGAAGAGCGGCCCGCCGAGGTCGGCGTCCGCGAGATCGAGCAGGTCGTCTCGCGCATGGCGAAGATTCCGCCGCGCACCGTGGCCGGGTCGGAGAAAGACCGCCTGCAAAACCTGGAGAAGGCTTTGAGGTCAACGATCTTCGGGCAGGATCACGCCATCTCGCAGATGACGAACGCCATCAAGCTCTCGCGCTCCGGCCTCGGCCAGACCGACAAGCCCATCGGCTCGTTCCTCTTCTCCGGCCCGACCGGAGTCGGCAAGACGGAACTCGCCAAGCAGCTCGCGCTCGCCCTCGGCGTCGAGTTCCTGCGCTTCGACATGAGCGAGTACGCCGAGCCGCACACGGTCTCGCGCCTCATCGGTGCGCCGCCCGGCTACGTCGGCTTCGACCAGGGCGGGCTTCTCACAGACGCCGTCAACAAGACGCCCTACGCCGTCGTCGTCCTCGACGAGATCGAGAAGGCGCACCCGAACCTCTTCAACATACTCCTTCAGGTGATGGATCACGCCTCCTTGACCGACAACAACGGCAAGCGCGCGAACTTCCACAACGTCATCCTGATAATGACGACGAACGCGGGCGCGCGCGAGATGTCGGACGCGAAGATAGGATTCCAGAAGCACCAGGCCGGCCTCTCTCAGGGGCAGGGCCGCGGCGCAATCGAGCGCACCTTCAGCCCGGAGTTCCGCAACCGCCTCGACGCCTGGATCGCCTTCGCGCCGCTCTCGTTCGAGACCATCGAGCGCGTCGTTGACAAGTTCGTCGCGGAGGTGCGCGCGCAGTTGGTCGAGAAGAACGTGGAGCTTGCGCTCACGGAGCGCGCGCGTCGGTGGCTCGCCGAGCACGGCTACGACAAGCAGATGGGCGCGCGACCGATGGCCCGACTCATCCAGGAGAAGATCAGAGCGCCGCTCGCGGAAGAAATTTTATTCGGGAGATTGCAGTCGGGCGGAAAGGCCGTCGTCAACGCGCCCGACAACGACATCCGTCTGGAGTTTATCGAGCACACGTAGTTCTTTTTGAAGAGTTGTTTGAAGAATTCTGTTAAGGACGACAAAGTTTGCGTCTAAGCCGACCGCCTTATGACATAGGAGTCGCGCCTTACGTCGTAAGACGCCCTTCCTATGTCATAAGGTGGTCGGCTTACGGCTTAGCCTTGAAGGATATGGTCTAAGCTCGTCGTCTTACATCATAAGGAATGATGTTTATGACATACGCTCGCCGCCTTACGTTATAAGATGATGGGCTTAGATTATAGGATGAGGTAGCTAAGACTTAAGGACGGGGCTTATGCGATAAGGCTTCGCGGTTAGGGCGTAAGGCGATGAGATTATAACGAAATGCCGCCGTGTCTAAACATCCTCGCCCTCATCATCATTTGACGCTCTTGAGAAACGGTATCACCTGCCCGGAGTAGTAAGGCTCCTGTGTGCACCAAAAGATGTAGTCAACCTTCAGGTACTCGGTCGCGAATTTGAGAAGTTCGGGGACGGTCACGCGCTCGCCGGTCTTGGGATTCAAGTCCTCGTAGTTGCCGTTCTGAACCGCAACACCTGTGGGGACGACCCCGGCCGCGTCCCTGATTAAAGGGTAGGAGTGATTCAGTTGACCGGGGCGGTGGGGCAGAAGGTCTGGGCCGCCTACGCCGACCTTCAACTCTTTCGCGGCCTTGTAAACCGAACGCAGATAGCCCTTGTCGCTGCCGGGCAGCCACTCGCCGGGCATGAAGTTGGCGTACTGCATCACGACCGACTTGGGGAACGCGCGCTTCAGAGCTTTCATATTCGTGATGATGGCGTCGCGGTAGGTCTCGAAAGAGAAGCCCTTGGGAAACAGACGCCCGCTCGTGCCGATGTCAAACGCCGTCTCGTCGAGATTGATCCCCTCGATGCGCCCGTCGAACTCCTTTCCCAGTGCGGAGAGCAGCTTGTGAAAGCGCTCCTGCACCGCGGGGTCCCAGCGGCGGGCCATCCACCCTCCGACGGCGGCGTGCTCCTCGTCGTCGCCTTTAATCAGGTACTGCTTGTCGGCCCCACCGTTGTATTGAGGGTCGCGCAACAGGTAGCGCGGCACATTTATACGCGACTCGCTGAAGGTCACGTCCTGGAGCTGGATGAATAACTTCTTCCCCTTCGAGTTCAGAAACGCCAGGTCGTCGCGGACGGCGCTGAAATCGTACTCGTCCTTCCCCGGCTCAAGCTGACGCCACGAATACGTCACCTGCGCGCCCTCCAGCGCCTTCGTCTCAAGGAACGACGACGCCTCCCGAATCTTCTCCCTGTCCTGGCCGAAGAAGACGTAATGATGCACCGGCTTGGCGACGACGCCCGCGCAGAAGAGCCAGAAGAGCAAAGCGCACCACACGACTTTTCGGGTGCTACTCATACCGAGTCTCCCTCTAAAGTATTGAGAAGCCGTCTGACTACTTCTTGCCCGCGCCCTTCGACTTCTCGGCCTGCCGCTGCAAGCACGGCGAGCAGCGCGGCGGCGAAGAGCGGCGAGCGCGTGCGCGCGTGCGTGTGGCCGTTGTCGAATTGTCGGTTGAGTCTGACGAGTCTCTGGATTCGTTGCATGAGTGAACCTCCGTCGGCTGCTAGGGCCAGCGCCGGGGCGTGTGTGCGACGCCCGCGCAAATGTTCGAGGCGGCGAGCGCGCGTGCGTAGAGCAGCACGTCGCCCGCCAGCGATTCGACCGCCGCGTCGTCGCACGCGTGCTCCCGCTCGACGCGCAAGCGCCGCGAGAGCCACCACGCCGCCGGGTGGTAGAAGAGCAGGACTTCCGCCGCCGCCTGCAAAAGGTTGACCAGGTAGTCGTAGCGCCGTATGTGCGCCAGCTCGTGCGCGAGCACGGCCTCCAATTGCCGCGGCGTCAGCCCCGTAAGAGCGCTGGCCGGGATGAGTATGATCGGCCTCAAGTGTCCGACGACCGTCGGCGCTTCCACCAGCGCCGAACGGCACAGACGCACCGCGCGCGACACGCGCAGACGGCGCGACGCGCGGGAGAGAAGCTCCTCGAAACTTTCGGCGACCGGCCTCGCACTCCGACGCAGTCGGAGCACCAAAAGCCACCCCCCGACGAAGCGCGACGCGAGCAAAGCGACGCCGACGAGCCAGAGGACTGCGAGCAACGGCACGAACGCCGTCAGACGCTGCTCCGCCCACTCGCGAAGAGTTGATGCGGTTAACGCCGACGCGCCCTCCGCCGTCTGCGGCGCGTGCGGGGCGGCGGACTTCGGCCCCTGCCCCGCGCGCACGCGCTCCCGCGCAGAGTCCGCCCACGCCCACTCCGAAGAAGACTCTTCGCGCGCGAACAGACCCCGCGCTGAAACCCCTTCGAGGCACGCGGTGGCGACCGGCAGCAAGAGCATCAGCGCCAGCGCGGCGCACGCGCACGCGTAGCGGACGCACGCGCACGCCTTCGCGGTGAGCGCCGAGAAGCATGCGAACGCGAGCGCCACCAGCGCACCCTGCCACAGCGAGTGGACGAGCGCCCAACCCAACGCGCGCAGAGCCGCCTGACTCAAGACGGCCTCGACTACGTTCGTCAACGCTCACCCCTTTCCAACTCGTCGAGCATCCGCCTGATCTCGGCCAGCTCTTCGGCGGACGCGCGCCTGGAAGAGAGCGCCTGGAGGACGAGATTTTTGGCCGACCCGTCGAACGCCTTCTGAAGAAGGTCGCCGACGAGGCGGCGCTGCGTCTCGTCCTCGGCGAGCACCGCCTCGTAGCGGTGCGCGCGCTCGCTCTCGTCCCTTTTGACCAGGCCCTTGTCCGCCATGATCTGCATGAGCTTCAGGGCGGTCGTGTAGCCCGTCGTCTTAGTCTCGCCGAATGTTTCGAAGACTTCCCGCACGGTGCACGGGCCGCGTCGCCAGAGCACCTTGAGGATTGCCAGTTCCGCGTCCGTCGGGCGCGGCGGCGTAGTTTTAGGCATTGCGCAACACCTCGCGACTCAAGTCGGCGGGCAGGTTACTACGAAGCGGTTCGTAGTGTCAACGAAAATCTTCGTAGTTCGCAGGCGTGGCTTACAAAGAAGGCGTATAAGCGAAGAAAAACGTGGGATTTTGGCCGAACGGAACAGTAACGTGAGCGGTTTCGGTGACTCACCACCTGTGATAAGCGGGGTGGCCGGGCCGGACGGCGACGAAGGTTCCGCGGCAGGTGGCCGTGGTCTTCCCGTGGGCCTTTATCTCTGCCTCGACGACGGCGCGGTCTTCGCTCAATTCGACGACGCGCGCGCTCAGGCGGAGCGTCGTGTCGGTCGGCGTGGGCCGCAGGAGCTTGACGGCGTAATCGGCGGTGACGGTGCAGGGCGGGTGTTCGAGTTGGTTGCGGCGCATGAGGTGATAGGCGGCAGTCCAGTTCGAGTGGCAGTCGAGGAGCGCGCCGACGATGCCGCCGTTGAGCATGCCTGGATACGCCTCGTGGTGCGGCTCCGGCTTCCAGTCGCAGACGACCTCTTCGCCATCTTCGACGGGGAAGCTGCGGATGCGCAGCCCCTTCTCGTTCGCGGGGCCGCAGCCGAAGCAGGCGCTCTGCGGCGCGTAGCGTTCTTGCAGGCTCAGTTCGTCCATAAACCAGACGGCAGGAGGCAGGGGCGGGAGGCAGGTGGTTGACTGTAGCGGGCGTCGGCGCTCTCACCTTACCCGCCCGGCGATGAATGTTCTCCTCCTGCCTCCTGCCCCTGCCCCTGTCTCCTTTCAATCAACCGGCGGGTCGTCGGCGGTCGCGGGCTTTCCCCCGTGGTCTGCGCCGCGCACCGTGCCGGTCTCGTCGACGAAGAAGGAGCGGCGGCCAGTCTTGCCGTAATTCTTCGGCGTGGCCGTGGCCTCGAACCTGTCGCCGACGGCGTTCAACTCGACCTTGTACTCCGTGTGCGCGTTGAAGTCTTTCTCCAGAAGCTGCTCGCCGACGAGTTCTTCGAGCGTGCCGTAGCGCTTCTTCTCCTTGTGAATCTTGAAGGCTTGTTCGGCGTACACGATGCGATTGAGCGTGTAGAGGGCCGTCGTCTCGCCGCCGATGACGGGCGCGTCCTTGACGGAGATCAAAGCGGAGACGGCATAGGCTCTGATGAGCGAGAGCGGCAGGCGCAGCTCGTGGACGAGCGCGTCGCCCTCGTTCGTGACCTCGTAGGAGGCCGGCTCGGGCTGCAAGTCGAGCTGCGCGAGCAGGCCGCGCACCAAGGAGTCTGTGCTCCCGCCGGAAACCTTCTTCGTGTTTTCGACGGTGCTGCGCATCAGCGCCTCCGAGACGTAAGCCTCGGCGAGCTTCTGCCGCGCCTGCCACTGCGTCGAGTCGCGGTAGGAGTCCGTGGCGGCGAGCGTCCGGCGCGCGGCGTAAGAGTCTATGCAGTGGCGGACGGCCCTTGCGTCTTCGGAGACGACGAGGAAGTTGTCCAGAATCGCGTAGGCCACGCCGCCCGCGGCGCGTATCTCGAAGCCCTCGCGCTTCTCCGGCGGCGCGACCGCCGCGCCCATCGAGGCGAAGTTCAGCGCCGTCAACACGCGCGGCAGTATCTCGCGAACCTTGTCCGCGTTGTTGAGCGAGACGATGAAGATGAGGCCCGGCTCCGACTCCTTCTCAACCTTCTTTTCGCCCTGCCCGCTCATCATGTCGAGCATCCTCTCTTCCGTCATGGCCTTCCCGGTGAGGTAGCTGTAGGGCACGCTGACGGCGACCCCGTTGCCGAGCGCGGGCAGGAGGTCTTCCCTGAACTTGAAGCCGAAGATTTTTTCGACGGCGGCGACCGTTTCGTCCGGCGTCGGCTGCTTCACGTCATTGCCCGCGCTGCTCACCAGATCACCTCCGCCTTCAATTTCCCAATACGCGCGCGTGTATTCGGGGTTGAGTGAGGCCGTGCCGAGCGCGGCGGTGTAGATTTGCGTCCAGTCGAGCGAGGCGGTGAAGAAG
>QHXN01000046.1 GCA_003222975.1 Acidobacteriota bacterium | reverse complement strand
CGCGCGCGAGCAGCAAACGGCCCGCGGGCGGCGCGTAGTCGCCGGGCAGACCCGCAAGCTCCTGCTCGAAGCCCTGAAAGCAGAGGTCTGTGTCGAGCGACGCCTCGTACTCGCGAAACAAGCGCCGCACTTCTTCGAGCTGTCCAACGGTGCTGATCTGTAATAACTCCATCGCGTAAGACTTACAGCGTTGCGACGAGCGCGGTGAGGAACGCGCCGCGAAGGGCGACCGCGTCAGTGCGTATATGTTCGTGCGCGGCGTGCGCGCCTTCGCCGTCTATGCCGAGTCCGTCGAGCACGGTCGCGCCGCACGCGGCGGCGAAGTTGCCGTCGGACGCGCCGCCGACGCTCGCCTCGCCGAGTTCAAAGTCGAAGGCGGCGGCCACGCGCCGCGCCCTTTCGTAGAGCTTCTCCACCGCCGCGGTGCGCTCCATCGGCGGGCGGTTGATGCCGCCTGTGACCTTCAAAGCCGCGCGCTCGTCGAAGGGTTTCAATTCGACGAGCGCGGCCTCGACGCGGCGGGCCTCGTCCGAAGTGTTGAAGCGCACGTCAACCTCGGCGCGCGCCTCGGCGGCGACCACATTGGCGTGTGTGCCGCCGGAGACTGTGCCGACGTTGATGGTCGTGCCGAGTTCAGGTTTCGCGAGCGCGTACACACATTCGATTTGGCGCGCGAGTTCGAGCACGGCACTCACGCCCTTCTCCGGCTCAAGCCCCGCGTGCGCGGCGCGGCCCTCGACGCTCAGCGTGAAGAGGCCCGTGCCCTTGCGTGCCGTCTTCACGCGCCGCCCCGGCGCGGGCGGCTCCAAGACCAGCACGCACTCCGCCCGTCGAGCTTCTTCTTCGACCAGCGCGCGCCCGCTCATGCTCCCGGACTCCTCGTCGCACGTCAGCAGGAACGCCACCGGGCGACGGGGCCTGAGATCGAGCATGGAGCACGCGCGCAGTGCTTCAAGCGCCACGGCGCAGCTCGCCTTCATGTCGAAGACGCCCGGCGCGTAAATCCTTCCTTCGGCTTCGCGCCACGGTCGTGCGGCGAGCGTGCCGCGCGGGTGCACCGTGTCCGTGTGGCCGAGTAGAAGGAGGGAGCGTTCGCCGCACGCGCCCTCCGCGAACGCGCGCACGAGAAGGTGTTCGCCGTAGTCGTCCGCCGCGGCGACGCGCTCGACCGACTCGACTCCGGCGACGGAACTCGCCGCCTCCGCGAGCAGATTAACGACCGCGCGGCTCCCGCCGCCGTCGCCCGAAGGCGACTCGGCCTCGCAGAGCGCGCGCGTCAAAGACAGAACCTCGCCGCGCCTGCCCTCGAAGTGGCGCAGTAGCTTTTCCGCGTTTGAACTGCTCAGCTCGAAGGTCATGCAGATTTCCTGACGGGCGCTTTTGTTTAGCGACCCGCCCGCTTCTCGCTTCATCAGGCGCACATAGTTTCGGCGCGCACGGTCAACGCTTCGACGCGGTCGCGCCTGACCTTAAAGCCTATGCCGGGGCCGCCGGGCGCGGCGATTGTGCCGCGCGGCGTGACCGTGACGGGCGGCTCGATGATGTCCTCGGCCCAGTAGCGCGCGCTCGCCGACACGTCGCCGGGGAGCGTAAAGCCGCCGAGAGTCGCCATCGCGATGTTGTGCGCGCGCCCGACGCCGGACTCAAGCATGCCGCCGCACCAGACCGGCACGCCCGCCTCGCGGCAGACCGCCTCGACGCGGCCCGCCTCGGCGTGGCCGCCCACGCGACCGAGCTTGACGTTGACGACGCGGCACGCGTCCAAAGCAATCGCCTTGCGCGCATCGTCGCTCGAACGGATTGACTCGTCGAGACAGACGGGCGTGCGTATCTGTTTTTGGAGTTGCGCGTGGTCGAGCATGTCGTCGAAGGCGAGCGGCTGCTCGACCATCATCAGGTCGAACTCGTCGAGCGCGCGGAAGAGCGGCGCGTCGTCGAGCGTGTAGGCGGAGTTCGCGTCAACCATCAGGCGTATGTCGGGGAAGCGCGAGCGCACCTGCTCGACGATCCTTCCGTCCCAGCCCGGCTTGACCTTGATCTTGATTCGCTGATAGCCCGCGGCCAACTCCTTCTCGATCTTTTCGAGGAGCTGCGCGGGCGAGTCCTGTATGCCGATGGAGACGCCGCAGGGAATCTCGGCCTGCACGCCGCCGAGGTGTCGCCACAGGGGGACGCCGAGGCGGCCCGCCTCCAAATCCCAACAGGCTGTCTCGATTGCGGCCTTCGCCATGCGGTTGCCGCGCACGCGGCGCATCAGAGCGCCGACCGCAGCCGCCGACTCGACCTCCTGGCCGAGCACCATCTGCGCGAGGAAGGCGCGCGTTACCTCCCAGGCCGAGTCAACCCACTCCTCGCAGTAGAAAGGCCCCTCGCCCGCCGTGCACTCGCCCCAGCCCTCAGCGCCTTCGCGGTCGGCGACGCGCAGGAGCATGATGCGGCGCTCGATTGTGCGCCCGAAGCTCGTCTCGAAGAAGTGTACGAGGGGCAGGCGTATCTCGCGCAGTTCTATCTGGCGGATGTTCATGCGGGCAAAGACTCCGAAGTGCGGACGATGGTGAGATATTAGCGCGAGTCCGCGGCGAACTCAAAAGAGGAAAGAAGCCGCCGCAGCCTCAATCCGAGATGGCCGCTTGAGAAAGGTCTGGGCCGAGGTTTTCCGTCGTCGCCGTCTCCTCGCCTTCGAGCGCGGCGTGCATGGTGTGCCAGGGGAGACTCGCGCACTTGACGCGCGCAGGGTAGTCGCGCACGCCCGCGAAGATTTTCAGGCGGCCCAGTTGGTTCGGCTCGGCTTCCTCGTCCAGCTCGCCCGTCACCATCCTGTGGAACTCGTCGAAGAGGAGTCGCGCCTCTTCGCGCGTCTTCCCCTTGACGGCCTGCGTCATCATGCTCGCCGAAGCCTTCGAGATGGCGCAGCCAGTCCCGACGAAGCTGACCTCACGGACGACGCCCTCATCCATCAGCATGTAAACGGTGAGCTGGTCGCCGCACAGAGGGTTGAAGCCCTCGGCGGTGCGGTTCGCCGCTTCGAGCTTCTGGAAGTTACGCGGCTTCTTGTTGTGGTCGAGGATGACCTGCTGGTAAAGCTCGCTAAGCTCTGACATCTACCCGAAGACCTCGATGACTTTTTGTACTGCGGCGACGAGGCTGTCCGCCTCTTCCCTCGTGTTGTAGAAGGCGAAAGAGGCGCGGGCCGTGGCGGGGACGCCAAAGTGCTGCATGACGGGCTGTGCGCAGTGGTGGCCGGCGCGTATGGCGATGCCCTCGCGGTCTAGTATTGTGCCCACGTCGTGCGGGTGAATCTCGTCTATGACGAAGGCCAGCACGCTCGCCTTCTCGCGCGCGTTGCCGATGATGCGGATGCCTTCGATGGCCGAGACCCGCTCGGTCGCGTAGGCGAGTAGCTCCTGCTCGTGCGCGAGCGCGGCGGCGCGGTCGAGGCCGTTTAAATAATCGATCGCCGCGCCGAGGCCGATCTGCGAGGCGATGGCCGGAGTGCCCGCCTCGAACTTGTCGGGGATGGCAGCGTAGGTGCTGCGCTCGAAGGTGACGGTGCGGATCATCGAGCCGCCGCCGAGGAACGGGTTCATCTTCTCAAGTAGTTCGGCCTTGCCGTAGAGGACGCCGCTGCCGGTGGGCGCGAACATCTTGTGGCCGGAGATGGCGTAGAAGTCGCAGTCCAAATCCTGCACGTCAACCTTGAGATGCGGCGCTCCCTGCGCGCCGTCAACAAGTACGGGCACGCCGAGCTTGTGCGCGCGCGCGACTATTTCCTTGACGGGATTGATCGTGCCGAGCGCGTTCGAGACGTGGCCGACGCAGACGAGTTTTGTCCTCTCGTTCAAGAGCGCGTCGAACTCGTCGAGGAGCAGCTCGCCCGCGTCGTCCATCGGGATGACTCGAAGCCGAGCGCCCTTCTCCTCGCAGAGCATCTGCCACGGCACGAGGTTCGAATGGTGCTCCATCTCGGAGACGACGACCTCGTCGCCCTCGTGGACAAACTTCCGACCGTAGCCGTGCATGACGAGGTTGACGGCCTCGGTGACGCCGCGCACGAAGATGCACTCGCGCGCCTCGCGCGCGTTGATGAAGCGCTTGACCTTCTCGCGCGCGCCCTCGTAGGCACTCGTCGCGCGCTGGCTCAGGTAGTGCACGCCGCGGTGTATGTTCGAGTGCTCCTCGCGCAGATACTTGCTCCCGCGCTCGATGACGATGCGCGGGACTTGCGCCGAGGCCGCGTTGTCGAGATAGACGAGCGGCTTGCCGTTCACCGTCTGCCGCAGCACGGGGAAGTCTTCGCGGACGCGCTCAACGTCCCAGGCCGCGCCCGCCCCTTTCGTTTCGATTGTCTTCTCTGTCGCGATCATCTTCTTGAACTCTCGGACTTCGGGTTATTAATTCTCACACCTCCAGGCGCGCGCGCAGGCGGTTCAGGATTGCCTCGTCGAGCTGCGCGCGGATGGAGTCGAACTTGAACTTCTCGACGATCTCCTCGGCGAAGCCGTAGGTCAGGAGGTTGCGCGCGAGGTCTCGATGCAAGCCGCGACTCAGAAGGTAGAACAGCTCCTCTTCTTCGAGCTGGCCGACGGTCGCGCCGTGCGAGCACTTCACGTCGTCGTTGAAAATCTCAAGCTGCGGCTTGGTGTCCACGCGCGCCTCCGAAGAGAGCAGGAGATTCTTGTTGCTCTGCTCGGCGTCCGTTCGGTGCGCGCCCTCGTGGACGAAGACGCGACCGTTGAAGACGGCGCGCGAGCGTCCGTCCAGTATGCCCTTGTAGTTCTGGCGGCTCGTGCAGTTCGGCCTTTGGTGGTCAATGAGCGAGTGCGTATCCGTGTGTTGACCGTCGCCGACGATGTAGAGGCCGTCAACGCGACACGCCGCGCCCTCGCTGTCAAGCTTCACTTCTATGTTGTGACGCGAGAGGCGCGCGCCGAGCGTCACGGTCGTCAGGTCGTAGGAACTGTCGCGCGCGAGTTCGGCGCGCGTCGAGGCGACGTGGAACGCGCGCCCGCTCTCGTCCTGCACCTTGTAGTGCGTGACGCGCGCACCCGCGCCGACGAAGACCTCGACGACGGCGTCCGTGAAGTAGGCGGCCTCTTCCGTCGCCGCGTAAGATTCGATGATGTCGAGCCGGCTGTCGCGTTCGGCGACGACGAGCACGCGCGGGAACGCTGCGCTCTCAGGCTCGGTCGGTGCGGAGAGGAAGAGCAACTGCACGGGCGCTTCTACCTCCGCCCCGGCGGGAACGTAAAGGAATGCGCCGCCGCCGAGGAAGGCCGTGTTGAGCGCCGCGAAGGCGTCGCCGCCCTGTTCCGAGAGTCGTCCGAGATTCTCGCGGATGACGCCCGCGTGCTCGCCCGCCAGCGCCGCGGCGAGGTCTGCGGCGACGACTCCGGGCGGGACGGATTCGAGCGAAGACAGGTCGGGGCGGAAGCACCCGTTGACGAAGACGAGGCGGCTCTGCCGCGCTTCGGCGTAGATGAACGGCTCGGCCCCGGCAAGGTCTAGCTCCGCGCCCGCGGCGGGCGGCGCGGGCTGAAACTCACTGCGCGCGATGGGCGCGACGTTCGTGTACTTCCAGTCTTCCTCGTCGGTCGTCGGAAAGCCCGTCTCCTCGAAGCGCTCGAACGCGCCCTCGCGCAAACGCGCGACCCACGACGGCCCGCCGTCGCGCGCGGACAACTCGCGGAAAGCTCCTGCGTAAATGTTCTGTTCTTTTATGGCCTGTGACATCGTAGCTTTCAGCAATCAGCGTTCAGCTATCAGCTCTTTTTCTCTTCAAAGGTCGGAGTTCGGATTATCAATCAGCTTCAAGGCGCTCAAGCGCCGATTGCTGATTGCTGATCGCTGACAGCTTCTTTTATCCAGTCGTAGCCCTTCTCCTCAAGCTCGTATGCAAGCTCCTTGCCGCCGGAGCTGACGATACGCCCGCGGTAGAGCACGTGCACGCGGTCGGGCACGATGTAGTTGAGGAGCCGCTGGTAGTGTGTGACGAGGACGATGGCGTTGTCGGGCGTTCTGAGCTTGTTGACGCCGTCGGCGACGACGCGCAGGGCGTCAATGTCGAGTCCCGAATCGGTCTCGTCGAGCACGGCGAGCTTCGGTTCGAGGACGGCCATTTGCAAAATCTCGTTGCGCTTCTTCTCGCCGCCCGAAAAGCCCTCGTTCACGGAGCGCGACATCAGCCCCGCGTCCATCTCGACGATCTTCGCGCGCTCGGCCAGGAGGTCTTTGAACTCCAAAGGGTCAAGCTCCTCCTCGCCTCGGTGCTTGCGCTTCTCGTTGTAGGCGAGCCGCAGGAACTGCGCGTTCGACACGCCCGGCACTTCGACCGGATACTGGAACGCGAGGAAGATGCCTTCGCGCGCGCGCTCGTCCGGCGCGAGTTCGAGCAGGTCGCGCCCCTCGAAGAGGACTTCGCCCTTCGTCACCTCGTATGCCGGGTGGCCCGCCAGAATCTTCGCCAGCGTTGACTTCCCCGACCCGTTCGGCCCCATGATGGCGTGAATCTCGCCCTTGTTGACCGTCAGGTTGATCCCGCGCAGGATTTCCTTGCCCTCAACGGTCGCGTGTAAATCACGAATCTCTAACACTACGCTCTCCTTCGGAGAGCCGTGAACCGTGAACCGTAAACCGTGACAAGAGAAAACCTGCTTTCCACTCGTCACGGTTTACGGTTCACGGTTTACGGCTCACGGTTCACGGCTGTTACCCCACACTATTCTCAAGCTTCATGCCGAGCAGGCGCTGCGCCTCGACGGCGAACTCCATCGGCAGCTCGCGGAACACGTCCTTGCAGAAGCCGTTGATGATTAGTGAGACCGCGTCCTCCTGCGAGATGCCGCGCTGCTGTAAATAAAACAACTGCTCCTCGCTGATGCGCGACGTGGTCGCCTCGTGCTCGACGCGGGCGGTGTTGTTCATCACCTCAATGTAGGGGAAAGTGTTCGCGCCCGACTTGCCGCCGATGAGCATCGAGTCGCATTGCGTGTAGTTGCGCGCGCCCTCCGCGCCCGGAAGGACCTTGACGAGGCCGCGGTAAGAGTTGTTCGACTTGCCCGCAGAGATGCCTTTGGAGACGATTGTCGAGCGCGTGTTCTTGCCGATGTGGATCATCTTCGTGCCGGTGTCGGCCTGCTGCGCGTGGTTCGTTAGTGCCACCGAGTAGAACTCGCCGATGGAGTTGTCGCCCTGGAGGATGCACGAAGGGTATTTCCAGGTGATGGCCGATCCGGTCTCGACCTGCGTCCACGAAATCTTGGAGTTGCGTCCGGCGCACTTGCCGCGCTTGGTGACGAAGTTGTAGATGCCGCCCTTGCCTTCCTCGTCGCCGGCGTACCAGTTCTGCACGGTCGAATACTTGATCTCGGCGTCGTCGAGCGCGACCAGCTCGACCACAGCCGCGTGCAACTGGTTCTTGTCGAACTTCGGCGCGGTGCAGCCTTCGAGGTAGGAGACATATGCGCCCTCCTCGGCGACGATGAGCGTGCGCTCAAACTGGCCGGACTCCTGGTTGTTGATGCGGAAGTAGGTGGACAACTCCATCGGGCAGCGCACGCCACGGGGGACGAAGACGAATGAGCCGTCCGTGAAGACCGCGCCGTTGAGGGCCGCGAAGAAGTTGTCGCCGTAGGGCACGACCGAGCCGAGGTACTTCTTGACGAGTTCGGCGTGGTCGCGTATCGCCTCGGTGAAAGAGCAGAAGATGACGCCGTGCTTCTTGAGTTTTTCTTTGTACGTCGTCGCGACCGAGACGGAATCGAAGACCGCGTCCACGGCGACGCCCGCGAGCTGCTTCTGCTCGGTCAGAGGGATGCCGAGCTTCTCGAAGGTGCGGAGCAATTCCGGGTCAACCTCGTCGAGACTCGCCTTCGTGCCTTTCGGCTTCGGCGCGCTGTAGTAGATGATGTCCTGGTAGTTGACTTCCGGGTACTTGATGTTCGGCCAGTGCTTCGGCTCCGCCATCTTCTGCCACTGGCGGAAAGACTTAAGGCGGAACTCAAGCATCCAGTCCGGCTCGCCCTTCTTCTCGGAGATGAGGCGGACGGTGTCCTCGTTCAGACCCTTCGGGATCACGTCCGACTCGATGTCTGTGACGAAGCCGTACTTGTACTCCTGGTTTGTCAGTAGCTCGATTGTGCTCATCGTATGATTGCTTCCTAACCTCCGCGGTATCGCAGACCTTCACTCAGGCGCGTTCGCCCACCGTCTCGGCCCTCGGTCGCAGGCCCTGAATCTGGTGCAGCATGTTATCAACCTTCTGCTCCGTGCCGATGAGTTGCGCGAGCGTGATACTCGACAGCGCGCGCTCGACGACCTCGTGCACGTTGACGATGACGGAACGGATGCCGCAGTCGCTCGTGTGGACGCACGCGTCGAGCACGCCGGCGTAGCTCTTGCAGTGTCCCTCGACCGCATCCTCGTCGAGCACCTTGATGATCTCGCTCAGGCGAATCTCCGAGGCGGGCCGCGCCAAGTGGTAGCCGCCCTTCATCCCGCGGATCGAGCTGACTAGCCCGGCCTTGTTCAAAAGCCACATCACCTTGCCCGCGTTCGCCTGCGACAGCCCTTCACGCTCGGCGACCTGCGCGAGCGTCAGAAACTCGCCCTCGCCCAGAACAGCGAGCTGTAAGAGGCAGCGCAGACCGTACTCTTCACGTGCCGAGACCTTCATAAAACGCACCCGCAAGTTGACCGCGAAACTTCAATCTGAACCCATACTAGACATACCTGACTTTTTTGTCAAGATTAGCCGGATGCCTCTGAAGTGGCCGCAGTCATTAACCTAAGCTGTTTAAAGGCTGTGGCTTAGTGTGAAGGTTTGATTCAGTGCGGAGGGCCGGAGTCTTCGAGTAGTAGCCCCTGCTCGTATGCGTCGGCGAGTTGTTCGAGGGCGGCGATGCGTCGGCGGAGGCGTTCGCCCTCTTCGGTGTCGGCGACGCGGCGCGGCGGGTCGTAGGCGCGGACGGTCTCCACTTTGGGAACGATGTCCGCGCCCGCGGTGATGGCGTCGGCGATGGACTCGAAGTGGTGATGCTCGGCGAGGGCGATGCGTTCGGGCGCGAGGATGAGCGTGTAGCCGCGGTCGCCGTAGGCTTCGGAGAAAGCGCCGTCAATGGTGACGGCGTTGCCGCCGCGCTTGACCGGCTCCTCGCCCTTCTCGACTTTGACGGGGACGTGGCCGTTCACAATCAGCGCGTCCCGTTCGACGCCGAAGTCGCGCGCGAGGCGCGAGCAGAAGTCCGCGTTCTGTATCAACTGGAAGTAGGGGTTCTTCGTCTCCTTGTGCGTGGCCTTGTCCTCGACGAAGTAGGTCTCGAAGGTCGCCATGCGGTCTTTGCCGAAGAGGGGCGAGCGCGGGCCAGTCCAGAGATACCAGAGCCAGTCCGCATCCTCGTTCGCCTCCTCCGCTCCCTTTCGGAAGCAGCGGCGCACGACGCGGTCGAGCGCGTCGAACAGCCCGCGCCCGGCTCGCTCCTGGCCGTCAACTTCGAGCGAGAGCGACTGCCCTTCCTCGTCCACGGGCACGCATCCGTGGAAGATGAGCGCCTGGTCGCGGCGGAGCCACATCGCGCCGGAGCGGACGACCGCCAGCATGTGATGCCAGAGGCGCGAGCTTGAGACGAACGACTGCCGTAGGCGATCCATGCAAGCCTGCTCTTCAGCGTTGAGCGCGTAAGGGTCTGCCGGGTCGAGCGTCGGCAGATGCGTGTCGAGCATCCTGTACGTGCGACCGTCCACTCCGACCTTCCCTTCGGCGAGGTTGATTCGGTGAAGGAGGTTGCGTTGCTCCATCAACCATTCGGGGTGGCGTTTGACGACCTGGCCTTCGAGCTTGAACTGCATGACGGCGGCGGCCTTCTGCATGCGCGCCATCAGGAGGTCGTCGCGCAGGCCCGTGCCCTTCGTCTTGAAGCGTTCGGCGGGGTCGTCGGCGTAGGCGGTGCGCGCGAGGCGTTCGAGCGGGGCGACGATGACGCCGTAGCCCTCTTCGAGCTGCGAGAGCCGCCGGTAGCGCAAAGAGATGCGCAGCACCGTGGCGATGAGCGCCGTGTGGCCGAGGCACGCGCCCATCCACGAGGCGTCGTGATTGCCCCACGTGAAAGAGACGTGCGGCTGCTCAAGCAGGTAATCAATAACACGGTCGAGGCGGGGGCCGCGGTCGCCGAGGTCTCCGGCGACGACGATCTCCGAGACCGAGAGGTCGCGCACGAGGCGCGAGGCGGCGCGGACTGCCGAGAGGTCGCGGTCGTGGAGCGAGAGCGTCTCGATCATCTCGTCAACGTACACAGCGCCGCGCCCGGTCAGAGGCTCGAATAGAAGCTCCTCGAAAAGCTCGCGGCGCTCGGGCGGGAAAAGCTCTCTGAGGTCGGAGAGGCGGCGGCTTGAGGCGAGCGCGCGCACGATGCGGAACTGACGGCGCAACATGCGGCGCACGAACTCGCGCCGCCGCTCCGGTTGGGAGAACGCCGGACGCCAGTATTCGATGGCCTCGTGCGGGTAGTAGATCGTAGCGAGGAGTTGCTGAATCTCTTCCGCCGTCATCTCGTCAGCGAACAGCGTCTCGACGAGCGGGCGCAAAGAGCCGGAGGCGTTGTTGATGATGTGACGGAGCTTCTTGTACTCGCCGTGCACGTCGCTGACGACGTGGACTGTGCCCTTCGGCAACAGGAGTGATGCGCGCAACGCCGCGGCCTCCGCCAGCGCGAGGTCTGCCGTCGGGTAGCGCGCGGCGAGCGCCTGGAGGAGCGTCATCTCTGAAGGGTCGAGATGTGCGGCCATAAGTACATCCAAGTGATAAGTGATGAGTGATGAGAAAAGACGGCCGCCTCGTTTTTCTCATCACTCATCACTCATCACTTCCTTTCTCACTTGCGCCACTCGTCAATGAGCGAGGCGACGAGGCCAGACCATCCCGTCTGGTGCGACGCGCCGAGGCCCATGCCGGTGTCGCCGTGGAAGTATTCGTAGAAGAGCAAGAGGTCGCGCCAGTGCGGGTCGTCTTGAAATTTGCCGTACCAGCCGTGCACGGCCCTGCGGCCTTCGCCGTCGCGCGTGAAGATGCGGATGAGTCGGTCGGCGAAGCCGCGCGCAATCTCGTCGAGCGTCACGTCCGGCTCGCCTGGGACGGGGCTGTCAACCGCGAACTGCGGGCCGTAAGCCTTGCCGAGCTTGCGCAGAGACTCGATCATCATAAACGACGTGGGGAACCAGACGGGGCCGCGCCAGTTGGAGTTGCCGCCTTTGAGCATCTCTTTCGACTCCGCCGGATCGTAGCCGACCTGCGCGTCGCCGAAGCTGAACGGGTGTCGCTCGTGGAACTTCGAGAGGCTGCGCAGACCGTAGTCGGAGCGGAATTCCGAAGGGTCCCAGACGCGCTCCAACAGCCCGCGCATCTGTTCGGGGTTGACGATGGCGAGGACGTGGACGCGCTTGCCGTCGCGCTCGACCGTGGTCACGCAGCGCTGCACGATGTCCTGACGGTTGTCGAGGAACCAGTGGAGGTTCGAGCGGAATTCAGGGAACGGCTCGATCCAGTCTTCTTCGAGGCGCTCGATGGCGTAGAGCGGGATGAGGCCGACGAGCGAGCGGACGCGGAACTTTTTGTAAGTGCCGTCGGCGTAGCGCAGAACGTCGTAGAAGAACTTGTCCTGCTCGTCCCAGAGCTGAAAGTCCCGCCCGCCCATGTGCTTCATGGCCGCGCCGATGTAGGCGTAGTGCTGGAAGAATTTCGTCGCCAGACCTTCGTAAGCCTTGTTCTCCCTCGCCAATTCGAGCGCGATGCGCATGAGGTTGAGGCAGAACATTCCCATCCAGCCGGTCGCGTCCGACTGCTCCAGCCGCGCGCCGAAGGGCAAAGGCTGGCTACGGTCAACGACCGTGATGTTGTCGAGTCCGAGGAAGCCGCCCTCGAAGACGTTGTTGCCCTGGCTGTCAACCTTGTTCACCCACCAGGCGAAGTTGATGAGCAGTTTGTGAAAGCACTTTTCAAGGAAGCGCCGGTCGGCCACGCCTGTTCGGACGCGATCCATGTTATAGACGCGCCAGACGGCCCACGCGTGGACGGGCGGGTTGAGGTCTGAGAACTCCCACTCGTATGCGGGAATCTGCCCGTTCGGGTGCTGGAACTGCTCGAAGAGCAGAAGCCACAACTGGTCTTTGGCAAACTCCGGGTCAACGAGCGCGAGCGGGACGCAGTGGAAGGCCAAATCCCACGCGGCGAACCAGGGGTACTCCCACTTGTCCGGCATCGAGAGGACGCGCATCGAATTGAGGTGCTTCCAGTGCGAGTTGCGCATCGCCTTGCGCGATTCGGGCGGCGGCCACGCGGGGTTGTCGCCGTCGAGCCAGACGTGCACGTCGTAGATGTAAATCTGCTTCGTCCAGAGCATTCCCGCGAGCGCCTGCCGCTGCACGCGCCGCTCGTCCTCGCTCGCCTTCGGCGGTTGAATCTCGTCGTAGAACTCGTCGGCCTCGCGCCGCCGCGTCGCGATGATGTCGTCGGCGTCTCGCAACGGCTCGACCAACAGTTTGTCCGACAGGCGCAGGCGCACGACGACCGAGCCGCCAGACGGGACGTTCAACCCCGCGTAGTGGAGACAGGCTTTTGTCCCCGTCGGTTCGGGATTGACCGCCGCGCGCTCTCCTGCGACAACGTAAGCGTGGAAGGCGTCTTTAACGTGAGGCTTTCGGCTCACGGCGGACTGCCCCCAGACGCGCGAGTTGTTCGTCTCGTTGAAGGTGAAGAGCGGCACGCCGCCCTCCTCCGCGTAGAGGTAGCGCGCGCCGAGCTGGTACTCGAACGGGAGACCGGGCACGGGGCCGACCCTCTCGTCGCTCGCCTTCAAACACGTAAACTCTTCGCCCGGAGGGCCGAGCGTGATGGAGGGTTCGGGCCGCGCGTCGGGCCACCAGGCCCAGGTGTTTCGGAACCAGAGGTGCGGGAGTATGTGGAGCGGCGCGTCAAGGGGGCCGCGGTTGAAAGCCTCGATGCGGATGCAGATGTCTTCCGAGTCGGACTTCGCGTACTCGACGAACACGTCGAAGTACCTGTTATCCTCGAAGACGCCTGTGTCCAGCAACTCGTACTCCGGCCCGCCGCCGCGGCGCGCGCGGTTCTCGTGAATCAGTTTTTCATACGGGTACTCGGCTTGCGGGTACTTGTAGAGGAACTTCATGTAGGAGTGGGTCGGAGTGGAGTCGAGGTAGAAGTAATACTCCTTCACGTCCTCGCCGTGATTCGCCTCGGAGCCGACGCAGCCGAACATACGCTCTTTAAGGATTGGGTCGCGCCCGTTCCAGAGCGCGAGCGAGAAGCAGAGAACCTGGTAACGGTCGCAGATGCCGGCGATGCCGTCCTCGCCCCAGCGGTAGGCGCGCGAGCGCGCGTGGTCGTGCGGGAAGTAGCCCCAGGCGTCGCCGCCCGCCGAGTAGTCCTCGCGCACCGTCCCCCACGCGCGCTCGGAGACGTAAGGCCCCCACTTGCGCCAAGGGGCGACGGGCGTTTTGTACGGCTCGCGCAGCCTCTCTTGTTCTTTGCTCGGCATCTTTGAAAGCCGGGGTAAAAGGTTAAAAGGGGAAAAGGAATTTCTTCTCCCTTTCCCCTCTTCCCCTTTTCACCTTTTCACCTTAGCCATCAATCCCCAATCAATGTTTACAGTTTTGCCGCCGCCGCGCGGTCAACGAGCCATTCGAGCGTGCCGTCGCGCGGCTGGATCAGTTGCGAAGGTAGCCGCGCGGGGTCGCGCTCGCCCTTCAAGACTTCGCGCAGGCGGTCGGCCTTGCCCGCGCCGGTGACGAGGAAGAGGACGCGGCGGGCGGCGTTGATGGCCGGGGCCGTGAGCGTGATGCGCCACGTCTGGAACTTCTCGACCCAGTTGGCGACGACCCAAGCTTGTTGCTCTTCGAGAGCGGCGCTGCCGGGGAAGAGCGAGGCCGTGTGGCCGTCGTCGCCCATGCCGAGCATGACGAGGTCGAGGCGCGGCCAAGCCAGGTCGCCGAAGAAGGCGCGTAGCTCAGACTCGTACTCGCTCGCGCTGGCCGCCGCGTCGCCGACGCCGTTCATCCGGTGGACGTTCTTCGCCGGGACTGGCACGAGCGAGAGCATCGTCTCGTTCGCCATGCGGTAGTTGCTGTCGGCGTGGTCGGGCGGGACGGTGCGCTCGTCGCCGAAGAAGACGTGGACGCCGGGCCAGGAGACCTGCGTGCGATAGTCGTCGCTCGCGAGCAGCTCGTAGATTCTGCGCGGCGTCGAGCCGCCGGAGAGTGCGACACTGAAGCTGCCGCGCGTGCTGATGGCCTCGATTGAGAGGCGGACGAAGAGGCCCGCCGCTTCGCGCGCGACCTGTTCGGGGTCGTCGAAGACCTGTACGTTCGGAGCGGGTTCGTCGGTCTGCATGTGGTCTCAAACTTCTTCAAGGAGCGCGCAGCGCGCGGCCCCGTAGAGCGCCGTCTTGTCGTCGAGGATGACGCGCACGGGGATGGAGTTGACGAGGCCGGACATGCGCCCCTTGTCGCTGTAGTTGCGCATGAACTTACCGTCCTTCAGCTTCTCGATGATCTTCGGCGCGATGCCGCCGCCGACGTAGAGGCCACCCAAAGGCTTCAGGAGGAGCGCGAGGTTTCCGGCCATCGCGCCGTAGAGTTCGACGAGCATGTCCAGCGCCTTCGCGGCCAGGTCTGACTTGCCGGCGAGGCCCGCGCGCGAGACCGCCGCCGTCTTGTCGCCGCTCCTGATCTCTTCCGCGAGCCACGCCGGCTCTTCCGCGTAGCCCGTGTCGCGGAGGAAGGAGTAGATGTTGAAGAGGCCCATCCCTGAGAGCACGCGCTCATAGGAGACGCGCCCGCCGAGTCGCTCCCGGAGATAGACGAGCATCCGAAACTCCTCCTCGTTGCGCGGGGCGAAGTCCACGTGCCCGCCCTCGGAGGCCATCGGGTAGTAGCGCTGGCCGTCGAAGAAAATCCCGGCCATGCCGAGGCCCGTGCCGGCGGCGATGAGCGCGCGGTGGCCCTGTCGCGTGGCGTCCCCCTCGTTGAGCGTGTAGAGCTGTTCGGGCCTCAGCCCCTCGATGCCGTAGGCCGTCGCTTCGAGGTCGTTGATGAGGCCGACGTGGCCGACGCCCAGGGTCTCGGCAAGCTTATCGCTGCGGACGTGCCAGGCGAGGTTCGAGGTTTCGGCGCGCCCGCCGGAGACCGGCCCGGCGACGCCGAAGCAGGCGCGCGTGAGAGGCCCCGGCTTGTTCGCGCCGACGAACTCGGCGAGGATGGCTTCGAGCGAGTCGTACTTGCCGCTCGGAAAGCTCTGCTGCACGACCACACGACCGAGACTCTGCCCTTCGGCCTCGAACAGTGCGACGTTGGTCTTCGTCCCCCCGATGTCTCCCGCGATTATCATTCTCGGTTGGCGAGTTCCCTTTCCACGCTCGGACTCAAAAGTCATTTTACACGGCGACCGACGAAAGCATCCGCGCCGCGACCTCGGCGGCGCTCTCGAAGACCTCGTCGCGCGAGAGGATGTCCAGCTCGGCGCTCAGGCGCTGCCCCTCGCTCCGCGCTTCGTAGGCGAGCACGCGACCGACCTTCTGCCCGTCGCCGCCGAGCCGCGCGCCCGTTTCGAGCTTGCCTTCGTTGTGCCGCAACACGACGAAGAACTCGTCGCCCGCCGCCGTTCTGAGCGTGAGCGACGTAATCATTCCGTCGCGGCCCGCCACGTCGTCCGTCGCCGCCAGCACGGCCTCGATCTCGCGCCCGCCGTCACTCAACTTAAAATGCGCGCGTCCCGCTTCCAACGAAGAGTCGTCGGCCAAAACCTCCCAGCCGAGGCACGAGGCGATCCAGCCGAGGGCGAGCAGGGCCTTCGGCGCGATCTCGTCGTGCGAGGCGTCGGGCGGGTCGTACTCGATTGCGACGCGCTCGATCTGCGCGAGCGACTGCCGGTAGTCGGCCACGTCCCAGAAGCTGGCGACGAGCGAGCGCCACGAAGTGAGCCGGCCCCAGTTGAGGTCGCTCACGCGCAAGTTTCCTTCCTTCAGAATCTCTGCGAGCCGCAGCATGTCCTTGTGCGGGTGGTCGAACGAGGCCGAGTCAATGACGACGCGGTCGGACATCTCCGCGAGCCGGTCGAAGAGCTTGTCCTCGTAGTGCGGGATGTCCTTCCACCAGAGGAAGACCGGCACGTCGGGCACGAGCAGCGGCGTGACGGCGGTCGAGGCCGTGTCAACGACTGGGCCGTCCGCCTCGATGGTGATCTGCTCGCCGCAAATACGCTTCGCGGCGGGCGCGGAGAGCTGGCAGCGCGTCGAAACGAAGGCTTCGAGCCGAGGCTCCGTCGCGGCCCGGTTAACGACGAGGAGGACGGCGCGGCACGGGTGGCGCTCGACCACGTCTTCGAGCAGGTCGTTCACCTCCGGGCACTCCTCCTTGCCCGCCACATAGACGACGAGGTTGAGCACGCACGCGCGCACCACCCCCGCCGCCTGCCCGTCGCCCTTCGACGCGGACATCTCCGCCCACATCCGCGCCAACTCCTTTTCGAGCCTCGCCGCGTCCACGCCCTTAGCGACAGGAACCTGTGTCGTGCTCGCTTGTGTTTCCATACGCGTAAACCGTGAACCGTAAACCGTGACGAGTAAGAGCCGCGTGCCGCGAACTGTGAACGGTAACAAGTAAGAACTGCTCTTCTCTCGTCACGGTTTACGGTTCACGGTTCACGGCTTTTAGGGTCTTCGCCAGTGCCGCCCCTGCTGTTCCAGGATGTGGAAGGACTCTTCCGGCCCCCAGGAGCCGGCCTCGTAGTTGGGGAAGTCGGCCTCCGACTTGCGCGCGGCCCAGTAGTCGAGTATCGGCATGACGATCTCCCAGCCGCGCTCGGTCATGTCCTTGCGCGCGTACAGAGTGGAATCGCCGAGGATGCAGTCGAGGATGAGCCGTTCGTAGGCTTCGGCGAGCTGGACGCCGAAGGACGCGCCGTAGCGGAAGTCCATGTTCACATCGCGGATGCGCGTGACCTGCCCCGGTACTTTCGCGGCGACGCGCATCGTGATGCCTTCGTCGGGCTGGATGCGTATGACGAGCTGGTTCGGCGAGACCTGCTCCATCGCCGCTGCGCCGAAGAGCTGGTGCGGCACTTGGCGGAACTGGATGGCGATCTCGGTGACGCGCTTGGCGAGGCGCTTACCCGAACGTATGTAGAAAGGCACGCCCGACCAGCGCCAGTTGTCGAACCACATCGTCACCATCGCGAAGGTCTCGGTGGTCGAGTCGGGCGCGACGCCCTGCTCCTCTCGATAGCCGGGCACGGGCTTGCCGCCGATTGACCCAGCGCCGTACTGCCCGCGCACGCACTCGGCGGCGACGCGCTCCGGCGTGAACGCCCGCGCCGAGTGCATCGCCTTGATCTTCTCGTCGCGCACGTCCTCGGACGAGAGCGACGCGGGCGGCTCCATCGCGACTATCGAGAGAACCTGGAAGACGTGGTTCTGAATCATGTCGCGCACGACACCCGACTTCTCATAGTAGCCGCCGCGCCCCTCGACGCCCACCGTTTCGGCGTTCGTGATCTGGACGTGGTCAATGTACTGCCGGTTCCAAAGCGGCTCGTAGATGCCGTTGGCGAAGCGGAAGACCAGAAGGTTCTGGACGGTCTCTTTGCCGAGGTAGTGGTCAATGCGGTAAATCTGCGACTCGTCGAGGTAGCGGAGGATTTGCTGGTTCAGCTCGCGCGCGCTGTCGAGGCTCGTGCCAAAGGGCTTCTCGATGATGACGCGAACCCAGCCCTTGTCCTGTTTGGTCAGGCCCGCCTCGCCCAACTGTCTGACCGCCTCGGCGTAGAACTCCGGCGCGACCGAGAGGTAGAAGAGGCGGTTCCCTTGTGTGCCGTGCTCCTTGTCAACCTGTTCGAGCAGCTTGGCGAGTTCGCCGTAGCATTCGGGCTGGTCAATGTTCGACGGCAGGAACTGCATCCCCCCGGCGAACGACTGCCACACCTCCTCGTCAACGCTCTTGGCCTCCGAGAACTCGACGACCGAAGCCTTCATCTTGTCGCGGAACTCCTCGTCCGTCATCGCCGTGCGGCCCAGGCCGATGATGGCGAACTCGGCGGGCAGCAGGTGCTCCTGCACGAGACGGTAGAGCGCCGGGATGAGCTTCCGCTTGGCGAGGTCGCCCGACGCGCCGAAGATGACGACCGCGCACGGCTCAGCCGTCCGCTCAAGACGCATCCCCGCCCGCATCGGGTTCTCAACAACTGTCGCTGCTTGCATCTTCAACCCTCAAGGGAAATGATGAATGTGGAATGATGAATGATGAATTAAGAACCTGCTTTGAATTCATCATTCATCATTCCACATTCATCATTTCTTTCAAACTGGAGCCGTGCGGTGACGCGCCAATCAAATTTTCAGACTGTTTCATTGATGACCAGCACAAAACCGCACGGCATAAGAGCGAAGTGATGAATGCGGAATGATGAGTGATGAATTAAAACCAAGGCCCTCGTCTTTTGTCTTCACTCATCATTCTGCATTCATCACTCATCATTTATCTCCCTGCTTCTCCAACAACTCTTCCCACTCCGTGTGGATCGCGCCCTCGCCGGGCTTGTCCACGCGCTCGTATGTGTGCGAGCCGAAGAAGTCGCGCTGCGCCTGCGTGAGATTGAGCGGGAGTTCCGCCGTCCGGTAGGCGTCGAAGTAGCTGATGGAGGCCGCCATGCCGGGCGCGGGGATGCCCGCCTGCATCGCGGCGGTGACGGCCCGCCGCCAGTTACTTTGCGCGCCCTGGATGTAAGCGTTGAATTCGGGGTCGAGCAAAAGGTTCGGCAAGTCGGCGCGGCGGTCGTAGGCTTGCTTGATCTTGCCGAGGAACCTCGCGCGGATAATGCAGCCGCCCTTCCAGATGCGCGCGCACTCGCCGAGGTTGATGCCCCAGTTGAAATGATCCGAGCCGGCCTTGATGAGATTCATCCCCTGCGCGTAGGAGCAAATCTTCGAGGCGTAGAGCGCGTCGTGGATGGCCGCGATCATCTCCTTGCGGTCGCCCGTGTACTTGCCGTCCGCAGGCCCCTTGATCTCCTTGCTCGCC
This sequence comes from Acidobacteriota bacterium, assembly GCA_003222975.1. Taxonomy (GTDB): domain Bacteria; phylum Acidobacteriota; class Blastocatellia; order Pyrinomonadales; family Pyrinomonadaceae; genus QHXN01. Next base: position 9,945 of record QHXN01000046.1, on the reverse strand, counting down.
TCGACGCGCTCGTCCTTGCGCGAGGAGATGTTGCGCGTGTCAACGGCTGCGTCAATCGTCGGCGTGATGACGCCGAGGTCGAGGGCGATGGCACTCGTCCACTTGCCCGTGCCCTTCTGCCCGGCCTTGTCGAGGATCAAATCAACGAGTGGCTTGCCGGTCTCCGGGTCTTTGACGCGCAAGATTTTCGCCGTGATCTCGATGAGGAACGATTCGAGGTCGCCGCGGTTCCACTCGTCGAACACGTCGGCCATCTCCAGGGCCGACATGCCGAGGACGCGCCGCATCATGTCGTAGCTTTCGGCGATGAGCTGCATGTCGCCGTACTCGATGCCGTTGTGCACCATCTTGACGTAGTGGCCCGCGCCGCCCGGCCCGATGTATGTGACGCACGGGCCGTCGTCAACCTTGGCGGCGATGGCCTCCCAGATGGGACGAATCTGCTCGTAGGCGTCGCGGTCACCTCCCGGCATCAGGGAAGGCCCCCACAGCGCGCCCTTCTCGCCGCCGGAGACGCCGGAGCCGATGAAGTTGAGGCCCTCCGCCTTCAACTGCTTCTCGCGGCGCTCGGTGTCCATGAAGTAGGAGTTGCCGCCGTCAATGATGATGTCGCCCTTGTCGAGATAGGGCTTGATCTGCTCGACCGTCCAGTCAACCGGATCGCCCGCCTTGACCAGAAGGATGATCTTGCGTGGGCGCTCCAAAGCCTTGATGAACTCTTCGGGCGTGCGCGTGCCGATGAACTGTTTGCCCGCGTTCTCTTCCATGAACTTCGAGACGCGGTCGGGTTCGTCCTTGCTCGGCGGACGGTTATAGACGGCGACCGAGTAGCCGTTGCGCTCGATGTTGCGCGCCAAATTCTCGCCCATCACGGCGAGGCCGATCATGCCGACCTGAGCCGTCTTCGGTGTCTGTTCTGGTGTAGCCATTGTCTTTTCCTCTTCTGAAATGATGAATGCGGAATGATGAATGATGAATATAGCTCAGCTTGAGCGTCGCTCTTTAGCAGTTCGCGCGGAGGAAACAAGCATTGCCGTAATCTCGTTCGCCTCCTGGAGCAAATTTGACAGTCGAGTCTCCGGGATGATTTCGCTTTCGACTAGAAGCTCTAGCCAGTAAGAAGTCTCTTCAAGCTCCTGCAACCCGCCCTCAACTTTGCTAATGAACTCTGCAACCGACCTTGCCCTCATAGCCTCTCGGTAGTGCGCTCCCACAGATGTGCCGCTCCTGAGCAACTGTCTTCCGAGAACCTGCGCCTCGGTCGTCTTCGGAAGAGAACAGTATAGACGCACAATCCGCAAAGCAAAGGACTTGGTTCTTACTTAAAGGTCGCGCTTCTCCCGTTCCCTAACGTTAGACTCGCTTTCATTCATCATTCATCATTCGTCATTCCGCATTTCTATCAAGCCCCCGTCGCGCCCGAAACGGGCAAAGCCTCACCGACGTACTCGTGCAGGCGCTTGAGTCCGGCGAGCACGTCCGAGCCGAGGTCAACGCGGATGGCGCGGCGGCCACGGGTCGAGAGCGAGCGGAAATCGCCGAGGGCCTGCGCCTGCTTCAAGGTGCTGAAGGTGTAGGGCACGCCGGGTATGGGCAAGTCCTTCGTGTCGGGCGCGGTGACTTGCAGGAAGACGCCCGTGGCCGGGCCGCCCTTGTGGAGCTGCCCAGTCGAGTGCAGGAAGCGTGGGCCGTAGCCGGTCGTCGTCGCGCAACGTGTCGCGTCGCGCATCTGCGTGCGGATCGCCTGAATCTCGGCCTCGTGCTCCGGCGTCTCCTCGATGTAGTCGAGCATGGCGATGTAGTCGCCCGGCTTTACTCGCGCCAGATGTGCCTTGATGGCGTCGCCGACGCTGGAAGCCGAGAGCGCGGAGATAGTTTTGTCGTCGGCGTAGATGGTGAGCGTGCCGTCGTTGGCGACTACGGACTGCTCTGGCAGCTTGCCGTCGCGCGTGAAGGCTTCGAGGAATTCTTTGGTCGCGTCCTTCGACTCCTGCACGTTCGGCTGGTCGAACGGGTTGATGCCGATGCGCCAGCCCGCGAACGCCGTCGCGATCTCCCAGAGGAAGAACTCTTCGCCGAGATCGTAGATGTCCGTCAGCGTTCGATAAACGACGGGGTGGCCGGCGGCTTCGAGCGCCTTCAGCTTCGACTCGGTCTCGCTGTCGAGTTTTTCGACGGCGATGGAGACGAACAGGCGGTCGTCGCCGTAAACCGACGGCGAGCCGAGCGTCTCGCCCGCAATCGGCACAATCCCGCGCCCCTCCTTGCCCGTGCTCTCGGCGAGCAGTTGTTCGACCCAGAGACCGAACGAGGCAATCTTCGGGTCGCAGATGATCGTGCACTTGTCGCGGCCCGCCTTCGCGCACTCGCCCATGATCGCGCCGAGCTTCGCGCCGGGGTTCTCGCCCGCGGGCACGACCGACGCGCACGAATGGACGATGCGCTCGGCGCGGTCGAGCAGCTTCTTGACATCTATCCCCGAGAGCGCCGCCGGAACCATGCCGAAGTAGGAGAGCGCCGAGTAGCGACCGCCGATGTCGGGCGGGTTGAGGAAGATGCGCTTGAAGTGGTCGCCGGTGGCGTCGGCCTCCATCTTCGTGCCGGGGTCTGTGACGGCGACGAAGCACTCGCCGGGGTTCTCTTTACGTCGGCCCACCTGGTCATACCAGTATTTGTAAAAGACCAGCGGCTCGGTCGTCGTGCCGGACTTCGAGGAGATGATGAAGAGACAGTGCGTGATGTCTATCTGGTCGGCGATGTCGGAGAAGGCGTCAGGGTCGGTCGAATCCAGGACGAGCAGTTCCGGGTAGCCCTCCTGCTTGCCGAAGGTCTGTCGCAAGACTTCGGGGCAGAGCGACGAGCCGCCCATGCCGCAGACCATGACGTGCTTGAACTCGCGCACGCCGCGGATGCGGTCGGCGAAGGCGACGAGGTCGTCTTCGACGCCGATCATCATGTCGGGCACGGTCAGCCAGCCGAGCGCGTTCTTGATGATCTTCTGGTGCGCTTCGTCCTGCTTCCAGAGCGAGGCGTCCTTGCGCCAAATCCGCCGCATAACGTCGCCTTTGTCTGCTTCCTTGATGGCGGCGCTCACGGCGTCAGAATATTTTCCCAGGGAGGCTGTCAACCTTTCGTTGATGCCGGAGAGCACGGCGTCGCGCTTCGACTCGATACTTTCGGCGAGCGTGTCGAAGGAGGTGACGAAGGCGTCAAGCCCGTCCTTCTGTAGCTTCTCGGTGACGGCCTTGATGTCTATGCCTACGTCGCGCAGTTGGTCGAAGAGCGCGCGGCACTCCGCAATTCCCTCTTCGAGCGTGAGCGCCACCTGGCCGTGGTCGCGGATGGCCGTGTAGGTCGCGGGCGGGACGGTGTTGACCGTCTCAGGCCCGATGAGGTTATCCACGTAGAGCACGTCGGAGTAGTTCGGGTTCTTCGTCCCCGTCGAGGCCCAGAGGCAGCGCTGCACCTGCGCGCCTTTCGACTTGAGTTCGGCGAAGCGCGGGCCGTGGAATATCTCTTTGAACTTCCGGTAGGCGAGCTTCGCGTTCGCGACCGCGGCCTTGCCGAGCAAGCCTTCGAGCCGCGTCTTTTCTTCAGGCGACTCGGCGTGTCGCGCCTTGTATTCGAGGTCTTTGTCAATCGCCGTGTCCACGCGCGAGACGAAGAAGCTGGCGACCGAGGCGATGTGGTCAACCGGTTTGCCTTCCGCCGCGCGCCGCTCAAGCCCCTTGATGAATGCCTCGGCGACCTGCTCGTAGTTCTCAATCGAGAAGATCATCGTGACGTTGATGTTGATGCCGCGATAGATACACTCCTCGATGGCGGGCAAGCCCTCCTGCGCCGCAGGGATTTTAATCATCACGTTCTTGCGGCCCAGGCGCTCGAAGAGGCGCGTCGCCTCTTCAATCGTCTCCTGCGTCTTGTAGGCGAGGCCGGGGTTGACTTCGAGGCTGATGTAGCCGTCAATGCCGTCGGTCTTGTCATAGACGGGCTTCAGTATGTCGGCGGCGTTGCCGATGTCCTGGACGACGAGGTCTTCGTAAATCTCGCCCACATTCTTGCCGGCCTGGACGAGCTGGCGGAGCTGCTCGTCGTAGTCGGTCGAGCCGGTGATGGCCTTCTCGAAGATGGTCGGGTTCGAGGTGACGCCCCGCAGGTCGTCCTCCTCGATCTTCGTCTTCAGGTCGCCGGAGGTGAGCATCGCGCGGCGGATGTTGTCGTACCAGATTGACTGGCCGAGCTGCATGATTTCAGTTAGTCGGTTGGTCATAAAAAAGCTCCTCAAACTCCGAGGTTCAGAGCTGCGGCCTTCAGGCTGCTCCCATCGGCGAAAGCAGACGCTCAAGCGTGAACTCTGAACACTGGCTTACGGCTGGACTCTGTTTTTCTCAATCTCCCTCTTCGCCGTCTCGACCACGTTCTCGACGGTGAAGCCGAACTTCTTGGTCAGCTCCTTGAGCGGCGCGCTCGCGCCGAAGGTCTTCATGCCGATGATCTGGTCGTTGTTGGTTGTGTAGCGCTGCCAGCCGAAGCGCGCGGCCTGCTCGACCGCAACGCGCGCGCGCACTGACGAAGGGATGACGCTCTCCTTGTAGTCGTCCGGCTGGTGCTCGAAGACTTCCCACGACGGGATGCTTACGACGCGCGCTTTTATTCCGTCGGCGACGAGCTTTTCGTGTGCCTCGACGCAAAGGCCCACCTCAGACCCCGTCGCCATGAGGATCACTTCGGGCTGCGCGCCGTCGCCCGCAGAGTCTGCGAGCACGTAGCCGCCGCGGTGTGTGCCTTCGGCGCTCGCGTAACGTGTACGGTCGAGCGTTGGCAGGGCCTGGCGGCTGAGGATGAGCACGGCCGGCTCGTGCTTGAGCCGCATGATGAAGCGCCAGCTTTCGGCGCACTCGTTGGCGTCGCCGGGGCGGAAGACGAGGAGGCCGGGGATGGCGCGAAGGCTTGCGAGTTGTTCGACAGGCTGGTGTGTGGGGCCGTCTTCGCCGACGCCGATGGAGTCGTGTGTGAAGATGTGTATGGTCGGGATTTCCATGATCGCGCCGAGGCGTATGCCGCCGCGCGCGTAGTCGGAGAAGATGAGGAAGCCGGAGCCGTAGGGGCGCAGCTTCGAGAGCGCGAGGCCGTTGAGGATGGCCGTCATCTCGTGCTCGCGGATGCCGAAGTGGAAGTTGCGCCCGCCGTACCAGCGGCCTTTGGCTTCGTCTTCGTCGGCGGTGAAGTCGCCCGCGCCGTCGAAGGTGAGGCGCGTCTTGGTCGAGGGCGCGAGGTCTGCCGAGCCGCCGATGAGCCAGGGGACGTTTTTGGCAATCGCGTTCAAGACCTTCGCCGAAGCGTCGCGGCCCGCGACGCCTTTCGCGTCCGCCGGGAACGTGGGGATGTCTTTGTCCCAGCCGTCGGGCAGCTCGCGCTTTTGCATGCGGACGAGTTGGTCGGCGAGTTCTGGGTAAGCCCCCCTGTACTCCTCGAACTTCGCGAGCCACCGGTCGCGCAACTGCTTGCCGCGCGTGCCGATTCCCTCACGGAAGTTCTCCCGGACTTCATCCGGCACGAGGAACTTGGCGTCTTCAGGCCAGCCGTAGGCGCGCTTCGTCAGGCGAATCTCCTCCTCGCCGAGCGGCTCGCCGTGGGCGGCGTGCGTGTCCTGCTTGTTCGGAGCGCCCCAGGCGATGTGGCTGTCAACGATGATGAGCGTCGGTCGGTCACGCTCCCTCTTCGCCACTTGAAAGGCGCGGCGGAGCATGTCGAGGTCGTTGGCGTCGCCGACGCGCGTGACGTTCCAGCCGTAGCCGACGAAGCGCGTCGCCACGTCGTCGCTGAAGGCCCAGGCGGTGTTGCCCTCGATGGTGATCTTGTTGTTGTCGTAAATCCAGCAGAGGTTGTCGAGCTTGAGGTGGCCGGCCAGAGACGCGGCCTCGTGCGAGATGCCCTCCATCATGCAGCCGTCGCCGCAGAGCGCGTAAGTTCTGAAGTCGAACATCTCGAAGCCTTCACGGTTGAAGTAAGACGCGAGCCACTTCGAGGCTATCGCCATGCCGACGCTCGTCGCGATTCCTTGTCCGAGCGGCCCCGTCGTCGTCTCGATGCCGGAAGTCCAGCGGTATTCGGGGTGGCCGGGGCAGCGGCTGTCGAGCTGGCGGAAGCTCTTGATGTCTTCGAGCGTGACCGAGGGCTGGCCGAGCACTTCGTACTGCGGGTTGACGGCCTTGACGCCCGTCAGGTGGAGCATCGAGTAGAGGAGCATCGAGGCGTGGCCCATCGAGAGGACGAAGCGGTCGCGGTTGGGCCAGATGGGGTCGTCGGGGTCGAAGCGCAGTATCTCGTTCCAGAGCAGGTAGGCCACGGGGGCCATCGCCATCGGCGTGCCGGGGTGGCCGCTATTTGCGGCCTGCACGGCGTCCATCGCGAGCGTGCGGATGGTGTTGACCGAGAGTGTTTCCAGTTTCGTGTCGGGGCGCGTCGCGAGTTGTGCTTCCATAATCGGGCAAAGACCTCAAGCGTCATCGCCGCGTCGGCCCGCGCCGCTGCGGGCGGGGCTTTCCGGCTGAGTTTAAAAACACCGTCCCAGGCATTGGAGAACTGACTTCGGGCCAGGGAGCGACCGACAAGGACGAAACCCCGAATGATCGTGCTCGGTTTGTGCGGGACGCGTGGCGCGAGCCGGCGGCCTCCGCGCAGGGCAGATACCTGACTGAAACCCTTTCAAACGACGTTGAAGAAGTGGCGGGATACTATCACATGACTTCCGAAATCGTCCATCAAATGTTTATCAGCTCCGATTTCGGGAGCGGCGAGCCGACGAGCGGCAAGAGGTGTCTTCAAACGTTCGCGGGCGCGGCGAGAGGTTGATTACTCTTCGGAACGGTTCAGGTTCAGGACGAAGCGGCTTCCGAATTCTCGAAGACCGAGTCCTCGGTCTTCACGCCATAGGTCACGGTCAGCACCTGCGACTCCTCGACCAGCTTGTCGCCCTCGTAGAGCACGGAGCGGTACGGAACCAGCGTGCCTTGGACGGCGCGGTAGTCGTGGAAGCTGCGCCTGTACTTGACGGGCTTGGCGTCCGCGCCCGCCTTCTCCTCGTACTCCAGCCAGAGGACGCGCCAGAACTTCGCGCTGACGTAGTAGCGCGTCAGGTTGCCTTCCTTGTCCGTCAAGTCGAGCATCCAGAGGTCGAGTCCCTTCTGGCTGTCCTTGCCGGCGAGTTTGACGGTCGCGCCGGCCTCCTGGTAGCGAAGCAGGGCGTCCAGGCCGTGCACGCGGTCGGAGAGGATGGCCGTTACGTCCTGCTGCTTCGGCGTGAAGGTCGAGCCTTGAAGCACGCCGAAGACCTTGCCGCCGCTATAGATGAGCGAATACTGAATCGAGGGCAGGTGCTGGTCGAGCCGGATTTTGTCCTTGTCGAAGGTCTCGCCGCGCTTGAAGGTACGCTCGTAGGAAATCTCTTCCGGGCGACCGTCGTCGGTCGTGCGCGTGATCTTGCCGCGCTCGACGCCGGTGCGCCGAATCTGCGCCAGCCCGGCGCGCGAGCCGTAGGCGAAGACGACCAGCTCGGCGATCTGCTCGGCGGTCGGGTTGTTCTTGTCGAACTTCACCTCAGGGGCCTTCTTCGGAGCCTCCTGCTTCTCCTTCTTCTGCGCGTCCGCGCTCTGCGCGGCGGACTGAAGCGCCGCCCCGGCGACCGCGAGCGCCGCCAGCGCGCATATAAAAAAGCGTGTCAACACTGAGATGTTCTCCATTCTCTTGCTTGATACCTGGCGACCGGCGCTCGGGCAACAGGCTTGCTAGAGGAGAGGCCGTCCAGACTGTTCGTTGACGGATTGTAGCACACACGCCCGACCTGAGTCCCGACCCGAAGGCGCGGCCCGGAAGCGCAAAATAATTGATGCCGGAGCCTTTTCGCGGATGCCCGCACGCCCGCGTTGACAACCCCTACGCGAGCATGTAGAGTCCAGGGTTTTCATAAACAACGAAATGCTCGTGAATCGTCAATCGCGCATCATAAATGGTTCGGGACAGCTCACTCCGCCGCTTGGGAGGGTGACGCTCAAGTCAGCCTGTTATCACGATTGACGTTTGACGTTTTTCCCTGAAAGGATATCTGAGCCGTGAAAAAAGTAGGAATCCTGGTTGGCCGTGAGAGAACCTTCCCCGTCTCCCTGATCGAGAGCATCAACGAGCGCGGGGTCGGCGACGTGGTCGCCGAGTTCGTCAAGGTGGGCGGCGTGCGTCACGACGGGCCGAAGCAGTACGACCTCATCATTGACCGCATCTCGCACGAGGTTCCGTTCTACCGCGCCTTCCTCAAGCGCGCGGCGCTCGAAGGCACCGTCATCATCAACAACCCATTCTGGTGGTCTGCCGACGACAAGTTCTTCAACTACTCGCTCGCCGCCAAGCTCGGCGTCGCCGTGCCGAAGACGATTCTGCTCCCGCAGAAGGCTTACATCGAGGGGGTCACGAGCGACTCCTTGCGCAACCTCGAATTCCCGCTCGACTGGCAGGGCGTCGCCGACTACGTCGGCTTCCCCGCCTTCATCAAGCCCTTCGACGGCGGCGGCTGGAAGAACGTCTCGCGCGTGGGCAGCCTCGAAGAACTCTGGAAGGTTTACGACACGACGGGCACGCTCTGCATGACCTTGCAGGAGATGATTGACTGGGACGAGTTCGTGCGCTGCTACTGCATCGGCCAGCAGGACGTGCTCATCATGCCCTACGACCCGCGCAAGCCGTACCTTTCGGGCGAGCAGTACGTCCACGACCCGACCTACCTTAAGGCGGACGTGGCCGAGCGCGTCGCCCGTGACGTGCTCACCCTGAACCGCGCCCTCGGCTACGACATCAACACCGTCGAGTTCGCCATCAAGGACGACATCCCTTACGCGATTGACTTCATGAACCCCGCGCCCGACGCCGAGCTGGCCTCGGTCGGCGAGTTCTACCACAACTGGCTGACGAAGGCCGTCACAGACCTCGTCTTCCGCCGCCTCGAAGAAGCCCAGGCCCAGCCGCGCTACCGCTGGGACGCCCTGCTCAACCCCGCGACCGGAGCCGGCGCGCAGCCCCTCGCCGCCGCGGCCTCCGCCGCGCAGTCGGCGGCAGACTCTTTCCTCCCGCAGTCCGTGCGCGAGCTTCCGTCCGACGTGGTCAACACCGTCGGCGACCTCGTCGGTCAGGCGACGGGCGTCGTCTCAGGGCTAGTCGGCGCGGTCACGGACGCGGTCACGCCTGAGCCTGCGCCCGAAGCAAAGCCCAAGCGCACGCGCCCGGCCTCGTCGAAGAAAAGCGCGTCCGAGTCCTCGACCAAGCGCGCGACTTCTTCCCGCACGAAGAAGTCCGCGACGGAAAAGCCGACGGCTGAAAGCTAACCGCTAAATCTTTTCGGAGTAATCGGAGTAAGACGAAAGCGAAAGGGCAACCATGCCGGTCGCCCTTCTTTTATCCTTGATGGTCAGGGACGGAATCGAACCGCCGACACCGTGATTTTCAGTCACAACTCGGTTGTTCCGTTGAGACGATTGAAGCCTCCTTCGGGCGCGTAAGACCGCACCTCGCCGGTCTTACGCGCTTTTCGTTGTTCGCGTGAGTTTGATCTGATAGGGCGCAGGCGGAGCAGTTGTTGCACTGGTTGTTACACCGCCTGCTTTCCGACCTAATACGTTTTAGGTGACGAGTGACGGGCTGTTGAGATCGTTCGCATGAAGACGCTGATCGAAGATGAAGAGTTGAAAGCTTTGCGCGCGATGGCCGAAGGCTCACGGCCCTTCGAAGAGTCGGGGCTGTGGGAGAGACTTTCGGCGCTCGACCTGAAAGAGATCAAGCTCCTGCGCGCGCGCGAGCGCCTGGGCGTCGGCTATTACACCACCGCCCGGAGAAGGGCGGCGCAGTTGAAAGAGGTCGCGTGACACGCGGAGGGAATTTCTATGTCACTCTTCGACGAGT
>QHXN01000137.1 GCA_003222975.1 Acidobacteriota bacterium | reverse complement strand
CGACGTGTCCGACGGTGACGGTGAGTTGTCCCGACACGGGGACGGTGGGCCAGCCGGTGACGTTCACGGCGAACGTCAGTGGCGGCGACCCGTCGGTGACGGCGACTTACAACTGGACGGTTAGTGCGGGGACGATCACGTCTGGGCAGGGGACGAGTTCGATCACGGTGGACACGGCAGGTGTCACCGGCACGATCACGGCGACGGTGACGGTGGGCGGCTACGACCGCTCGTGCAACGCGACGGCGAGTTGCACGACCAGCTTCCCGACCGTGAGGGTGGCGCGGAAGGTGGACGAGTACGGGAACATTCGGTTCAACGACGAGAAGGCGAGGCTGGATAACTTCGCCATCGAGTTGCAGAACGACCCGACGAGTCAGGGCTACCTGATCTGCTACGGGGGTCGCAGAGGGAGAGCGGGCGAGGCTCAGGCGCGGTGCGACCGTGCGAAGAACTACCTGGTGACGACCCGTGGCATAGACGCTTCGCGGGTAGTGACGGTTGATGGTGGGTACCGCGAAGACCTGACGGTGGAGTTGTGGGTAGTGCCGACGGGGGCGCAGCCGCCAGCGGCCAGCCCGACGGTTGATCCGTCGGAGGTGAAGGCGACGGCTGCCCCGCGCAGGGGCCGCCGCCGCGGCCACGACGACGACGAGGAGTAATCACTTGACCCTCTCGCCCGCGCCTCCGAATGTGAGGCGCGGGCGAGAGGCCGTTCGGCGGGCGGCGCTTCCCGGAAGGGGAGTGCCGCCCTTTGAAACCTTCTTCTTCCGCCGAGCCAGATTCGGCTCGAAGCCAATAGAGAAGTTCCAGGGATAACTGCCCGGCTCGGTCGGATCGCCGTCCGGCGCATCAAATCTGCGCAATACGATTGAGACGCATTCCTCCTGTCGCATTGCGCATCGGCGGGGTGAGGCTTGCGGAACTCACCCCGCCATTTTTATTTCAGCCCGCGACCGGCGGTTGAAACGTGCGCCGAAGACCTGCACCCGCCGCCGCCGGCTGAAAGAGTCCGACTTCGAGCGCGAGGCGAACGCGCCGACCGAGAAATGCCCGCCGACTTTCAAGACCTCGTCGCGCTGATGTCGCGCCTGCGCTCGCCCGAAGGGTGCCCTTGGGATCGCGAGCAGACCTACGCCACACTCGCCCCGATGCTTCTGGAAGAGGCCTACGAAGCCTTCGAGGCGGTCGAGGAGGCGCGGCGTGGGCGGCCCGAACACCTGCGCGAGGAACTGGGCGACCTGCTCTTCCAGATCGTCTTCTACGCGCAGGTCGCCGCCGAGCGCGGCGAGTTCAACATCGAAGACGTGACCGAACGGATTCACGCGAAGATGGTGCGCCGCCACCCGCACGTCTTCGGCGACGTGAAGGTGCGCGACAACGAAGAGCTGCTGCGCAACTGGGAGGCCCTGAAGGCCGAGGAGAAGCGCGCGTCGGGCGAGGATGCGGCGGGCGAGGACACGTCGCTCCTCGACGGCGTCTCCCGAAAAGCGCCCGCGCTCATGGAGGCCCACCAGTTGACGACGAAGGCCGCGCGCGTCGGCTTCGACTGGCAGGACGTTGATGACGTTTTCGACAAGCTGAGTGAGGAGATCGAAGAGCTGCGCGCCGCCATACGCGAGCGGCGCGCAGCAGGACGAGAGGCGGAGGCCGAACAGCAGCGCGTCCGCGAAGAGGTCGGCGACCTCCTCTTCGTCGTCACGAACATCGCACGCCACCTCGCGGTCGAACCCGAAGCCGCCCTCAAGCTCACCAACCGCAAATTCCGCCGACGCTTCCGCCACATCGAACAGTCCCTGCGCTCGCGTGGTCGCGACATCCGGGACGCGACGCTCGAAGAGATGGAGGAGCTTTGGCAGGAAGCCAAAAGCAGTGATGAGTGACGGGTGATGAGTGACAAGTAAAAATCTAGCTGCTATCTTTTCACTCGCGGCCCGGCGCGGAGGTCGCCGCCCGCCGAGTTCTTTAACTCGTCACCTATCACTTATCACTCGTCAGTGATTTCGGAGGTTTAGCGCATGGGGATGATTCAATTCGTCAGCAATTACGACGACCTTTCGACGGACAAGGGCTACCAGTTCAAGTTCTACTGCGACAAGTGCGGCAACGGCTACATGTCGCGCTTCCAGCCGTCGCTCACGGGGACGGGCGGGTCTTTGCTGCGCGCGGCGGGCGACATCTTCGGCGGCTGGCTCAGCTCAGCCGGCAACTCCGCCTACGAGATTCAGCGCGCCGTCGGCGGCAAGGCGCACGACGAGGCTTTGCAAAGGGCGGTCGAGGAGGGCAAGACGCACTTCCAACAGTGCTCGCGCTGCGGCAGGTGGGTCTGCCCCGAAGTCTGCTGGAACGCAGCCGCGGGCCAGTGCGAGGGCTGCGCGCCCGACTTCAACGAAGAACTCGCCTCGGCGCACGCGCAGGCCAAGGCCGACGCCGCGCGCACGCAGCTCTACGAGAAGGCCGGGCAGACTGACTACGTCTCCGGCGTGGACATGAGCGCGGGCGCGGCGCTGAAAGCCCCGACGCCGGCGCAACAGCAGCAGGCGTCCGCCGCGCCGAAGTGCGGGTCGTGCGGCGCTGAAGTAGGCAAGGCCAAGTTCTGCCCCGAATGCGGGGCGCCGACCGCGCCGCCGCGCCTCACCTGCACGGGCTGCGGCCACCAGCCCGAAGGCACGCCGAAGTTCTGCCCCGAATGCGGCGCGAAGATGTCGGTCACGAGTTAAGGCCAGCCCGAACGTTTGAAAGCGGCCCGCCGGTTCTTAGCACCGGCGGGCCGCTTTCGCGCCTGCTCTCATTGTGTATGCCAACGTCTTTCAGTCTAACTCTGCGATCTCCCTTTCGAGCGCGACGAGCGTGCGCTTGAGCATCGCGCGGTGCGCCTGGCCCGTCGCGCGTTCGAGCTGGTCGAGCGCGCGCGAGCGCGAGAGCTGGAGCGAGTCGAGGCGCGCGCGGCGCGCACGCTCTTCGGGCGTCAGAGGTTGGGCGTCGCGCTTTTCGGACTCGCGCGCCTCTTTCTCTTCGAGTTGAGACTCGACCGATTTACTCTCCCAGCCCCTCGCCATAGTCATCAGGGGGCAGATGGCAGGGGCAGGAGGCAGTCGAAGCCGTCGCGGATTCGTGATTCGAGAACTGACAACTGAGAGTTGCCTTTGCTGCCTCCTGCCATCTGCCCCTGCTTCCTGCCCCTGCCGTCTGCCTCCCGCGTCCTCGCCTTTCAGTAGCGGCTGTTGAGTCTGAGCGAACGTAGGATGTCGTTGAACGTCCGCTGGTAGGTGGCGTACTCGGTCTGCGGCGAGACCGCCGCCATGTAGAAGACCTGACCATTGCCGAGCGTCGTCGCGACGACGGTGACGCGCTCGTCGCGCCCCGTTATCGGCGAGCGGCCCGTGAGCGTCGCGGCGAGCGCGTCGCGCCCGTCAACGGTCGTGCGCTGGTAGCCCGTCGCCTGGCGCAGGTAGTTGTTCGATTGCAAGAGTCCCTGCACGACCTCCTGCGACGCGCTCTGGAGGTCGTTGTAGTTCGACTGTACGACGCTGAACATCACGCCGTGCGTGATGCCCTGCGAGCCGTAGCCGCCTTCGGGCGCGTAAGAGACCGAGGCCTGGTCGCCGCCCAGGCCCTGCCAGTTCGACGGGATGGCGACGCTGAAGAGGTTGGTGCGCTGCGTGACGTAGCTCGTCGAAGGGTAGGCGACGCGCTCGCCGCGCGCGGTGCCGTAGTCGTTCGGGTTGCGTCGGTCGGGATACTGCCCGCCCTGATTCGGGTACTGGCCGCCCTGGTTCGGGTAGCGTTGGCCGGAGCGCGCGATCTCCTCCATCGTGCGCGCGCGCGGGTATGTGCTCAGGTGTTCTTTCACCGCCAGGAACTCGCGCGTGTCGCGCGTGGCGGCGTTCGGGTTGACGCGGAGCATGGCCGCCTCCTGCATGATGTACTGGTAGCGGTTGCCGGGGTTCGGGTGGTCGCTCAGCCACTCGGGGCCGCCCGCGCCGCCCTCGCGCTCGATCTTCTGAAACATCTTCGCGAGGTCGCGCGGGTCGTAGCCGGCGCGCGCCATGATCTGCGAGCCGAGGAGGTCGGCCTGCTTCTCGTAGCCGCGGCTGTACTTCAGTGCGCCCGCGCCGAAGCCGATCTGACTCGCGCCGCTGATGGCCGCGCCGCCGACGCCGCCGATGACCGCGCCCGCGATCTGTCCGAGCACCGAGCCGATCTGAAACTTCTGCGTCTCGGTGGCCTGCGCCGTGACGTGGCGCAGCGCGACGTGGCTCATCTCGTGCGCCATGACGCCCGCCATCATCCCTTCGGTGTCGGCGGCCTCGATCATGCCGCGGTTGACGAACATCGGGCCGCCGGGCAGCGAGAAGGCGTTGATGTCGCGCGCGTCAATCACGTCGAAGGTGTAGTGGAACTCCGGGTGCTGGTACTCCGGCGGGATGGCCGCGGCGAGGCGGCGACCGACCGAGTTGACGTAGTCGCGGACGTAGGTGTCGCGCAGGACGGGCATCTGCTGATAGACCTGCTGCGCGGCCTGCTGGCCGAGCCTTACGTCGTCGCTCGTGCTGTACTTGTTCTTCGGCGCGACGACCTGCGTCTGCGCGAGCGCCGCGAGCGGCATCGCGAGGAGCGCGAAGGCCAATACGAGCGCCGACAGGCGTCGCACGCTTCTGCTTCTGATATTCGACATCTTAATTCCCTCCGCCTCTCACGCCCCTCGACGGAGCGCGAACAAGATTATTCCGCAAAAGTTGAAGAGCGGCACACCCCTCGTCTCTCATGCCGGAGGTCATGCCGCCCGTTCGCCGAAGCTTCCGCTTCTCTTTCCTCCGGTACACTTCCTGTCAAAGCCACGCGGCGCGGCGCAGGAGCGAGGAGAGAACGTCAATTTTTTCGCCGGGCGCGAGCCGCGAGCCGCGCGGCCAAAGCGCTCCGACTAAACTTTAGATGACCCGCGCGGCGGGCTGAGTTCGCTCCGATCAGTACCGCCGCCGCCTGCGCCGCACAGCCCCCCGCGCGCGAGGTCTTACGTTTGTGTTACGTTCCTGTTGCGGCCCCTGCGCCGCGCCGCGCTCGTCCGCGAAGCGCACGGTCGCGCCGGTCGGCGGGCGCTGTATCGAGACGGCGACGAACGGCGAGGTGAGCGCCTGCGTTGTAACGTCGCCGGACGCCGGACGCCGCTCGTTGACGCTGACAGCAAGCACAGTGCCAACGCGCTTGATGCCCGTTATCTCGACGCTGTAGCCGCCCGTGCTTTGCCGCCCCTGGTACGCGACGACCACGGCGCGCGTATCGAAGCTGACATCGGGCAGGGGCCGCCCGCCGCCTATCAACTCCCACGCGCGACGCCACCCCGCCTCATCCGTTATCAACTCGACCGCACGAGCGCCCTCGCGCGCGCTCATCGTGCCCGTCGCGAGCACGGAGAACTCGACGGGCTTCGCCTCCTCCGCCGTCGCCTGCACGCCGTCCGCCGTTGCGCCCGCGCCGCCGTCGCCGAGCATCGCCATGCGCAGGATTTTTATCGGCGGGGAGCCGTAGCTCAGGAGGCGGTCGTGGAAGTCGCCGATGCGGAACGAGTCGCCCATCTGCTTGCGCCACTCGTCGCGTAGTTTGAGTATCTCCATCTTGCCGAGCGTGTAAACGAGGTAAGTCGGGTCGAGCGTGCCGCGTCGCGCCTCGCGCTCGGCGTTCGTGCGCGCCTGGTAGCCCTCGCGCATGAAGAACGAGACCGCCTCCTCGTAGCTCATCCCGGCGGTGTGCAGGCGTATGCCGACGAGGTAGCGGCACAGGCGCAGGAGCGCCGCGTCCAACTGCGCGAGCCTGAGCTTGGGGTTGTTGCCGCCGAAGCCCTGGTCAACCATCATCTGCTCGCAGTAGTGCGCCCAGCCCTCGACGAAGCTCGACGCGCCGAGCGCCGCGCGCACGCGCGAAGGCGACTGCCTCGCCTTCAAAGCCTGGTAGTAGTGGCCGGGGAAAGCCTCGTGGATCGAGGTGACGGTGAGCGTGTAGCGGTCGTAGTGTGCGAGGTGTTCCTCCTGCTGCCGCGCCGTCCACGCGGGGTCGGGCGGCGTGACGTAGTAGTAGCTCTCGGTCGCCACGCGCTCGAACGCGCCCGGTGCGTCGAGCGAGGCGAAGGAGAGCGAGCGAGCGTACTCCGGCGTCTCCGCCACCGCAAGGTTCTCGCGCGCGGGCGGCGTCATGATCTCCGCGGAGCGGACGAAGGCGCGTATGCGGTCGAGGTCGGCGCGCGCCTCGCCGACCAGGCCGTCTGCCGTCGGGTGTTCGAGCGCGAGCAGTTGCAGCGCGGCCTCGACGCCGCGGCCCGGCGCGATCTCCTCGGCGACGGCGCGCATCTCGTCCTGCGTCTCGCGCAGCTCGCGCTCGCCCTCGCGCAGCAGGACGGGCAGCGGCGTGTCAACCATCTCCTCGTAGAGAAGTTTCTTGCGGAAGTTCTCCGCGCCGAGCGCGAAGTCGCCGTTCGAGCGCGGCAGCAGGTCGCCCTCCAACCACGCGCGGAAAGCCCGCACGGCGGCGACCGCCCGGTCGTTCGCCTCGTGAAACTCCGCGCGACGCGCGGCGCTCAGCCCGCTCCCGCCCGCGCGCTCGAACATCTGCGGCACGACGCGCTCGAAGAACTCGACGCTTCCCGCCGCTTGCGCAATCGCCGTCTCGGTGTAGATGCGCGGTGGGTTGTCGAGATTGGCGCGCGCCTCGTCTAACAGGCGCGCGATCTGCCGCTCGCGCGCGAGCACCGCGGCGAGGCGCTGCTCGATGGGCGCGTAGTTGCGCTTGAGGATGTTGTCCACGCCGGCGGCGGCGAGCCGGTTATAGAGGTTCGGGTCGCGCCGCCACACACGGATGTCTTCGAGTTCGAGGAGGCGTGCGCGCGCGTGCGACTGGAGCACGAGGTAGTCGTAGCGGGCATCGGGCGAGAGACGCCATTCGGGCAGGCGCGCGAGTTCGGCGAGCACGCCGCGAAGCCTGCGCGCCTCGCCCGCGACCGCCTCGGGGCCGCGCTCTTCGAGCCGCGCGTCGAACTCGTGCAGGCCCGCAGCAGTCGCTTCGGTCGGGTTGAAGGCGTAGTGGCCGCGCAGGTATGCGTCGCCGAGCTGCGCGACGCGCGCGTCGTAGAGTCTGTTCAAGCTCGCGCCCGGCGCGGCAGCGCGGCGCACGGGGCGTCGGCGCTGCGCCGCCGCGCTCGTCAGGCGCGGGGCCGCCGACGCGCAGACGACGAGCGCGAAAAGAGACGCAAGGAGCTTCCTTCTCATCGAGCAGAACATCCCTG
This sequence comes from Acidobacteriota bacterium, assembly GCA_003222975.1. Taxonomy (GTDB): domain Bacteria; phylum Acidobacteriota; class Blastocatellia; order Pyrinomonadales; family Pyrinomonadaceae; genus QHXN01. The sequence continues at coordinate 5,249 of QHXN01000137.1, read as the reverse complement.
GAAGAGCCGGACTGAAAAGCTTTTCGTCCGAAGAAGGGAGACGAAGACCGCAGAGGAGATTAGCATAAAACAAAAGAAGGCAGTAGGCGGAAAGCAGGAGGCAGGAGGCAGAAAGCAGGAGGCAGGAGCAGGAGGCAGGAGGCAGTCAAGACAACTCTCGGTCGTCAGTTCTCGAATGACGAATTCGCAACGACTTCAACTGCCGTCTGCCTCCTGCCTCCTGCCGTCTACCCTTGCCTCCTGCCGTCTGCCCCTGCCTCCTGCTTTCTCACTTCATCGGCGGGACGCGCTCGTTCAGCCAGCGCGTGGCGTCGTCGAGCGGGGCGACGTGGTGCGGCTTGCCCTGCCAGACCCTCAAGGTCGAGACGATGAGGAAGACGAACGCGGCGAGCGAGAAGAGGAGGCCGCCGAGGCCGCTGCCCGTGATTGCGCCGACGATCTTGAAGAGCAGCGAGCCGGCGAGGATGGCGAGTTGCAGCGCCATCCCCTGCGACGCGTGGAAGCGCGTGCGCGTCTCGTTGCGCGGCACGACGAGCAGCTCGATGATCGCCGCCACCAGGCCGATGTAAAAGGGCGCGTAGGGCAAGGCGTTCGCCCATCTCTCAGGTATGCCGAGGCGCGCGACCGTGCGCGAAGAGGCGGGCGCGCCCGTCTGGTAGGGCGAAGACGGGCCGGGCGGCGGCAGGCCCGGCGCGGTCGGCTGTTGCGGCCCCGGCCCGAAGGAGTTGAACGGCTGCCGCGCCGGCGGCTGGTAGGTCGGCGGGACGAAGACGGACGGGTAAGAGTCCGTCATCTGCTCGTCGAAGCGTCGCGTCTGCTCTTCCGTCGCGGGGTCGCGGCGCAGAGGCACGGTCTCGTCCCACTGCTCCACCTCACCCGTGCGCCCCAACGTCTCCTCCGTGCGGCGCACGAAGTCCGGGTCGAGCGGGTCTGTGTCGTACTTGCTCCTCTTCTCCGGCATGCCTCTTCTTACGACGCGCGCGGCGCGTTGGTTCTCCGGCGCGCGCGCACTCATTCCGCGACCTCTACCTGGGCGCGCTCCCAGCATCCTTCCCTTTCCGAGATGCGGAAGGCGCGCAGCACGCCGTCGCCCCGTTCGTCGAAGCCGATTATGAAATAAACCGCCGCGGGGTAAAAGGCAAGTCGCACGTCCGCGGGCGAGGGCGCGGGGTCACTTGAGCGGGGGTGCGAGTGGTAGATGCCGACTAATCCCTCGCCGCGCGCGCGCATACGCCGCTGCGCGTCGAAGAGTTCTTCGGGCGCAGCCTCATAAGCCAACAGGGGTTCGCGCGCGACGTTACGCAACGGATAGACGGACGCCGCCGCGCCCCCGCGACCGCCGAGCAGCCCGCAGCACTCCGCGGGAGCGCACTCGCGCGCGTGCGCGAACATCGCGTCTAAGCTTGCGCGCCGCAGTCTGATGGTCGGCCTCCCTCCGAGGGTCGGTCGGCTTGGCGGATGGCGGGCAGAGTTCAGAGTTCGACCTTCAGGTTGCGTGCTTGCGCGACACCCACGCTAAAGCGTGAACTCTGAACTCCGCCCGCCCGCTCGACTTTAGGAATCATGCGCGCCGCTCGGCGGCTTCGAGCGTGCGCCGCAGCGTGACGAGCGCGCCGAGGTGATAAGCGTTGTGATCCGCGACGAGCAACGCCTCGCGCAAGACGGTCTGGCCGTCCCCGTGCGGGACGGGCGCGTACAAATCCGTCGCGGGGTCTTCGACCAGTTCCACAATCGCCCGCAGGTCTGCGCGGAAAGACTCGATGCTCTTGCGCCAATCGTCCTCGCCCGCCGCGATGCTCTTGTCCGGCCAGTAGCCTTCCGGCCACTCCGGCGAGACGTGGGAGGCCGAGCGTGTGAACTCCAGTATGTCCCACTGCGCGATGCGCATGTGTTCGAGCAACTGCCACGGTGTGTAGGCCGTGCCCTCGGCCTTTCGGTTAATGAGTTCGGCGGGGAAGTCCTTCAACGCCTCGTCGAAGTGTATGTGCGCGCCGCCGCCCCGCAGGAGGTCGAGCAGGTGCTCGCGCAAGGCGTGGTCTTTGTTATCGGCACTCATCTCAAATCCCTTCCTGTTAGCGCCGAAAGCCGCAGTCTCAGTCCTCGACGATGCGTATGTGCAGCTCGTCGAGCTGGTGCGGATCAATCGCGCCGGGCGCGTCAATCATCAGGTCTGCCGCCGAGGCGGTCTTGGGGAAGGCCATCAGGTCGCGTATGTTCTCGATGCCGGTGAGCGCCATCAGCATGCGCTCTATTCCAGCGGCAATGCCTCCGTGCGGCGGCGTGCCGTACTCCAACGCGTCGAGGAAGAAGCCGAAGCGCTCGCGCGCCTTCTCTTCCGTCAGTCCCAGGGCTTTGAAGACGAGCCGCTGCACGTCGCGCCTATGGATGCGGATCGAGCCGCCCGCGACCTCGACGCCGTTGACCACAGCGTCGTAAGCCTTCGCGCGAAGCCCGCCGAGCAGCCCGGTCTCTCCGCCCTCGACCGCGCGCTCAAACAGCGGCAGGTCTTCGTCGAGCGGCGAGGTGAAAGGGTGGTGCATCGCGTAGAAGCGCCCTTCCGTCTCGTTGAACTCGAACATCGGGAACTCCGTCACCCACAGCGGCGCGAAGACGTTCGGCGGAATCAACTTCTCTCGCCGCGCGACCTCGTTGCGCAGAGCGCCCAACGAAGCCGCCACGACCGAGGCCCGGCCCGCGATGATGAGCAGCGCGTCGCCCTTCTCCGCCCCTGCGCGCGAGGCAACGCGCGTGACTGCTTCCTCGCCGAGTGCCTTCAGGAGCGAAGACGAAAGCTCGTCGCCGAGCTTCACCCAGGCGAGCGCGCCCGCGCCGTAGCGCTTCGCGAACTCCTGAAGTTCGTCCAGCGCCTTACGCGAGAGGTGCGCGCCGCCGCGCACGACGAGACCCTTGACCTCCCCGCCCTTCTCAATCGCCGCGGCGAACGGCGCGAACGTCGTCCCTTCGAGCGCGGGCGCGAGGTCTTGCAGCTCCATCCCGAAGCGCAGGTCTGGCTTGTCGCTGCCGTAGCGCCTGAGCGCCTCGGCGTAGGTGAGACGTTGAAACGGCGCTTGCAGCTCCGCGCCGACGAGTCGGAAGACGCGGGCGAGCAAGCCCTCAATCAAGCGATAGACCTGCTCGCGCGTGGCGAAGCTGAACTCAACGTCGAGCTGCGTGAATTCGGGCTGGCGGTCGGCCCGCAGGTCTTCGTCGCGGAAGCAGCGCGCGATCTGGTAATACTTGTCGAGGCCCGCGATCATGCAAATCTGCTTGAAAATCTGCGGCGACTGCGGCAGCGCGTAGAACCTTCCGGGGTAGAGTCGCGACGGCACGACGTAGTCGCGCGCGCCTTCCGGCGTTGACTTAATCAGGATCGGCGTCTCGATCTCCGTGAACCCTTCGCCGTCCATGTAGCGGTGAATCTCGCCGACGACGCGCGCGCGCAGGCGCAGAGTCTTCTGGAAGAAGGGCCGCCGCAAATCGAGATAACGATACTTCAGGCGCACCTCTTCGGCGGCCAACTTTTCCGTCGGCGCGTCCAACTGGAAGGGCGGCGTGCGCGCCTCGTTCAGGACGAGTATCTCGCGCGCGCGCACCTCAACGTCGCCGGTCGGGAGCTTCGGGTTGCGCTGCCCTTCGTCGCGCGCCGCGACCTCGCCGCGCACGGCGACGACGTACTCGCCGCGCACCTCCTTCGCACGCGCGTGCGCCGCCGAAGCGTCCTCGGCGTCGAAGACGACCTGCGTCAGCCCATCGCGGTCGCGCAGGTCAATGAACGTCAGCGGCCCGAAGTCGCGCCGCACCGCGATCCAACCCATCAGCACGACTTCACGCCCCGCGTCCGACGCGCGCAACTCGCCGCACGAGTGCGTGCGCTCCAGTTCTCCCAGGTGATCGAGATTAATTGGCATAATCCTGTTGCAACGCCGCGGCGGCCTGCTCGCGCTTCACCGTCCGCTGCTCGCCCGTCTTCATATCCTTCAGCGCGACCTCGCCCCGCGCGCGCTCCTCGTCGCCGATAACGACGACGAAGGGCACGCCGCGCGACGACGCATACTTGAACTGCTTGCCGAGCTTGTCCGCCTCCGGGTAAACGTCCACGCGCAAGGCGGGCGCACTCCGTCGCAACTCGCCCGCGAAGGCGAGCGAGTCCTTGATTGATTCCTCATCCCAGACCGTCACCAACACGTCCGCCGCCGCGCGCTCCAAGTCCTGCGGGAACATCCCGCGCTCCGTCATCACGACGATGATGCGCTCAAGCCCCAGCGAGAAGCCGCACGCCGGAATGTCGCGGCTTGAGAACATGCCGACGAGGTTGTCGTAGCGCCCACCGCCGCCTAAAGAGCCGGCGAGGTCGGGCACGCTGATCTCCATGATCGCGCCGGTGTAGTAGGAGAGGCCGCGCGCGAGGCTCGGATCAATCTTTACCTTGTCGGCGACGCTGTAAGCCGACGAGTATTCGACGATCTGCCGAAGCTCTTCCAGTCCTAACGCGCCCGCGTCGTGGCCGCCGATAAACTCCACGAGGCGACCGAGCGCAGCCCGATTGTAAGCCTCCATACGTGTCGCCTCCTCGCCTTCAGCGACGAACTCCGCGGCGTGCTCAAGCGCCGGAAGGTTTTCAAAGAAGCCGAGCAATGCTTCCCCGCTCTCGGCGGCGATGCCGCGCCGCTCAAACTCCTTCGCCACTCCTTCGCGCCCGATCTTGTCCAGCTTGTCGAGCGCGACGAGCGCGTCCGCGCGCTTGTCGGGCGCAACGCCCGCGGCTTCGAGCACGCCCGCGAGCACCTGCCGGTGGTTGAGGCGGATGGTGAAGTTCGTAAATCCTAAGCTCTTGAGCGCGTCGCTCGCGGCGGCGCAGAGTTCGGCCTCGACGACGGGCGAGCGTGTGCCGATGCAGTCAACGTCGCACTGGTAGAACTCGCGGAAGCGACCGCGCGCGGGGCGGTCTGCGCGCCAGACGGGTTGAATCTGGTAGCGCTTGAAAAAGCGTGGGAGTTTGTCGCCGTACTCGGCGACGACGCGCGCGAGCGGGACGGTCAGGTCATATCGAAGCGCGAGGTCGGCCTCGCCCGTGCGCTCGTGCTCGCCGCGCTTGAGGATTTTGAAGATGAGCTGGTTGCCCTCCTCGCCGTACTTGCCCAGCAGCGTCTCGATGTTCTCGACGGCGGGCGTCTCCAGAGGCTCGAAGCCGTAGCGCTCGTAAACGTCCTTGATACGGCTGATGACGTACTCGCGCCGCCGCACGTCCG
>QHXN01000045.1 GCA_003222975.1 Acidobacteriota bacterium | reverse complement strand
CGCTCCGCATCGTCTCGGACATCACGGAGTCGAACGGCTCTAGCTCGATGGCGAGCGTTTGCGGCGGCAGCCTCTCGATGATGGACGCGGGCGTCCCCGTCAAGGCCGCGGTCGCGGGCGTGGCGATGGGCCTCGTCATGGAAGGGAACCGCTACGCGATTCTCTCCGACATCGCGGGCGCGGAAGACCACTACGGCGACATGGACTTCAAGGTCGCGGGCACGCGCGAAGGCATCACCGCCTTGCAGATGGACATCAAGATCGCGGGCATCAACGCGCAGATCATGGCCGAGGCGCTCGCTCAGGCCAAGAAGGGGCGAATGCACATCCTCGGCATCATGGAGGAGGCCATCAGCGCGCCGCGCGAGGAACTCTCTCCATACGCGCCGCGCATCATCACCATCAAGATCAACCCCGACCGCATCCGCGACGTGATCGGGCCGGGCGGCAAGATGATCCGCTCCATCGTCGAGGAGACCGGCGCGAAGATTGACGTTGAGGACGATGGCACCATCTTCATCGCCACCGCCGACGGCGACGCCGCGCAGGCTGCCATCGCCAGGATTCGCGGCCTCACCGCCGAGGCCGAGATCGGCGAGACCTACCTCGGCACGGTCTCGCGCATCGTGGACTTCGGCGCTTTCGTCGAAATCTTCCCCGGCACGGACGGCCTCCTGCACATCTCGGAGATCGCCGACCACCGCGTCCGCGACGTGCGCGACGAGTTGAAGGAGGGGCAGCAGATACTCGTCAAGTGCATCGGCAAGGAGGGCAACAAGATCAAGCTCTCCCGCAAGGCCATCCTGAAGGAGGAGAAGCAGAAGGCGGGGCGCTCGGAGCGCGCCGAGGCCGCCGGCCAGGGCGACAACGACTAGGCGTTTTCCGCTCCGGCGGCTAATGTCTGAAAGAAAAAGGGTTCGCCCCGCGCGGGGGCGGCCTTTTTTTCTTGACACGGCCCGCGCCGAGCGGGTTTAATGAGCACCCGAAACTGGAATTCATAGGCCATTCAGCGTCTCTTCTCATTACGGAAAACCGGACGAGGTTTTCAACGCAAGTATTTTCGGCTGTTGACAGTTAAGCGGAACGCGTGTCGAGGCTTCGGCACCGAACTCCCGGCGGTTGATTTGAAAAGCGCGGCGCGACGGGTTCCCGCCGGGGCCAAAGTCAGGTTCGAGGCCGCCGCGCCGTCTCCGAAAGAAATTTCGAGTTTCCGTTGCCCGTTCGGGCGGTCAGCAAGTTTTGAACGTAGGCCGAGAGGATTCAAGGAGGACGACCCCGCGATGAGGCGTCAAGCAGTCCGCACAATCGCTCCGATGCTCGCCGTGCTAATCGGCCTGGCCGTGCCCGCACGCGCGGCCACCATCACCTTCGCGGACGTGGCGCAGACTATCGGCGCGGGCGGGCAGTTGCGACCGGCCAGCGAGGTGCGCCTGCGCTTGGGCGCGCAGAGCGGCCCGGCCCAGAGCGGCAACACCTCCTCCCAACAGACGACTTCTACGAGCACGCAACAGACGACGCAGACCCCCGCCACGCCCGACCCGACGCTCTCGCAGAGCGGCGGCCAAGTCCAGACGGTTGACCTCGGCGACGTGACCGGCACGGTCTGCGACTGCGGCGAGATTCCCGTCCCGCCCGCCATCAAGGGAGGCTTCCCCTGGTGGCCCCTGCTCGGCGTCCCGCTCGTCTGCGTGACCGGCATCTGCACGCCCGACCACCACAACAACGTCCCGGAGTGCATCGAGGGTTGCTCGCCGCCGCCGTCGGTGCCCGAACCCGCGACGCTTCTGCTCTTCGGCTCAGGCCTGCTCGCGCTGGGTGCGGGCGCGCGACGCCGCTACGGGCGCAAGCAGCTTGAAGAGGCGATTGCGGTCGCCGCGACGGAGGAGGTCTAAACTTCATGCTCAGACTGAGAGGCACGAAAGACTCTTCCGCCCGCGCCGTGGCCTTCACCGCGCTCTTCGCCCTCCTCGCCTGCACTTCGCTCCTGACCTTCGGGGCGCGGGCCAAGCAGAAGGACAAGAAGGGCCAGCAGCCGACCACGGGCCGCATCGAGGTCTCGACCAACCCCGCTGGCTACCCGATCACCATTGACGGCAGCCCCGCCGGCGAGACGACCGACTACGTCCGCGCCATCGAACTCGCCCCCGGCACGCACACCGTCGAGATACTCTTCCCCAACAACACGCGCTGGTCGCAGGTCTTCAACATCGTCGCCGGTAGAAAGAACTGCATCGCGCTCAACTACCGACCGCGCACGATCTCGATCCCGGCCATCGCCGCTTCGCCCTGCCCGTACCCCGTCAACGTCACCTCCCCGGCACAGGTCAACGACGGCGACATCGTCACCTTCTCGGCGGACGTGGGCTACGCCGGGCCTTCGGCGCTCAACTACACCTGGACGGTCAGCCCGCCCGCGGCGCGCATACTCTCCGGCGCGGGCACGCCGACCATCACCGTTGACTCGTCGGGCCTCAACGGGCGACGCGTCACCGCCATCCTCGTCGTTGACGACGGATCGGGTGACCGCAACTGCCGGCAGACGGCACAGGCCGCGACGGGCGTCAACGCGCTGCCGCAGATTTCGACGCCCAAGCGCTTCGACGAGTTCCCGTCCATCGCGTTTGACGACGACAAGGCGCGCCTCGACCAGATGGCTATCGAGCTTCAGAACAGCCCCGGCTCTCAAGGCTACATCATCGCCTACGGTGGCCGGCGCAGCCGAGCAGGCGAGGCCGACCGCATGGGCAAGCGCGCCGTTGACTATCTGACGACCACGCGCGGCATCAGTCGCAGCCGCCTCGTCTTCGTCAACGGCGGCTACCGCGAGACCAACGCCTTCGAGCTGTGGCTCGTCCCGCAGGGGGCGGAGCCGCCGCGCCCGACGCCTTCGCTCTCGCCCGACCAGCTTCGCCCGGCCCCGCGCCGCGCGCACGACGACTGAACCCTTTCGACCCGGAGGCCGAAACTTCCCGAAGCGCCGCGCTTCTCAGACGAGAGGCGCGGCGCTTTAGATTGCGGAGCGGCTGATTCCGAATCGCGGATTGATGAGAGAGACGCTGTCTTACAATCCACGATCCGGAATCAGCCGCCCTGAAATTTGCTTATCCTCACCTTCGCCTTTCAACTATTAACTTTCAACTTTCAACTTAACTTTGTGGCACGGCTTTTTCATTAACACTCGTAAGAGCGCTCGCCCGCGTACTGTAATCAAACGTGGGCGGCGACCGATCGTTCTTTTAGTAGTGTACAAGCTTTAGGATGTTTGGACTTTGCGGCGTCTCGGCGGCGTCCGCGTCATAGAGGAGGATTCAAGTACATGGCAGACAGTGAAAGCTCAAGCAATACCGGCGTGGTGGCAATCCTGGTGATCTTTCTGATCGTGGTCATTGCGGCCCTCTTCGCCTGGCGCGGCGGGCTGTTCGGCGGCGGGACACACAAGGTTGACATCAACGTCAGCGCGCCGTCGGCCCCGGCCACGAAATAGCCGCGGCACTCTGATTGGTCAGCACACACGGAAGGGAGCGGCTTCGGAATTTCAACGGGGCCGCCCCCTTCTTTTCATTTTCGGCGCGCGGCTGCTAACATGACCGTAAACCGTAAGCCGTAAATCGTGACGACGGGATTGAATCTCGTCACGGTTTACGGTTCACGATTTACGGAGAGAAAAGTGGCAGCACCGAACATCGAAATCATCGTGTCGCTCTCGAAGCGGCGCGGCTTCGTCTTTCCCTCGTCCGAAATCTACGGCGGATTGGGGAGCGCCTGGGACTACGGCCCGCTCGGAGTCGAACTCTGCAATAACGTCAAGCAGGCTTGGTGGCGCTGGATGGTTCACGAGCGCGACGACATGGAGGGGATTGACTCAAGCATCATCCTCAACCGAACAGTTTGGAAGTATTCGGGGCACGAGGACACGTTCAGCGACCCGCTCGTTGATTGCAAAGAGTGTAAGAGTCGCTTCCGTGCGGACAAGTTGTTAGAGGAGGGCGTCGCACGTTTGCAGGAAAAATATCAGGTAGGCCATATCTCCTTCGCCGATTCTCCTTTTCAGTATATTGAATGTCCTAACTGCGGTAAGATTAACTGGACCGAGCCGCGCCCGTTCAATCTAATGTTCCGCACGACCATCGGCGCGGTCGCCGACGAAGACGACCCGAACGCGCTCGCGTACCTGCGGCCCGAAACGGCGCAGGGCATCTTTATCAACTTCCTGAACGTGCAGACGACGATGCGGCGTAAGATTCCGTTCGGCATCGCGCAGATCGGCAAGTCGTTCCGCAACGAAGTGACGCCCGGCAACTTCATCTTCCGCACGCGCGAGTTCGAGCAGATGGAGATGGAATACTTCGTCCGTCCGGGCGAAGACGAGCGCGCGCACCAGGAGTGGATTGATTACTGCTTCGACTGGTTCAAACGCCTCGGCATCAGTCCCGACAACCTGCGCTTCTACGAGCAGCCCGCAGAGGAACTGGCGCATTACGCCAAGCGCACCGTTGACATCCACTACCGCTTCTTTCCCGAACGCGAGGACGAGGAGCGGCAGTGGGACGAGCTGATGGGCATCGCCAACCGCACGGACTTCGACCTCAAGGCGCACTCGAAGAAGCCGGAGGACGGAGAAGGCAAGCGCCTCAACCCCGACTCGACCGAAGACTTGTCGTACTTCGACGAGGCGACGAAAGAGCGCTACTACCCTTACGTCATCGAGCCTGCGGCGGGGGTCAACCGCACGGTTCTCGCCGTCCTGATGGACGCCTACACGGAGAAGACGACCGACAAGGGCGAGAAGCGCGTCATTCTCAAATTGCATCCTGAACTCGCACCCATCAAGGTCGCCGTGCTCCCGCTTGCGAAGAACAAGCCGGAGATAGTTTCGCTGGCGCGGCGCATCAAGAATGATTTGCAGCCCGCGATGCGCGCCGTCTATGACGACACGGGCGGCATCGGCAAGCTCTACGCGCGCCAGGACGAGATCGGCACGCCTGCTTGCGTCACCGTTGACCACCAGTCGCTCGAAGACGAGGCCGTGACAGTGCGCGACCGCGACACGTGGGAGCAGGAGCGCGTGAAGGTCGCGGAACTGCCGGAGCACTTGAGGAAGAGGTTAGGAATCAAATGCTGATTCGTAAACCGTGAACCGTAAACCGTGACGAGAAGAACGGCTTTTCTCTTGTCACGGTTTACGGTTCACGGTTTACGGCTTTTTCTTATGCCTGTCGTCAAAAAGAGAAATCAGCAGACCGAGTCGCGGCTGCTGCTCGAATCAGACGACCCCGTGGAGCTGCCGCCCGCGGAGGTCGAAGACTCGGCAGTTGTGTTGCAGTTCGAGCAGTTCCGTCAGTACGTCCCGGAACTCTTGGAAGAGCTGCGCGACGGCACGCTGGCCGAGCCGGTGCCGGTGATGATGGACGGCTCGACCTTCGTCGTCCACGGCGACACGCGCAGCTTCTGGGTGAAGTTGTGGCACTCGTCGCCGGAGCGCACGCACGTCGAGCGCGTGCAGGTCATTAGTTGTCTGCCTTCGACGCGCGGCGTGCAGATTCTCGTCGAAGACCCCGAAGGGTACGCGGACGACGACGAGTACGCCGACGAAGACGACGGCGACGTTGGCGACGGCGACGCCGTCTAGTCCCGCGCGCCCATAGCGCCCTTCCGCATCCGTCTTGCCGATGTCTTCTCCCATACCCGAAAAAATCTTGAGGCTGGCGCGCGCCGTGCGGGACGCGGGCGGGCGGGCGCTGATGGTCGGCGGGTGTGTGCGCGACCGCCTGATGGGGCGCGGGGCGAAGGACTGGGACGTGGAAGTTTACGGCGTCGCGCCCGTCGTCTTGCGCGAACTGCTCGACCGCCTGGGGCGCGTCAACATCGTCGGCGAGGCGTTCACGGTCTATAAGCTCGGCCAGGACCTGGACGTTTCCCTGCCGCGGCGCGAGCGCAAGACGGGCCGAGGCCACCGCGCCTTCTACATCGAGGGCGATCCCTCGATGTCGGTCGAGGAGGCCGCGCGCCGACGCGACTTCACCGTCAACGCCGTCCTCGAAGACCCGCTCACGAATGATCTGCTCGACCCGTTCGGAGGCCGCGCAGACCTCGAAAGAAGGCTCCTGCGCGCCGTCTCGCCGGAGACGTTCGTCGAAGACAGCTTGCGCGTGCTGCGCGCGGCACAGTTCGCCGCCCGCTTCGAGTTCGACGTAGAGCCGCGGACGGTCGAACTCTGCCGCGCGATTGACCTCACAGACCTCCCGGCGGAGCGCGTCTGGGGCGAGCTGGAAAAAATATTGCTCGCCGCGCGCCACCCTTCAATCGGCCTTCAGTGGCTCGACAGGCTCGGCGCGATTGACCAGCTCTTCCCCGAACTCAAGGCGCTCAAGGGCGTGCCGCAAGAAAACGAATGGCACCCCGAAGGCGACGTTGACGTTCACACGTGGCTCACGTGCGACAGCGCGCGCGAGTTGATTGAAGACCTCGACTACCCGCGGCGGTTAACGGTCATGCTGGCGGCTTTGTGCCACGACTTCGGCAAGCCCGCGACGACCGAGTTCGTTGAAGGACGCATACGCTCGCGCGGCCACGGGGAGGCTGGCGTCGCGCCTACGCTCGCGTTCCTCGACCGCCTGAAGGTCTTCACGCTCGACGGCTACGACGTGCGCTCTCAAGTCGTGGCGCTCGTGCGCGACCACCTCAAGCCCGGCGAGTTCTACCGACAGCGCGACGAAATTTCCGACGGCGCTTTCCGCCGCCTCGCGCGCCGCTGCGAGCTTGAGCTTCTGTACCGCGTCGCGAAGGCCGACAGCCTGGGCCGTAACGCGCCGTGGGTTCCGCGCGAGAAGTGGTACACGGCGGAAGCGCAGGAGTGGTTCATCGCCCGCGCCCGCGAGCTTTCGGTCGAGCGTCAGGCCCCCGCGCCGATTCTCATGGGTCGCCACCTCCTGGAGATGGGACTCCGGCCTTCGCCCCTCGTCGGCGAGGTCGCGCGCGCCGTTTACGAGATGCAACTCGACGGTCGCGTCCGCACGCTCGAAGAGGCGAAAGAGGCCGCACGCGCTCTGCTCGAAGACGCACGCGGGGACTCTACGAACGAAGAAAACTCGGATGCGGGCAACGGCGATTCGGCTTGAGGGAGTTCAGAGTTCAAGCTTTAGCTTGTCCTTCAAAAACCGCAACCTGAAGGTTGAACTCTGAACTCCGAACCGGCTCGCCCCTCGCGGGCCGCCGTCTGTGACTTTCTCGCGGGGCGTGTTGTAAGATGGCGCTTACTTTTTGGACTCCGCGAAGGATAAATCCTGACTGCCCATGCCCTCGCGCGGGCGAGTTCATACCACTTCAATTCTGAGGAAGAAGACGCAATGATTGATTTCGAGCTGACCGAAGACCACAAGGCTTTGATCCAGACCGTGCGCGAGTTCGCGCTCGCGGAAGTCGCGCCGCACATCAAGGAGTGGGACGAGAAGCAGCAGTTTGACCGCGGGGTGCTCGACAAGATGGCCGGGCTGAACCTGCTCGGCGTCTGCATCCCGGAAGAGTACGGCGGGGCGGGCTTCGACTACATCTCGCTCGGACTGGTGTGCGAAGAACTCGAAGCCGTGGACACGTTCCTGCGCGTCGTCATGTCCGTGCACACGGGCCTGAACTCGCTGACGCTCTACACCTGGGGAACTGAGGAGCAGAAGCAGAAGTACCTCGTGCCGCAGGCGAAGGGCGAGAAGCTCGCGACATACGGATTGACCGAGCCGGGCGCTGGCTCCGACGTTGTCGGCGCGCGCTCCACGGCGCGGCGCGAGGGCGACGAGTGGGTCTTAAACGGCGAGAAGATGTGGATTTCTCTGGCCGACGTGGCCGACAACTTCCTCTTCTTCTGCTGGACGGACGAGGAGAAGCGGCGCAACCGCGATCACACGGGCATGTCCTGCTTCATCGTCGAGCGCGGGATGCAAGGCTTCTCGTCGGGCACGATTCACGGCAAGATGGGCATTCACGCGGGCAACACCGGCTACTTCTCCTTGCAGGACGTGCGCGTCTCCCAAGAGAACATGGTCGGCGAGGAGGGCGAGGGGTTCAAGATCGCGATGTTCGCGCTTGAGCAGGGGCGCTACACCGTCGCCGCGGGCGCGACCGGAGTGATACGCGCGTCGCGCGACGCCTCGGTCGCTTACGCCCTTGAGCGCGAGACCTTCGGGACGAAGATCGCCAACCACCAGCTCGTCAAGCAGAAGATCGCCGAGATGGAGGCCGACTACCAGATGTCGCACCTCCTGTGGCTGCGCGCCGGCTACTTGAAGAACGAGGGGCGACCGAACGCGCGCGCGACTTCTCTGGCGAAGTGGCAGGCGACCGTCCGCAGCGAGCGCGCCGCCTCGATGGCGATTGAGGTGCACGGCGCGAACGGCTACTCGAACGACTACCCCGTCGAGCGCTACCTTCGCAACTGCAAGGCCGCCGTCATCTACGAGGGCACGCGCGACATACACACGCTCATGCAGGCCGACTGGGCGCTCGGCCTCAAAGGCGAGAAGCCGGCGCGCAAGACCTTGCCGCCCTACCGCTCCGCCGAGTCGCGCGAGGCCGTCGGCGCGGACTAGAAAGAAATGATGAATGCGGAATGATGAATGATGAATTGAAGACAACCTGTCTTTATTCATCATTCATCATTCCGCATTCATCATTTCCGAAAAAGCGGGCGGGGCAGCGGCCCTGGAAGGGTTAGGGTCGCTGCCCCGTGCTGAAGCTCAGGGGTTAGGCGGGTGATTGAGCTTCAAGGTGTGCCTTTGGGGCGGGAAAACTTCGGGACCACTTCAGCGCGCCTCGATGGTCACGACCTCCACGCCCGCGCCGGCCTGCTGCGCGACCCGCATCTCTTTCCTCAGGTTGCGCTCGCGCTTCGACTCGCGCAGTTCGCGCCCGTCCTGGTCAGCGCCCCACACGGCGGCGAGGAAGTACTGGTCGCCGTACTTGTGGAAGACCAGCCGCGGGTTCGCCTTCTTGTTGGCGCTCCCGCTCGCCATGTTCGTCAGCGTGATGACGCTCTCTTTGCCGCTGGTGCTGCGGATGCGCAGCCCCGACCCGTCGCTGGTCATCGAGGTGACGGCGTAGTCGCCGGCGGAGATCAGCTTGTCGCCGACCTGGAAGTCGAAGGGAATCTGTGCCCTCAGCCCGTCAATGGACTTCGCGGAGGCGGGCGCGGCGGCGGCCAACATCGAAACGAGGAAACTCAAAGCCAGAAGGCTCTCGCAAACGTGCTTTCTCATGATCTTCTCCTCCAATCTCTCTGGGGGTGACAAACGTCCCTCGCCCGCACCCGTCATTTCTGCCAAGCGGCTGCCGTCCCGACTACCCGTCGCCCGCGCTCGCCGCCGATGTTTCAAACCCGAACTTCTTCGGACTGCCCTAACAGGCGTTCTACTCAATGACAAGCGGCGTGCCGCGCGTTCGCAAGCGTGCGCCGGGTCGCGTGTTGCGGCGCGGAAACGCTTGAGTCACACGGGATTGATGGTGAAGAGACGTTAAAGCCGGTCGTCCGCGCGCGGCCTTCCGCGGGCGCGAAAGTCTATCCGAAAAGATAGTCGGCCTATCCTTTCGGCTGGTGCGGGGCGGGCGGGCAGTGACATTTGCCGTGCAAAAATGTTATTTGTCGCGCTGCCGGGGCAGCGCCCGCGCGCTCGCGGGCGTGAGACTTCTGAAGGCGCGGGGCTTGAAAGGGCGCGGACGCGCCTGCGGAAGAGGCGGAGCCAGGCGCACGCCGGACTTGTGGGAGAAGCTGTGGACGAGACGTATCCGAGACTCGCCGTCGTCGCGGGGCCTCTGAAGGACTCGGCCTTCGAGCTGGGCGGCGAAGAGGTGTCGGTCGGGCGCGAGTCCTCAAACCGCGTCTGCATCCCCGACGCGCTGCTCTCGCGCCGGCACTGCGTCGTCCGCCGCGAGAACTCCCTGCACAAGCTCATAGACCTCAACAGCCTGAACGGCACCTTCGTCAACGGAAGACCCATCCGCGAGCACCTGCTCGAACACGGCGACCAGATCGGCATCGGCGAGTCGCGCCTCGTCTTCCTAGGGCACGAGGGCGAGCCAGCCGCACGGCGCTCGAACCCCGTCGAGGTGAGCGAGCGCCACCTGACGGCGCACTCGACCGTGCGCATGCGCGTGGAGGACGCGCTCTCGACCGGGCCGCGCGACGAGTGGGCGGGACTGCCCGCGCTCGCCGGTCTGGCGCGCGACCTCACGCTGCTCGTCAAGATCAGCACGACCATCAACTCGATACGCGAGCCGG
Organism: Acidobacteriota bacterium; assembly: GCA_003222975.1. Classification (GTDB taxonomy): domain Bacteria; phylum Acidobacteriota; class Blastocatellia; order Pyrinomonadales; family Pyrinomonadaceae; genus QHXN01. The sequence goes on along the minus strand of QHXN01000045.1, from coordinate 19,537 downwards.
AGGAGTTGCAGCGCGAGCTGCTGCGCTTCATCTTCGAGGTCGTGCCCGCCGAGCGCGGCGCGATCCTGCTCATCGGCGAGGGCGGCGAGGCGGTCTCCGAGTTCGGCCTGGAGCGCGACGAGGGCGCGGGGCGCACGGTCGAGGTGAGCCGCACCGTCGTCCGCCAAGTCCTCGAAGAGGGCGCGTCCGTCCTCCAGAGCGACCTGTTCGAGGGCGGCGGCCCCGTCGGCTCGGAGAGCCTCATGGCCGCGCGCCTCAGCTCGCTTTTGTGCGTGCCGCTCACGCTCTTCGGGCGCGCGGTCGGCGTCATCTACCTGACGGCCACAGACCCCGCCACGCACTTCGACGAGGAGCACCTGCGGCTCGTCACCGTCATTTCGGGCATCGCCGCCGTCGCCCTGAACAACGCGCGGCACGTCGAGCAGTTGGAGCGCGAGAACGACTTGCTGCGCGAGGAGAGCCGCGTCGAGCACGGCATGGTCGGCGAGAGCGAGGCGATGCGGAAGGTCTATCAGTTCATCGCGCGCGTCGCGCCGACCGACACCACGGTGCTCATCCGCGGCGAGTCGGGCACGGGCAAGGAACTGGCGGCGCAGGCCGTCCACCAGAACAGCCCGCGCCGAGAGCGCCCGTTCGTCGCCATCAACTGCGCGGCCTTGACCGAGACGCTGCTCGAATCCGAACTGTTCGGCCACGAGCGCGGCGCGTTCACCGGCGCGCTCGCTCAGAAGAAGGGCAAGCTCGAAGTCGCCGACGGCGGCACGCTCTTCCTCGACGAGGTCGGCGAGATGTCGCCGACGATGCAGGCGAAGCTGCTGCGCGTCCTTCAGGAGCGCGAGTTCGAGCGCGTCGGCGGCACGCGCACCATACGCGTTGACGTGCGCGTCGTCACGGCGACGAACAGGGACTTAGAGGAGGCCGTCCGCACGGGCGGCTTCCGGCAGGACTTGTACTACCGCCTCAACGTCGTTTCCTTCGAGATGCCGCCTTTGCGCGAGCGCCGCGAGGACATCCCGCTCCTCGCCAACTACTTCGCGGCGAAGTACACGGCGAGGTTCAAGCGCCGGGTGACGGGCCTCGCGCCGGGCGCGCGCGAGTGCCTCTTGAGTTACGACTGGCCGGGCAACGTGCGCGAGCTGGAGAACGCCGTCGAACGCGCCGTCGTGCTCGGCTCGACCGAGCGCATCCTGCCCGAAGACCTGCCCGAAACCGTCCTCGAAGCCGAGCCTTCGCCGGGCGCTTCGCCCGCCGCCGCGACGAAGTACCACGACGCGCTGCGCGAAGCCAAAAAGCAACTTATCCTCCGCGCCCTCGAACAGTCCGGCGGAAGCTTCACCGAGGCCGCGCGCGCCCTGGGCGTCCACCCGAACTACCTGCACCGGCTGATACGAAATCTGAATCTGAGGCCGGAGCTGAAGAAATAAGAGGCAGACGGCAGGAGCAGGAGGCAGGGGCAGGAAGCAGGAGGCGTTAATCTTTATGGCGACTTCGGAGGGGTTCAGGGATTTGAGGGTTTATCAGTTGTCTTTCGACCTGGCGATGGAAAACTTCCGTCTCTCGAAATCCTTTCCTCAAGAGGAGCGCTTTTCGCTGACCGATCAAATCCGCCGCTCCTCGCGTAGTGTGGCCGCGAACATCGCCGAGGGCTATCGTAAGAAACAGTACCCCAAGATGTTCGTGAGCAAGTTGGCTGACGCCGACGGCGAAGCGACCGAAACTCAGGTCTGGATAGACTTCGCAACCAACTGCGGTTATTTTTCGCCTGCGCAGCAAGCGCGACTGAAATCGGACTACGAGGAGGTCGGCAGGATGCTCGGCGGCATGAACGCTCACCCTGAGAAATTCAACCACTAAAAACCCTTTGCCTCCTGCCTCCCGCCATCTACCTCATGCTCCTGTCTCCTGTCCTGCCTCCTGCCCCTGCCGTCTGCCTCCTCTCTTTTTGCCTCTATCAATTCCGCGCTCTCTCTGGTAGTATGCGTCGTGCCTTTCCAAGTCTAAGCGTTCATTTCACGGCAGAAATCTTTCCGGCTTCGGGAGTCTTCCTTCATGGCTCAGGAGTTGAACAGCGTCAATATCTCCCTGGATTTCCTGAGCGTGTGCGAGGCGGCGGCGATTGCGGCGGCGCGGACGATGGGGCAGGGCGACCGCAAATACTCCGACCACGTCGCGGTCGAGGCGATGCGCGAGAAGATGGACGCCGTGCCGATGCGCGGGCGCATCGTCATCGGCGAGGGCGAGCGCGACGAGGCCCCGATGCTCTTCATCGGCGAGGAGGTCGGCGCGGGCTTTCACGACGGCGCAGACCCCGAAGAGTTCCCCGAAGTTGACATCGCCGTTGACCCCCTGGAAGGCACGAACCTCTGCGCCCTGGGCGCGAACAACGCCATCGCGGTGCTGGCCGCCTCGGAGCGCGGCGGACTCCTGAACGCGCCCGACATCTACATGGACAAGATCGTCGTCGGGCCTTCGTCGCGCGGCGCGATTGACATTGACGCGCCGGTCAAGGACAACCTCAAGGCCATCGCCCGGCGTTTGAGCCGCGACATCGAAGACCTGACCGTCATCGTGCTCGAACGCTCGCGCCACAAGAAGCTCATCGGCGATGTGCGCGAGGCGGGCGCGCGCATCCGCCTCATCAGCGACGGCGACCTCTCCGCGGGAATCTCGGCGGCGGTCGCCGGCACGAACATCCACGCCCTGATGGGCATCGGCGGCGCGCCCGAAGGCGTCCTCACAGCCGCAGCGATGAAGTGCCTGAACGGAGAGATTCAGGCCCGCCTCGTCTTCGACCACGAGCGCCTGGGCGTTGACAAGGCGAAGGTTCCGCCCGCGAACGAAGTGCTCGCGCGCCTGCGTGAGATGGGCATCAACGACCCGAACAAGGTTTATGACACGAACGACCTCGCGCCCGGCAGGAAGGTCATCTTCGTCGCGACGGGCGTCACCGACGGCGCGCTCCTCAAGGGCGTCCGCTTCTTCGGCGCGGGACGGCGCACACACTCGCTCGTGATGACGACCGAGTCGCGCCACATACGCTTCGTTGACACTGTCCACGTCGAGGGCGGGCCGGATACAGTTATTAGATTCTAATGATGAATGCGGAATGATGAATGATGAATGAGAAGCAACGAGCCTGATTTAATTCATCACTCATCATTCCGCATTCATCATTTGCCTGTTATGCCAGCTTCGATTTCAGAGTACGTCCCGCAGCTTGTAACCGATGACGAGTCGCCGCGGCGCGGGCGCGTGGCGTGGTGCGCAGCGCTGGCGGGCGCGGCGTCGCTGGTGGGCCTGATCGTGGCCGCGCCGTTGCTGCGCGCGGCGGGCGCGCTGTCGGCGGCGCAGGCGATTTACGGCGGGTTCAGCCTGGTGTGCCATCAGATGTCTGCGCGCTCGTTCCACGTCGAGGGGTTTCAACTCGCGGTGTGCGCGCGCTGCACGGGGCTGTACGTCGGCGGCCTGCTGGGCGTGGCCGTGTACCCGCTCGCGCGGCCTCTGGCGAGGAGGGAGACGCCGGATCGAATGTGGCTGTTGCTGGCGGCACTGCCGACGACCCTGGATTTCGCGCTCGGCTTTTTCGGCGTGTGGGAGAACACACACCTGTCGCGCTTCCTGACGGCGTTGCTCCTGGGCGTCGTCTCGGCCTTCTACATCGTGCCGGGCCTGGTGGACTTGAGCCTTACCCCTTGGAGGCAGCACTTCCGGCCCGGACTTCCCCGCGAAGGGTGACGCGGGTTTTCGCACGCCTCTGATGTCCGGCGGCTGAGGCGAGAGTCTTCGCCCCCGCCGTTGAAACCGAAACTCCAGACCGAAGTTTTTCGATCTTCTCCCAAGTGAAGGTATAGACAGACATGAACGACAAAATGAAACCGGCGTTGATCGGCGGTGTGATTCTCGGAATCCTCTCGGCGATCCCCTTCGTGAACATCCCCAACATCTGCTGCTGCGCGTGGGCGATTGTCGGCGGAATAATCGCCGCGAACATGTACATCAAGAGTTCGCCCGCGCCGGTCAGGCCGGGCGACGGCGCGCTGCTCGGCGCCATCGCGGGCGCCATCGGCGGGGTGATTAATCTGATCGTCGGCGTCCCGCTCCAACTCGCGTTCGGCAACGTGGCGGGCGCGGTGATGACAAACATCATCGCCTCGCAGAACCCTGACCAGGCCGAGGCCATGCGGGCGCAGATGGCGGCCTCGGGCGCGAGCGTCGGCAGCGCGATCTTCTTCGGCATCATCGCGCTTGTCCTCCTGACCATCTTCGCGACCGTCGGCGGACTGCTCGGCGTCGTGATCTTCGAGAAGCGCAAGGGCGGCGTGGGCGCTCCTCCGCCTCCACCGCCTCCGGGCGGCTTCGGCGGCCCAGGGATGTAAGAGCAAGGATGAAGGATGAATAACTGACGGGGAGACCAAGAGACGGGGAGACGGGGTGAGCCGGAGGCCGCGCGCGGAAACGGTCGCGGCCCTCGCCCCTTCTCCCCCTCCACTGGTCTCCCCGTCAGTTCATTCCTTCCGCCTTCATCCTTTGTTTTACCGCGGGCGTCCTTTCGGCTACAGTTCACGCAACGGGGCGAGCAGCGCAAGTTATTTCGGCGCTGCTCGTTCTCTTGTGTGGGCGCGCGCCCGACGCCGACCCGACTCTCGCGCCGCCGCCGTCTCAGGGAAGAAGTAAGATGTTATCCGCAGTCGCCGCGCTCTCCGACCCGCTCGCCTCCGACCCGCTCTTCCGAAGCTACGTCGAGGAGGCCGTGGCGAAGACGGCTGAAAACATCAGCCCGCTCTACCACCTCGATGCGTTCGACTGGACTGTGCTCGCCCTCTACTTCGCGGTGCTCGGCGTGCTCTCACTCTACGGGGCCTACCGCATCAAGCAGGTCGTGGATTTCTGGCGCTATCGAAAGATCGAGCCGCGGCCCAAAGCGCTCTTCGCTGAAGACGCGCTGCCGCGCGTCACCATCCAGCTCCCCGTCTTCAACGAGGTCTATGTCGTCGAGCGCCTGCTCGCGGCTGTGACAGGCATTGACTACCCGCGCGAACGTCTCGAAATTCAAGTGCTCGACGACTCGACCGACGAGACGCGCGGCGTGGCCGAGCGCGCCGTCGAGCGCCTCCGCGCCGAAGGGTTCCGAATCGCGTACATACACCGCGACGACCGCACGGGCTTCAAAGCGGGCGCGCTCGCGAACGGCCTGAAGACGGCGAAGGGCGAGCTGGTCGCCATCTTCGACGCCGACTTCGTGCCGCGGCCCCGTTGCCTGAGAGAGCTTGTCCACTTCTTCACCGACCCGCTCGTGGGCTGTGCGCAGATGCGCTGGTCGCACATCAACGGCTCTTACAATCTTCTGACGCGCCTGCAAACGATCCTCTTGGACGGCCACTTCGTCGTCGAGCAGACGGTTCGCAACCGCACGGGCGGCTTCTTCAACTTCAACGGCACGGCGGGCCTCTGGCGTCGCCGCGCGATTGAACTTTCGGGCGGCTGGCAGCACGACACGCTCACCGAGGACACAGACCTCAGCTTCCGCGCGCAGTTGATGGGCTGGCGCTTCGTCTATCTGCTCGACGAGGACGCGCCTTCGGAAGTGCCCGTCGAGATTAACGCCTTCAAGGCGCAGCAGCGCCGCTGGGCGAAGGGCGTCACGGAAGTCGCCCTGAAGCTCTACCCGCGCATACTCCGCTCGAAACTTCCCGCGCGCGTCAAGCTTGAGATGTTCTTCCGTCTGACGGGGAACGTCAGCTACCCTCTGATGATCCTGACGAGCCTCTTGCAGTTCCCGCTCCTGCTGGTGCGCTACAACCAGGGCTTCCACCAACTGATTCTGCTCGACCTGCCTCTGCTCCTGCTCTCGACCTTCTCGGTCGTCCTCTTCTACGGCACGGCCATCTGGTATCTCGACCGCGCGGGCGCGCGCCGACGCCTCCTGCACCTGCCGCTCGTCATGGGCCTCGGCATCGGCCTCGCATTCTCGAACGCGCGCGCGGTGCTCGAAGCCCTCCTCCGCGTCAAGACCGAGTTTGTGCGCACGCCGAAATACAAAGTCGAAGGCGTGAGGGACGAGACCTGGAAGCGCAAGAAGTATCAACGCGGTCGCGGCCTCACGCCCGCCTTCGAGCTATCGTTCGCCCTCTACTTCGTGCTCGCTATCTCTTACGCCGCGCACATGCGTATGTGGGGAACCATTCCCTTCCTCTCGCTCTTCTGCTTCGGCTACGGCTACATGGGCCTGATGAGTCTGCTGCAAACGGCTGGCTTCAGAAGGCGGCCTGACGCTCCGCGCCCCGCCGCCTTCGGGCGCGGGTGACGCTTAACCGAGTGGTTCACAGTGCCGGGCTTGACCGCCGCCAAGCGCCCGACGTAGTATCTCGCTTCGCACACAAAGCAAGCTTCGGCGCAGGCCGAACTCCATCTTGAAACCCGAACGGCGCAGCGGTCTCTGTTAAATCCCGCCGCGCGAAATTCCATCCAGAGAGAGGAAATCATGCCGAAGAGAATACCCCCTGTTCTGGCGCAGCTCGTCGTGCTGTGCCTCGCCTTCTCCGCGTTCAACGCCTTCGCGCAGTCCGAGGCGACGACCGGCAACATCGAGGGGCGCGTGCTCGACCCGAAAGGCGCTGTCATCCCCAACGCGACCGTCACCGCCAGGAACGACGCGACGGGTTTAGAAAAAACGGCGACGACCGACGGCGAGGGCAACTACCGAATTATCCTTCTCGCGCCAGGTTCCTACTCCGTGAGCGTCACCGGCGTTCAGGGTTTCCAGACTTGGAGAGGTAATAACGTCATAGTTACGGTGGGTAGCAAAACGCCTCTCGATATGCAGTTGGCACTCGCCGGGGCTGATACGATAACGATTGACGTTTTATCGGAGGGGCAGGTCGTCGAGACGGCGCGCACCTCCGTGGCGACGACCATCAACGACCGCTCCATCCAGAACCTCCCGATTAACGGGCGCAACTTTCAGGACTTCGCCACGCTCTCGCCCGGCGTCATACGCGACCCGCGCGGCGGCGACCTCTCGGTCGGCGGCCAGCGTGGCACGCTCAACAGCCTTCAGGTTGACGGCGTTGACAACAACAACACCTTCTTTGGACAGGCTCTGGGCCGCGGCGGCGTGCGCCCGCCCTACCAGTTCTCCGAAGAATCGGTGCAGGAGTTTCAAGTCAACCAGAACGGCTTCTCCGCAGAGTTCGGGCGCGCGGGCGGCGCGGTCATCAACGTCGTCACCAAGTCCGGCACGAACGTCTTCCACGGCGGGCTGTTTGAATACTTCCGCGACGAGGCTTTGAACGCCAACGACCCCATCACCATCGCCAACGAGGCGCGGCGCGGACAGCCGAACAAGCGCCCGGCCCTTCGCATCAACCAGTTCGGTGGTCGCTTGGGCGGCCCCATCAAGAAGAACAAGGCTTTTTTCTTCTTCACCTACGACGGCCAGCGCTCGAATATCCCGCAGGTCCTGGACGTGCCGAACCTCTCGACCGCCCCGGCTGCCGCGCTCGCCGTCATCACGCCGAAGCTCAACACCTACCAGGTCGGGCGCAGTCAGGATGTGTTCCTCGGCAAGACAGACATCTCTCTCAACCAGAACAACCAGCTCACGCTGCGTTACAACCACCAGGGCTTCGACGGCATCAACAACGAGAACAACGGCCCGCTCTCGGTCGAGGAGCACTCTGGCGACAGCCTCGTGAAGAGCGACACCTTCAGCGGCACTCTGACCTCGACGCTCTCGAAGAAGGTCGTCAACGAGGCGCGCTTCCAACTCGCGCGCGACAAGGAGCCGGGCCAAGCCAACTCCGACCAGCCCGAAGCCGTCATCAACACGGGCGCGGGCAATCTCAACCTCGGGCGCAACAACTTCAGCCCGCGCGAGACAACCATCAAACGCTTCCAGGCGATTGACAACGTCTCCTACGTCTCAGGCCGCAGCAACTACAAGTTCGGCCTCGACCTCAACTTCGACCGCGTCTTCAACTTCTTCCCCGGCCTCTTCACAGGCTCCTACACCTTCCCTTCGTACACGGCGTTCGCCAACAACACGCCCTCGGCCTACACGCAGAACTTCGCGGGCGCGAACACGACCGGCGGCACGACCAAGCCGAACATCTCCGAGTACGCCTTCTACGCGCAGGACGACGTGCGCGTCACGCCGAAGCTGACTTTGAACCTCGGCGCGCGCTACGACTACGAGAAGCTGGCCTGCCCGCCCGTCCAGAACACAGACCCGCTCCTGCTCGCCAACGGCGTCAACACGGCCAACTGCCCCGCCGATAAGAACAACATCGCGCCGCGCCTCGGCTTTAGTTACTCGCCCGACGAGAAGACAGTCATCCGCGGCGGCTTCGGCCTCTACTACGGCATCACGCCGGCCATCGTCCTCGGCACGGCCCACTCGCAGAACGGCATCAACGTCACCGGCATCAATCTCAACGCCGCGCAACTCGCCGCGCTCGGCCTCGCCTACCCGAACATCCTGACCGCGCCGCCCGCGGGCATCTCATCGAACCCGAACCTCTACTTCTTCGCGCCCGACTACCAGCAGCCCTACGTCGAGCAGGGGCGCGTCGGGGTGGAGCGAGAGGTCTTGAAGAACCTCAGCCTGTCGGCCACATATCTCTACTACCACGGCCTGCACATCACGCGCACGCGAGACATCAACCTCTTCGCGCCCGTCGCGACCGTCTTCACCACCGCCGACGGGCAGACGTTCACGTTCCTGCGCTTCCCTTCGGCGCGGCCCATCTCGCGCGCCCCCGGCGCGGGCCAGTCCTACAACCGCATCAGCGTCTTCGAGAGCGCCGCGCGCTCGCTCTACAACGGCCTCGCCATCCAGGCCACGCAGCGCTTCACGCACGGCTTCCAGTTCATCGCCGCCTACACCTTCTCGAAGGCCAAGGACGACCGGCCCGACCAGACGACCGTGGTCGTCGGCGCGGACGACTCGAAGATCGTCGAGAACCAGATTAACCCGGCGGCAGACTACGCGCGCTCGGACACAGACCTGCGCCACCGCTTCGTCTTCAGCCCCGTCTATGACATTGGGCGCATCAAGTGGAGCGACAACGAGGTCGTGCGCGCCCTCTTCAGCGACTACACGCTCTCCAGCATCATCCAGCTACAGTCCGGCTCGCCCTACTCGGCGCTCGTCGGCAACGACCCGAACAACGACGGCAACCGCGCCAACGACCGTCTGCCCGGAACAGTCCGCAACCAGTTCACCACACCCTCGGTCTTCCAGGTGGACGCGCGCGTCACGCGCAACATCGCCTTCACCGAGTCCATGCGCGTGCGACTCGTCCTGGAAGCCTTCAACGTCTTCAACCGTGCCAACGTCGTGACGGTCAATAACACCTTCTTCAATCTCGCGGGCGCGACGCTCGTCCCGCCCTCGGCCACGACCGCCTTCGGCACGCCGCGCTCATTCTCTTCGCCCGCGTCGGGCACAACCACGTTCGCGACGCCGCGACAACTGCAACTCGCCATCAAGTTCGACTTTTAAAGAGGTCGGAGGGGAAGAGTGGCAAAAACGAGAGGCGGGACGCCCGTGTTGAGCGTCCCGCCTCTCAGTTTCTCCCGCGCGGCTCCGTGTCAGCGGCGGCCCGCATTCAGGATGCGGAGCAGCGCGAGGAAGATGTTGAAGGCATCGAGGTAGAGCGAGAGCGCGCCGGCGACGTACTCGTTCGTGGGGTAGCGACGGATGATGTTCGACGTGTCGTAGAGCACGAAGCCGGAGAACAGGAGCAGCGCCGCGCACGAGATGGCGAAGGCGACGGCGCTCGAACCGACGATGAAGAGGTTCAGGACGCCGGCCAGGACGACTACGATCAGGCCCGTCGTCACCATCCCGCGCATGAAGCTGAAGTCCTTCTTCGAGACGAAGACGTAGGCCGTCAGGCCGCCGAAGATGCCGACCGTGAGCACGCCCGCCTGGAGGATCGAGGCCGGGTTGAGCCGCGTGTAGATGGCGATGGCCGGGGAGATGATGATGCCCGTGAGTGTCGTGAACCCGAAGAGGGCGAGAAGGTTGATGCCGGGCACGAGCCGGACGGCCTGCGCGCCCATCACACCGCCGATGAGCACGAGGAAAGAGAGCCACGGATGCGCGACGACGGCGAGCATGACCGGCGGGAACACGAAGCCGACGCCGACGCCCGCGATGGCGAACAGGGTCGCCGCGAAGAAGAGCGCATAGACCTTGCGGACGAACGCCATGCGCTCCTCGACGCTCGCCAGCGCCGCCGTCTCCGCGTCGAAGCCGCCCCGTGCGCCCGACGGTTGCGGCGGCCAACCTTGCGGCTGGTTGAAACGTTGATTCCGGGGTTGAAATTCGTTCATCTGAAATCCTCTTTCGTCCGTGTAAAACTCCCGCGCGCCTGGAACCGCGCGCTCAACTTAGATGCCTATGCCTCAAGCGACGCTGTATTGTTGCACACGCGCGGCGCAGTTCGAAAGGCCCGTGCTGCGCGCGTGCCACGGCAGCGGCGGGCGTCTTTCAAACCGGGCGCGTTAGTGCTTAAATGAGCCGGTGCTGGGACTCCTCTCCATCGGCCTGGCCGGGATGGTCGGCACGCTCTGCCGCTACTGGCTTTCGGGCGTGCTGGCGCGGCGCTACGGCGAGACGTTCCCCGCGGGGACGCTCGCCGTCAACGTCGCAGGCTGCTTCCTCATCGCCTTCCTCTTCTACATGTTCCAGGAGCGCTACGTCGCCGGCGAGCAGGCGCGAACGGCTGACGGACGATGGCAGAGGCACTGACCGAGGATCATCTCCGGCGCAAGGCGGGCGGCGTGCCGCCCATCCTCTTCGTGCTCGCGGCGGCGCTTTTGTGGAGCACGGGCGGCCTCTTCATCAAGGCGACGCCGCTCGGCGCGTTTGAGCTTTCCTTCGGGCGCTCGCTCCTGGCGGCGCTGACGGTCGCCGTGCTGACGCGGCGCGAGGGGTTCGGCTTAAACCCTGTGACGCTCGTCGCGTCGGTGCTGTACGCGGCACTCCTCCTGCTCTTCGTCGTCGCGAACAAGCTGACGACCGCCGCCAACGCCATCTTTTTGCAGTACACCGCGCCGGTCTATGTGCTTCTGCTTGAGCCTTGGATGTTCAAGGAGCGCTTCCGCTGGGCCGACCTGTGCGTAGTCGCGGCCTGCGTCGCGGGGATGTCGCTCTTCTTCGTCGGGCGGTTGAGGCCGCAGGACGTGGAGGGCAACCTGACGGCGCTCGCCTCCGGCCTCTGCTTCGCGTTCTTCCTGCTGCTGCTCCGACACCAGCGCGCCGGGCGCATCAACCGCGCCTCTTCGGCCATCTACGGCAACCTGCTCATCTGCCTGATTACCGCGCCTTCGTTCGCGCGCGTCGCGGGCGCGCTGACGACCAGAGACGTTTTGATCGTCGCCTACCTCGGCGTCGTCCAGATCGGGCTGGCCTACACGCTCTTCACTTTGGGGATCGCGCGCGGCGTGCGCTCGCTCGACGCGGGCGTGGTCGGCTACATCGAGCCGATGCTCAACCCGGTCTGGGTCTTCCTCTTCTTAGGCGAGCGCCCGTCGAAGTGGGCGGTCGTGGGCGGCTGCATCATCATCGCCGCGGTCTTGGCGCACACAATCGCAATTCAAGTTCCAAGTTCAAAGTTCAAGGTTCAAAGTTGAACTCGCCTTCAACTTTGAACCTTGAACTTGAAACTTGGAACTTTCACGCGGTGAGCCGGCGAACGACGCGGAGGAGTTCGTCCGGGTCAACAGGCTTGGCGATGTGTACGGCGAAGCCGGCGGCCAGCGCGCGCGCGCGGTCTTCGTCCATCGCGTGGCCCGTGAGGGCGATGGCCGGAACGCGTTCGAGGCCGGGCATGCGGCGCAACTCCGCCAGGAGCGTGTAGCCGTCAACGCCCGGCATGCTGATGTCGGAGATGATGAGGCCGGGCGCTTTCTCTCTCGCTCGCTCGACGGCCTCGGAGGCGGAGCACGCGCCCGTCACGTCGTAGCCGCGGCGCGTGAAGAGCATCTGCAAAAGCTCGACCGTCTCGACGGAATCGTCCACGACGAGGATGGGGAGCAAGGTGGCCTCCGCGCCCCCCTCGTCGCGCGCCTCCTCACGCTCGTCGGCGGCGACGGCGCACGGAAGCCCCAGCGTGAAGCGCGCGCCGTGGCCCAGGCCCTCGGACTCGGCGCGCACCCAGCCGCCGTGAAGCTCCGAGAGCGCGCGCACGATGGCTAACCCCAGGCCGAGGCCGCCGTACTGCCGCGTGGTCGAGCCGTCGGCCTGCCGGAAGCGATCAAAGACGTGCGGCAAAAACTCCGGCGCGATGCCGATGCCGGTGTCCGCGACCTCGACGCGCGCCTCGCCGCGCTCGCGCCACGCGCGCACCGAGACCAGGCCGCCGCGCGGCGTGAACTTCACGGCGTTCGACAAAAGGTTCCAGACGATCTGCTGTAGGCGGACGGGCGCGCCCTGCACGACGACGGGGCAGTCGGACAACTCGACCCTGATCTCGATGCCGCGCGCGTCGGCCTCGGCGCGCACCGTCTCGACCGCCGGCCCGACGACCGAGCACAGGTCAACCGGCTCGGACTCGATGCGGAGCTTGCCGGAAACGACGCGCGAGATGTCGAGCAGGTCGTCTATGAGCCGCGCCTGGAGGCGCGCGTTGCGCTCGATGGCGTCGAGACCCTGCGAGACGAAGTTGGCGTCCGCATTCGGCCCTTCAGTGGTGCGCAGGAGGTTGACCCAGCCGAGCACGGGCGTCAAGGGCGTGCGCAGCTCGTGCGAGAGCGTGGCGAGGAAGATGTCTTTGGCGCGGTTGGCCTCCAACAGTTCGCGGTTGACGCGCGTGAGTTCGGCGGTGCGCTCCTCGACCCGGCGCTCCAGCTCGCGGTTCAAATCTTCGAGGCCGGCGCGCGCCTCGCGCTCGGCCAGCATCAGGCGGCGGTGTTCGAGGCCGCGGCTGACCGTGTACTTCAGCTCGTCAATGATGCAGGGCTTCGTGAGGTAGTCGTAAGCGCCGTGGCGGAGCGCCGCGATGGCGCTTTCGAGCGCGGCGAAGCCCGTGAGCACGATGGTGATGGTGAGCGGCGAGCGGCGGCGCACCTCTTCGAGCAGGGAGAGTCCGTCGCCCTCATTCATGTGCAGGTCTGTGAGGACGAGGTCGTAGTCGCGCTCGTCGAGGCGCTCGACGGCCTCGCGCACGCTCGCGGCCACGTCCACCTCGTAGTCTTCGAGCCGCAGCACCTCGCTGATCGTGAGGACGATGTTCTCCTCATCGTCCACGACCAGCAGCCGCGCCGGCGCGCCGCCGTGCTCAAGCGTTGTCGTCTCGTCAGACATAAAAAGCTGTCAGCACTCGGCATTCAGCGTTCGGCTTTTGTCTTAGCTGGCGGCTGAGTGCTGAATGCCGAGTGCTGGACTTTGACGTTGAGTAATTCTAAGGCAAGGCGCAGTCCGTCGGCCAGACGCCGCCGGGTGCAGATGTCTTCGAGGCGCACGCCGAGCTTGACGAGGTCGGAGGCGACGTGCGCGCTCACCCCCGTAATGATCGTCTGCGCGCCGAGCAGTTGCACCGACCGCACCGTGTTGATGAGGTGCGCGGCGGTGTAGGTGTCCACGACCGTGCAGCCTGTGATGTCCACGAGCACGACGCGCGCGCCCTCCGAGCGGACGGCTTCGAGCAGGGCGGTGGACATCTGCGCGGCGCGCTGGTCGTCGAGCGTGCCGACCAAGGGGACTAAGAGCACGCCGTCCCAGATTTCCACGACTGGGCTGGACAGCTCCGTGATGCGCCGGCGCTGCTCGCGGTGTTCGAGCGCGCGCCCGACGGTGCGCTTCAGGTCTTCGACCATGCACGGCTTGACGAGGTAGTCGTAAACGCCCTGCCGCATCGCGTCAATCGAGGACTCGATTGACGCGTAGCCCGTCAGCACGATGGTGACGACGTTCGGGTGGTGCGTCTGAAGCTCTTGCAGGAGGGTCATGCCGTCCATGTCCTCCATGCGGAGGTCTGTGAGCACGAGGTCGAAGTGGCCGCGGGCGGCCACCGCCATTGCCTCGCGCCCGTCCGAGGCGGTCGCCACCTCGTAGCCCTCCTGTTCGAGGATGGCAGCGGTGGTGACGCGCACGCTCTCGTCGTCGTCCACGACGAGCACGCGGGAGCTTTTGCCCGCGCGGTGGCCGTTCGGCGAGACGCGATAGTTAGGCTTTGTGTCCTGCATCATCTTCGGCGAGCGCGGGGGAGTCGACGGGGAGAATGATCTGGAAGGTCGTGCCCTCGCCCTCGGCGCTCGTCACCTCGATGCGCCCGCCGTGGTGGCGCACGATGTCCTGCGTCACCCAGAGGCCGAGGCCCGTGCCCTTCGTGCGCGTCGAGAAGAACGGCTCGAAGATGCGCGCGAGGTCGGCCTCGGAGATTCCCCGGCCCGTGTCGCTGATCTCGATGGAGACGGTCGGCTGGAGCGCGGCCTCGTGGCGCGAGGTGCGGATGCCGATCCTCCCGCCGCGCTCCATGGCCTGCTGCGCGTTCAGGATGAGGTTGAGGAAGACCTGCCGGAGCTGGTCTGCGCGCGCGCGCACCCGCGGGAGGCCGGGGTCGAACTCGGCGACGACCTCGACCCTCGCCTGCCTCATCTTCTTCTCGACGAGTATGAGCGTCTCCTCGATGAGCTGGTTGGCGGAGACCCACTCGACCTCGCCCGTGCGGCGCGCGAACCCGAGCATCTGGCGGATGATGTGCGAGACGCGCTCGGTCTCCTTGCGCGCCACGTCCAAGAAGCGCTGGTTCTGCTCGATCTTCTTTCCGGTCGAGAGGAGGTAGAGCGAGTTCTTGATAGCTTCGAGCGGGTTGTTGACCTCGTGCGCGATGGAGGCGGCGAGGCGGCCCACCGCCGCGAGCTTTTCAGACTCGAAGAGCTGCTGCTCGACGCGCCGGCGCTCAAGCTCGCGTATCTCCGAGAGGTCGTGCAGCACCGAGACGACCGCCGTCACCTGCCCCGTCGCGTCGAGGACTTCCGCCGAGGTGATCTCCATCGGCAGCCCCTGGCCCGTCTCCGGGTCAATGAGTTCGATCTCGGCCTGCCGGCCCGTCTCCGCGCCGGAGGCCAGGGCGGAAATGAACGAGGTGAGCTTGACGGCGTTGTTCCGAACGGCCCGGCGCGCGGGCGCGGGCTGCGGCTCGCCCTCCTGGAACAGAAGCTCGGCGCGGCGGTTGAGGAGGATGAACTTGCCCGAAGAGTCGCAGACGGCGATGGGCTGACCGACGTGTTCGAGGATGAGGTCGAGCCGGTCGCGCTCTCTGCGGGCCTCGGCCTCGGTCTGCTGGAGCTTGACGAAGTTGCGCGCCAATTCTTCGTTCGCGCGCCGGAGGTCGGTCACGTCGCGGAAGATGGAGACCAGCCCGATGCGCTCGCCGCGCGCGTTCAGGGCGGGCGAGGAGATGACCTCGAAGTGTATGTCCGATCCCTCGATGGGGTTGACGAGCGTGATGTCTCTCCCGACGATCTCCTCGGAGGCGACTGCGGCGCTCGAAAGGTAGGCCGAAAACAGCAGGTCGTTCATCTCCAGCGCCCGCCGCTTGCCCTCGCTCGCGTCGCGCCGGTCGCTGAAGAGTTCCTCGGCGCGTCGGTTCTGGAGGAGGATTTCGTTGTCGAGGTTGGTGAGGACGATAGGGTCGGCCACCGACTTCATGATGGACTCGACCCACTGGCGCTCGCGTTGGAGCTTGCGCACGGTCGCGCCCAGGCGCTCGGTCTGGGCCGTGCTGGAGAGGACGCCGCCGACGCGCTCGGCGAAGCGCGCGAGCAGATCGGCCTGCTCGTCCTCCGTCTCTTCGCGCCGCGCGCCGACGTAGAGCGCGCCCACGCAGAGCGAGTGCGGCGACCAGAACTGCCCGTCCTCGCCGGGGCCGAGCGCGAGGTCGGCGTCGCGGCGCTCGCGCGGGAGCTGCGCGCCGAAGAGCGGCAGGGCGAAGATGTCCGCGCCGGCTCCGAGATGTTTGAGGAAGGCTCGCCCCTCGTCGTCGCCGCCGTCGCGCGTGATCCAGGCGGGCCGCCCGTCGTGGACGACCTTCACCTGCGGGGCGTTCGAGTCGAGCGGCAGTTCCAGCCGCGCCGCCGCCTCGTCGTCGGCGAACCCGGCAGCGCCGCGCATGCGCAGCGCCCCCCCGCGCTTGTCAATGAGGGCGACCGCCGCGCCCGCGTAGCCCAGCCCCGCCGTCACCGTGTCGAGCAGGAGCGACACCTGGTCTTCGAGGCTCTGCGCGGCCAGGAGCTGCGTCGTCACCTCGAAGATGAACTCGTAGAGGCGCTGCGGCAGGCCGCGCCCCGGCCCTTCGGCCAAGGCCCCCGGCTTCGTCGAGGTGTGTGCCAGGCGGTTCTCCATGAGTCAGTAGCCAGTAGCCAGTAGTCAGTAGCCAGTAGAATTGCGTTTAGCCGGTTGGGCGTAATTCGGTCAGCGCCGTGTAGAGTTTTTCTCTACCGGCTACTGACTACTGGCTACTGACTACTGCCTTTCCACGTCCACCGGCACGCGGCGGCGCGGCGTCTCTTCGCCGAGCGGCTCGGCTGCGCCGGGCGTGAGCGCGGGGCGCGAGACGGCGGGCGTCAGACCGACGGCCTCGGCGTACTTCAGGTAGGTGTCAATCGAGGCGACGACGACGCGCGCCTCGACCGTGATCAGGTCTATGCCGACGAGCGAGATGCGAACCCACGCGTCAATGACGATGCCTTTATCCAGCACGCGGTCGAGCACGTCTATCAGACTGGTTCCGCCGGGTGCTCTCTCAACAGCCATGTGGTCTGCTTCCTCTCTTGCGAAATTGAGTCGAAACTTCGGGTCGCCGCGCGGCGTGCCGCGGGGCGAGGCAGAGACTTACGGTTTCAAAGCTCCTGACTGCTCGCGAGGGGAGTCCGAAGCCCCAGGCCTACTGAGGCGGGAAAGGGAATAGTTTCTACGGCGAGGGTCGTTTCCTGCTTTTGCGCGCCGCGCCCTTGCCCGCGACGCGCGCCTTTGAGCCTTTGCCGGATGCTTCGGCGCGCGCGGGGGCGGCGCTCAGTTGTCTGATCTCGCGCTCTAAGGCGGCCAGGCGCTCGCGCAGTTCCAGGTTCTCGGCCTCGGCGGCGGCGGCGCGCGTCGTCAGGTTCGAGTCGTAGCGCCACCAGTTCAAGCCGATCTGCTCGGCCTTGTCAATCGAGCAGATGAGCAGGCGTATCTGCAACGTCAGCAGCTCGACGTTCGCCAGGGAGACCTTGATGTCGCCCGCGATCACCAGCCCCTTGTCCAGAATCCGGTCGAGCACGTCAACCAGACCGGGCGGGCGCGCACTGATGAGGCTCGTTCTCTCGCTAGACAATTCGCTTTCCCTTTCGAGTGGGGGCAGCCTCCGTCCGTAACGCAAAGACACTCGAAAGGCCGCCGAGTTACAAGAGGCAGACGGCAGGGGCAGGAGGCAGGAGGTTGAGTTTAGCAGGCGGCGCTCTCACCTGAGCCGCCCGACGAAGAAAAATTTTCCTGCCGCCTGCCCCTGCCGTCTGCCTCCTATCTTTTCAAATCAAGCGCCCAACCGGGCCTAAGTCAATGTTCAGGTCTTCGTCTTGCAGGCCGAACTGACTTTTCAGCTCGCCCATCTTCTCTTCGAGCTTCATCAGGGCCAGCCCCAGTTCCTCGACCTGCTCCGGCGTCAAGCCGCCGCCCTCCATCCGCCTGACGGCCTGCTTCTCCAACAGGCGGCGGATAAGTTCGATCAAGGTCAGGACGAGCTTCGCGAGGCCCTGCTCGACCGACCGGGCGTCCACGTTGACGCGTTCGGGCAGAGCGTCCGCGACTCGCCGGAGTTCAGCGACGAACTCGGCGGTATGCTCGGTCTCGACCTCCGGCTCGACCGGGGCGGGGGATTCAGGGGGAAGCTCCACAAGAGTACCCTGTAAGTGCGCGACGTGTCCACAACTGATTTGGGCCGGCAAGGATTCTAGCAGACGTGCGGCGCGGCAGTCCCGCACGCACGCCAAGCCGCCCTTCGCCTACTCTCTCTCGATACGGCTGAAGCTGTACGGCGGCCACGGGCCGCTCGTCAGAAAGTGCAGCTCTGCGCGCTCCCCGATCAATTCGTGCACGCACGCCCTGTACTCGTCGAGGCGCACGCCCTCGACCAGATGCGCCGCCCGCACGGCGAGCGATTCCGAAGGGCCGACGCGCACCGACGACTCGCGCACGAAGTCCGACACACCCGCCGCGAGCCACGCGGCAACCTCCTCGGCGCGTCGGCGCAGCGCCTCGTCGCCCAGAATCTCGCGCCGCTTCGCCAGCAGGAACGCCGTCCCACTCCCCGCGCCCGCCGAACCCTTCAACACGTCAACGCCCGCCGCGGCGTCCCGTCCCGCCTCAGCTTCTTCGTCTCCCCCTCTTGCCTTTTGCCTTTTTACTTTCGCCTTCCCCGCGTCCCGCCTGACCTTGACGCTCATCTCGACGCAGCCGCGCACGCGCGCGAGCGCGTCGAGGAGCGCGCCCTCGTTCGCCGCCACGTATTCGGCGAGCCTGTGCTCGCCCGCGAGCGTGCCGAAGCGGAAGGGCAGCGGCGTCGAGCGCGCGAGCGCGAGCGCGTTCACGCGGTTGTGCGCGCGCACGTTCGCGGCGCTCACCTCCGCAGCCTCGCCCTCGAACTCGCTCACGACCGCCGCGAGGCCGCCCGTGGCGAGCACGCAGACGGGCGCGCCACCCACGCCGCGCAAGCCCTCGAACGACTCCGCGGTCAACTCGTCGCCCAGGCAATAGACGTACAGGCTCATCCCCCCTCGCCTGTTCCTTCGCCCTCCTCTGTTGCCTTCTCAGGCCGGGCGAGCGCGCGCCCGCGCGGGAACTCGGCCCGCCGCTCGCGCTCGCCGAGGACGCGGTTGACCGTCTCGACCGAGCCGACGAGCAGGTTCAGGCCGAGGTAGATCAGGTCAACGTCCGCCACCGCAATCGTCATCTCGCCCGCGATCACCAGCCCGTGGTCGAGCACGTGGTCGAGCGTCTCCAGCAGCGACAGCTCCTCGTCTTCGTCAAGCTCAAACACTTCGTCCATAAAATTCAGAGGGGAAAGGGGAAGGGTGCAAAGGGGTAAGAGGGGAGAGAGCAATTATCCCTTTCCCCTTTCCCCTTCTTCCCCTTTTCCCCCCTCAGTGTTTTCTTCGCGCGCAAAGTTGTAAGCGGGCCACGGGCCGGTCAACTCGAAGCGGAAGCCGCGCGGCGCGCCCTCTTCGGCCAGCCGCTCCGCCGCCCGGCGAAACTCGTCGAAGCGTCGGCGCGCGACGAGGAAGGCGAAGCGCGCGGCCAGTTCGCCCTGCTCGGTCGCCTCGTCCTTGAGCACGCGCAGGCGGGCCGCGCCGTCGCACGCTTTGGCGAGCCTGCTTTCGACCTCCGACGCGACGCGCCTCGTCTCGGCTCGCGCCTCCTCGTCCTTGAGCGCCTCGATTTTTTTGCGCAGCAGGTAAGCCCGTCCGGGCGGAGAGCCTTCGGCGCGCTCAACCATCTCGCGCAGGCGTGGGCTGACGTGCGCCACCTCCTCGCGCAGTCGCGCGCGCTCGA
>QHXN01000136.1 GCA_003222975.1 Acidobacteriota bacterium | reverse complement strand
GACGCACCAGAGCTACATGGACATCCCCGTCATGCTCGGCTACCTGCCCGCGCAGCTACGCATCGCCGCCAAGCGCGAGGTCTTCCAGATTCCCTTCCTCGGCTGGCACATGACGCGCGGCGGCCACATCTCGATCAACCGCGGCTCGACGACCGAGGCAATCGCATCGCTGCGACGAGCCGCGCAGGAGATTCGACCGGGCGTCTCAGCCTTCCTCTTCCCCGAAGGCACGCGCACGCGCGACGGCTCGCTCCAGCCCTTCAAGAAAGGTGGTTTCAAGTTCGCGCTCCAGACCACACTGCCCGTCGTCCCCGTCACCATCGTCGGCACGCGCCGAGTTCTGCCGCGCGACTCCTTCGTCTTCCGCCCCGGCCCCGTTGAGATGTATCTCGACCAGCCCATCCCCACCGCCTCGCTCGACGACCGAGACCTCTCCGTCCTCATGCAACAGGTGCGCGACGCGATGACGAAACACTTCGAGACAGGAGGCAGACGGCAGGGGCAGGAGGCAGGAAAAACTTTTTCTGACGAGCGGTCAGCGTGAACCCATCAACGCCCGCGACGCGAACCTCCTGCCGTCTGCCCCTGCCTCCTGCCTTCTGTTTGACCCTTTGCCGCCGCGTCTCTTACACTCGCGGGCGTGGGCACGCCTTTGAGACCGCTTCCTCAGGACAGTTCCGAGAGCCTGACGCCGCAGCCTCCGGCGCAGCGCGTCATCAACCCCGACGACCCGCCCTGGGGAATACCCGGCGCGCTGGGCGTCTGCATCCTCAGTTTCGTCCTGATGGCCGTAGTGCAGGTGGTCTTCCTGCTCGCCTACGCCGTGCGGCGCGGTGTCCCTTTCACGCCCCAGGCCTTCGGCGAGTTCGCGACGAAAGACCTGACCGCGATCTTCTTCGAGATCGCCTCCATCATCCCGGCACACCTGCTCACGCTCGGCCTCGCGTGGATGCTGGTGACGAGGTTTGGCAAGTACCCCTTTCTTCAGACGCTCGGCTGGGAGCCGGACGCGAGCTTCACGTTTTGGAGGTGCGCCGGGCTGTCGGTCGCGCTGCTGATCACCGGGTGGGGCATCGTCCAGCTCACCGGCAACCCCGAAACCGCCCTCGACCGCCTCATCGAAAGCTCGCGGGCGGCGGCGCTGGCGACCGCCTTCGCCGCCACGTTCACCGCCCCGCTCGTCGAGGAGATCATCTTCCGCGGCCTGCTCTACTCCGCCCTCACGCGTCTCATCGGGACGGTCGGCGCGGTGACGGTCGTGCTCCTCATCTTCGCCGCGATACACGTCCCGCAGTACTGGCCGAACTTCGGCGTCATCGGGACGATCCTCCTGCTCAGCTTCGTCCTCACGACGATCCGCGCGCGCACCGGCAAGCTCCTGCCCTGCTTCCTCGTCCACCTGTTCTTCAACGGCATTCAGTCCGTCCTCATCGTCCTCAACCCGTACCTCGAACGTCTCGCGCCGCAAAAGTCGCCCGCCCCAGGCGCGCTGCTTCACGCCGTCGTGCTGCTCGCGCGAATCCATTCGTGACATGGCTTACGATGTCGTAGTCGTCGGCGGGGGCATCGGCGGGCTGACGACCGCGGCGCTTTTGGCCGCGCGCGGCGTGGGCGTCTTGCTGCTTGAGCGCGCGCCGCGCGCCGGGGGGTGCTGCGTCGCGTTCGACGCTTTCGGCCACCGCTTCGAGGCGGGCGCGGGGCTTTACGCCTCCTGGCAGCCGGGCGAGATTCACGAGCGCGTGTTCGCGGAGCTTCCCGTCGCGCCGCCCCAAGTGCGCGAGGTCGAACTGGCCTACGTCGTGCGACTGCCGGAAGGCACAGACGTTCGCGTCGGCGGCGGGTTTGAAGAGTTCGCGGAGCACTTGCGCGCGGTCTTTCCCGAATGCGCCGACGCCGCCATCAACTTCTACCGCGAGGCGACGCAGGTCGCCGACGCGCTCCAACGCGCCGCGCGCCGCGTCCCTGCGCTCGCCACCGCCTCAAAGCTCCAACGCATGAGACTCGCGCTCAAGGAAGCGCGCCTCTCATCAATCATCCTCTCGCGCGCGGACGAGACCGCGGCGCGACACCTCGTAAACACCTCCGCGCGCTTCCGATGCTTCGTTGACTCTCAGCTCCAAATCTACGCGCAGGTGGCGTCGGACGAATGCGCGTACCTCTACGCGGCGGTCGCGCTCTCACAACCCTTTCGCGGGATGTACACCATCGGCGGCGGCGCGCAGGCGCTCGCCGACGCGCTCGTCGAGGCGATAGAGCGAAGCGGCGGCACGGTGCGACTGAACGCCCCTGCGCTGCGTCTGGCTTACGACTCGCGCGGGCGCGCGGCGGGCATTGACCTCCTCAGCGGCGAGAGGGTGGAGGCGCGCCGCGCCGTCGTCAGCAATCTCACCGTCTGGGACACCTACGGTAAACTCGTCGGCGCGGGCCGCACACCTGATGCCGTGCGCGCGCGTCTGAAGTCTCTTCGCGGCTGGGGCGCGTACCAGATTTTTCTGAGCCTCGACGAAGAGGCCGCGCGGCGTCTGCCTGCCGAGCACGTCCTCGCCGTCGCTGCCTCGCGGGATAATGGGCCGTTCGACCCCGAACGCGCTCTCCTCATGCTCGGCGTCGCGCCCGCCTGGGACGCGCGCGCTCCCGCGGGCAAACGCGCCGCGACCGCTTCGACCTTCACGGAGGCAGAAGCGTGGTTTTCGTTTCACGCGGACGAGTCGGAGCATGAGGGGCAGGATGCGCGCGCGCTCGAAGAGCGTTGGAGTCGTCTGCATGCGGCGCTGCCTGAGTTGGGGGCGGGCGCGGAGGTGATAGAGACGGAGACGCCGCGGGGCACTTACGAGCGGACGCGGCGCAGGCTGGGTATGGTCGGCGGCGTGGGGCAGTCGCTCGAAGTCTTCGGCGCGAACGCGCCGACGCACAGGACTTCGGTTGCGAACCTCTTCATGGTCGGCGACACGGTCTTCCCCGGCAGCGGCGTCGCCGCCGTCACGCAGTCGGCCCTCGTCGTCGCGGACGAAATCGCCCCGCCGCGGCGTTGACCGCTGGCGGGGCGACGCGAGTCGTTAGTCTTGTCGGCGAGGCTGGAAAACACCCGGCCCTCAAACTTCAGGGGCGCGAGCCTGGCTCTCTTGTGCGTTCGGGCATGGGCCGGTCAACGTCGTTGCGGCTCGGAACGTCGCGCATGGGCGGCGCGCTCGGCGGCGGCGACGGCGACGCGCCCCCGCTCCTGCCGCCGCTGAAGTTCCCCGGATAGGTGTTGCTGCCGGTACTGCCGGTGCTCCCGGTGTTGCCGGGCGGGTTCGCGCTGCCGACGACCGGGCGGTATCCCCCTCCCTGACCATAGTAGCCGTTGTAGGCCGAGGGCACGGAGAGCCAACTGTTGTAGCCGACGCCGTATGGCGAACTCCATCCATAGTAGAAGGGCAGGAACGTGTAGCACCCGACGCGGCTGCTAAAGAACCACACGCCGGAGGACTGCGCGGAGAAGAGGCTGTTGAAGCCGTTGCTGGCGAGCAACGTCCTGTTCTGCGGGTTGTTGAGTTTCTCGTTCTCCTTCGCCAGCTCCCTGCCGCGTTCGCGGCTCCACAGGTCGAGGTCGTCGCGCCCGTTCTTGTCGAGCTTCGCCACTTCTTCGACGCCTCCCGCGCCGACGCGCGCGACGTAGCCGCCCTTGACGACCTGTGCCAACTCGCCCTCGCCGATGAGCGCGCGCCCCTTCTGGACTGCGACCTCGGTCACGCCCGAAGGCAGCACGCTGAACCGATAGACGCCGCTGCGGATGATGTGGACGTGCGCCTGCGGCGTGGCGACGGCGATGTCGAGGCCGAGCCTGTCGTAGCCCGCCGCCTCGACGACGGCGCTGCCGCGCGTGAGGCGGAGGCGCAGGTTGTCGAGCGAGGCGTCAACCAACTCGAACTCCGCCGACTCGCCGGCGCGGAGGTACGAGCCGGGGTTCAAGAGCACTTCGGCGCGACCGTCAGCGCCGGTGCGAACCGTGTCGCCGGTCTTCAAGTCGTCTTTCGTCGTGAGCCGCTGCCAGACGGCCTCATCCGCGTGCCGCGCCCTCACGTCGCCGGAGACGAAGTTGACGCCGCCGGCGCGCGCCGAGATGAAGTGCGCCTCGCGGTTCTGCGCGCGCGCGGACGCGACCGCGAAGGCCGTAAAGACGGACAGGGCGACGAGACCGCGCAGCGAGGTTTCAAGAATCTTTTTCACGCGTGCATTCATGTGGGCACCTCTTCCAAGAACGTACAGGGCAGCAGCGGGAGAGTTTTTCCGGGCTTTGCGCCGCAAGCATACTCTCATAGGACGACTACGGCAAGGGTACATCAGGAATGGGCACACGCGGGCGTGAGTTGCTGCCCGTCAAAAGTCTTGTCTGAGCTTACTGACCCAGCGCGATTGGCATCGCCGACGCCGCGTCCGCCTCCGCGCCGCGGACGATTGTCACCGTGTCGCCCTCGACGCGCACGCGCGTGAGCACCGCGCCCTCACGCCAAGCGCGCGCCACGTCGCCCTCCGTTGTCGAAGAGGCGGCGGAGGCTCGCCCTGCGAGGAGAGCGTTGTAGGCGCGGAAGAACTCCTGTGCGTCCCGCCCCGTGTCCCAGACGGTCTTCCAGACGAAGAGCGGCGCGCGGCCCTCGCGCTCGAAGAGGTAGGTGCGGTCGCCGCCCCAGCCCGCGGCAGCGCGCCGCGCCTCTTCCGCAGGGACGCCCGCCAGCAGGAGACCGCGCACGCCGACCTCGCCGAGCGGCGTCGTGGCCGTCAGACGCCAGCCCTCGTCCGCAAAGCTCTGGTCGTCCAGCACGACCTCGCGCGGCTGTTCGTTCGCCAGGTACTTCTCCGGGTGGAGCACCTGCTCGCTTGAGATGGGCGGGCGGCGGAACACGTCGTCAACGCTGACGGGGGGCTTGGCGCGGCGCATGGCCTCGACGAAGCGCAGGCCGTCGCGGTAGCGGAAGATGAAGGTCTCTGTGAGCAGCGGCGGGAATAGAGCGCCGACGCCTTTGCGATAGGTGGAGTAGCGCTCGTCCTCCTCGCGCGCGATGGTGCGCGAGCAGCCCCTCGTCGCGGAAGCCTTTGGGGTCTTCGGAGACGAGGAGCACCTGCTTGTCGAGCGGCGAGTAGGTCGCGCCCGCGGTCGCCGCCGTGAAGCTGACGGCGAGCGAGGCGAGGTCTGTCCCTTCGGGCAGCATCCCGCCCGCGACCGCCAGGCGGCTCATGGCTTTCAAGTCGTCCGTGCCGAGCACGTCGGCGATCTCCTTCGTGCGCGTCCCGTACTCCCAGCCCGAAAGCTCCGTCATCCCGACTTCGCCCGTCCACTCAAGCCCGCGCACGCGCGACGCCTCCTCCATCGCGCGCTCGCGCAGAGCCTTCAGGCGCGGCGAGAGAGCGCGCTGCGGGAGCGGCGGCAGCGTCCTTTGCAAAGACGCAGGTTCCGCCGTCGCCAGCGCGGGCGCGACAACGCGCGAGCGCGACCGCTTGTCCACGAAGACTGCTAGCCCTGCGGCCACGACCGCGAGGATGAGTACGAAGATGACGAAGTGGCTGCCCCTGGTTCGCATAATAAAACCTTAGACGCGCGAAACACCGCCCGCGCTGCCGCTAATAAAGCGCCTGGAAATCGGCCCGCCGCGTCGCTCGCGCGCCAGCCAAGCGCTGCGAAAAATCTTGCGTGCGCGCCCGCGCCGCGCCTAAGTGATATACTCCGGGCGAGGGTTGACGAATGAGCATCAAGATTAACACTTCACCGCTGGTCAAGACCTACACGCTCGAAGAGTTCTGGCAGCTTCCCGACCCGCCCGACAGTTCGAAGCTCGAACTCATCGCCGGAGTTCTCTATCTGTCCCCACCGCCTGAATACACCCACGACGACGTTGTCACCCGTCTCAACCGATTCTTGACCTTGCACCTCGTCGAGACGGACGACAGGGGCAAGCTGTATGTCCCGCGCGCGGCCATCTGGACGAGCGAGCGGACGTACCTTGAGCCAGACCTGTTCTACGTCTCGGCGGAACTCGCCGCCCGCCTCAACCCGGAGCGTCGCACGACCGCCGACCTCGTCGTCGAGGTCATCTCGCCCGGCTCGGCCATCTACGACCGCAACACGAAGGCCGACACCTACGGCGCGCTCGGCGTCCGCGAGATATGGCTGGTTGACGAAGTGGCCCAGTCCGTCGAGGTGCGCCAACACACCGGCGAGGTCTTCGACGAGGGCCAGATGTTCAGCCGCGGCGAGCAGATTCGATCAATAGTCTTCCCTGCCTTAAAGCTCTCCGTCGAACAGTTGTTCACCGACTGAGAAACCGTTGAACGCGGGACGCCGCAAAGTTGGGCTGAGAGAGACGGCTTGCCTTCGGCTCATCGTTGCGGCGTCCCGCGTTCATCATTTCCTCTGGCGAAGTAGCCGCGCTTGCCGCGCGCGACGGCGTTGTTGTGGCGCGGGAGCGTGACGCGGATCACGCGCCAGCGACCGTCACGCTGCTTGTTGGTCGGGCGGTAGGAGAGGCTGTAAACGGTTCCGAGGTCTGCGACGACGCGCTCGTATGCGCCCGCGAGGTCTTCGAGTTTTTCCACCTCGTAGAAGGCCCCGCCCCCGGCCTGGGCCAGCTCTTCGAGCCGGTCGTGCGCGAGGTCGAAGGTTTCGGGCTGGATGTCCTGGGGGCTGAAGGCCTCGTACTCCGTGCTCGTCCAGACGGTATAGACGATGCCTTCAAACTCCTGCACGCGGCTGCGCAGCTCCTCGTAAGGCAGGGTCGAGCCGACGCCCGTGACGTTCGGCAGGGTCGAGTCTAGGCCGTCGCTCATCAGGATGACGGCGCGGCGGCGCGCGGGGTCGGCTGAGCGCTTCATGTAGTCGAGCGCGTATGAGAGCGAGTCGTAGAGGCGCGTGTCGCCCTTCGGCGGGGCGATGCGGTCAATCGCCGCGGCGAGCGCGGCGCGGTCGCTCGTCGGCGGCGAGACAATGCTGGTCTCGCCCGCGAAGGTGACGATGGCGACTCGGTCTTGCGTCCGGGTCGCGGCGACGAAGCGGCGCGCGGCGGCGCGTATCGTGTCCGTGACGCGCGCCGTCGAGCCGGAGAGGTCGAGCAGCAGCAACAGGTCGAACGGCGCTTCCGCCGACTCGAAGTGCTCGACGCGCTGCTCGGCCCCGTCCTCGAAAATTTTAAAGTCGTTGGCCGTGAGTCCCGCGAGGCCGCGCCCGCTCGCGCGGTCAACCACCGAGACGTTGACCGTCACGAGGTCTGACTCGACGCGCACGACCTCGTCCTCGCCGACCTCCTGCGGCGTCTCGGCGGGCTGCGCCGCAGGCGGACGCACGGGCGCGGACGGCGACTCTTCGGGCGCGTCTTTCACGCGCGGGCGACTTGCCACGGCCCGCTCTGCCGCTCCGTCCCCGGCATTGGCGGAGAGAATCGTCAGGCTGATTTGGCCGCGGCCCGAAAACAGGTTGACGGCGCGGCGGCCCGCGCCCAAGCTCGCCTGAAACTTCCCGCGCACGACGCGCCCGCCCGCGCCCTGCGTCTCGACGCCTTCGCCGAGCGTCACCGTCCCGTTCAGGGATTGCGCGGTGACGGTAGCGTCCGCCCGCGGGGGCAGCGCGAGCGTCAGGTCGCCTGAGATCGTCTGCGCGACGAGCGAGGCGGGGAGGCCCTTTACGTCCAGCGCGCCGTCGGACGTATAAATCTTCAGACGCGCAGACGCCGGCACGCGCAAGGTAAGGTCAACACGCGGCGCAGCGGCGGAAGGCGGGGCGTCCACGACTTTGATCGTCAAAAGGCTCTCGGTGTGCGAGACGCTGACCGGCAGGCCGCGCCTCGCCGCCCGCCCCGCGCCCCCGACGACCGCCGCGAGGGCGACGTGATCCTCCGGCCAGACTTCCACACGCACCCCGCCGCGCCGGTTCTCGACCAGCATCTCGCCGCCCGGCGGCAGGGCGATGTTCAGGAAGCCCTGTCCGTCGCCTTCGCCCGACTGCACGCCGCGGGCGGGCGCGACGCTCGACAGTGATGCGAGCAATAGCGACAGCATGAGCGCGGACGCTAAACGCGCCCGCACACACACACGCCAAGTCCTGTGCTTCGACAAAGCCACGTCGGTTTGATGCCCTTCAGACGGCGTGCCGGTTGCCGTCAATCTGTCCCTCCGAAATTCGCCGCCGCGCTAGTTTACCAGCGCGAGGCCCGACACACAGAGCCCCGTCAGGGGCGGCTGAGAGTAGCCAGCACTGAAGCGCCGAGGATTCGCGTGGAGAAAGAAAAGGAGTCCCGTTGAGACGACTGAAGATGACAAACGCTCTTTCAGCCGTCCCTACGGGACTCTCTATTTCTTTTACTGACTCGTCCCCGGCAACGGAAGTGCCGGGCTACTCTCAAACATCGCTGCGGGACGAAAGCACGCCCTAACGTGTGCTTAACGCGCGCCGGTTTATTCAATCATGTCGAGCATCGAGCCGCCGCCGCCCGGCACGGGCTTCATCACCTGCGCGGCGCTGGCTGCGCCCAGGTCGCTGAGGCGCAGCATGAGGTTGCCGGGGTTCGAGGCGTAGGCGAGCGCGTCCTCTTTCTTGACGACGCCCTCGCGGATGAGCCGTTCGAGGATGCCGTCGAAGGTCTGCATGCCGTCGAGGTCGCCCTGATCCATCGCGTCTATCAGCGACCTCCCTTCGCGCTCGCCGTGCTCCATGTACTCGCGCGTGCGCGCCGTGGACTTGAGAATCTCGATGGCGGCGATGCGGCCCTGGCGGTCGGCGCGCGGCAGGAGGCGTTGCGAGACGATGAAGCGGAACGACTGCGACAGGCGCGTGCGGATGGCCTGCTCCTCGTTCTTGGGGAAGACGCCGATGATGCGGTCAACGGTCTTCGCGGCGTCAATCGTGTGCAGCGTGGAGAGGACGAGGTGGCCGGTCTCCGAGGCTTCGAGCGCGACCTCGATGGTCTCGCGGTCGCGCATCTCGCCGACGAGGATGACCTTCGGAGCCTGGCGCAGCGCCGCGCGAAGGGCCAGTGCGAAGCTCGGCGTGTCGGAGTGAAGCTCCCTCTGGTGTATGGTCGAGAGCTTGTGCGCATGCAGGAACTCGATGGGGTCTTCGATGGTGACGATGTGGTAAGCCTTCGTCTCGTTGATGAGGTCTATGACGGCGGCGAGCGTCGTTGACTTGCCCGAACCCGTAGGCCCCGTGACGAGCACCAGCCCGTTCTTGAGACCGGCGACCTCCTTGAGAACCGGGGGCAGGTTGAAGTCGCCCCACTGCGGCGGGCGCGGCGGGATGACGCGCATGACGATGGCATGCGAGCCGCGCTGCATGAAGATGTTGACGCGGAAGCGCGCAAACCCCGACGCGCTGAAGGAGAGGTCGGTCGAGCCGAACTTCTCAAGGTTCTCACCGGCGGTCTGGTGGCTGCCCAGGATCAGTTTGGCGATGGAGGCGGTGTGCGCCGGCAGAAGCTTTTCCAGCCCCGGCACGGCGACGCCCTGCAGCTCACCCATCAGCTCGACCTGGGGCGGTCGGCCCGGCGAAAAGATCAGGTCGCTCACCTTTTCGGAGACCGACAGCATGCGCTGTAGAACATTTATGAAGTTGAGCGGCGGCGGCGCGCCCGCGGGCGGCGGCGCAGTGAAAGGTGCTTGCGGTGTGCTCATCAAAAGTGCTCCGGGCTGTGACGCTTGTCGTGAGTTTTCGGAGTCGAGGTGGAGGCGGATTGCCGAGAGGTTCGCGGAACTTTTCGGGCGCGCCCCTAATCTAAGATGACAGAATGGCGCGCCGCTTGGCAAGTAGTTTTTGCCGCGCGCAGGGCCGTCTGTCGTCGCCTGAGCGGCGCGCGGCGAAACTCCCGTTAATAGTTGTAACTGAAATGACACGGGAAGTGCAAACAACCGTGCCCGCTTCGGCGTACATCAGAGTGCTGGCGGGGCGAGCGCCACGTGGGTTCGCGAGGGACGGCGCGGCCCGCCGGACTTTCGGGAAGGAGGGGCATTTGCTATGGCGACGTATCGTGACCCGGTGAGCGCCTTCGCCCCCCTGGAGATCATCGAGCGGCTGCTGGAGATTCGCGCGGAGGCGGGCCACACGCCCGCCATCTTCCTGCACGAGACCGACGACCTCGTGGCCTACTTCGACGCCTACGGCTTCGACGTTTACGCCTTCGACGACGCGGAGGCCGAGTTCCGCTACGGCAAGTACCGCGCCCCGCTCGCGCCCGGCGGCGACCACGCGCACGAGTCTGCGACGACGCACTGAGAACAGGAGGCAGACGGCAGTAGCAGGAGGCAGGGGCAGACGGCGGGAGGCAGGTAAAACTATAAGGCAGCCGGGTCTTAACAAGACTGGCTGCCTTATAGTTTCTGCATGCCGTCTGATTCCCGCCCCTGCCGTCTGCTCGTGCTTCCTGCCCTGCCTCCTGCCCCTGCCGTCTGCCTCCTATCCTTTCAGAGCGCTTTGATGATGACGAAGGTCACGTCGTCGGTCGCTCCGCGCCCGCCCGACCACTCGAAGATGTCGTTGTAGATGAAGTCAATCATCTCACGCGCGCGGCGGTCGCGGCTCGATTGCACGGCTTTGACGAGTCGGTCGCGCCCGTACTCCACGCCTTCGGGGCTGGTCGCCTCGGTCGCGCCGTCGGTGTAGAGGACGAGGATTTGGCCGGAGTCAATCGGCAGGTAGTATTCGTAGTAGCGCGTGTCTCTGAAGAGGCCGAGCGGGAGTCCGCCGCGCTCGATGAAGCGGTGGCTGCCGTCCGCGCTGAGGACGAACGGCGGGTTGTGGCCGGCGTTGACGAAGGCGAGCGTGCGGTTGGTCGCGTCGAGCATGCCGTAGAAGGCCGTCACGAACTGGTGCTGCTCGATGGACTCCCAGAGGAGGTAGTTGACCTTCGCCATCCCGACGTTCGGCGCGTAGCCGATGTGAATCGCCGCGCGCAGAGAGGCGCGCAGGAAGGACATCAAAAGCGAGGCGGGCACGCCCTTGCCCGACACGTCGGCGATGACGAGGCCGAGGTGGTCGTCGTAGGGCTTGACGAAGTCGTAGTAGTCGCCTGAGACCTCCTCGGTCGAGAAGTTATAGGCGGAGATGTCGAAGCCTTCGAGTTCGGGGTCGCGCTCCGGCAGGAGGGCGAGCTGCACCTGGCGCGCGACTTCGAGCTGCGCTTCCAGGCGCTTCTTCTCGACCAACTGCTCGTGTAGCATCGCCTTCTCGATGATGATGGCGACCTGCGAGGCCAGGAGCAGCAAGACCTGACGGTCATCCTCGGTGTAGGCGTCCGGGTCGTCGGATTCGAGGTCGAAGACGCCGGTGACCTCGTCGTTCGAGATGATGGGCGCGACCAGCTCGGAGCGCGTCTCATGCCGCGCGTTGACGTAGCGCGCGTCTTTGCTCACGTCGGGCACGATGACGGCCTCGCCCTTTTGCGCGACCCAGCCGATCAGCCCCTCGCCCAGCTTGAGCCGCAGCTCCATCAACTCCTCCATGTCGTAGCCGCGCACGGCCTCGGCGTGGAAGATGAGCGAGGCCGTCCCGCCCTCGCTGATGTGTGGGTCGCGGCGGATGATGTAGATGCCCGCCGCGTCGTAAGGCAGGAGCGAGTCGAGCGTGTCCATCACCTGCGCCAGAACCTCTTCGAGGTTGAGCGAGCGGCTGATCTTCTTCGTGATCTCCAGCAGCAGGCGCAGCTTGTCCGCCACCGTCAGCCCCGAAACGGGCACACGCATGTCTGCGGTCTCTTCGGCCATAGGCAGGGAATTATAAATGATGAATGCGGAATGATGAATGATGAATTAAAGACGGCGAGCTTTTAATTCATCATTCATCATTCCGCATTCATCATTTCGATTGCCGCTTCCGTCATCAACTCGAACTCCAGCGCGGCGGCGGGCTGCTGGCGGAAGAAGTCGTTGACATCCGAGGGGAGTCGGACGACGGCGAGCCGAAGCCCGCGCGCGGCGAAAAGCTCTTGGTAGCGAGCCGCGGCGCGGCGGCCCGCGGCGTCGGGGTCGAGCGCGGCGACGACGCGGAAGCGCGCCAGCGGCGCGAGCCATTCCTCTTTAAGCCCGCCCGCGCCGACTAAGCCGACTGCCGCGAAGCCGCGCGCCGCGAGCGTGAGCGTGTCTGTGAAGCCCTCGACGAGATAGACGACCGAATCGCTCGCGAGCCGGCGAAGCGCGTCCACGTTGTAGAGCGCGGGGACGGGGCCGCGCAGATTGTGCCAGCGCGGCTCGACGCTCGCGGCGGTGGTGCGCGCCTGAAGGTAGAGTGCGCGCCCTTCAACGAAGAAGGGGAAGAGCAGGCGGTGACGGTAAAAGGTCAGGTGCTCGCGCCGGTTGAAGAGACCGCCGCGCCGCAACGTTTCGGGTGCGAAGCCCTCGCGCATGCGGCGCATCACGCGGCGGTAGGCGCGGCGCGGGAAATAGACGACGCCCGCGCGCCGCATGGTCGCGGCGTCAATGCCGCGGCGCGCGAGGTAGCTGACCCCTTCGAGCTGATCCTCGGCGCGGCACACTTCGAGGAAGCGCGCGCAGACGGCGCTCATGGCCTCGGCGTCGAGCGGCTCGACGGTCTCGGACTCTGAAGGGTCGGGCGCTGACGCCGTGGCGAGAGAGGGCCGTCGGCCCCCGCGCCCCGCGATGCCCAGCTCGCGCGCAAGCTCGCCGACGGCGCGCGCGTATGTGACGCCGTGCATCAGCTCGTAGAAAGTTATGGCGTCGCCGCCCTCTCCGCGCGAGAAGCAGTTGAAGAGTCCTTGTTGCAGGTCAATCGAAAGGCCGGGGTGTCCCTTGCCGCTGTGCGCGTGAGCGGGGATGGGGCAGAGGCCGTGGAGGCGCGCGCCCGCCTGTCGCGCGTCGGGGCAGTAGCGGAGGTAAAAGGAGCGGTAGTCAATGCGCCGCTTGATCTCGTCGCGGAGGCGGCGCAGGCGTTCTTGTGCTGAAGCTTTCTGCTCGGACTCTGGCCGGGGTTCTGGCATAAGCCTCGGCGTCAGACTGCGGGAGTTTTACTGCCGCTCAAGCGAAGCGCCGTCCGGCGCTGTTGAACTTTACAGCGCCCTGAATCCTCGACGGCTTTTCAGTCGGCCCCGCCGTTTCGTTCGGCGCTGGCGGCGGCGTTGAAAGTCCTTCGGCGCAGCGCGCGCGCGGCGTCCTCTTCGGGGTGTCGCTCGCGGTACTCGGCCCAGAGCCGGCAGACCTTCAGGCGGTACTCGACCAGCTCGCGGCTCACGCTGAAGTGGCGCGCGATCTCGATTGAGGACTTGCCCTGCTTCATCAACCGCCGCAGCCCGGCGAAAGGGACGAGCGCCGCCGCGCCGACCGCGTAGGCCGCCTCCTCGTCCGCCTCGTTGTAGTCGCGCGCCACGGTCTTCCCCTGCTTGTTCTGCGCGACGACTGAGAGGCGGTTCGCCTTGTGACCGAGGAAGACGTGGCAGACTTCTTCCATCAGCGTCGCGTTGTTGCGCGCGCGCCCGTGCTTCGGGTTCAGGATGACGAGCCGCCACCCGTTCGGCAGCGGGCGCGAAGAAGTCCCGCCCGACCAGTAGTTCACGCCCACGCCCAGAAGGTGCTCGCGCGTCTCCTCCGAAAGCCCCATGATCTCGTCGAAGTTGATGACCATGAGCTTGGCGAAGTGCGCCAGCTCGAACGGGTCGAGCGCCTCGTCGTCGTGGCGCAAGCCCGCGAAGTCGCGCAAGCCCAGCGCGCGAATCTCGTACTGTCTCCCCTTGAATGTCGGCGGCAGCTTCTCCGTGTCCACTTAAACCACTCCGGGATATGAGGCGAGTCAACCGAGGAGTTGTTTGAACTCGTCAGCGGTCAAACCCACCTGCCTGATAATAGCCCTGATAGTTCCCTTCGCAACTTCCTTGTGATCCGGCACGACGACACGCCGGTGAGGCTCGATAGTCTGTCTGAGAATGATGTGGCTTCCCCGCTGCCGGTCTTGATCGTAACCGATTTTTCGTAGAGCTTTGACGACTGCGCGGCCCGAGACGCGGGGCAGTTCGCTCACGCTTCGACCTCCACCAACTCTTCCGTGATCGGCGGCGGAATCGGTTCGCCGTGCGCCTCAAGACTTTCAATATAGACCGCTATTGCCTCTTTGACGTTCTCCAAAGCCTCGGCGCGCGTCTCTCCCTGAGAGATGCAACCCGGTAGCGACGGCACTTCTGCGATGAACACGCCGTCCTCATCCTGTTCAATCAGCACGCGGTATTTCATCCATCACCTCCACCCCCGACCCATCTGCAATTACACGCGAGATTATACCTGCCCCGTCATGATGTTTCACCCTTGAAGGTCTTTCGGAACGACACCTGTCCAGGCTCGACACATGTCTTATTTTTGCTGCACCGCAACTGAGTGCGAGCCTGCGGCGCGAAGCCGACGGCCTCCCAAACGGCCCTCTTTTCCGCGCGCCTCGACCGCGGCACTGGCTTTGCAATGCCCGGATAAAAAGTCCGACGCCGCGCGGCGGCGAGCGAAAATTAAAGGCGGAGGAGAGAACCCACGATGTGTCATAGATGCTTTGCGTTATTGCTCGCGCTCTTTCTGGTTTTGGGCCACGCCCCGTTCTGCGCGGACGCACGCGCGCAGGCTCAGTCAACGGATAAAGCGAAGACGCAGGATCAGGCGGGGACAAAACAGAACGCGCCGGCGGGGCAGAAGCAGCCGCCCGCGCCCTCGGAGAAGCAGATCGAGAAGGTCATGCACGCCGTGTTCAACGTCGGCGTGGGCCAGGGTATGACGGTCTTCCTCAGAAACGGCGACACGCTGCACGGAACCCTCGCGGAGATCAGGGAAGACGACTTCAATCTCACCGAGGTTGACCGTCGCCAGACCTTCACAGTCCGTTACGACGAAGTGAAGGAGATTCGCAAAGGCTTCGGCGGCATCAACCTCTTCACGGGCCAGAGGACGAATCCGTCGCGCGCCCGTAGCATCGCGCGCTTCTCGGTACTCGCGTTCGTGCTCGCGCTGCCGATCATTATAGTGGCAGTATCGAAGGACTGACCGGCCCACAGCCTCACGCGCCGGCCTTGTGCGCGGCTGCCGCGCGCTTCTTCATCTCTTCAGACGACACGTCCTCGACGTGCGTGGCAACGTACCAGGCGTGGCCGAAGGGGTCTTCCACGCCGCCCGTGCGGTCACCGTAGAACTGATCCTTCACGGGCCTCGTCAGCTTCGCGCCGGCCTCGACCGCCCGGTTGACCGTCGCGTCCACGTCTTCGACGTAGAGCAGGAGGCTCACGGGCGAGCCACCGATTGTCTGCGGGCCGCGCACGCCAACCTCCGGGTGCTCGTCTGCGAGCATGACGCACGAATTACCGATCTTGATCTCGGCGTGGCCGACGCGCCCGTCCGGGCCTTCCATGCGCAACGTCTCGGTCGCGCCGAACGCCTGCTTGTAAAACTCTATGGCGCGCGCCGCGCCGTTGACGATCAGGTACGGCGTCACGCTGTTGTAGCCCTCTGGGATAGGTCTCACTTCGTCAGACATGATTTTCTCCTTTGCCGTTTTGATTTGATGTTGGACGGGACGGCGAGGCGGTGCTGTCCGTGAATCATGAACTGATGCTTAGCGCCGGAGTGCAAGCCATCGAAGCCGAGCCGGCGCAGCCGCCGGACGAAGTCGCCGCGCTTACACGGATTCCAGCGACTCACGGGCCGGCTCCCTGTTCAGGTCAATACCGTCAATGACCGGCAGCGCGTGCCCCAGTTTCAAGCCGAGCCAGAGCCAATCCTCCAGAGTCGAACGCAACTCCGCCTCGCACTCCCGCAGCGTCGCGGCGAACGAGACCACGCCCGGACATGCCGGGATTCGCCCCGCGAAAGTACCGTCTTCCAACTTATCGTACTCGGCCCGCGCCAACGCACGTTCTATATACTCGCTCAAGATGAATTGCACGCTCATGCTGATTAGCTCTCGTAAGGATAGCAAAACTTCAAAGTCCTTAAGCTTCCCTCAATAAACAGCTCGTCATCCGGCACGCTTACAAGCCAGACATAATTGCCGCAGACTAAAGCGAGAACTGGTAGGGCATTATAAGTGATGGCGGTATCTATTAAAGCGACCTCTTCATTCTGAGTAAATCGTGTATAACAGATTGTGCGCCTGCGCGTCGCTTTTACTTGGATAAGTAGCCGCAATTGCCCTTTTATCGCAGCAATGTCGAATGGCCCGCGGCTACCTTGCGCTCGTTGCCAAGCATATCCACGACGCTCAAGAAACTCTGCTACTTGAAGCTCTTTTCGCTTGCCGTATGCGTAGTGTTTGGGCATGGCTACTCCTGTCTCACAGCATCTTAAGCCTAAAAGCAAGCAGGCGCTCAACAACCAAGGTTGCGAGCGCCTAATAAACTTGAGACCGTAGTTTGAGTGGTCGCTACTTCCGTTTATTGCGCCCGCGCGCGTCCTGTCCGGGCGCGCTGAACTGCTGGTAGGCGACGCGGAAGAGTTCGGAGAGCGCCTTGGCGGTTTCGGGCGTGAGGTTGCGGTCGGCGCGGAGGTGCGCCTCGACGATGTCGGGCATGGCCTCGTGCGGGAAATAGACGACCGCCGAGTTGTCCGTGCCCTCCTCGGTCTTGCGCCCGCTCATGACGCGCTCCACGGGCATGTCGAGCCAGGCCGTCAGGCGCGCGATGTTGTCGGCGTCGGGCTTGCCCGTGCCGTTCTCGATGCGCGAGAGCGTCGAGGCCGACACTCCGGTCTCGTCGGCCACGTCCCTCAAGGAAAGGCCCATCTCCTCGCGATTGCGGCGGATGGCCCGCCCCAACTCGACCGTGTTCACTAAACTTTTCGACTGATCTGCCATTTTCGGCCTCCTTCTGCGGCGCATGCCGAATCCTTCGGCGGACTCCTGCGCCCACTTTCCGGCCCTCACCATATCACAAGAAAATTTCCTGCGCAAGACCTTGTTTTATGCTTGCAACAACCGGGAACCCGTGGTACACTGTTTCACGTATGAAACAGAGCGGGCCGGCAAACAGGCGGCGACTCTGGATTTGAAGGGGTGAAACGAGGGTGAGCGACATCGTTTGGGAGACGTTCGACGGCCTTTTCAAGACTCTGTACCGGCAGGGGCGACGCGTCGAGGAGTTGGAGCGAAGGGTCTTTGAGCTTGAGCGTCGCTTGCAGGAGCGCGCGATTCAAGCACAGCACACTGAGGCGGTCGAGCGGGTCACGCAGATGCCCGCGGAGAAGGCCGCTTAACACCGATTTCAGAAGTTTGACGGAGGATTGAGGTCATGGCAGCCGTTCTCGACAAGAAAGCTTTGATGCGCGACAAGCGCGCGCAGGGGATCGCCGCGATGGGTCTGGTGACGCGCGAGGGCGACCGCTTCCGCGTGACCACGCCGACTTTGCGCGGGCGGCGCGCGAGCTACGAAGTTTGGCGCGACGAGGCGGGGCGCGTGCGCTGCACGTGCCTTGAGTTCGAGGAGCAGTCGGCCACCGATCCGCGCTACCGCTGCGAACACATCCTCGCCGTCAAGCACGCGGTTCTGAACAAGAACACAGAGGCCGCCTCGAAGCAGCAGGCCCTGGAGGTTTCCGCCCCGCAGGCGCGGGGCGAGCAGAACGTTGCGGCGGAGACGCCCAACACCGACACACAACCCGCATCCGAGAAGCACGTCGAGGCTGCCGCGGAGGCTCAACTGAGAGCACCGCGCAAAACGCCGCGCTTCGCACGGGAGCAGAACGTGCAGCCGGAAGCCGCGGCGACTGAGACGAACGAGGTTTCAGCCGTCGAGACTCCCAAGCGTTCGCTCGCGGACAACGAAGAGACAGAGGAGCTAGAGATGACTAAGAAAGCAACCGCACACGTTCAGGAGCCTGCCGACGAGCAGGAGTTCATCACCGCCGAGGAGTACGCCGAGCGGCAGACGGGCGCGCAGGTAGTCCCGCTCTCGTTCGCGAAGACCTTGAGCACCTTGAAGCAGCCGATTGACCCGCGCCTCATCAAGACCCGCGAGGGCTGGCGCGACCACAACGGCAATCAGCACATGGTCGAGTACGTCGAGTGGCACACGGTCGCCGACATCCTCGACCGCCTCGCCCCGACCTGGTCGCACGCGGTGCGCGGCATCGTCCAGATCGGCGACATGGTCGCCGTCACTGCGGCCATCACGGTTGACGGCGTGACGCGCGAGGGCGTCGGCACGGGTAACGCCGACAACGAGACCGGCATCAAGAAGGCCGAGCACGACGCCTTGAAGCGCGCCGCCATCAAGTTCGGCATCGCGCGCGAGCTGTACCAGCGCGAGTCGGAGATCATCGAGACGCAGGGCGCAGGCCCGCAGCCCGGCGACTTCCCGCGCGACCCGCTCGCCAAGTCCATGGCCGACCTCGTCACGCCGAAGCAGCTCGGCATGATCCGCGCGCTCGCACGCGAGGCTGGGGTTGACGCCGACGAGGAGAGCCAACAGGTGATGCGCGTCCGCACCGAGGAGCTTTCGAAGCGCGCCGCTTCGAGCTTCATTGACCACCTCAAGGGCTTGCAACGCGAGCAGCCTTTCGAGGTGCGCCGCGCGAGCTAACCGCGCCGGCGAAAGGGCAGACTCGACACGGGCTGTTCACAGTCGGGCCGAAGTGTCCAAGAGGTTTGTGAAGGCGCTCGTCAGTCCTCGTCAGTCAAGGACGCCGCGGGCCAGGCAGCTCGCGGCCAAGGTAGCAAGGGAAAGCGAGCGCCTTCACGAACGGCTCAAGGGGGTGAAAGAAGATGACTACGGAAGAGTTGATTAAAGAGATGCAGCCGCTCGCGCTGGAACTCGACTACGCCGGAGAGACGGAAGCGTCGCGCGACGCCGCTGCTGTCGAGCGCCACGCGGACGAGTCGGCGCTCGCGGAGACGGAAGAGTCCGCCGAGCACCGGACGAAGAAGGAACAGATTCTCTCGCTCTACGAACGGGGCACGCGCGACATCGCGGAGATCGTGCGCAAGGTGAAGGCCCGCCCGTCTTACGTCGCGCAGGTCTTGCAGACCGCCGGTCACCTGGACGGCTACTTCGACCTCTACACGACCACGGGTCGAGAGCAGAATGTTTACACGCGCTTCTTCCGCAACGTGCTGCATTTCCGCACGGTCGGGGCGGCGCGCGAGAGCGTGGCACGAATTGATCGCTTGTACAACTACTTCGAGCGTTTGGGCGACCGCGCCGGGCAGCATCAGGCGATGGTCTTGGCGCTGACGGGCAAGAACCGCGCGCGCTGGAGCGGCAAGCTCGAAGAGTCGCAGATTTTCAGCGACTGGCTCGCCGCGCACTGAGCTGGCCGGGCGCGGTCTCCCGAATCTTTCGGTAACCATACGGTTGATTGACCACGCGAGGTGTCCGCTATGTTCAGGCTAGCGATTCCCGTCCTCCACGTCAGCAGCTCGGCGGCGGCTGAGGAGTTCTATTGCGACCGGCTGGGCTTCAGCCGGCAGTTCGCTCACCGCCTTGACGAGGCCGAACCCGACCCGTGCTACATGGGCTTGACGCGCGACGGGGTGCGGTTACACGCCTCCTCGTTTCCTGGTGACGGAGTTTCGGGCGGCGTGGTCTTCCTGCTCGTCGAAGACGTGGACGCGCTGCACGAGGAACTCGTCGCTAAGGGCGTCCCCATTGATACGGGGCCGATAGATCAGACCTGGGGCAACCGCGAAATGTATGTGAAGGACGCCGACGGCAACAGCATTCGTTTCATCCACGGGGGTGGCTAGCCGGTCAGCCGTTGCCGCCGATGGTCAGTCAAATAATCTTTTTAGTGAGTGGCCCGCCGAACTAAGGGCCGAATAAGTTTAAGAAGGAACAGAATTTTCCTCCCTCGCAGGTTTTCTTTCCGAACGAACAAGGGGTGGTTTTGAAAGGTGAGTTTTCTCGTGTGGAAGGCTCACCTTTCGCTTTTCGCCCGGTCGGCTGAGCGATTCCGTTTTTTGCCGTTTCGCTTTCGTCAGTAAACCTCGCCGCGGATTTTCATAAACGTCTGAAGACGTACCTGAGAGGAGACAACAACGATGTCCGAATTCAAGATGCCCGCGAACGGGGCCTTCTGCTGGAACGAGCTGGCGACCACAGACCTGGAGTCGGCGCAGAATTTCTACAAGACGCTCCTGGGCTGGGGGATCAAGGAGTCGAACGCGACCGGCACAGGCATGGTTTACAACGAGATCGTCGTCGGGGGGCAGTCCGTCGGCGGCGTCTATAAGATGGGGCCGGAGTTCGGCCAGACGCCCTCGCACTGGATGGCCTACGTCGCCGTTGACGACGTGGACGCCAAAGCGCGACAGGTCTGGGAACTCGGCGGCAAGGTCTGCGTGCCACCCACAGACATTCCGAACGTCGGTCGCTTCTGCGTCGTCAACGACCCGACCGGCGCGACCATCGCGCTCATCACGCTCTCCGGCTCCCACTCCTGAAGAGCGTCGCAAGCCGCCACAGACACAAAAATGAGGAAGGCAAAAGGCAAAAGGGAGGGCGCACGTCTTCCCTTCCTGCCTTTCGCCTTTTTTACTTTTGCCTCATTCCGCCTGCATAATTCTGCGGGACGCCCCCGGACACATTCATAGATGGAGTGAGACGGCGTGAACTATGCCCGCTAAGAACGAAGACCTGCACGGCTTCGTGCCGGACAAGTCGAATGTGGCGCTGCTGCTGATAGACGTGATCAACGATCTGGACTTCGGCGGCGGCGAGGAACTTCTGCGCCACGCGCTGCCGATGGCGCGCAGGCTCGCCGAGCTGAAGCGGCGCGCGCGAGCCGCGGGCGTGCCTGTCGTCTATGTCAACGACAACTTCGGCAAGTGGCAGTCGGACTTCAAGAAGATTCTGGAGCACTGCCTGAAGGACGGCGTGCCCGGCAGACCGGTCGCCGAGCTTCTGCGCCCCGAAGAGGACGACTACTTCGTCCTCAAGCCGAAGCACTCCGGCTTCTTCTCCACCACGCTCGACATACTGCTCGACTACCTCGGCGTCAAGACGCTCGTTCTCACCGGACTCACCGGCGACATCTGCGTGCTCTTCACCGCGCACGACGCCTACATGCGCGACTTCCATCTAGTCATCCCCTCGGACTGCGTCGCCTCGAACGACCCCGGCGAGAACGAGTACACGCTCGAAAAGATGGCCCGCCTGATGGACGCCGACACGCGCCCCTCGAACGAGATAGACTTCGCCGAGTTGAAGCGACTCGCGAAGCGCGAGCCGGAGCCAAACCCGGAACCGGAGCCGAAGCGGGCCACACCCTAACCACGACTTCCTTCCGGGCGCGCGGAGTTTGGCCGCCGCCCGCAAAATCTCCCCTTGACTCAGACGCGACGCGGCATTAGCCTTACACACCGCAAGCGCCGGGCCGGTCATCTTCCCGCAACGAAAGAGAACGCTCTTACTCCCTTTCGCGCCCGTCGCGGCTCGCTCGTCACCTCGCCGAAAAAATGGTCTGACAACTAAGGAGAAACAAAGTTCCCGATGACTAACAAGACACCTTTCCTCCTGGCCCTCTGCCTCTTGGTGGGCCTCGTCCTGCTCGCGTGCGGCGGCGGCTCGTCCGACAACGCCGCGAACACGTCCAACACAGCCGCCGGCAACAAGGCCGCGGCGTCGAACACCTCGACGGCAAGCGGCGACAAGGTCGGCGTGCCGGAGTGCGACGACTTCATCGCGAAGTACGAGGCGTGCATCAACAGCAAAGTCCCCGAGTCGGCGCGCTCGATGGTGAAGGCCAACCTTGACTCCATGCGTAAGGCTTGGAAGGACGCCGCCGCGACGCCGCAGGGCAAGGCCGGGTTGGCGCAGGGGTGCAAGCAGGCGCTCGACAACGCCAAGACGACGATGGGCAGCTA
>QHXN01000015.1 GCA_003222975.1 Acidobacteriota bacterium | reverse complement strand
ACCCGGATGCAAGACCATGAAGGGCGCGCCGAAGCAGGTCGAGAAGGTCGCCTGCGGCTCGGTGACGCCGCGCTCCGTGCCCGCGACCTTCGCCGTGTAGCCCGAAAGGAAGTGGTACATCGCCTGCTCCGGCGTCAACTTCGCGACGGGCGGGAGTACGCCGAAGGCGTCCGCCGTGAGCATGATGATGTTCTGTGGGTGGCCGGCGTGGCCTTCGGGCACGATGTTAGGGATGGAAGTGAGAGGGTAAGCGGCGCGCGTGTTCTCCGTCTTCGAAGCGTCGTCGAGGTCTGGGATGCGCGTCTGCGGATCGTAGGAGACGTTCTCCATGATCGTGCCGAACATGCGGGTCGTGCGGTAGATGTCCGGCTCGGCCACGGGCGAGAGCTTGATGACTTTGGCGTAGCAGCCGCCCTCAAAGTTGAACACCCCGTCGTCCGACCAGCCGTGCTCGTCGTCGCCGATGAGGCGGCGTTCGGGGTCTGCGCTCAGCGTAGTCTTGCCCGTGCCAGAGAGTCCGAAGAAGATCGCCACGTCGCCCGCGTCCCCGACGTTCGCCGAGCAGTGCATACTCATCACGCCGCGCTGCGGCAGGAGGTAGTTGAGGATCGTGAAGACCGACTTCTTCGTCTCGCCCGCGTAAGAAGTGCCGCCGATGAGGACGAGGCGCTGTCGGAAGTCCATGAGGATGAAGGTGGACGAGCGCGTGCCGTCGGTCGCCGGGTCGGCCCGGAAGCTGGGGAGGTTGACGATGGTGAATTCGGGCGTGTGCTTCCCTGTCCCCGCGTCGTCGTTGATGAACATCGTGCGCGCGAAGAGCGAGTGCCAGGCGAGTTCGGTGACGACGCGGACGGGCAGGCGGTAGCGCGGGTCTGCGCCCGCGTATGTGTCCTGCACGAACAGGTCGCGCCCCGCCGTGTACTTCATCATGCGGTCGCGCAGGGCGTCGAACGCGCCTTGCGGAAAATCTTTGTTCACGTCGCCCCAGAAAACTTTCTCCTCGCTCGAAGGCTCGCGGACGATGGCCTTGTCTTTCGCCGCGCGGCCCGTGTGCTCGCCCGTGTCAACCATCAGAGCGCCGTGGGCGGAGAGACGGCCCTCTTCGCGCCGCGCGATTATCTCGTACAGCTCCGGCGTGTTCAGATTCCAATAGACGTTGGCCGGGGCGTTGATGCCGAGCGCATCCAGCCCCACGTCGGTGCGCCTGCGCCCGTGCTCGCGCGCGGCGCTCAGTTTGATGGCGGTCATAAGTTCTCCTCGATGAAGGCCGTGAACCGTAAAAGCCGTGAACCGTAAACCGTGACGAGAGAAATCTGCTTTTAACTTGTCACGGTTCACGGCTCTTTCTTGTCACGGTTTACGGTTTACGGTTAACGGTTCTTCTTTGTTGGCCTCTCGAACAAATCCGGGGCCGACGCACGACAGGAGCGCACGCGGAGGCTGTGGTGCTTCCGCGGTGGCGCTCCCGTCATGGCTGTCTGATGAAAACTTCTGGCCGCCGGACTTACCGCGAATCGCTCTCCCGCCTCTCCTCGGTCAGCTCGCGCAGGGCGACCGAGAGGTCGCGCGCGGCGCGCTCCAGGCGGTCGGCGCACGCTTCGAGTTCTTCCACGCCGTCCGGGGCCTTCAGGGCCGCGACCGCGGCGAGTGCGTCGTCAATCTGGGAGTTCAAGCGCTCTGCCGCCGACTGCACCTCTTGCTCGGCGCGCGTCAGCCGCTTGGGGGAAGTTGAACTTTTGCTGCTCACAAAAAAATCGTCCCGCTTGGCCGATGAAAACTTTCGCGCCGGGGCCGACCTCGCCCCGCCGCCCTTCGCATGCGCCGGGCTTTTCTCGTGAATCCCGGCGCGTCAAGAATAACAGAATGATTTCGCCTGGGCTATGTCTTACATCAAACGGCGGACACTTTCAAGTGAAGGCAAAAGTAAAAGGGAAAAAGGCAAAAGTTGAGGACGCGCTCCGCGCGAAGAACTTTTTTTCAACTCTTTGCCTTCCCCTTCAACTTTTGTCTTTTGCCCTTTTACTTTTGCCTTTTACGCCCGGCTTTTGCTATTCGTTGAGGCGATGAGCGGCAAGCCTCCGAGGGAAGCTTTCACTGCGCGCGAGCGGTCGGTCGTCGAGTCGCACCGGACGCCCGTGCAGGTGCAGCGCTATCTGTCGCGCACGCCGTACAACTGGGAGCGCTGCGGGGCGACGCTGCGAAGTTTCCGCGAGGTCGTCCGTCGCGGCGAGGCCCACTGCCTCGAGGCGGCGCTCGCCGCGGCGGTCATACTCGAACAGCACGGCCACCCGCCGCTCCTGATGAGCCTCGAATCGCAGGACAAGCTCGACCACGTCGTCTTCGTCTTTCAGAAACGGGGTTTGTGGGGGGCGGTCGCGCGCTCGCGCGACCTCGGCCTGCACGGTCGCCGCGCGGTCTTTAGAAACTTGAGGCAGCTCGCGTGGAGCTACTTCGACCCTTACGTTGACAGCACCGGTCGCATCACCGGCTACGGCGTGACAAGCCTCTACGAACTGGGCGGATACGATTGGCGCTTCTCGCCGCGCAACGTCTGGAAGGTCGAGCGCCACCTGCAAGAGATTCCGCACCGCCCCTTGCGCTCGTCAGACCGACGCTACCGCGAACTCCTCGCGCGCTACAAGGAGTTCCGCCAGAGACACCCCGACCGCCCACCCGACTACTTCGACAACCGCGACACGTGGATGTTATAAAGCCGTGAACCGTGAACCGTAACAAGAGAAAAGCAGGATTTACTTGTCACGGTTTACGGTTCACGGTTCACGGCTTTTTCCGGTGAGAGGGATGATGAAGGAGATTTGTCCCACCTTCTGCTCGCGCGCCGTGCCGGCGGTCGCGCTCGCCCTTCAACTCTGCGCGCTTCTCGCGTGCGCGCAGACGCCGCGGGGCGCGGGGGCGACGCAGAACGAGACGGCGGCGACGCCCGTCGAAACGGCGAATGCGAGTGGCGAGTCGCAGGCGGGCGCGTGGCGTCCCGCGCGCTACGAGATCAAGCCCGAAGACTTGCCGCCGCCGAACCAGACGCGGAGCGCCGACAACCCCTCGCGCATCGTGAAGCAGCCCGCGGGCGCGCGTTTGCAACTGCCGCCGGGCTTCTCAATCGAGACTTACGCCGAGGGCGACTTCGAGGAGGCGCGCTGGATGGCACTCGCGCCCGGCGGCGACGTGTTCGTCTCCGACGGCGGCGCGGGGAAGATTTACATTTTGCGCGACTCGGACGGCGACGGTCGCGTCGGCCTCGGCTACAACCAGCACTGGACGCGCGACATCGTCTTCCGCCCCGACGGACAGAAGCTCTATGTCACCGTCGGCTCAAAGACCAACGCCTCGGTCGAGCCGGACACGATGCGCGCCGCCGTCACGGAGTTCAACCCCGACGGCACGGGCAAGCGCACCTTCGCCACGGGCCTGCGCAACGCCGTCGGCATCGCCTTCTACCCCGGCACGCAGACGCTCTTTGCGACCGTCAACGAGCGC
Organism: Acidobacteriota bacterium; assembly: GCA_003222975.1. Lineage (GTDB taxonomy): Bacteria > Acidobacteriota > Blastocatellia > Pyrinomonadales > Pyrinomonadaceae > QHXN01. Next base: position 63,047 of record QHXN01000015.1, on the reverse strand, counting down.
GACGAACTCGGCGACGACCTCGTGCCCGACTACCTGACATCGGTGCGCGACGGCGGCTTCTACGGCTGGCCCTACTTCTACATCGGCCCGCACCCAGACCCGCGCGTGCACGACGCGCCCCCCGACCTCGCGCAGAAGACAATCACTCCCGACCTTCTCATTCAGTCGCACTCCGCCGCGCTCGGCCTCGTCTTCTACCAAGGACAGATGTTCCCCTCGGACTTCCGCGGCGACGCCTTCGTCGCGCTGCACGGCTCGTGGAATCGCTCCCGGCTCACCGGCTTTAAGATCATCCGCGTGCCCTTCCGCGACGGGCGTCCGGCGGGCTTCTACGAAGACTTCATTACGGGCTGGCTGACAGACGAGAACAGCCGGCAGGTCTGGGGCCGACCCGTCGGCCTCCTCGTCCTCCGCGACGGCTCGCTCCTCATCACCGACGACGGCGCGAACAAAATCTGGCGCGTGACTTACAAAAAATAATTGCCTGAGAGTGACTGATGCCGGGCGGCTCCCCTGCCCGCGTCCCTCGCGCACCCCCCGGACGCCGAGCGCGCGGGCGTCTGGCCGCCCGGCACGTCAAACTGCCCGCGAGAAAAATGCGGGGCGCGCCCTCCCCAGCGCACGCCCCGCCTCCGTGGGCACAACGGCGCGCCCGCCGAACTGCGAAAACCTGCGGGCCGCCGTTCAGCCCCCGATTATCTTCAAAACGAAAACGCGCGCGACGCGGGCAGCAACAGCGCCCGCGCGTGACGCCTGCCCCGCCCCCACGTGTCTCTCCCAACGCACGCGTGTGTGGATAGCCACATTGACCGCCGCCGGGCCGGTGGCCGATGCTTGTCCCCGTGTTTACAACCGCTCCCGTGAGGCGGCAAAATGAGGCGCGATGTTCGTCGGTCTGCCTGATCCTAACCCGTCATGTCAATCCTGATTGCCGAAGACAACGTGGCGCAGCGGCGTTACCTGCGCGAATTGTTGGAGCGCGAGTTCGCGGCGCACGCGCCCGTCATAGAGGCCGCGGACGGCGAGGAGGCGCTCGCGCTCGCTCTGAAGGAGAGGCCGGAGCTGTGCGTGTTCGACATCCAGATGCCGCGCCTTTCGGGCGTGAAGGCGGCGCGTTCCATCTGGCGCGAGTTCCCTGCGGCGCGCATCATCTTCTGGACGCAGTTCCCCGACGAGATTTACATCAACGAGATTCGCAAGATCGTCCGCGCGTCCGAGCCTTCGCCGACTTACGGCTTCATCCACAAGAACAACCCGGAGTCGCGCTTCCTGCGCTTCGTCGCCGCGGTGCTTGAAGACGGCGCGGACATGATTGACCCGGCCTTCAAAGACTCCTTCAAGCGCCCGCTCCTCACAGAGTTCGAGGCCGAGGCGCTCTACTACCTCGCGCTCGGCCTCTCCAACTGGGCCATTGCACGCAAGTGCGCCCTCTCTTTGCGCGGCGTCGAGAGCCGCCTCGCCACTCTCTACGAAAAGCTCTTCGTCTCCACGCCCGAAGGCACGCCGCACGAGGCCTACGACAAGCTCGCCTACAACATGCGGACGCGCGCCTTCTTCGAGGCGCTGCGGCGCGGCCTCATCAACTCGGACGAGCTTGAGAAGGCCGCCTCAGAACTCGAACACTGGATCGAGCGCGACCGCAAGCGCTTCCTCGACGAACCGCAGCCGCACAAGTGAAGGCGGGCAGTGAAGGCAAGAGGCAAAAGGCAAGAGACAAAAGTTAAAAGGCCGGCGGTAATCCGTCCGCGACCGGTTTGCGCGTTGTTGATTTTTGCCCTTTGCCTCTTGCCTCTTGCCTTTTGCCTTCCGTCGAGGTCGCAGACCGAGACGGCTGACCTTCACCGCTGGGGCGCAGTCACGCTCTTCCACGGGCTTCCCTCGGATCAGGTGCGGGCGGTTGCGCAGGACTCGGACGGGGTGATGTGGTTCGGGACGGACGCGGGGCTGGCGCGCTACGACGGGCGGCGCATCCAGACCATTACTGACGCGGGACTATCAACGCGGCGCATCACGGTGCTACGCGCGGATGCGTCGGGCGCGCTGTGGGTCGGCACGAACGACGGCGCTTACCTGCGCGGGCCGGGCGAGTTGTCGTTCTGGCTGCTCCCCGAAACGTCGGGGCGACAGGTTAACGCCATCAACACGCCAGCCCCCGACCGCACTCTGCTGGCGACGGGCGAAGGACTCTTGTATGACTGCCGCAGACAGGAAGGAGCTACGCCGCCCGTCCGCTGTCTGCTCGAACAGGAGTTAGTGACCAGCAAAGGAAAGCCACTATTCCTGACGAGCCTGGCGGTCGTGGGCGAGACGATATTCGTTGGCACGCGCGGGCGTGGGCTGATGACGGTCGAGCCGGGCGGCGAGGCGAAAGAGGTCGCCGGCAAGACGCGCGCCTTCTTCGTCGAGTCTCTGGAGCGCGGCACGGACGGCGCGCTCTACGCGGGCGCGCAAGTCGGCGCGAGCGACAGCGGACTCTTCCGCGTTGACGACGGAAAGCTCGCGCGCACTCTGAAAGTGACGGGCGGCGCGACGGGCACGGTGACGGCGCTGGCCGCAGCGCCGGGCGGCAGTATCTACGCGGCGACGGACGGGCGCGGCGTGTTCCGCTTCGGCGGTGGCGCGACGCCTGAGCACTTCACGTTCGCGGGCACGGCGGGCGGCCTACGCTCGGATCGCGTGAACGCCGTCTTCGTTGACCGCGAGGGCGTCGTGTGGTTCGGCACGCCGCGCGGCGTCTGCCGCTACGACCCGCGCGGCGTGCGCGTCGAACAACTCTCAGACGAGGCGGAGTCGAACTTCGTCCGCTCGCTCTACCTGACCTCGCGAGGACGCCTCCTCGCGGGCACGAACCGAGGGCTGTTCGCGCGCGACGACGCGTCGGGCGCGTGGCGCGAGGTCGAAGAGGTCAGGGGCAAGACCGTCTATGCGCTCGCGGAGGACGGCGCGGGGCTGCTGCTCGTCGGCACGTCCGCGGGCCTCTACGTCGGCTTGCAGGCCGAGGGAGGCGCGACGCGGCAGCCCGTGAAGCTCGCGCCGGAGGAGAAGGCCATAGGCGGCAGAGGCAAGGGCGAGAGCGCCGTCGAGAAGGTTGAAGACAGAGGCGGGGCGGAGGTGGGCGGGTCTGTCGGCGGGAGGAATGATGAGAAGGTCGCTGCCGGAAAACCTTCGGAGGGCGAAGACGCGTCCGAGCCGCAGTCGAAGAAGTCGGCGGAGCCTGCGCTGAGCGGCAGCGTGCGCGCCATCGCGCGCTTCGGCGGCGCGGTCTATGTCGCGACGTTCGGGCGCGGCCTGGAACGCTTCGACGGCCCAGGCCGGCGCACGCTCGTCTGGCCGCGACAGGGCGACGACGAGCGTGGCCGCGAGGTCGTGAGCCTCTTCGCCGACGGCGAGCGCGGTCGCCTGTGGGTCGGGACGGCGAACGCGGGCGTCTTCTACTTCGACGGGCGCGGAGTCAAGACAGAGCCTGCGCTCGCGCCGCTCGGCGCGAGCACCGTCTGGGGCGCGTCCGTGTCGGATGGCTGGCTCTGGCTCGCAACGTCGCGCGGCCTCTACGCCTTCCGCGAGGGGCGCGCGCTCGTCGAGGTCGCACGGGGCGTTGACGCACGCGCCGTCGTCGCCGTCCCTTCCGGCGCGGGCGTCTCACCGGCCACTCCGGGCGCAGACAATTCATCATCCGCTCCGAGCGCGGACAGTTCATTATCTACTCCGGGCGCGGACGGCCCTTCAGACACTCCGAACGCGGAGAGTTCTTCGCGCCGAAGTCTGCCGCGCGCTTGGTGTGCGACCGCGGGCGCGGGCGTCCTGCGCGTCGCGCTCGACGGGCAGTTCGGCGCGATCACCTCGCGGCTCGACACGGAGCAGGGCTTGCCGACCGACAACGCGTTCGCCGCGCTCGTGGTCGCGACGACGGCGGATGACGCCGGAAGTGCGTCGCTCCTGGTCGGCACGACGCGGGGCCTCGCGCGTTACGAGCCGGGCACGCTCGCGCCCGTGCTTCGACTGACGCGCGTCGCGGCCTCGCGCGCTTACCAGCCCGAAGAGCTGCGCGGCGGCGCGCTCCGGCTTGAGTACCCTCAAAACAGCATCGCGCTCGACGTTGACGCGAGCGCCAGCCGGACTTTCCCCGAACAGTTCCAGTACGCCTTCACCCTGCGCGACGCTCGCGGGCGCACGGTCAAGCAGAAGCTCTCGCACGACTCGCAGTTCCAGGCCGACGGACTGCCCGCCGGGCGCTACAGCGTGGAGGCACGCGCATACACGCTCGACCTCACGCCTTCGCGTGCGCTCACCTTTGAGTTCGAGGTGGCGCGCGCGCCGTTCCCGCGCACGACGGTCGCGCTCTCCGTCCTGCTCGCGCTCGCGCTCGTCGCGCTCCTCTGGGCTTACGTGCAGCACCGAAGGATCGTGCGCAGCGGCGAGGAGTTGCGCGAGGCCAATCACGCGCTCGCCGCCGCACGACTGCAACTCGCCAGCGAGGCCGAGTCGGAGCGCCGGCGCATCGCGCGCGACCTGCACGACCAGACGCTCGCAGACCTGCGCCGCCTGCTCCTGCTCACGGACGAGATGCAACCCGGCGCACTCCCAACGGGGACGACCGGCGCGGCAACAGGGACGACGGGCGGCGCGGCGACGGGTACGACGGGCGGCGTGTCGGGCGGCGCGCGACAGACCACCGCGACCGTCTTCGACCCCGCGGCTCTGCGCGCCGAGATCGAGGCCATCTCGCAGGAGGTTCGACGCATCTGCGAAGACCTCTCGCCTTCGGTTCTCGAAAACGTGGGCTTCGCCGCCGCGCTCGAATTCGCGCTTGCCGCGGCGCTCGCGCACCTGCCCGCCGAGCGCAAGTTCGCGTATGACTTCTCGTGCGACGACAGTCTAGAAGAGCGCCTCGCGCTCGCGCCCGGCGTGCAGATGCAGGTCTATCGCATCGTGCAGGAGGCCGCCAGCAACGTCTGCCGCCACGCCGAAGCCGCGCGCGTTTCGCTCGCCGTCCGCCTCGACGACGCGGGCCAGTTCACGCTCACGCTCGAAGACGACGGGCGCGGCTTCGACGCCGGCAACCGCAAGGCGCAAAGGGGCCGCGGCCTCGCCGGCATACGCGCCCGCGCCTCGCTCATCGGGGCTGAGGTCGAGTGGCAAAGGCGCGAGGGCGGCGGCACGGTCTTCGTGCTGAGGAAGAAGTCGGCGGGGAAGAAAGACCCGGCGAACGCGGAACGCTGAGGGGCGTATCATCAGGCGTGTCGGAGGGGTGTCGGGATGCTGTTCATGGTGATCGAGCGTTTCAGAGGCGGCGACGCCGCGGCTGTGTACCGGCGGTACAGGGAGCGCGGGCGGATGATGCCGGACGGGTTGAAGTACGTGGAGAGCTGGGTCGAGCCTGACTTCGGCAGGTGCTTTCAGTTGATGGAGTGCGACGACCCGCACCTCATCGAAGAGTGGATGGCCCGCTGGGAAGACCTGGTGGAATTTGAAGTCGCCGCAGTCGTCACGTCGAAGGAAGCGGCGGAGGCGATTGCCCCTCTGCTCTGACGCCCGCCGTACCCGTCGTGCCGATTAAGAACAGCACTGCCGCCTCATCCCTTCAGTGGAACCAGCCGTAGCTCGCGCCCGTCCAGTAGAGGAAGCCCGACTCGTCGCCGAGCCTTTCACGAATGACATCGCCGAGCAGCCGCGGCGTCTTCTTCTGCGAAGAGGTCTGCGCGTCGGCGCGCGGCTGCGCGCTCATGTCCGCGCCCGCGGCGTTCTTGAGCAGGTAGGTCTGCATGGCTTCGGGGTTGCGCCAGCCCGTGTCTTTGTAGCCATGGATAACGACGAGCAGCGCGTCGGCGGCCTCGACGCGCGGGCGCGCGGGCGCAGGCGCGAGCTTCTGCACGCCCTGGTGGGGGTCGAAGTTGCGCGGGTCGGGCGGCTCGACCTTGCGCGGGTCTGCGACGATCCAGTTGGCGTACTCGTCGTTGAGCGCCGCGAGCTTGCCCGGCGCGGGGCGCACGGCGACGGCGATGTCCTCGGAGCCGTCGCCGTTGAAGTCGCCGACGACCGCGCGGCTGTTGCGCTCGTCGAACGCGACCGCGCCCTTGTAGGTGCGTTCGAGCGCGGCGCGAATTTCGGAGACTTGCGGCGGGGTGGCCGTCGCCGGCATGGGTGTCGGCGTCGGCTGAGGACTCGCGGCGGGCTGCGCGCCCGCAGGCGCTTCCTGACCTGCGGCGGTCGGCGCGGCGGGCGTCTGTTGCGGACTCGCGGCAGGCGTTTCCTCTGTGGCGGTCTGCTGCCCGGCGCACGCGCAGAGAGCGGCGGCCAACGCGAGGGCGGCGCAAAGGACTGTCGGGCGCGCCCGAAGGTTTGTTCTCCGTCTCATGTGTTCGGTTCGTCTTCGGTGGTCGGGGTTTGTGCAAAGCGCCGGAGGGCGCTGGGGGTTTCGCGCGGGGCGGTCGTGGCTCTCCCCGACCGCCCCGCGCTTGGTCTGAACTTCCTCTGCTCGCGCCTTAGAGCGACTGGAGGAAGGAGATGAGTTGGTTCTTCTGCGTGGTCGAAAGGTTGCGGTAGTTGTTGATGACGAAGGTGGCCTCGCCCGCGTGACGAAGTATGGAGTCGTTGCGGTTCGTAGTCTCGCCGTCGTGCATCAGACGCCCGCGCGTGCGCATGCCCCAGAGCGGCGCGGTGCGCAGGAAGTTGGCCGAAGCCTGCCCGGCGTTCTGGACGATGCCGTCGCCCGTGCCGACGTTGTGCATCAGGAAGTCGCCGAACGGGTGGATGTTCTTGTTGCCGAGGGCCGCCGGGACGGTGAACGCGCCGCCATTAATCAGCGTGCCCGCCGCGGCGGTCGTGATGGTGCGGACGTGGCAGATGTTGCAGCCCACCTGGTCGAAGAGCTGCGAGCCTGTGATCGCGTCCGAGGTGTTGGCGAGGGCCGTGTCGCGGGGCGGCGCTTTGCTTGAGCGCATGAAGGCGGCGAAGGCGTTGATGTCTTCGTCGCCGTCTTCGCCGCAGTTGACGCTCGGCGCGCTGGCGCACGGCTGGTTGTCGGGCACGGTGTCGAAAGCCGCGACCGAGCGACCGAGCGAAGTGTTCTCGACGAGGTTGAAGCGGTTGGTGATGCCCTGCTCGTTGAGGTAGGCGTCCGAAGAGAAGGAGAGCAGGCTGGCCTGCTGATCCTTCCAGCCGAAGCGACCGAAGCGCGTCGCACCGCCGGCCTCGGCGACGGGGACGACCGTGAGCGCGCCGGCGATCTGCCCGCCGCTCTGGCCGGGCTGGGCGTTGGCGATGTTCTGCAAGGTCGTGTTGCTGACGGCCTCGACGAAGCCGTCGCCGAGCGTGTTCAGCGACGTGCGGAAGGTGAAAATGTTCTCGGTGCCGGGGCGTCGCTCCTGGATCGAGGCGTCAATGGCGCGGTCGTTGAGGAGCGAGCCTCCCGGCGCGTCAACGAAGTTGCCGTTAACGTCGAGATGGCCGGCGCGGAACTCCGTGATCTGGCTGATGCCGCCCGTCACGGGGTTCTGGTGGCACTCGGCGCAGGACTGTGTGTTATAGACGGGGCCGAGGCCCTTCGAGATGTCGTCCCTCTCCTCGAAGACGCCGCGGTCGGCGTCCATCGTGGCCTGGGTGAGAAAGCCGTTAGTTAGATTGTCGAAGCCGGCGGGCGCTTCGGTCGCGGCCTGGCTTCTGACACGGAAGCGAGACGCGGTCGAGAGGGCCAGCGCGACGACGAAGAACGTCACGACGGTAAGTTTCAGGATTTTCATACAGTCTCTCCTCTGGCGACTTGAGGGCCGCACGGCAGCCCCCAAGGGGAAGGTTGGGTTTGGCGCGCGCGAGCGTGAGTGACCGCCGCGCCCGAATTGTCGCCCTTGATTGACCCTGTAAGCCTTGGAAGGAAACTCCCCGCTCTCGCCGAGCGAAGCGGACGGACAGGCGAAGGGGCGTCGTCTGCCACCCGGTCGGCTTCGGTCGGGGCCGGCGCGCTCCGGCGTCGGGCGAGCCGGTGTCTCACACGCTCCTGGCGCGCGTGCGACGCCGGCCCTTCAGCCGTTCACACAAGCCTTCAACAAATCTGCGGGAGCAAAGAGAACTGGACTGCGCCAGCCGGCGCAGCCGTCGGAGTCTTTAGTCAGTGAACCCTCTGATGAGAGGTCGGGCAAGTGACGCCGTCGGGCACGCCTGACTAATGGTGCGCGGGAAGCCTAATCCGGTCGCGCGCCAATGTCAATAGTTGGAGTAACCACGCCGTGGGAAACGGAATAAATCGGGATCATGATTACCCATCTTCACGGTCAGCTTTTTCCCGGTTGTCCGCAAGAAATGAGGAAGGTCATCAAAGAATAGCTTGACCGACCGCAGTCAGACGAAGCGGCGATTGGTGATGTCATAGATGATCGCGCCGCAAGCCTGTATGAGTTCTCCGGCGATCACCATCATCGGGTTGTAGGTTTCGTCGCTGAATTGCAGCTCCCAGGTCAGTTCGTAGCGCGCGTCGGCGCGGCAGAGGGCTTCGCGGTCGGGTGGCGGGACGCCTGGGTCGACTGTGAGGTCGCCCGCCGCGAGTTCCGCTGCCTCAAGCGCCACATGAGGGCCTGTATCGATGCTGACGGTGATGTCTGCGTCATTCCCGGTCAGGGAGTCGTGCACCGTGACCAGCAGCAGGTTCTCTTGGTCGAGCCGCAGCAGGAGATTGCGCTCTGACGCCAAACAGCGCGCGAGTTCGTCGAGCGACATGAGCCGTTCGCGGGCGCAGTATGCGAACCAAATTCCGATGTTCACTTGTTGCTCCGTGCCTTGATGACGAGATCGAGGACGGTCTGGAGGAGATTTGGTCGGCTGTTAGGGCCGACATTGCGGATGACCGTGATGGGTGCCCAGCCGTGCATTTGTAGCTGCCCAAGGTCGGCGTCGTCGGGGTCTTCGCATAGCGTCCACTCACCGCCGACCGCACGCTGCACGATCTGTCCTAGATACAAGACCGCGCCGGTCTCTATGCGGCGCAACAGATCGCGTGGCGCATTGGCGGCGAGCAGTTGTTTGAGGGCCGCTTCGATGACCGCCAGTGAATCAGCACTGCCATCGAGCGCGCCGGGGTCACGGCCGAGCAAGTCTCGCAGGTCGGAATGTAGCGCCGCGAGCTTGGCATCGCTGTTGGCGACGAGGTGCGCGAGGAGCGCGCGCCGGACGGGGATGTCGTAGATTTCGGTGGCATCGCGCAGGTAGCCCGCCGAGCGGGTTCGCTTGAAGTTGCGCACGACATCGAGCGGATAGAACTTGGCTCGTGCCAGGTAGGGCAACCCCACGATGCTCGCTCTGCCGAGGTCGGACTTAGTCCGCGGCGGCTCCCAACGACCGCCCGTGGATGCGGCGAGTGTAGCGCCGACATAGCAGGCCAGGCGCGACTCGAGGCTTGCGCTCGCACCCGTCGCCTCTTCGAGGCACGCCTGGTAGAAGTCTTCGACACGATCGAGCGAGGCGTAGCTGCGATCGAGCGGTAGCAAGTCCGGCTGCTGTTGCGCGATCATTTCGGCGAGCGCCGCCAACTCTTCTGGCACCGCACGCACGAAGGCTTCACCATCGGTTGTGGAAGAAACCGCCATCACCTTGCTCCAAAACGACGCGCCACGTCGGCCACTAATTCGTCCCTGGTCCCTATAAAGATCGTCACGCTGTTGATCTGATCTTGGGGCATGCCGGCGAGACGCATGAGGTTGGCCATGCGTGCCTGTCCCGCCGCGTCGTCCACGCGAATGATAACATCAACCCCCACCTCGCGTGCTCTGGCAACGAGCCACCGCGATGGACTCTCTTCCAACACCCAGGTCACGCGATCTCCGGCAGCGACAAACTCGGCATCGGCGGCCAGCGCAGCCTCGTTCGAGAGCGAGGACGAGCCTAGACTCGCGCCGCCACCCCGACGGGGCGCGGTCGTGAGCGACTCTGAGCCAGCCTTGATCTGGATCAGGTCGCGGCCCTGCCCGCGGCCACGCTCGATGAGAACATCCACCTGCCGCCTCTGTCCGCTCGGAGTCAGCACCACCGCACTGCGCGACGGGACGCCTCCCTGCGCGAGCGCAGCGCGGTAAGTCTCTTCGGTCGCCGGCCCCACCACCGAGTTCGCCATGCGCGACGGGTGACCGGCTGCCCACTGCTGGAAACCCAGGTGACTGGCTCTCGGCGAACTTAAATATTGACGCCAGCGATTGAGCATGTGTTCGGGCGTACCAGGGACGAGCGACAACTCAGTGCCAGCGGCCCGCTCGCGCAGCGCGACGAGTTCGGCCAACTCGGCCTCGGAGGCCGGCATACGCACTTGCAACGCACGCAGCCGGGCGGCGTCAGTTGCCGGGAGTCGCGCGATCTGCGTCTCGCTCAGGGCGTAGAGGCCGCGCCCGCCAGGGTCAACTATGGGGCCGACACTGCCGGGGAGCAGCAACGGGCTTACCGGGCCAGGCAGTAGCAGCGGCGTCTGCGGCCCAGGCAACAACCACGGCGTGCGTGGCCCGGACAATACCAACGGACTGTAGAATGGTGCCAACGACGAGCCACCACCAAGCTGCCCTCCGCCGAACGGCACGATCGAGCTGCCCCCAAAGGGAGCGCCGAACGGCACTATCGAGCTTGACCCGTACGGAACGAGCGAGGTTCCAGTTGCGGCACCGTATGCGCCCCCGCCATAAGTGAGAGGAGTGGAAAAACCCGTATACCAGAGCCGCCCATCCGGCGAGACTATGCCGTAGCCCCAAATCTCCCCCGTCGTCATGTCAACCGCCAAAAACCGACCGTTTCTAAACAGGAGGGTGCGACCCGGAAACTGGGCGTGCGTGATGACCGCTTCACCCTGTAGGGCTTGGAGCAGGCGCGTTGTTGCCCGCGCCTCGCTGATCATGCGAAAGACGCTGAAGGCCGATAAGCCGAACTCGAACGCCCCAGAGATGATGTTTGATTGGCCGCGCTCGGCGAGACCCGGCGCTTCGGCCTCTTGCGAGAGCGAGTAGACGCCGGAGCCAATCCCCTGCGTCCACTGTCTTCCCTGCCGTTGTTGATTCACCCCTAGCGACACTCTGATCAGCCCCAGGATCATGCCCGCCGGAATGGTCACGACCGCAGCCGGCGGGAACATGATCGTGAGCGCGAGCAGTATGAGCTCCACGAGTTGGAGCAGTCTCTCCCGTTGTTGCCAGCGCCGAACATCGTCGAGCGCCTGCCATCTGACGAAGGTGTTAGTGGTGGGCAGAAGTTCATCCACGATCGGACAGAGTTCTTCGTACGGCACTTCGCCGCCCTGAATTTCGGCGCGCAGATCATTGTACTGCTGCTTGCGGTCGTTGATCCGCGCGATGATCCCGTCACGCACGCTCTGCATGTTGTCGGGCGACATTGCGTACAACGCGTCGAAGTTCTGGCGTGGAAGGACGCGATAGCCCCGCGGCCCCAGCGGCGTCAGCACGGAGTCGATGCGCACGATGATGCTGGCGACGATCTCCGAGTTCGGCCCCCAGGCAGCGAGACTTGGGATTCGCTCTGAGTCCGCGGCGGATGGCAACTCGCCGCACAGATCGGTGCGCGGAGGTGGAATGTCGACGCCTCTGGGAATCGCCAGACTGGGCACGAACGGGTTGGGTGTCGGGGCGGTGATCAAACTCGTCGTAGTTTGCTGCGGATTGACCACAGCGGATGGCGTAATCGTGGTGGGTTGTGACGCTGGCGCTGTCGTCCTTGGACTCGTGCTCTGAAGGTAGGCGAGCAATGCATCCCGATCGCTCCCGCTGAGCGTGGATGGGGACAGGAGCGACGACGCGCCTGGCTGGCGACCTCCTTCCCCAGATAGCGCCGGCGTGCGCCAGAAGTCGCCTCTCGGTAGCGGACTTCCCCACTGCTCCGCTGTCCTTTGCCACGCGAGGTTAATCTCGTGGCAGGCTTGACAGCCGCCGATCTCGTGGCGCTGGATGCGTCTCATCGTGGGCGCGTATTCGCTGTAGCGGGGATCCGCCCCGACATGTACGGACGGTTGCGGCTGCGCCGGCCTGTCTCCGACCAAGACTTGTAGATCTTCGGCGACCGAGGGCGTCGTGTCGTAGCCGGCCACCGACATGCTCGTGAGATAACCGAAAAAGCTGCCCACGCGCTCTCGGTAGGTGGACTCGACATCGAGTTGCGAGCCGAGGAACGAGCGCTCGGACGGGTTGCGCGTGCCGGCCCAGTCTTCGAAGCGCTGGCGACCGCCAGGGGTCGGGGCAGCCGTTGTTGCAAACGAGGTGGCGGTCTGCGTCAGCAGTTGTGCGCGCAGTTGGAAGCCCTCCATCGCGCTGACATAGGTGCTCCATTGATCGAGCACCCCCATGTTTTGAGTGAGTCTCGTGGCAGCACGCTCCCGCACGCGCGCCGCGAACTCGGGCTTAGTCTCCGAGGCATGGCCCTCTTCGCCGTCGCGTTGCACCACAGGTGCGCGTTGCATGGCCGTGGAAGTCGCGGCGGCGTTCGTGGCCGGGCCAGCGGCAACGCCATCGAGTAGCGGCGCGGCTTGCTGACCACCGGCGACGGCGGTCGCGACGGAGTCGGCTTGCTGCTCGTATGGGTCGCCCGCTTCGCCGACGCCGCCCTCGAGTTGCACGCCATCGCGCTGCTGAACTACGTGTGTGAGTTCGTGGGCCAGCAGTTTGCTGCCCGTCAACGTCTCCGGCGCGTAATTGCCTGCGCCGAACACCATATCCTGCCCGGTGGTAAACGCTCTGGCCGAGAGGGCGTCCGCAGTCTCCGCCGCCTGATTATCGCTATGTACGCGCACCTGGCTGAAGTCCCGCCCAAACCGCGGCTCGAAGAAAGAGCGCACGGCGGGCGGCAACGGCTGCCCGCGCCCGCGCAGCGCAGCGATCTGCGCAGTCGTCTGCGCACTTACGCTGGGTGTGTGGCCCGGCTTCTCTTTCGGCTGAATCCTCTGTTCTTCTTCACACTTCGGACACGTCGCCCCCGCGGCGCAAGCAGCACACTTGCGTTGGATCGTCGCTGACGGTCGAGCAGATAGGTTCTCTGCGCCACGATCCGCTTCCTGTTCGGCTGAATTTCCTGGCTGGCTAACGTTAAGCTTGGCCTGGGGCGCGCCCGTTTTCAGCAGCCGCTGTACCGCCAGATTGCCGGCCATTTGAGGATGAGCGGGAGTTTTGAAAGTACGCTGAGAACTGGCAAGAGCGGCCAACTGTCGGCCATGCATGTAAGCGGGCGCGGCTGACTTAGGCTTTGCGTGCTTTTCCGTTGTCTTTACCTTCTCCGTCATCTCGTCTGCTCTTACTCAATTCGCGAAACTAACTCGTGATACTGTTTGAAATCCGGCGGCGAGGGAATCCGCCCCTGCTTCATCATCTGCCGGGCGAGCGCGACGTACCGAACGTCGTCGCCTTGAGAGATAATGTCAACGCAACGGCTGGTCGCCGGCCTGTGCGAGGTAGCGCTGGTAAGCCTCTTGAATTCGAGGCTCCACAAACCCCGTGCCGCCGGCATTGAGGAGCTCATTGATGCCGCGACCTGTGCGTTGTGCGCGGCCCGCTGCCGCCCGCGGTGGTCGCTTCTTTCGGTTTTTCGACCTTCCCAAGGAACTGGAGTTTGGCCGCCGTCATGGACGCTTCTCCTTCACTCCCCTTGCCCGATCAGCGAATAGTATTGCTTGAAGTCGATAGGCGAGGGGCTGCGCCCCTGCTTCATCATCTGGCGGGCGAGCGCGCGGACAAGTTGGCGCATCGTGATGGCCTGGCCGTCGCGCGCGGCGAGGAAGGCGGCGCCGAGCGCGACGTTGCGGATGTCGCCGCCAGCGAGCGGGAACTGTTTGGCGAGGTACGGGAAGTCCACGTCCGCGCCCACAGGCGCTTCGGCCGGGAACATCCCGCGCCAGAGCCGTTCGCGATAATGTTCATCGGGCAGCGGGAATTCGACGACGTAGTGCATCCGGCGCGAGAAGGCGTTGTCAATGTTCTTGCTCAGGTTGCTCGCCAGGATGACCGCGCCCTCGTGCTCCTCCATCTTTTGCAGCAGGTACGCGACCTCGATGTTGGCATAGCGGTCGTGCGCGTCCTTAACCTCGCTTCGCTTGCCGAAGAGCGCGTCGGCTTCGTCGAAGAAGAGGATGGCGTTGCTGGCCTGCGCGGAACCGAAGATGCGGTCGAGATTTTTCTCGGTCTCGCCGATGTACTTGCTGACGACGCACGAGAGATCGATCTTGTACAGGTCGAGGCCGAGTCCGCCGGCGATGACGCCGGCGGTCATGGTCTTGCCCGTCCCCGAAGCGCCGGAGAAAAGCACCTTCAACCCCTTGCCCGCCGCGACGCGCCGCGCGAACCCCCACTCCGTATAGACGACATGGCGGAAGCGAATCGCCGCGGTAACCTCTCTGACCTGCCGGAGCGTCGCCCGCGGCAGCACTAGATCGTCCCACGTAAACGGCGTGTTGATCTTGACGGCGAGCTGGCCGATGTTCTGATGCGACTGCGCACGAGCGGCTTCGAACAACTCCGCTGCGTGCAGCGTCACGGGCCGTTCGCCGCGCAGACTGCGCGCGTCAACGACCGCGGCAACTGCGTCTCTGATCTGGCCCGGCGTCAGGACAAAGTGCGTGGCCAACGCCTCGGCTGCCGCGTCCTCGACCGCCGCGCCTTCGCGCGCCGCGTACCAAACCCAGAGGCGGCGGCGCTCGTCGAAGTCCGGCTCGTCGAAACGGAACGCGAGGCTGCGCCGGCCCTGCAATAGCTCGTGCCAGCGCGCGCCCGGTTCGCACGCGAGGAAGACGGGCGGGCGTAGCGCGGCCAATTGATGCGCGACGACTGCCGATTCCGGCAGCAAATTTCCCTCGCGGTCAAACAGCGCCTCGCATGGCTCAAGGTAGGCGCCCGCAGGCTTCAGGCGTTGTTGCAGTGCAAGTTCCGTCAGCAGCTTCGCGGTCTGTTCGGGTGGCGTGTGCCCCGCGTCGAGCCGGAAGCGAATCAGGTCGAGGCCGAGCTCGCCGCAGACGGCTGCGGCGGACGCCTCCCTACCCGCTCCATAACGACCCTCGAAGATGAAGACGGGCGTCACTCCGCGCATCGCGCCCGGCGCGAAGAAGTTGAGTATCTGCGCCAGACGTTCGCGCATTTGCTCGGCGAGGGGCAACTCCTGCCAACGGACAGCGGGCGAGTGCTGCGTGCTGAGGTGGGCGAGGCGCGCGTTCGTGTGCGGGAGGCCGAGCAGAAAGTGTGTCGCCGAGGGCGAAAGCGAGAAGCCGTTAGCAAGCAGGTGCGGGTGGTCGGCTGCGTCGGTCAAGTGCTGGAGCAGGCCATGGCGGAAGAGCGACGCATCTGGCAAGAGGTGTCGGCGGTGGCCTTGCCGCTCGGCCGAGTCGTCAGAAAAAACTCTCAGCGCGAGATCGACGGTCGGATACTTCCTCGTCACGTCGTTGTTCAGGTACGCATACAGAGTTTCATACTTAAGGTCTGCTTCAGGCGCAAGCGCCAGTAAGAGCACATCGCGCTCGAAGTCTGACAGTTCGAACTCCGCGGTGAGGCATGCGAACGGCGAGTCTGCGTCCGAGGCGGCGAGCGTGCGCCGCAGTGCTGCGGCCTTTGCGGTCAGGTCGCTGATCGACGGCGACGTGCCCGCAGCCGCCGCGTTGTTGATGAGTACGTCAACCTGTTCGTCGCTGACATAGAGGCCGCGGAATTCGTCGAGCGACAACTCGTAGGTGGCGCGCAGGCGCAGTATCTGCCGACAGAGCAGCAGGTCGAGCCGTTGCAGCTCCGCGCGCAGTCGCTCTTCCCTGTTGACTAACACAAAGCTTCATCCTTCTTGAAAGAGTACGAACGGGCGTTCATCGAGCCAGTTCAGGCGATATGAGCTGCGATTCATACCCGTCAGCATCAGGACAAGGTTGAGCGGGGGCCTGCCCACGCGCACGACGCGCCGCGCCTCTTCGTCTTCGAGGCTGCCGGCGAAGTCCAGGAAGTTCCCGAACAGGTAAGCGAGACCCGACGTGGCGAAGCCCGGCAGCCGCCGCGCATACGCGCGCATCAGCCCTTGCGCCGCCACGCTCAGCGCGAGGTTGAAGGGCGCGGGCAGCCTGAAGGATTGCGGAAGCGAAAGATGCGCGCAGTCCTCCGCGAGCTTGGCCACGCGCACGCCGAACTCGGCGACCGCGCCGTCGCGCGCCGCCAGGTCGTGCCACTCCTCGCCGCCGATCCGCAAAGCATTAGCGGACGGCAGCGCCGCACGTAAAGCCTTCGCGCACGTCTCGTCGCACACGACGAAGTCCGCGCCCGCGATCAGTTGGCGGAGCGGGTCGGGCGCGCGCTCCAACAAGTGTGCGGGCGTGCGCGCACGCAACCTTTGCGCGTAAAGCCAACACCCGCTCTCCACGTCAAGGAGTAAGCCGAGTGCACCGCCCGGCAGTTTAACGCTGACGAGCGCGAGCGAACGGTACGCAGCCTCTCCGCTCGCGCTGCACCACCGCGCAGATGCTTCAAGGAACGAATCGAGATCGTCAACCGAGACTTTGCGCGCCCAACGCGCAAGCTCAGGCAGCGAGAGCGCGGGCGGAACGCACGTTAGATCGCGTGCGAGCGGGTCCAGATAGAAGTGCGCGGCGCGCGCGCGGCCGGAGCACTTCGCCAGGAGCAGTAAACGCACGAGCGCAGCCGGCGGCGTCTCGGCGGCGGCGGGCCAACCCCGCGTCGCCTCTTCGAGCGCGAGGTCATCAACGAGCGGCAGCAGCAGAAACATGCCGCCGAAGGGCGTGTACCGCGGCTCGCTCGTCGCCGCGCGCTGTGTGTCTTCAGCCGTCCCGCTAGCGTAGCGAGCGTGGGCTGATTGTGCGAGCGCGGCCAGAATGTCTAGTGGGCAGCGCATGAGCGGAAGCAGGACTTCGGCGTCGGCTGGCCCGAATTCCATGTAGAGTCTCCGCATGTCGCGCCTGCTCAAGATGGTCAGCAGTTTCTGCATCTTCAAGGCAGACCGCTGCGCGAACATGCCGGCCAGCCGCAACATCGCGCGCGCTTCGCCGACGAGGGATAGCCGTGCGCTCACAGCGCTCCCGCGCAGCACACAGACGAAAAGCCGTAGCGTGTTGCGCCATTGCTCGGCCGCCTGCATGGGGCCGAGTTCAGCCGACTCCCACACTTCGCTTAGCGCCTGGAAGCAGCCCGCCTCTGTGCCGGACGTCGCATCGTGCGCCAGGCTCTCGACGATGCGCCGGGCATCCTGCACAGAGAGCGCACGCACCACGCACGACAGCTCCTTCACCGTCAGTCGCAGCAGGGCGGCGAGACCGATTGACGGATCGTCGCAGAGGGCAGCGCGCAGCGCAGCCGAGATCGGCAACATGCGCAGGCCGTCGAATGGGGTGTAGAACCACCTGCTCCATGCCCGCCCGGCTGCGAGGTCTGAGAGAAAGCACGCGACGTAGGCCGCGCGGTCGTCGAAGTGTATGACCTCATGAGCGTCGCCTCGCCCGCTGAGCGGTGCGGCGAGGGCGCGCGCTATCTGCTCGGCCCACACGCGCGCGATGCGCTCGCGATCCCAGGCTGCATTTACTTCGAGGCTGACGGCGAGCCGCCGGATGAAAAAGACGCCCGGCATCACGCCGCTTGCGCGCAGAGCTGCGAGCCGCTCGGCGAGCGCGGCGGCGAGGTTCTTGCCGACCGCATCGTCGAGCTTAGCCCTAACGCTTTCGGGCGCGGGATGATCTGCTGCGACGAAGTAGCGCGCGCGAAAGCGCCCGACGTGCAGACAACTTCTAACTGCCTGAGTCGCCTCCATCGCTGACCCTGTTACTCAGCCGCGACCGCGGCGTGGCCGGCGCGCAGGGCTGCGCCGGCCTCAATGGCCGCGCCCTGCTCGTCGCCCAGCAGTTCTTCGAGCACCTGTACGGCCCCGCCGATGCGCAGCAGCGTGCTGCGTAAATTCGCCTCACGCACTTCCAGTTCGGCCATGACCTTCTGACCGATCTCAAGCTCTGCCCGCAGTTCCTGCAAACGATTCTCAAGCTGTTCTCTCATCGTTTTCGCTCCCATTTCACCCGGCGAGATGGCGGCACTGTCAACGCACCTTGCATCTGATGTGAGCCGGCCCGCGCGCCGCAATCACTGAGGCACGAGGATGTAGTTCGCCTGTCCGCCAAACCAAAGCCCGTTGCCGGTGTCATCGCCATTCGAGAACTTAAATTTGTACCGGGCGGTTATCTGCCATGAAGTCCCTGAAATGACAGTCGCTAAACATCTGATGAGTAGGAGGGCGTTGTCGAATTCCGAATCCGGCTCTTCCTGCCCCATTTCCCTCGGCGCGACGAAGATGACCCAGTCATTCACAGTTCCCCACGGCACAGCTACAATGTCGTTGTCGTTGACGTTCCCGGCAAGGGAAAAAGCACTACCGTTTCGGAGGATGCGCCCGTTCACGTCGAGCTTGCCCTGGGGGGTCGTCGTGCCGATGCCCACGTCGCCCGCTGCCGTGATGCGCAGCAGGTCTGTGCCCGTACTGAGGCTGTTCCGATTGGCGTAAGGCTCTTTGCCGATGAAGAAGAAGTTGGAGTCGGAGAAGCGGAAGCCGCTGCCGACGCTGCCGACGACGACCGTCAGGTGATCGGAGGTATCAGTGCGGTCGAAGATCGCGTTGAGGTGGCTGCCGCGCGCGACGTGCAGCGTGTTGAGCGGTGTGTCTGTCCCGATGCCCACGTCGCCGCTCGCCTTGATCCAGACTTTCGTGCTGTTCGTGCCGGCGCGCAGCACCAGGTCGTGGTTCGTCATCGTCGAGACGATGCCGCCCGCGGCGTCCGCGCCGAGCAGAACTTCTTGCGCACCGCCATTCGCCTTGACGTTCAGATAAGTGTTGCCGCTCCCCTGGACGGTGAGCGCGCGGTTCGGCGTCGCCGTGCCGATGCCAACCTCGCCGCGGTCGAGCACGACGAACTTGGGCTTGAAGGAGTTTGCGACAAAGGGACCGACGGCAAACTTGTGCAGCCCGGCTTCCGCCACACCGAGGCGCACCTGCAACTGTTTCCCGCCTGCGCCGTCGTCTTCAAGCCTGTTCACGGTGAGCGGCACGCTGTTGTCCTTGCCCAGCAAGTCCAAAAACTCTAGGTAGCGGCCAAACATCCGTACCTTTCCCTCGACTCGCAGATCGCCCTCGACCCAGACCAGATCGGGCGAGCGCACGGCGGAATAGTTATTCGTGCGGCTGCGCAAGCGTATGAAACCGTCCACGGCCTGCACCGCGCCGGAGACGACGCCGGCCTGCAAACGTAAGCTGTTGCTGGCTTCCAGATCGTTTGCGTTTGCGTCACGCTGGACGAAGTTGCCGGTCTGGCCGGCGGTCTGCGGTGGCTTCCAGCGGACGACGCCGAGCGGGATGAGCCAGCGCGCGCTCTGCCCCTCTTCGGGAAAGGTTTGATGCGGCACGGAGGCGTCGTAGAGGAGCGGGTCTGAAGGGTTGAAAGCCTGGAGCGCCGCGGAGGCATCCACCTGTTTTCCGGCGAGTGAGATCGGCGTGCGTTGATCTGAAGTCGCGAAATCGCCGACCTCGACGCGAAAGAACTCGTCGACGCGCGCCGTCTGGTCTTCGGGGTCGCAGACCTCGAAGCCGGCGGCGGGCGGTTGTGCAGCCGACTCGATGTAGCGTATCCAGACCTTGACCAAGCGGCCCGCAGGGCTACCGGCGTCAATCGCCGCGTCATAGACTAACCCCTTGAATAACTCGGAGGGGATTTTGTAAGGCGCGAGCACGACCAGCGGACGGCCGAAGCCGTCCCAGGCGTAACCGGGCTGAATGAAAACGTCAACCTGATTGTTGCCCGCGGGCGAAGGCTTCTCGGTCAGTTGCAGTCCCGTCGCAATGCCCCATGTGTGCGCGCCGAGGGCGTGGCGTGCGTCCTGATAGCGCGCGTAGTTGACGGCGGCGGACAGGTCTGCCGCGCCGAGATACTGGTTCTCGAAGAACTTGGGTCGCTGCGTCTGTTTCGCGGTCACGGCTTGCCCCCTTCGCCATCACTTCTTCACCCCTTGTTCAACTCGTCAATCATCACCTGCTGCTGCCGCACAGTCTTCTCAAGCTCGGCCATCTGTTCGCGGAGTTGCGCCATCTCCTCGCTTGGGGCCTCCGCGGCTGCGGCGTGTACGGCAAAGGCTTCCGCCATGTCGAACTTTGTGGCCCGCGTGAAGACGGCAGCGTTCTTCAACACGTTCGGCGTCTCGGCGGGCACTTTGGCGAAGATGGGCCGCGCGAGCTGATTGAGGATAAGGAACAGGAAAGGATTGTTGAGTTCGGCTTCGGTGAGCACAGGCTCGCCATTCTCGTCCTTCGCGCCAATCGCGCCGATGAAGAGCGTGCGCGCGTCCACAGTCTGCGCGCGGTTTGCCCACGCCCGCTCGAAGACTTTAAAGAACTCGTTATTAGGCAAGCCCGGCCCCTTCACATTGGTGAAAGCGTCCGTGGCGAGCGGCACCTCTGAACTCTCGTCTCCGCCGCCACCACCGCCACCGCCGCTTGCACCGCCCGCGCCGCCCGTGCTGCCTGTGCCGCCGCCCTCACTCGCGCCCTCGGCATTCGCCATCCTAGAGTTCACGTCTGGGGCCACGCGGACGGAGCCTCCGTAGTAGCTACTACGCTGTAGGTCGAAGGGTTTGCAGCATAGCTTCGCAAGCGCCTTGCGGAGTTGGCGGACGAACGGGATGAAGGAGAACCAGTACCCCAGGTTCGGGAAGGTCGTGACGAACTTGCGCTCATTCCAGTTGCAGACGCGCACGATCCGGCAGGTATCCTTGCGTATGGTGATCGTCGCGAGCGGCACGCGCGGGTCGAGCACGGGGTCGGAGCAAGGCGGCAGCAGCGCCGAGCAGATGCAGGCACGGATATACTCCGCACCGACCGGCGCGATAACACTCGACACGGTCTGCTTGACCAGATTGATATAGTCCTGATCGGTCTGATTAACGTCCTCCGGCTCTGGGCAGGCGGCGTTCGCAATCCGCTCGGCCAGCAGACAGTCATGGATCGGTTGCGCCGCCAGGAAGTCGAGCAAGCTCTCCTTGAGGTTGCAGCAGTATTCGTGCCACGCGGGCTTGCCCGCGCTCGTCGCCGGTTCCTTCGGCAGCGCGGCCACAAAGTCTTTGAAGCACTTAAGCATTTTGGTCAGCATCAGGCCGTAGTCCTGCTTGCGTTCGGGGTCTGGCAACCGGGCTTTATAGACCTCAAAGCTGTAACCCTCGCAGATGACTGTCGGCTCGCACTGCGCCGTGTTCGCTTTCTGCGTCCGCGTGCTCGCAGTCTTGCGCGTCCCGCTTGCCATTCCTTTGCCGCCGCAACCGCAAGACGAAGACGACGAACCGCCGCCGCAGCCGCACGACGAACCGCCGCAGCCACACGCGGACGAGCCGCGCAGCGCCATCACGCCGCGCGAGGGCTTCTCGTCGTAACGGATGGCGAGCACCCAGTCCTCGTAAACGTCCCGGCACTGCGCGTCGTCCCGGCCCCCGCCCCAAGGCTCGCACTCCCACTGCGGCTTCTTCTCGCGGCAGCGGTTGATGAGCGCGCACACGTCAACCTCCGTGGCGGCGCAGACCACTATGTCCTCGCCGCACTGGCTCAGCGCGTAGCCCGGCCTGACGGTCACGACATTGCAAGGTTGGCAGACGACCTCAAGGCCGCAGACGACGCCCCAGCCGTGCAGGTAGCGGTTGTGCAGCTTGTTCTTCTCGACGATGTAGCGGTCGAGGCGATTGAGGTCTTCGTCCGTCAGCAACTGCCCGGCGAAGAAGCGCGGGCGGCACAGGCATTCCAGCCCGCCGCAGACAGGGCAACGGATGGGCTCGCACTCGTCCGCACGCGGCCTTGTCATCGGATTTGTGTTAATCACTGTGACCATCTCATTCCTCCGGTTCAAATTTGACCGAATCGCTTATGAGCTGCCAGTCGGTTGCGCTGATCCGCGTGCGTTTGCGGAAGTCCTGCTCGTCGCGGAAGGGGGCGCGCTGTCGCGCTCCGATGATGCGTCTGATGAATTCTTCGCCCAGGTGCGCCAAGCGCCGCAGCAGATCGTGCTCGGGCGCCCGGTTGATGTCGATGGGCTGGCCCTCCGTGACCCTGAACCAACTCTTGAATTCGCCGCCCTCCGTGCCGTTGCCGGTCGGACAGCGTTCGGGCAGAAACGGCGCGAGGTGGTTCGCGTCGAGCGCGGGGTTGACATCGTGTCCATCGAACGTCTTTATCTTGCCGTCGCCGAGGATGAAGTCGCCCTCGACGACGACGCGGTACTCTGCCCGCGGCCATCCGACGCCAGAGTGAAACTGCGCGCCCGTAGCCGTCGCGCCGGGTAGTGCAGGCACGGGCTGAAACCCTCGAATCCGTTGTCCGCACGTCGTCAAGGGCCGTTGGTTATCGGTGAAGACGTTGCCGGGGATGACATTCATCTCCGAAAGCTCGCAGAAGCAGCGTTCGCCGAGCATCTTTCTCAGCACGTAGAAGCTCTCGGTCGTGAGCGTCGAGGCCAGCACCGGCAGGTCGAAGGCGATGATGAGGCCGTCCTTATCAAGCCTGTCCCTTTCCTCGGGCGTGTTGACGTCGCCGTCGTGCTGCCAGTTGATGGCGATGATGTGCGGGAGTTGCAGGTTGAGGCCGACGCCGGGGGCACCCGGATCGCCCTTGATGCTGTCGCCCTTGTCGCCCTTGTCGCCCTTGTCGCCCTTGTCGCCCTTTGGCCCCTGCGGGCCGCCGTGCTCCACCAGGCAAGCGACCTGCTCGGCGAGTACCGACACACTCGGCAGCAGTCGGCGAGTGGTGTTGTCGATGCGCGTTTTCTTATTCGTCGTGTCGTCCGCCGGATCGGTCGGCGGGTCGGTCTGGTCTTCGATGCGGTCGCCGACGTTGTAATTCTCGATGGTCGCGAGCACCACGCAGTTCGGCTCGTCACACGTCGGGCAACCCTCCAGATCGCGCCAGATTATCTCCCCGCACTTCTCCTCCGTTACCGCGATGACCGCGGCACCGCCGTCGCCCGCGACGCCCGCTTGCCCCTCGAACGGAACGTAGAGGCGCGTGCCCGACGGCGAGACGATTATGCGGTTGCCGCCCGCGCCCACTTCGATGGCCGGGCCGGGCGTGACCGGATCGCCTTGCTGTAGCCGCCGCACGTTGACGGCCTGCACGAAGCTCGCCGCGCCGTCGCGCACGAGCACGTAGAGCCAGTCGCCGCCCGGCGAGGCGACGAGGTCTTGCGGGTTGCGTGTAAAGTCAACCGTGCCGACCAGCCCGGCGGGACTGAGGCTCAGCAGATAGACCTTCTTGTTGCTGAAGTCTGCGACGGCGAGCAGATCAGGCAGGCCGATGTTTTTGACAATGGCGAGCGCAGAGGGCGCACTGGTTAATGGCGGCGGGTTGGTGAGCGCCGGCTCACTCGCCGCGCCCGCGATGTTGAGCACGTGGACGTTGTGGCTCGCCGTGTCCGCCGCATACGCGCGACCGCGCTCGGCGCTCACCTCTAAGTCCACAAGGTTCGCGCCGAGGGCGACGACCTTGGGCGCGAGCGTGATGTCCGTTTGATAGATGAGCGCGTTGCCCGGCGCTTTGTTGATGTGGGCCAGCAAACGCCCGTCCGGCGCGAGAGCGAGCTTGACGGCGCTGTTTTCGCTCCCCGCGATGTCGAGCGTCTGGAGGGGAGCGGCAGCGAGGTTGGCGGTGTCAAGCACGAGGAGTTGGAGCGGCTTCGTCGGATCAGCCGCCGGCTCTGCGACGACGTAGAGGCGCTTCCCGTCCTGCGAGACCGCCAGCTCGCGCCCGACGCGGTTCAGCGGAAACTTCACCGCGTCGTGATTCGTCGTGTTCACCTGCACGACGGAAGTCGCGCTCGCTCCTTCAACCGTCAGCACGTAGAGGCGTTTCGTGTCTTCGTGCAGCGCGGCACGCTGGGCGGGCGCAAAGGTCGGGATGGTGTCGGCCCACTTGAGCGCGGGCGAGTGGAACGGGTCGGGCGGGGGCGGCGGGTCGAGGATGACGCCAAGCTCGTAGGATTCGAGTATCCGGTTCGGGGCGCAGCGCGAGTCGTCGCAGCCGCACTCGTCGTAGAGCACCGGAATCTCTTCGGTCGGGCACTCGCGGTAGCGGACGCAGATTTGCAGCGTGTGCGGCTGGTCGTCTTGCTTTTCCTTGAGTTGCTTGATCTCTGCGAACTGCGTGAAGTCAATGCATGCCTTCTCGCGCACGACGATCTCGTGTCCGCAGCAATCTATGGCTGTGCCCGGTGTGACGCAGACGAAGCGGTCGCGGCATGCGGGCGTGTCGTGCGCGACGACCTTCAGGCCGCAGACCACGCCCAAGCCGTGCAGACGCTGGTGGTGGTGGCGCAGCTTCTCGACGTGGTAGCTCTGCTCGTCCGTGAAGTCGCGCTCGACGAGTAGCTTGCCAGTGAAATAATAGTTGCGCGTGAACGGCCCGATGTCACACGAAGGGCAGGCCCGGCTCATCGTCTTATCTTTCAGATGTGACATGCGAGTCTCTCCTATTACGTGCTGCGCCTAATTGTGCGCTGCGGTTAATCCAGCTTCGTCGTCGTGCCGACGCGCGCCCAGCTACCGACCGTGAGCGAAGCGCCGCCGCGCCCTTCTTTCGGCCCCGTCAACACGGACGCACGTCCGAGCGGCGCGGCGCCGAGCCGGACGCCGTCCGTCGGGTAGCGCCCGACCACCGAGTCGAACCCGATCATGGCCTGCACGCCGACGCGAAAGCGCGGCTCGACGTAGACGAGTTGATATTCCGTGTGTGCGGGCTTCTCCGCGTTCAGGATGTTCTCAAGCGACTTGCGCCGCCGCTCGTCCTGCCCGTAGGCGGCGGGTACGAAGACCGAGAACTTGTGCGCGTAGACGCCGAACGGATCGTGGAAAGGATCGGGCGTGGTTTTCAACAGCGTTACGGCCACCTCTGCGTTCTGGTCTAGTTGGCTGCGGTTCGCGATCCGCTTGCCCCAGAGCACGGCCTGGTCGCCGAGGCGGCCCGCGCCGACGAAGAGCCAGCGGCGCAATTGATAGTGCTCAAGGATCAGCGGCGGCGGCTGCCAGGCGCATGGCTGTTCTTTTTCGGGCGCGCAGTTCGCGGGCTGCGGCGTGCAGGTTGCTTGCGACTGCGAGTCTGCGCAGCAGCGCGCTTCGGCTGTCATGTCGAGGTTGAACAGGAGCAGGCGGCGCAAGCCCTCGCGCGTGCCGCGAATGTGGAAGAGTTGCGCGGCGCGCTTGAGCAGCGCGCGGCGCTTACGCTCAGGCCACTGACGGTCGAGCGTAAGCCCGATCCACGTGCCGAGCCACGAGAGGAAATCGACGCCTGTCCGCGCGTCGGGTCGCGATGGCGTCGAGAGCGGATCGAAGAAGCACGCCTGCTCGTCAACGACGTGCTCAAGGTTGCGAAAAGTGGTGTCGAAGATGCTGAGGAAGCGGTCTGTGAAGCTCGCGCCAGAGGGGTCTTCGCCGAAGACCCCCGGCAGGTAGCGCCGGAGACTGATGCGCGGGAACTCGATGCGTATGCTCTCGATCTCTGGCGTCGCCGCGCCGCCGCCTTCAAACTCAAGGCGCAGCCAGAGGTAGCGCCCCTCGCCGCTCGCAACCAAGCAGTCCCACTCGCAATCTTTGAACTGCTGTGCCGTCTGCTTCGTCTCCCAGGCATCATCCACAGCCAGCAGACTGTCAAGTTGTTCCTCGGTGAGGAGCGCCTCCGCCGTGTACGTCCTGACGCGCAGACGCGTGCCCGGCGGCAGACAGCCACGCAGCACGATCCTGTGCCACTGGCAGCGGTACAACTCGCTGTCGAGCGCGGCGCTGAGATAAGCTCCCTTCTTCACGTAACGCGGGCTGCTGCCCAGTATTGTTCCTTCGGTCGGCTTGCCGTGCGTGTCGAAGATGCTCTCAACCGCCGACAACCGTTCGCCGTTCTGTGAGCCGGAGCAGAGTTCGCTGAGGTGCAGGTTGCCTTCGGCGTCAACGCGGAACGGCAGGCGCGGGAAGCGCGCGGCCAGCGCGTCGACGCGCGTCGCGTGCTCCAACTCCTGCCCGCTCGCATCAACGACGCGCACCTCGTTGTCCACACCTTCGCTGACGGCGTATAGCCGATCCTGGCAATCAATCGCGACGTGCGTAACCTTGCCGAAGCCCGCAAAGCATCTCTCCCACTGGCCGTAGGGCGTGAACTGATGCACGCAGCCGTTCGCGCCGTCGCTTACGTAGGCGCGCCCCGCGCCATCGAACGTCACGGCGTAAGGCTCCCAAGTGTTCTTCAGTTTCGCAGATGCGGGCGGCGACCATGTGCCGCGCAGCACGTAGCCGCGCAGAGAGAAGATGGACAGGCGGCGATTTCCCGTGTCGCAGACGAAGAGGTTGCCGCCGCAGATGCCTACGCCGTGCGGGTCGTTGAGTTGGCGGGGGCCGCTCCCGGCGCCGCCGAAGCGCGGCATAATCTTCCACACACACTCGCACGGGTCGAAGCGTTTGAGCCGTAGGCTCGCGGCGTCGAGCAGGTAAAGGCCGCCGTCGGGCGTCTGGGCGACATTGGTCGGCAGCTTCAGGCCGCCGAAGCTGCCGCTCTGTTCTGTGAGCGAGGGCAAGCTACCCGGTTCGGGCGCGAGCGCGAGCGCGCCGCAGGGGGGCGTCCGGTCGAGACCCGTGAGTTTCGACTCAGACCAGCCCACGCGCGCGTTCAAGAGCAGCCACGTGGGATCGTGCGGCGGCTGCGGTATGACCGGCATGAGATTTTGCGCGCTAATCATCTGCCTCACTCCTCGAAGGAGTAGTTGACCGTCACCTCGTGCTCGGTCGAATAAACCAGGATGCCGTCGTCAATCGGCACGTCCCTACACTCCGGCGCCTCCTCGCCGTCAAGTTCGATAATCACGCTCTCGACGCGCTCGACGCCCGTCACGGAGAAGACCTGCTGGTAGACGCGCGAGAAGAAGATGTTGCCGCCGAACGGCCACCCTTGCTTGTCCTCGCCGCCCTTGAGCGGGTGAAAGTAGTCGAGCAGCGCCTGCTCGATCTTTTCCTTCACCTCCGCGATGTCCGCATTGTTCTTCGCGATCACGTCGGCCTTAATCCTGACCTGCTTATAGGTCGGTGGGACGACGTAAACCTCGGTCGTGAGGAGGCGGCGTTGGTTCAGATACGCGCAGACCGTGCGGATCGTGCCTTCGCTCGGCGTGGGGTTTGGCTCGCCGCTGTCGGGCACGACGATGACGGTCACCGCGCCGGGCACGCGCACGCCGGGAAAGCTCGGATGATAGAGCGGCAGCGACTTCGCACGCTTGACGTTCGCGGCCTGCATGGCGAGCGTCTCGAAGTCTTCATTCGTCACCGCCCGACACTTGCTCTTGATCGTCAGTGGCGCGCGCTTCTTGGCTTCGTCGAGCGTCTCTTCGTCCCGGCCGGAGGTGGCCGCCAGGAGGTTGCCGACCTTGGCGTCGTCCACGCCCGTGACCGAAGTGAGCAGCGTCTTGATGCTTGCGGCGGCGACGTTCCCGCGCTTGCCGCCGCCGAAGCGATACTCGCGCGCGACGATGTTGGCGCGCACGTTGTTGACGTTGCCGACGGGGATGCGCCCGTTTACGCCGTCGCCGAAGCGCACCTCGCCGCTCGTCCGGTTGAGGACGTAGTGGAGGTCTTCGGGGCCGGAGCCGAAGAAGTCGCCGACTGCCGCCCACGCTCGAAAGCCGTCGCCTTCGTCCACTTCGAGCTTGAGCGTGCCGCTGAGCACGGGCGTGTTGGCAAGTCGAAAGACCTGGTTGGGCCGCCCCGTGCTACCGCCGAGCACTTCGTCGCGCGCGGTCTCGGCCTGGATGGCGTTGACGGTATTCGTCCGCACGGCGAGCAGCTTCGGCGGACTTTCGTAGCCGCCGCCAGCTACGCGCGCGCGAATCCAGTGGCGCGGCGCGGTCACCACGCCGAACGTGCCCGTCTGCAACGCACCTTTGCTCGGCGTCTTGAGATAGACGTGGCCCGAACGGGTGAGCGCGCGCGTTTCGTCCTTCAGCAGGCTCAACGTGCGCCACTCGCTTCCGTTCCAGTACTCCCAGTCGAGTTGTGCCGAGGCGAAGACCTGCGTCTCCGGTAGCCCGCAATCGGAGATCTGTGCGGTGGAGTTGCCCGTGAAAGCAAAGAACGTGAGGTTCAACTCGATCTGCGCTGGAAACTCCTTGTCGTACTTGAAGCCCAAGAGGAGCGCGCTGTCTTTCTCGGCGCGCGGGCCAAACGGCTCGAAGCCGAGTGCCGGCTCGTCGTTGTCGGCGGTCACGTCCGAGTAGTCGAAGCCGTCGAAGGCTTGCACGGAGGCGAGCCGCGGCGTGAGCGCGTAGAGAGCGCGCTCGATCTCGAAGGTGACGGGCCGACCGCCGTCCGTGGCTTCGGCTGAGACCTGCGTGCGCAGCGGAACGATGACATAAGGGTCGGCGAAAGTTTCGAGCACGGGGAAGGTGATCTCGGCTGTGGCCGGCTCGGCCGGTTGCAACTCGATGCCGAGCAGTTGCAGGAACTTCAGGTAGTTCAGCTCCGGCACTTTGCCCAGCCGGTAGATCAGCATCTCGGTCAGCCACGCGAAGAGCTGGACGAGCGTGACGCCGGGATCGCTGTCGTTCACGTCCGTCCAGACGGGCGTCCACTCCGGCGTGTAGCGCGCAATACGCGTGCGCGCCTCGGCCACGAGGTCATCGAAGCGACGGTCGTCGACCGGCGGGATGTAGTCGTCAAGCGGCACGTTTTCAGGTTCCTTCCGTGATATAGAAGGGGTAGACCAAGTTTCCGAGCGCGTTGTTTGCGCGGATGCGGTAGCCGATCCGTATGAGCAGGAGGTTCGCCTGTTCGGGCGCGGACTCCGCCGCGATGTCAAGCACGTCAATGCGCGGCTCGTACTTGACGAGCGCCTCGCGGACGTTCTGCACGACGATGCTGCGCGTCATCGAGTTGTTCGGGGCAAAGACCAGTTCGTGTATGCCGCAGCCGAAGTCGGGCAGCATGACGCGTTCACCTTTGGCGGTGCTAAGAATCAAATAGATGGCCTCTTCAATGCGCTGTTCGTAGCGCGCCTGCGCGATCTTGCCGCCGGCTGTCACCTGCACCGGAAACTTCCAGCCCACGCCGAGAAAGTCGCGCTTGTCGTCACCGTTCATCGCACACGCCTCCGGCCTCGTCAGGTGATCTCAAGTCCGGCGGTGATGCCGGAGCCGGTGGGCGCAATGGTAATCTGGAAAGAGTCCGCGTCGTGCGCCTTCAGGTAGTTGATGATGCCGGTCGAGAGGCCGATGAGAAACTTCCGCTTCTCGGCGGCGAAGAACGCGGGGTCAGACGGGTCGGCCGGCGGCGGCGAGGGCGGCGGCAGCGCATCCTCGATGTACTTCGCCATGCTGTCCGGGTTAATGAAGTTGCCGGCGGCGTCGAGCGCGCCCGGGTCGAGTGCCATCTCTTCCTCCTCAGACCTCCTTGACCTTGTTCGAGAGCAGGCCCGTCGGACTCGGCATCTGCGCGACAGGCACCATGGGCGTAACGGGCAAAATGCCGGCGGCGAGCTGGCCCGGATGCATGTGCGCGTTGAATATACTCACGAGCGACGTGAGGTAGGCTTGCAGGCTGTTGCCGAGCACGGCCGGCTGCACGGCCCCTGCGCCAAGTTCGATTGTCGTTGCCTCCACTGTCACTTTCGTCGCCGCCTGAATCGTAATCGTCTGCGAGGCGTCGTCCAGCTTCACGCTCAAGCCCCCGGTCGTCTTAATCTCGATGAAGGCCGCGCCCGACTTGTCGTCGAGGGTGATGCTGTGCCCGCCCTTGGAGTTGATGACGACCTTCTCTTCGCCGGGCCGGTCATCGAAAACAATCTCATGCCCGCTCACCGTCCGCAGCCGTCGAACTTTGGTGCTGTCTTCGTCCATCGGCGGCGTGTCCTGGCCGTTCCAGACGAAGCCGACGATAATGGGATGATCGAAGTCGCCGAACTCGAAGGCCACAATCGCCTCGTCGCCGATCTCCGGCATGAAGAAGCCGCCGCGCGAAGCGCCGGTCATGAATGACGCGACGGGAATCCAGGTGCTCGGCAAGTCGGGTACGTTGGGGAAGACAACCTGTACCCGCCCCTGCTTCAACGGGTCTTCCACGTTGCTGACCGTGCCGGGGATAACACCGGGGATTCCTGTCATCCTGCGCACTCCCCCTCATCTCGCTGCTCATGAGCGCGGCTTCGTGTCGTTCTCGCGGCGCGCGTTGAAGCTCGTCGTGTAACCGCCATTGCCGATGGTGTGCGTGGTCTCGGTAACGAAGTACGTGCCGTTAAAGCGCGCGCCCACTTTGTCCAGGATCACCTGTTTGCCGGCGCGCAGGGCCGGCAGGCCGATGGTTGTGCCGCTCGCCTTGACCATCTCCCTCTGCCTATCCTTGAGGCGCGCAATGGCGAGGCGCCGCGCCTGTTGTTCCGAGAAGACCGGCACGTCCACGATGTCTTCTTCACGCGGGTCGCAGACCTTCAGCATCTCGTACAAGTCCTGGTTGCGGTTCAGCTCGCGGTCGTCGAGCGTAACGGTCACACTGATGGGCTGCCGCCTGGCCCGGTTCCAGCCGTTGACCCGGACGGACTTGAACTGGTTCGCGGTCGTCAGCGTCGGCTTGAAGTCAATGAGCGACTTGCCCCACTCCAGCTTGTAGATGTCGTCGCGCAGGCCCGGAATTCTCCCACCCTCGGACGGGCCAAAGTAGAGGCGGCGCTGCGAGCCGCGCACGTTCTCGTCCCGCTCCTGGATGAAGACGACGTAGCTGCGCGCGCGCGCGCGCGCCAAGAGGAAGTCAATGTCGAACTGGTTTTTCTGGGCGATGTAGTTAAGCTGCGGCTCGTCGCGCAGGACGCTCGGATCGGTGACAATGGGGATGGGGAAGCGCTTCCGGCCGGTCTCGCGGTCTCGCAGGTCGGCAATCGCCAGGGCGATCTCGCTGTCGCGCTTCTGCTCCCAGGAGTAGGAGTAACGCTTGCGACGTAGTTCGTGCAGCACGTTGAGGCCGCGGACGGTGAGCGTGGGGCCGCCGCTGCTCGGAAAGTTCGGCTCCATCGTCGTGAAGTTGCCGAGCATCATCACGCGCAACTCGTCCAGGTAGCCCATGCTCAGTTTGACCACTTTGTTGCACGGCTCGAAGAGCCGGTGGCGCTTGCCTATGTCCGTCTCCGCCTTGAGCGTTTCGTTCGTTTCGGCGCCGACGTACTTGAAGTCGTTGAGCGCCGCGTCCCAGTTGTTTACCGTCAACTCGAAGCTGTCTATCTCGGTGGTGCTGTCCTTGTAGGTGACCTGCGTGACATCGCGCAGCACGTCGCCCGGCAGCCCCGCGCCTTCGATGCGTAGCTCGAAGCGCGGCGCGTAGAAACCACGCTGGTTCGTTGACTCCTGCTGTAGCTCAATCGTGTCAGGCATTGCGCCTCTCTCCTGCTTGCCCGACGGCCCGCGCTAAAACGGCGGCACGGCGAGGAAGGCGCCGGGCGCGAGGCGGCGCGGGTCTTCGATGCCGTTCTCGTCGGCGATGCGCCGCCACTCGCCCGGTCGGTTGTAGTGTTGCGCGGCGATGCCAGCGAGCGTGTCGCCGCGCTCGATGACGTGACTCTGCGTGTGGTCGGGCGACTGGCGGTTCAATTCAGCGAGTTGCTGTTCGAGCGTCTTATACTCTTTGAGCGTCACCGTCAGCGTCGCGCGCAGCGGTATCCCCTCCGGCGTGAAGAACGTGAACTTCTGCCTGACGCTCTCGACGATGCACTTGAAGGCGTTGCGCGTCTGGTTGCCGACCTGCACCTGGAAATCAGCGCCCGGCGTCTTGTTGTTCCAGAAGAAGGTGCAGATCGGCGGCGCGTGCCGCCGAGGGTCGATCTTCAGCAGTTGGTAGATCTTGTCTGTATATTCTGTGACGCTCTTCGCGCCAGCCGGCGTGCCTTCGTCTGTCGTGTCGAAGAAGAGGTCGAGCGTGAGCCGCTCGTTCTGCCCGCGCACGAACTGTAGGAGCGGCGAGTCCAGCCCCGGAATCGCAATCTCGGCGATCTGCGCGCTCTTTTCGAGCGACAACTCGGAGGGGTTGTACTGGACGGGGATGTCCACGGCTGGCCGCCCCTGCCACTCGGCCCTGATCAGAGCTTTTGTCGGCTGTTGCATCGCCTACCCCCAGTTCCCTCTAGTGTCATCGCCCAGGCCGCCTTCGATGTACTGCTCGCTGCGCACGCGCGCGCGATGCCCCTCGCGCGCTTCGACTTCGCGCATGACGGCGGCCACGATCCGCCGCAAGGTCTGCGGCGACAGGAGCGCATCGCCGTCCATGGCTGTGACGGTGCTGTCCATTTCTTGTAAGTAGACTTCTTGCTCTGCCATCTTCGTCGTACCGCCTCGCTTGTCTTGAATGCGCTCTCAGGTGCTTGCCCCGCGCTATCTCTGTGAGAGCGTCACGGCCTTGCTGATGCCGAATGAGGCCGCCGCCGCGGCGTAGCCGACATACGGCACTTGATAAATGCCCTCGTGGCTGATCTCGATGGCCTCGATGGCGACGTTGCTCTGACCGGCGTTTAGAGTCGGCCCCGTGTAGCGCACGGGCAGGCCGCGGCGGAAGTACCAGATGTTGCTGGGGATGTGGAGATCGTTTTGGAGGACGATGATGCCATCGCGGCGCTTGCCCTTGCCCTCCACGAAATCGTAATGCCAGTTCCACAGACTTTGTCCGGCGCCGACGCCCTTCTTCAGCGTGATGTTCGACCACTTGACGGCCTTCGGAAATTTGAGGAGTGTCCCGTTCAGGCCGCCTTCCTTTATCTCCTCGACCTCCATTGACATCTCCAGCCCCGTGCATTCGGTGAAGCCGCCCAGCACAATGTCTGCGGCCAGGGCGAACGCTATCGACTTCACGACCGCCCACGTGCTGCTCGTATCAATGAGGGTGATCGTGAAGTTGTAGGCAAAGATGGGATCCGTCTGGAGCGGAGTCCCGGCTGTCAGTCCCATCAGACACCTCCCGTGCTTACGCGCGCCTCGGCGATCTCGAACTCGTTATCCGTGCGCCCGATCCGCAGCACGACGAACTCGAACGGCTTCGACGGCGCGACCCAGACTTCCGCCAGCAACTGTCCCACGTCGCGCGCCGCGGGCGGGTTGTTCTCCTCATCGCACTTGACGCGGAAGGCTTCGGTGGTCGTCGCGCCCATGAGCGCCCCGCGCTGCCAGAGGGCGATGAGAAAGCTCGTGAGCGCCAGGTGCAGCTTCGAGCGCGTCGCAAAGTCGTTCGGCTCGAACGCGGCCCACTGCATCGCCGCGAAGATCGCCTTCTCGATCATCATCAGCAACCGGCGGACGTTGACGAAGACCCAGTCGGGGTCGCTGCTCGTCGTGCGCGCGCCATAGATGCGTATGCCGCGACCGCGCAAGGGCCGGACGACGTTGATGCCGAGCGGGTTCAGCACTCCCTGCACCTCGTCGCCGACCGCGACGGTGACATCCTGCACCCACGCGAGCGGCGAGTTGGCCGGCGCTTTGTGTACGCCCACTTCGAAGTCCGTGCGCGCGTACTGGCCCGCGACGTGGCCTGCGGGCGGGATGTCGCGCGTCAGGCTGTTCGGCGTGCGCAGAGGGTCAACGACGCGCAGCCAGGGGTAGTAGAAGGCCGCATACTTCGACTCGAAGCGGCTGCGCCAAGCGCGCACCGCGCCGATATTCTGTCTATCATCGAGGGCAGCGGAGGCGGGCGGATCGAGCAGCGCCACGCGGTCGCGCAGGTCTTCGCAGTGCTGCACGAGCGCGGCCTGCACGAGATATATCTGCTCCTCTGAAAAGATGGGCGGGAGTTCCGGCGCGCGCGCGGGCGTGGGCGACGCGGACGGGACGAAGGTCTGAGGCAGGCATGAATCGGGCGCGCATGGCGGCAGTGGCGACTGTTCGGGCGGCAAGATGGGTCTGATGTGCACGTCGGGCACGGCCACAACCGAGACCTCGTCAACAAGCTCCAGCGTGCGCAGGCCGCGCCGCTTCAGCCGCCGCGCCTCGTCGCTGTCGAGCGGGTCAGTGTCCTCGCCGACGTATTCATAGGTTGAGAGCAGCGCCAACCCGTCCGCGCCGCCGGCGAGCGGAATGATCGCATCGGCTGCGACATCGAGCGGCTCGATGGCTATGAGCTGCGCGTCACGCCGCTCCTCGATGCGGATGGCGCGCGGCACGGGCGGAAGTTGCCCGAGGCTTTGCAGCGTCACGGGGTCTTCAAACGGCGCGAGCACGCGCGGACCGTAGTCGTCGCTCTCAGGCACCAGCGAGAGGTTTTGGAAGAGCGCGATGGGCCGGTTCGATTCGCGCAAGACGAGCGTGTATTCGACGCTTTCGATCAGGAGCGGCTGATCGGGGTCGAAGGGGCCCTGCACGGGCACGTCGTAAGGGAGCGGGAGGCGCGCGCCCGGGTCTCTGTTCACCCAGATGAGATAGTTGTCAATCGGGTCAATGTCAGAGACGATCTTCCACTCTTCCGCCGCCGTGCCCTGCGACAGGCGCACCATCGTCCAGCGCTTGAAGCCGCTCGTTGATGTGACCGCCGATTCGACGGGCCTGCTTTTTGCCGGCACGGTCACGGTCTGTGCGCGTCTTGTCCGCCTGACCGTGACGGACAAGTTGTTGCCCCAACTGCCGGGGCTGGAAGCCGCGACGCGCCAGACCTCCGCGCCCGTAGGAGAAAGCAGCACCGTCTCGGCGTCGCGCGCGCCGCCGCTCTCGTCAAGCGATGCGACCCGCACCACCCAGCAACGCCGACCGCCGTTCTCGAAGAACCCGCGCACGGTATAGGCGAGGAAACCGCCCCCCGTGAAGCCGCCGAAATGCGCCTGGAACTGCCGCCATGATTCGATGGGCACAGGCATGTCTATGGGGCCGCGCTCGGCGATGCCGACAAACCCCGCCACGTCCGTCCGCAGGACGGAGATGCCCGGCGCGCTCGCGTCCACGCGCTCGTAATAGACGCCGGGTGTCAGGTAGCTTGAGTTTGCCACGGGTGAAAACTCCTCCGGCCAAGAAGCTGGAGTCACTGCTCTCAGGACTGCGCGGTCGCAGGCCGCTTACGCGTGGGGGCCTTCAGACGAGCTTCAGACCCTCGTGCACGATCTCGACGGACTCCAGCGCGACCTCGTTGCCGTTGGCCTTAAAGCTCGGGGCCTCGATCTTGTTGATCCAGCCGCTGCTGAAATCCCAGCGCAGCACGTCCCGGTGCGCCTCGTCCATGAGGACGATTGTGCCGTCGCGCCGGTCGGAGATGCCGTTGACGATGTTCGTGTACCACGTCCACAGCTCTCTGTTTTGGGTATAGCCGCGCTTGAGCGTGATGGGCCCGTACTTGCGCAGACCTGGCAGCTTGCGCACGTTGGACAGTAGGTCCGTGCCCTCGCGGTAATCAACGGCGTCGCCGTCGCTCATCAGGCCGCTCACCTCGCTGAAAGCGCCCACGGTCAGCCCGTCTATCTCAACCCGAAAGTTGAACGAGCGATAGGGGTCGTTGCGGTCTCCTGTTGGCATCTCTTCAACTCTCCTTTCACTGCTCGGCGAAGGCCGTCCACAGGCCGATGCGGATGATGACGAACTCGGCGGGCTTGACGGGCGCGACGCCGATCACGCAGATGAGCCGCCCGCTGTCAATGTCGGTCTGCGTCATCGTCGTGCGGTCGCACTTGACGAAGTAGGCCTCCTCGGGCTTCGTCCCTTCGAGCGCGCCGTTGCGCCAGACGAGCGTCAGGAAGTTCGAGACCGAACGCACGACGCGCGCCCACAGCGGCTCGGCGTTTGGCTCGAAGACGACCCACTGGAGGCCGATGTCGAGTGACTTCTCGATGAAGATCAGCAAGCGGCGGACGTTCACGTACTTCCAGTCCGAGTCGCTCGTGATGACGCGCCCGCCGTAGACCCGTATGCCGCGGTTGTCGGGGCGGAAGTCGCGGATGACGTTGATGTTGACCGGGTACGGGTTCAGGATGTCCTGCTCGGACTTGTTGAGCGAGCGCTGCAAGCCGATGATGCCGCGCACGACCTCGTTGGCCGGGGCTTTGTGCACGCCGCGCTCGATGTCTGTGCGCGCGTAGATGCCGAGCGTGTGGCCGCTGGGCGGGATGGGATAGTCGGGTATGCGCGCGAGGTTGAGCGGGTATGGGTCTGGGATGAGCAGCCACGGGTGATAGAGCGCGGCGTACTTCGTGTCGAACTGTTGCCGCTGCGTCTGCACGTCGTTGAGCGTGTCCGCGGGCGGCGGCACGGCGTCGAGCACCGCGAAGCGATAGCGCATCAACTCGCAATGGTTGATGAGGGCCGTCTGGATGAGCGGGCGCGTCTGGCCCGGAATCGAGACGATGCTGATCTCTTCCTCGTTGCGCAGGCTCTGGAGACCGGTGCGCAGATCGGGATCAATGTTGTCCACGCCGATGTAAGTGTTGTCGGTGATCGTGGCGACCGAATCGTCGCCGCCTTCGAGCGCGTGCCGGGCGTAGCGCGTGCGCCCGTTCGGGAGCGTGTCGGTGAGCGTTTCAGGCCCGAGGCGGAGCGATTCGAGCGTCGCCTGATCGGGCGCGAGGTCTTGCACGCGCACGTACCAAGACTGACCTTCGGGCCGCCGGTCGGAGAGCCGCAGATCGCCGTTCGCGTCGCCGACGATGTTGACGATGTAGCGGCTGTGGCGCGGATCCATCGAAAGCTGCCGGTACATCTCCGAGTCAATCACCGTATCGTTGCGCGAGGGCTGCGCCGGGTCGGGCTGGCGCAGCAGATAGACAATGAGACTGAACTCGCGCGAGCGGATGATCAGGTTGGGCGCTTGCTGCGCGGGCGAAAGCCCCGCCCCGGCGAGCGTGATGGTGAAGTTCGACGCGCGGTTGATATTCACGACCTTTAAGAGGTCGCCGACGCGCTGGCCGTCAACCGGGTTGATGACTTCGAGAATCGTCCCCGCCTCCACGCCGGCGGCAGACGCAAGGCGGATGTGTGTCGCGTCCACGACCGTGCGGATGGTCGTGCGCGAGACGAGGCCGGCCGGCTCGTCCGCGACCGAGACGCGCAGGCGATTGCCCCATGCGCCTGCGTCCAGCGCCTGTACGATCATGAGCGGGCCGCGCTCGGCGATGGTTGCGCCGGCCCCGTGGGCACGCGACAGCGGCACCGTCAGTATGACGGGGCGCGCATCCAGAGTACGCGGCGCGGCGGCGGGTCGGTGGTAGATGTAAGCGTTCGGGTCTGTGCCGAGGCGTATGAAATCGTTTACCGTGAAACCCGTGCCGTCCGTGACGGCTAAGCGCGTGCCGCCGCGCTCAACACCGAGCTGTAGTACGGTGACAGGCAACCCGGCGTTGACAGCCGGTGGGGTCTGCCGCCGTACCTCTTCGCCGGTCGCGTGTGCGCGAGCGAGCGCATTAGAGAGCACGACGTTGCCGGCGTTCGGCGACGCGGGCGGTGTGCCCGGCGCGGGGTTCGGCAGCGCGGTGATGGTGATGTATTCGTCGCTGGGGGCTACGCCGATGCGCAGCACGTCGCCCGCGGCGAGACCAACGCGGTTGTCGAGCGCGATAACGGTCGAGCCGGCCGCGGCGTCCGCAGTCAGCGATTTTGCGGCGACCGCGATGTCGTCAGCCATGTTGACGGCGGTGACGATGGTCGAGGCGGTGTAGCCGTCGTAAGCGCCAGTCGAGAGTCTGAACTGCGTCAGGATGCCGATGCGGCGTGCCTCGCGCGTCGCCAAGTCAGCGTTGTTGATGACGACGATGTCTGCCCGGACATTGAAGTTGCCGCCGCGGTTGTTGACGATAACGACGGAGTCGCCAGCGTTCGCGTTGCCATTGATTGTGTCATCGTCCACCGCGCCTGCAACGCTGTTGTCGAGGCGCGTGACCGGTGTCAGGGTCGGGTAGGCCAGCGTCAGCCCGCTGTCGAGCGTGACGGCACGGTGCGTGGCGTCAATCACCCTGATGTTGCGGACGTAGCGCAGCTCGCCTCTGAACTGGGGGCCGATCTCCAATAGATCGTTCAGGGCTACTGCCCCGACACCGGCTCCTACCAGCGTGATGATTGTGTCGCCCACTCTAGATGTCGTCGACGGGGCGGCGACTTCCAAGGCCACCGGGTTCGGGAGAGCTGCGCGGGTGATCTGGTGGACGGTGATGGGCGGTGGGGCCGTGTGGCTGCGGCTGAGCGGGAAGCTGAGCGGGACGTGGGTGGTGTTGGGGCCGGTCGTCACTGTGGCAACGTCGCGGTATTCGGCATCGCTCCCGTCGCCGATGCGCAGGTGGTCAGGGGGAGCAGCATCGTCAATGGCGTTCGCCACAGGGTCGTTGACATCCATGACGTAGAGCGGCCCGGGCGGTGCGGCTGTCCCACCGCCCTCACTCGCCGCGCGCAGTAGCTGCGTCAAGGCGGAGGTGGCGATGCCGCGGTCAAACAGTGTGAACTCGGCGCGGGTTGCGCCCGCCGTGTCGAGCACGCGCGTCACGAAGAGGCGTTTGCCGCCGTTCGTGAAGAAGCCTTCGACCGCATGTGGCAGATAGCAGTGCGGGCCGTTGGCGTTCGAGAAGTCGTCCAGGTTGAGCCGCTCACCGAACCAACGCGTGTATTCGCCGTTGCTGGTCACAAGGATGGGGATATCGACCGGGCCGCGCTCGGCGACGCCGACCATGCCAGCGGTGCTTGTGCTCACGCCCTCGATGGGCTTGCTCCCCGTGTCTATCTCCTCGACGTAAACACCTGGGGCCAGATATTCAGGCATGACAGTCCTCCTGTTGGCTTCCCGTCGCCGCCTTTAAGGCGCGCGGAAGACGAAGTCCACGATGTGCTCGCCCGCCGCATAGTTCGGGACGATGATCTGCGTGATGTTCGGGTGTACGCCGTCGTCGGCTTGTAGCTCGAGCTGCGCAGCGCGGTTGATAGGTGGCAGGCGGTAGTAGCCGTCGGCGTTGCTCGTGGCGGTATAGAGGCGGATGGCGTGATACTCCACCAGCGCCGCGCCGCCCGCAATCTCGATTGCGCCCACCCCGGCGAGGTCGGCCAGGCCGTCGAGGACGACGCACCTGTCGCCGGCTATGGTCTCGCGCACAAGCTGATTGTCTGCGCCGGGCGCTTGCGGCACGACTCTGATGACCAACTCGTCCCGCAGGTGCGCGCGGGCGAGTGGGTGCGCGAGCGTGATGCGGGCGGGCTGGTCTGCTGTGGTCGCACCGCCCACGGCGCTGACCGTGACGAACTCTGTTCGCTCCGGGTCTTGCGCGCCAATCGCCAGCACACTGCCCACCACGACGTTGACCCGGTCGGACAACTCAATCGTGTCCGTCCCGGCCTCCACCGCCGCCAGCAGCCGCTTGTCCTCGCCCAAGACCCTTTGCAACTCGCGCCGTCGCACGCGGTCGTTTACCAAGTCCCTGTTAAAGTAGAGGCCCGGCCGCAGGTACAGAATGTTCGGGGCGGCAGCCGGGACGACTGCCGCCGCAGACGGCAAGGTGGGCCAGATGCCTGTCACCTGCACGGTCGCGCCCACAGCCGGGACGTTCGGGCCGCCGCCCGCGACGACCGTCCGCCCCTTGATGACGACGGGCGCGCGCCGCAGTGGTAACGCGCCGATGTCGGTCGGCGCGAAGGCCCCGATCACGCCCAGATTGAGCGCGATGGTTGCCGTCTGCGTAAGCGGGATATAGCCGGCGGCCCGGACGGTGAAAGTCACGTCGTAGCCCGGCGCGTTCAAGTCTGGGAAGGCGCGCGCGGGAATGCCGGCCAGGCCGATCAGACCACCATCCGCCACTCGCGGAAACATCTCTACCTCGTCAGTCTCAATTGCCAGTTGCGTCCGCGGCGGCTCGCCCGTCACCTCGTCAACGGCGCGCGCGCTCAGGAGCGCCCAGGTCTTTTCGATGTCTGGCCCGGCGTCGTCGGGAGAAAACCCATACGCGCGTAAGTTCGTGTGGACGATACGCACCATCTGCAACCTCTAATCCTGCGCGTCAACTTACGTCGGCACGATCACGCCGAACTCTGGCACGATGATCTGCACCGGCGTAATCTGCTCAAGCTCTTGTTCGGCTTCGATGTAAACGACGCTCACCTCGTAGGAGATGGAGAGCTGGTAGGAGCCTTCGAGCGCGTCCCACACGCGCGCCACCTCTTCCAAAGTCAACTGTTCGAGGCGGGCGATGAGTTCTATGGTCGTGCCGGAGAAATCGTCCCGCAAGTCTGTGCCGCGCAAGACGGGGTGACTGTGAAACGCTTGTAGCACTTTACCGATGATCGCCTGTTCCGTCTCAGCGCTGGCCTGTAGCCGGGTGCTGACAATCGGGGTCATCAGGTAGTGCAGGCGCACCGGCAGCGGCGTGCGCCGTAACTGTCCCGGCGAGACCCGAACGGGCGGCGCGTTCAGCCGCTCCTCATCGCGCACGACCCTGTACAGCCAGACCGAAAGCCCTTCGACATCGCTGTCAAGCATCTCCTGCGGCGTGTTGAGCGTCACGACCATCGTCCCGCCGCTGCCCGCGTCGAAGAACGGGGCGAGGTCGGGATTCGTTTCCAGCCCCTGACGAAGATACTGGGCGATGGTCAGGCTCGTCGCGCGCAAAGCCGTATACATGAGTGCCTTGTCCCTTTTCCTCGTCCGACCAGATCAGCCCGTACAGACCCAAGACTGGCGCGCGAACTTCGTCAGGTTTGTTTGCACTCGCCGGAGCGCTGCTCCAGCAGTGCCATGATAGTTTTCATCCGCCGCCGGTTGATCCGATAGACGCTCCGCGCGCCACGACCTTTGCGCTCGATCACCAGCCCCTCCCCGATCAATCCGGCGAGTGCCGCCTTGACGCTCACCGTCTGGTGTTTGATCCTCCGCTCTAGCAGCCACCACTCGACGATGCCTTCGATTGTGTCCTGCGCCCCCGGATGTTGGGCGAGGTAGGACAGAATCTCTTCCGAGATTTGTGTCTCGCAGCTTTGGCACATAGCATAATCCGCAAAGCACTCGCTATCGGCTGAGGCTCGCTTGCAAGCCGCCTGCCAACGGCCAAGGCTCGCCTGCAACAACCGCTATGGCTGCGCTAAAGCGGCGCTTTCTTCATCTTTTCCAGGCCAGAAGGTGCGCTCACCAGCGGGCGGTATGACTCACGCGGCCTCTTTTTGTCATTGCGGCGGGCGGGCTGAGGGCAGAAGTGTTGCGGTCAGACGGAGATAGGGCTAGGACAAAAATGTCCTGTGCGGCGGGATGAGTTGTCCTACTTTGAAGCTTGCCTGGGAGAGGCCGAGAGCCTTCTGCGGCTGTAAGTCTGAGGGCCGCGAACCTTCAGAAAGTGTCACTCTTGAATTCATGGACGTTGATGTGGTGCTTGCGGATTAACTGCCAGAAGGCGCGGCGATTCTTCTTTGCGGCCAGCGCGGCCTTCGTGATGTTTCCGCAGTACGCGATGAGCATCTCGCGTATATACTCCCGCTCGAACCGGTCAATCATCCTCGCCTTCGCTTGGCTGAAGGAGTCGTTGACGAGCGGTGTGCTCTCAGTCGGGAGGACGATGTCTTCCGCTTGCAGGACGCTCTGCTCCGCGAGCGTCACAGCGCGCTCCATGACGTGCTCAAGCTCGCGCACGTTCCCAGGCCAGTCATAGCTGGCGAGCTTACGGAGCGCTGCGTGCGCGATGCTGCTCACACTGCTGTTGAATTCGGATACGAACTTGGAGAGGAAGTGCTGCGCGAGCAGTTCAATGTCACAGCGCCGCTCGCGCAAGGGCGGCAGCAACAGCGGCACGACGTTAAGTCGGTAGTAAAAGTCGCGCCGCAGTTTTCCCTCTTTGACAGCCTGCTCGGTGTCCGCGTTAGTGGCCGAGATCACCCGCACGTCTGCGTGGCGCACTTTCGTCGAGCCGAGTGGCCGGTACTCCTTCTCCTGTATGAAGCGGAGCAGTTTCACCTGTGCGACGGGCGGCAAACAATCTATTTCGTCGAGGAAGAGCGTCCCACCCTCTGCCTCTTGAATCATGCCGGCGTGCGCTGTCGTCGCGCCCGTGTACGCTCCGCGTTCGTGCCCGAATAACTCGTTCTCGACCAGTTCGGCTGGTATCGCGCCGCAGTTTACGGGGATGAAGGGGCCGCTGCTGCGCGGGCTGAGATAGTGTATGGCGCGCGCGCAAAGCTCTTTGCCCGTCCCCGTCTCACCCTGGATCAGCACCCGCACGTCGCAGCGCGCAATGAGCGGCAGCTTCCCGATCTCCGCCACGAAGGCTTTGCTCTGCCCGACGAGTTGCCGCAGCCCCATTCTTTCTTTCAGCGTCAGGCAGAGTTCGTCCTCTTCCTCCGTGCGCCGTAGCAGTCGCAGCGCACGCGGCAGCACCTCTTCCGCGCTCAGCGGCGGGACGATGAAGTCCGTCGCCCACAATCTCAGCCAGGTGAGAATCTGCTCCGGCTCTACATCTTGCGCCACGGCGATGGCCGGTCGCGGCGCGCAGCACCGGCCTGCGGACTTCAGTAGTCTTTCCGCGCGCCGCCACGCGTCCCCCGATACGACGACGAATATCAACGCGGCATCAGTGGCGCAGATGAGTTGGTCGGATAACTGCTCGGCGGCTACGTCCTCCGTCTCAGGAAACGGCTGGCAATGACACTCGACCAGAAACTTCGTCTCCAGAATAGAACGCAGCGCGTCGCTCAAGCTTCTTTCCGGTTCGAAGTTAAGCAGCAGTATTTTAGGCTGGTTCATAGGCCGCACCCACATACTTTTGGTTTCACCCGTGCGCGCCTGCGCAACGCAGACAACCCGCCCTGCTCAACCTGCGCCTCGCGCACCACAATCGAGGTGGCGGCCCGGCTTTAGCGGACGGGCAGCGACAAAACGTCGCTATACTTGTGCGGTAAAGGCACGTATTAAATCGTGTCTCGTCTCCTTGAGATTGCTTCCAGGATGTTTCGCCGCCGCCTCACGAGGCTCAGGCAGCTGGCCATACGTCTAGAATCGGGGCAAGTCTGAGGAACAAGAATGAAAGTGCGTGGCACCATGTCAATCTCTCCAC
This sequence comes from Acidobacteriota bacterium, assembly GCA_003222975.1. Classification (GTDB taxonomy): domain Bacteria; phylum Acidobacteriota; class Blastocatellia; order Pyrinomonadales; family Pyrinomonadaceae; genus QHXN01. Next base: position 20,069 of record QHXN01000015.1, on the reverse strand, counting down.
GGCGAGGGGCGTCGGATTGCGTGGCTTACAGGACAGCGTGAAGAATCAGACAGCGATAGCGAAGCAGTAACAGCGAAGCGAGCAATGCATCAACAGGAACAACGCGTAGAAGACATTGGCTAGGAAACTCGGCTTGATCAACTCCTCTGTGAAAACGGCACGGACTCTATACCCATGCGACTGGGTTGTCAATAGCCATCCTGACCTGACCTTGGGAGTAACCACGCCGCCAAAGGAACTGAACGGCGCGGCGTCCGCCGTGCCAGGATAGCGTCCGAGGTGAACTTCCGATGAGCGAGACTCTGACCTTCGAGATAACCGATGAGCTTTACCAGGTCTTCGAGTAGCGCGCGGCTGCTCGGGCCGTGACGATTTTAAGAATCTTCCGACATTTTATTGGACGGTGGCGGGCAGCAGCGAGCCGCGGCGGTCTGTGGCGACGCCGTAGCCGTCCTCGATGAGGCCGATCATGCCGTGGAAGTTTATGTCGCTGCCGGCGAGCACCAGCAGCACGTCGCCGGCGCGCACGTCCGCGTTCTCGACGCGGAAGCGGACGACCGTCGCGTGGCCGTTCACTTCTTCGAGCGTCTCGAACTCGAATGCGTCCGCGTCAACGATGACCGTCTGCGAGTTGTTCGTGTAGTTCGGTCTCTCTGCCATTGTATGATTGCCCCTCGCGCGCCCTCATTGAAGAGACGCCGCTTAAAAATCATCAGGATGAAAAGGTCTGCCGTAGAGTCCCTGGTACGCCCATCCTAGCACGCGCGCCTCGGCGGTACAGAGCGTCTCCAGCCAGCAGCAGGCGAGATAGATGTCGCGCTCGCGCCGCGAGGGAATCTTCTCCGCCTCCGAGACGACCGGCGACTCGCCGGAAGGCTTCAGGCCGTAGGCTTCGGCAATCGCCTCGTTCGTCTTCGACGCGTCGTCGAGAGCGGCCAGCAACTCTTTAATCCACGCGTGCAGCCCCGTCTCCGTGTCGTGCTCGACGAGCGCCTGCATGACGCCGACGGCGAGGCGGTCTTCGGCGAGGCGGAAGGCGAAGGCGTCGGGCTGCCCCTTCAAATCCTCCTGCTGCTTCCACTGGAACAGCGACTCGACCGCGGGGGAGCGCACGACCGCCACGCGCCCGTCATAGTCGAGAAACCACTGGATGAGGTCGGCGAGCGACGAAGGCTCGATGCGCCCACGCGCGTCGCGCCGCAGCGCCGGAGGCCCTTGCGGGCCGTCCGCGCCCGCCGCCCCTTTCGTCTCAGCTTTCGACATCGCTTAACCGACCAGGGCCTCGCCCGCCTCCGCCGCCGCCTCCTCACGCTGCCGCTTCAGGTACTTGCCGAAGTAGCCGTTCCACGGCGGGATGACGATGGCGATAGCGCCCGCCGCCCTCGCCTGGCACGAAAGGCGTATGAGCGGACGAGCCTCGTCCGTCTCGATGTAGCCGAAGAGCGGCATCATCTTGCGCTCGCGCCAGTCCACCTCCGTTAGCTTCTCCGCGCCGCCGAGCACGCCGACCCAGCACGTGCCGCAAGAGGCCGAGCGGCACTGCACGGGGATGGGGCCTTCGTTGACGGTGCAGCGCGCGTCCAGCTCGTGCCACGGTCGTTTGTCCGTGGCCGCGGCTGAGGCGACCTCCTGCATGTTGACCGCGTGGAAGCGCCGTTCGTCCAGGTTCTCATCCCACACGACCGTCCAGTGCTTGTCCGTCGTGCGCAGGAAGCTGAACAGCCCTTGATTGTCGTCGCGCGCGCGCTCCCGCAGAATCTCTTCGGGCGTCCTGCGCGCGTGCTTCTTATCAATCAGCACCTCGCCCGGCGTCTTCTTAAACTCTTCGAGGCCGGCCTGCCGCAACGTCATCAGCCCGACCGCCGCGATGCCGACGACGAGCGACTCGTCAACCCTGCGCGCGGCGGCGGCGCTGCGCGCGACTTCGCGGACGACCTCGATGAGTGAGCGACGCGCGGGAGCGTCTTTCGCCTCCGCCGCGCGCGTGACGGCGCGCTTGACCTCCGGCCAGAAGCGGTGGCCGTAGAGGAACGTGTGCGACGAGTCAACCTGATCCCTGAGAAGCCACTTGCCCTGCATCAGCAACTCTTGCGCGAGCTTCGCGGGGTCTTCCGCCTGCTCGAAGGCGCGCAGCAGCGCTACGGGAAAGAAGTAGAACCAGATTTGCGTCGCCGTCCTGTCAACCTCGTGGATCGAGGACGAGAGTTCCGCGACCGTTTCGCGCCAGGCCGCGTCGTCGTGTCCGTCGAGAAAAACTTCGAGTGGGGTCAAGGTCTTAGCGCTCATAACTCCTCTGTGAAAACGGGTCTGGAAATCGGATGAAAACCGAAACGCAGAGTTTAACCGCCTTCGCGCCCGCGCACAAATCGCGAACGGCAAGGATGAAGGCGGAAGGATGAGGGATGAAGTGAAGGCAAGAGCCTGACAGTCGCGCCTTCATCCTTCATCCCTCGTCCTTCCGCCTTAATTTTATTGCCGGGAAGACAGACTCCGGCCACAAACCGCGTGTTAAAGTGGCAGCCATGGTGCAGGGCGACGAGCAAAAGCGGCTGGGCGACGTGACGGTGGGCGAGGCCAAGCGCGCGGCCATCTACGCGGCGGCGACGGCGCTCGCGCTGCTGCTGTTCATGCGGCTGCTCGGAGAGATTCTGGTCGCGCTGCTGTTGGGCGTTGTGGCCGGCGCGTACCTGCTGCCCGTGCAGGAGTGGCTGGAGCGTCGCCTGAGAGCGCGCGCCGGGAGCGCGCTCATCACCATCGCGCTCATCCTCGTCCCGCTCGCCGTGACCGTGGGCTACGGCTGGCACGAGATGTCCGGCTACTCGACGGCGGTCGAGGAGCGGCGCGAGCAGATCATCGAGGGCATCAGCCGCTCGCTCTCCGAGTACGTCGCGGTCGAGAACACGCGCGCCGCCTTGCAGACGGCCTTCAGCGAGGCGGTCGTGCGCTCCGGCGAGGCCATCGCGGAGGTGAGGAAGCGCTCGGCACTGCTGCTCGTCTCGGCCATCCTCTTCTTCTTCACGCTCTTCTACGTCCTCACGCAGCGCATCCGACTCGCCGCCTACATCAAGCTGAGGGTTCCCGGCGACTTCCTGCCCTTCTACGAGCGTCTGGGCGAGAATGTCGGCGGCGCTCTGCGCGGCGCGCTCTTCGCCGTGATGGTTGACCAGACGCTCAAGGCGATCCTCATCCTCGTGTTGAACCTCTCCTTCGGCGTGCCGCTCGCGGTCGTGCTCGCGCTCGTCGTCTTCCTCGTCGGCTTCTTCCCGCTGCTCGGCGAATGGACGGTCTATGTCCCCGTCGGCATCTACCTGCTCGTCTTCCGCGACGAGCCGCGCGCCGCCGCCGCCTACCTGCTCGTCGGCGTGGCTATCACGGCCTGCTCGACGCTCGTCGTGCGCCCGAAGCTCGCCGCGCGCGCCGCGCAGCACTTCAACTACTACTGGATGCTCGTCGGCCTCGTCGCCGGAGTTTACGCCTTCGGCATCCCCGGCATCGTCCTCGGCCCGGCCATCCTCGGCTTCGCCAAAGCCATCACGGACACGCTCGTCGGCGAGGTGAAGTACGAGACCTCTCTGCTGAAGGAAGAGAGGACGCAGCAGGCGGAAGGGGCGAGAGAGGAGTCCGGCGAGGCCGCGCCGGGGGCGACCGTTAACACGCGCGGCTGACCGCTCGATTGCGGAGCGGCGGATTTCGGATTGCGGATTAAAGGCAAGCCGTCTTCCAATCCGCAATCCGAAATCCGCAATTCTCAATCAGCCCGGCGGCCAAGCGAGGCGGCGACCGCCGAGGACGTGGACGTGTATGTGGAAGACGGATTGTCCCGCGCCCGCGCCGGTGTTGATGACCGTGCGGTAGCCCGTTTCGGCCTGCCCCTCGTCGGCTGCTACCCGCGCGGCCACGCGCAGGAGGTGTCCGAGCAGGGCCTCGTCCGATTCGCCCGCGTCGTCGAGCGAGGCGACGTGCGTGCGCGGGATGACGAGCGCGTGCGTCGGGGCCTGCGGGTTGATGTCGCGGAAGGCCACGGCCTGCTCGTCCTCGTAAACTTTCGTCGCGGGAATCTCGCCCGCGACGATCTTGCAGAAGATGCAGTTTTCCTGTGTCGCCATAAAGTCACGCCACGGGGCGGCGGACGCCGAAGGCTAACTCAGGCCAGCCGTCCGACCGCCGCCAGTCAAAACATATAACGGTCAATCGAGATTGATGTATTCGGGCCAGTCGAGGTCTTCGACCGACTCACCCGCAGACACTTCGGCCATCGGCCCGAACGCGAATCCCTCGTTCGCCGCGGCAATCCAGTACGCGCGCTTCGCAGCCGACGCGACGGCATCGCGACCGCGCACCTCGCCGTCGCGCCCTTCGTCGTCGGGCGCGAGCGAGCGGAACTCCGCCGCGCTCGCGCCCGACGGGATGACGACCGTGTACCACACGAGCACGGCTGCGAGGACGAGCGCGAGAAGATGTCTCTTCAGCTCTTCCCTCTTCAACCCGCCCGGCGCGCGTCTGACTTCGATGCCCGTTTCGCCCCTCATGCCGTGACGGTCTCGACCGGCGGCAGTTGCGCCGTGACCGACTCGCGCACGCGCTCTATCTCAGCGCCGACCGAGCGCAGCTTGGCCTCGATCTTCTCGTAGCCGCGGTCTATGTGATAGACGCGGTCAATCAGAGTCTCGCCGCGCGCCGCGAGTCCCGCCAGGACGAGACAGGCCGAGGCGCGCAAGTCCGAAGCCTGCACGCGCGCGCCCGAAAGCTCCGACGGCCCTTCGACCACAGCCGTGTTGTGCCCCTCGACCTGAATCCGCGCGCCCATGCGCTGCATCTCGGAGGCGTGCATGAAGCGGTTCTCGAAGATGGTCTCGGTGACGCGCGAGCGCCCGCGGGCCTGCGTCATCAGGGCCATGTACTGCGCCTGCATGTCGGTCGGGAAGTCCGGGTAAGGTTGAGTCGTCACGTCGCTCGCCCGGAGGCCCTCCGGCGAGCGTCGGGCGTGGAGCGTCGTCGGGTTGACCTCCTCGATCTCGACGCCGGCCTCGCGCAAGCGGGCGACGACCGAGCCGAGGTGCTGGGGACAGCAGTCTTTGATTTCGAGTTCGCCGCCCGTGATGGCCGCGGCGACGATGAACGTGCCGGTCTCGATGCGGTCGGGGATGATCGTGTGCTCCGCGCCGCCCAAGGCTTCGACGCCCTCGACGGTGATCGTCTCACTCCCCGCGCCGCGCACGCGCGCGCCCATGCGGTTGAGGAGTTCCGCGAGGTCGGCGATTTCCGGCTCGCGCGCCGCGCCCATGAGCCGGGTCGTGCCGCGCGCGAGCGTCGCGGCCATCAGAAGGTTCTCCGTGCCCGTCACCGTCACCTTCGGAAATTCGATACCAGCGCCGACGAGCCTTCCGCCTTTGGGCGCGCGCGCGACGACGTAGCCCGCTTCGAGGTGCACCTGCGCGCCCAGGAGCTTCAGGGCTTCGAGGTGCAAGTCAATCGGGCGCGTGCCGATGGCGCAGCCGCCGGGCAGACTCACCTTCGCCTTGCCGAAGCGCGCGATGAGCGGCCCCAGCGCGAGCACCGACGCCCGCATCGTCTTCACCAGCTCGTAGGGCGCTTCAAACAACTCGACGTTCGCCGCCGTGATCTTGTGCGTCCGCAAGTCCGGCACGAGAACGGTCGCGCCGAGGTCTTCGAGGAGGCGGCGCTGCGTCAGACAGTCGCGCACGTATGGGACGTTGTGCAGCGTCACGGTCTCCCCGGTCAGGATGGCCGCGGCCATGCACGGCAGCGCGGAGTTCTTCGCCCCGCTGATCGTCACGCGCCCCGCGAGAGCGCGCCCGCCTGTGATGCGAAATTTATCCATAAAAAGCAGATGCTGGATGTCAGATGATGGATGTCAGATGCGGGCCGCGCCCTCTTTACTAACATCTGACATCTAGCATCTGACATCTGGGATTTTGGCGGATTCTAGCACGACGCGCGAGAGGCGGGCTACTCCGCCAGTCGAAGGGCGACGGTGCGCGGGATGCCTTGCAGGTCTTTGTGGATGTCGAGCAGAGTCCAGACGCGCGGGTCAATCATTGCGTGGACGGCTTCGTGCTGGTTGAAGCCGATCTCCAGGAGGAGGTGGCCGCCCGTTTTGAGAAACCGCGGCGCTTCCGTCAAGAGGCGGCGGATGACCGAGAGGCCGTCGCCGCCGGGCGTCAGGGCGACGCGCGGCTCGTGCTCGCGCACCTCGCGCTGTAGCCCCGCGAGGTCGCCTTCGGGGACGTATGGCGGGTTCGAGGCGACGAGGTCGAAGCGCAGGTCTGCATACTCGTCGGCGCGGAGCGCGTCGAAACAGTCGGAGACGAGCGCGAGCATCCGTTCGCGGACGCCGTGGCGCGCGGCGTTGCGCGCGGCGACGCGCAGAGCTTCCGGCGAGATGTCGAGCGCAAGCGCACGCGCGTCTCTGCGCGCGTGGAGCAGCGCGACGGCGATGCAGCCGGAGCCTGTGCCCACGTCGCAGACGAGTGGCGACCCCTTCTCCTTCAAAAGTCCGAGCGCCGTCTCGACGAGCAGTTCGGTTTCGGGGCGCGGGATTAAGACTTCGGGCGTGACCTCGAAGTCGAGTCCGTAGAACTCCTGCCGCCCCGTGATGTACTGCAAAGGCTCGCCCGCGGCGCGGCGCGCGACCGCGGCGCGCAACGCCGAGAGTTGGGCCGGCGTCAACTCTTCGTCGGCGTGCGTGATGATGAAAGTGCGTTCGCGCCCGGCGGCGTGCGAGAGGAGTAAGCCAGCGTCGCGCCGCGCCTCGGCCACGTCCGCGACGCGCAAGCGGGTCGCGGCCTCGCGCAGCGCGTCGGCAATCGTCCGTGTAGTCGTTCGCTCGCTCATCCCTTTGTCCTCGCGCGTGCGCGTGGCCTCGCGCGCGCGGCGTGGGTTATAATACGCGGCAACGAGAGCAAGGCAAAATTCCAGTCCGCGCCGGAGTTTCCGCCGGGCCGCCTTTATTTCGGGCCGGCAGACGCCGAGGCGCTTTCAGGGGGAGGTTGGAGATGAAGGCCGAGTTTCACATTGACGGCATGCACTGCGAGTCGTGCGCCGCGCTCATCAAGGAGACTCTCGAAGAGACCGCCGGGGTCAACAGCGCCGACGTGACGTTCGGCGGCAAGACGGCGGTCGTCAGCTTCGACGAGAACACTGTGCAGCAGACGACGCTCATCAAGAAGATTCAGGACATAGGTTATCAGGCGACCGTGGGCGATCAACAAAAGGGGGCGACCAATGGCTGAAGCGAAGAACGAGATTGAGAGGGACGCGAGCGCGCTCGACGACCGCGGCACGGACGCCGCCGCCGGCCTCGCGCTCCTGCGGCGGCTGCGCGACAACGGATTCGAGTCGGACGACGAGAAGCTGGCCGTCGCCTTGGGCCGCCCCGCCGAAGAAGTTCGGGCGTGGATGCAGGGCGCGGAACAACCGGACGACGACATTATCATCAAGGCCCGCGGCATCGCGCAGGAGCGCGGGATTGAAATTGAATAGCGTCTAGCTGTTAGCCGTTAGCTGTTAGCTTTTCTTCTTTCGCGGCGCGCGTGTTTGTTTTTTAAATGCTCGCCGTTTACGGGAAATAGCTAATAGCTAACAGCCAACAGCTAACAGCTTCCTATGAACGACAAAGTCAGCCGCGCAGCCGACGCGCTCGTCGAGTCGTACACGCGCGAGGGCGTGAAGATTCATCACCTCGACCGCAGGCCCCTGCCTTCGCGCGCCGAGGCCGTGCGCGTGCTCGACGCGCTTCAGGAACTCCTCTTCCCCGGCTACACCGGCGCGCAGGGGTTGACGGGCGCAAGCCTCCGCCTGCGCGTGGAGTCGCAGGCCGCCTGGCTCTACGAGACGTTGACCGAGCAGATCAGCCGCGCCATCAACCACGGCCAGCGCCTCGACGACGCCTGCCCTGTCACCGAGCGGCAGGCGACCGAGTGCGCCGAAGAGTTCATCGCGCGCCTGCCCCACGTGCGCGAGATGCTCGCGTCGGACGTGAAGGCGGCTTACGAGGGCGACCCGGCGGCGGTCTGCTACGACGAGATCATCTTCAGCTACCCCGGCCTCCACGCCATCATGACCTACCGCCTCGCGCACGAGCTGCACGCGTTGGGCGTCCCGCTCATCCCGCGCATCATGACCGAGCACGCGCACCACCGCACCGGCATTGACATTCATCCGGGCACGGAGATCGGTTCGAGCTTCTTCATAGACCACGGCACGGGCGTCGTCGTCGGCGGCACGGCCATCATCGGCGCGGGCGTCAAGCTCTACCAGGGCGTCACCATCGGCGCGTTCTCCTTCGACAAGGACGCCGCGGGCCAGCTCATCCGCCACACCAAGCGCCACCCGACCATCGAGGACGACGTGATCATCTACGCGGGCGCGACCATCCTCGGCGGCGACACTGTGATCGGTCGCGGCTCGGTCATCGGCGGCAACGTCTGGCTCACGCACTCCGTCCCGCCCGGCACGCGCGTCCTTCAAGACTCGCCGCGCCTTCGCATCATCACCGCCGAAGAGGCCGCCGCTTCATAAAATGAATACGGAAGAGTGTTTTTGCCTTAAAGCGCCGGATATAGGCTTGCAGCGTCAAGCGTCCAACACTTGCTCCTGATGCAAATTGTCCCCACAATGTGGCCGGAGGAAGCAGTATGATTCAGACTATCGAAGCAGTCATAGATGAGAACGGCAAGGTTCATTTGCTAGAGTCCGTTAATCTGCCGGAAGCGCGGCGCGCTCTTGTGACCATCTTGGATGAAGAGCCTGTGTCTGAGGTTTCTGAGACGGCTTTGTTGAGTGAACAGGCTCTTGCAGAAGATTGGAACAGACCTGAGGAGGATGAGGCGTGGTCACACCTTCAGCAGGTTCCATAGTTCTCGTACCCTTTCCCTTCTCCGACTTATCCCGATCAAAAGTGCGCCCGGCAGTGGCGCTGGCCGATGCCGGAAAGGCGATTGGATTCTGTGTCAGATCACCAGCAAGCCTTACTCCGACCCGCAGGCGATTGAACTCGACGGCAGTAGTTTCGCATCAGGCTCGCTCAAGGTCGTGAGTTATGCCCGTCCGGGAAAGCTCTTCACGGCGAATCAGAATTTGATGGTCAGGCAGGTCGGAGTGTTGAAGGACAGCGCTTTAAAGCAGGTCGTGGACGCTGTGATTAAATTACTGCTCGCAGGTCTCAAACCCTGAGAGCGTTTTAAACCTCACATTCACGTCGAACAATTCATCGCTCAGTCGAGGCGCAGGAAGATCGTGTCGTAAACGCCGCGCAGCCTGAAGCCGCACATGCGGTAGAAGGAGTGCGCGCGCTCGTTCTCTTCGTTGACGAGGAGGCAGACGCGGCGCACGCGAAGGAGCAACTCGCGGCTGAGCTGCTTGAGGCAGCGGCGGCCCGTGTCCGAGCCGCGCTCCGCCGGGTGGACGTACACGCCTTCGAGGTAGATCACTTCCGGCGTCTCGGCCTGAACGTCGGCCTTGAAGAGCAGGCGACCGTCTTCGGAGACGACCACCCACACGCGCCCCTGCTCGATGCGGCGCAGGCAGCGCGCGCGGAAGCCCTCCGGGTCAACGTCGAGCGGGTTGACGCCGCTCTCGGCCTCGGCGAGTCCCGCGTGCACGGGGGCGACGAGGTCTAAGTCGGCGGGCGTGGCGGGCCTCATCCCGGCGATCTCGCAAACGTCCTCGATTGGCCTCCTCAGCTCGAAGAGAAGCTCGCGACAGGCGCGGCGCATGCGCTGGCCCGCGTCGGCGTAGTGGCCCCTGAACTCCTCGACCGCGTCCGATTCGCCCATGATCACGTGCGTGCGCGTCGAGACTTGCGCGGCGAGGGCGAACTCGCGGTAGGCGCGGCGCGTGCGCGCGTCCAGAAGCGTGGCGTGCCCGACGAGGGCGACGCCTTCGAGGCGGCCCGACGTGTTGCGGCAGCCGTAGAAGGTGCCGCGGTTGTGCGCGCTCTCGACGCCGTTGTCGCGGATGAGTCCCGCCATGCAGACCGTGTGCATGGGCCGCTCGGCGAGGAAGGCCAGAACCTCCTCGCGCTCGCCCTCGCCGAGCGCGTAGGTCGTGACGCCGCCCTCCGCCTCCGGGAGGAACTGAGTCTGCGTCATCACGCCGTCCATGAGTTTTGCTACCGACACGATTCTCTCCCTTCGTTTCACCCCGCCGCCGCCTGCCCGCGAACGGCGTGGCGGCGCGCGCGCCGCAAGACACCGGAGCTTTAATAATTGAGGTTGACCACCCCGTTGTCCTTGACCACGGCCATCGAGGCCGTCGGGTCGCCGCCCGTCAACGCCAGCAGCGCGCGCGTACTGTCTCCGAGCAGCACGCCGTCGCCCAGGAGGACGCCGTCGCCTATGACGACCCCGTCGCCTATGACGACCCCGTCTCCGAGCAGCACGCCGTCGCCCAGGAGCACGCCCGTGCCGCACACGGGCGTTCCGTCGCCCATCGTCGTGCCGTTGCTCGTCAGGATGTTGTCGCCCAGGAGCACGCCGCTCGACCAGGTGGTGCGGTCGGCCACCAGCACGCCCTCGGAGATTGTGATGCCGTCGCCGAGGAGCACGCCGAGGCCGTAGGCGTTCTGGTAGAGGAGGAGGCCGGGGCCGGTGGCGTAGGTCTGGCCCACGAGGATGCCGCGCGACCAGGGGAAGGTGTAGCCAGCGATGGTGGTGTAGGGCTGCGGCGTCCGCGCGAAGAGGGACGCGCCGACGTGCGTCTTGCCGTTCTTCTTGAGCTGGACAAGCTGGGCGAGGACGACCGCGCCCGCGACGTTGAGCTGACCCGCGCCCTGCTCGAAGGCGTTGAAGCCGCGGAGTTGCTGCGACGTGTACATCAACAGCGCCTTAACGAGATTCGGCGTGAGCTGCGAATTGGCCTGAAGCATGAGCGCCGCCGTGCCCGCGACTATCGGCGCCGACATCGAGGTGCCGCTCAGCGTCATCATGTCGGAATCGGGCGAGGGGCTGACCTTGTCGTCGAGCGACGGATTCTTTTTCACGAGCAGGTTGCTCGCCGACTCGGCGCTGACCAGCTTGTTGCCGGGGGCGACGAGGTCGGGCTTGACGAGGTTGTCGTAATGCCTAACGCCGAGCAGGTCAGTCCAGTAGCCGCGCGTCGGCCCGCGAGAGCTGTAGGTCGCCACCGTGTCGTCGGCCCGCGTGTCGGTGCCGAAGGTGTTAGAAGCGCCGACCGTGAGGGCCGAAGGCTCGTCGCCGGGCGAGTGAATCTGCCCGTAGATTTTCCTGCCGTTCGCGTCCTTGCCGTCGTTGCCGGCGGCGACCACGACGACGACTCCGGCGTCCGCCAGCGCGCGGACGGCGCGGCACACGGGGTCGTTGCGGTACGACTCGACGGCTGGCATGCCGAGGCTCAGGTTGACGACGCGGATGTTGTAAGCCGTGCGGTTGGCGAGCACCCAGTTGAGCGCCTTCAGGAGGCCGGAGACCGTGCCCGTGCCCTTCGAGTCCAGGACGCGCAGGTTGATGATGTTGGCGTTGGGCGCTATCCCGCGATAGACGCCGCCAGCGATCTGGCCGTTTCCCGCGGCGAGGCCCGCGACGTGTGTGCCGTGGCCGTAGGGGTCGTCCGTGCGGCCTTCGCCGGTGAAGTCCTGGCTGTAGATGACGCGCGATTTTCCGTCGCGCCCCAGGAACGCCCTGTGCGCGGCGTAGATGCCGGAGTCGAGGATGGCGATGCCGACGCCGCTGCCGTCAAGCTTCTGAACGGCCAGCGAGCCGCTCTGCACCGAGACAGTTATATCGCTTGCAACTTCGTCCGCGCCGGTCGTCGTCGCGACGTGGCCGTCGTCGAGGGCGCTCATCGCGCGGTCGAGCGAGAGGTGCAAGACGCCCTGCCGCTCGGCCAGGCCCGCGACCGCGGACAGGGGCAACTCGACCGCCTGCGCGCCGAGGGCGTCGAAGCTCCCGCCGAAGCGCGCGCCGCTCGCCTTCAGGTAGTCACGCACCGAAGGGTTCTTCAAGTCGTCGCCCTGAAGGATGAGCGAGACGCGAGACGTGCCCGCGCCGCTAACAGCCTCGCGCAGGTCGGGCGCGATTTTGTCGCCGACGAAAGGGGCCGCCCCTGACTGCTCTTTGTCGGACGAGTCTGCTTCGTCGGACGACTCCGCCTTGTCCTCGTCTTCGGCCTGCGCGGACTGCTCCGGCCTGTCGAGGTAGATTTCCTGGAGGCGCGACTTGAGCGCTTCGTTCTGCGCCAGCTTCAGCTCGAAGGCCGCCGGCGAGACCGCGCCGATCAGTCGCACCGCGCCGCGCGAGACCTCGACGGCGAGCAGGTCGAGCGCGGCCCGCGCCTGCCGCTCGTCGCGCGCGGCGAGCAGGCCGTCAATGTTTTCCAAAAAGAGGACGACGCGCCCGTCGGCGCTCTTCACATCGCGCAACACCGCCGCGAACTTCTGGCCGAACTCCTCGCCGCCTCCCGCGTCCGCGAGCAGGCGGCCCGCGTCGAGCGCGAAGATTCTCTTGCCGCGCAAGTGTGCGGGCACTTCTCCGCCCGCGATGCGACGCGCCAGACCTTCGACGACGGCCCTGCCGCCCGCGGCGTCGTCCGTCACGAGCAGAGGGTTGTTCCTGCCGTCGCGGCGCGCCAGTACGCGGAGCACGCCCCGGACGCCCCTGCCGTAGTCTTCGGCGGCGGGTGCGTCGCGCCGCGCCATCTCGTTTAAGTCCTGCGCGTAAGCGGCCAGCGCCACGAAGCGCGCCGGGTCTTTCTCGACGGCGCGCGACTGTGCGCCCGCCGTCGAGAACCCGCAGAGCGAGAGCAGCAGGGAGAAGAGTGTCAGGTACGTTAGGGCTAAAGAGCGTCTGGTGATTTTCATTCCAAGAGTTCTCTGGCGACCGGAAACTTCGCACGATGAAAGAAGCATGGCCGACGAGATATGGCCTCAGCCTGTTTGTCAAAAGTCATACCAGCGCAGAATCTGAAAATTTCCTGGGGAAACGAAGGTTTGAAAACCCTTGGGACAGTCACATAATGACCGGTTCGGTCAGGCTGAGCGTCACGGCTCTCGCAATCTGACGCCAACACTCCTCCCGCCGGGGGCACGGACAGACTCGCCCGCCGTGCGTTCCAGAGCACGCTTAAACGTCTCACACTCCAAAATCCTGAGTGCCGGTGCGAACGCTTTTTCGCCGTCGTGCTCAGGGCGGGCGAGTGTGCCGGCGCCCCCGGCGCGGAGTCGTAAGCGTGTGAGGATGGCTCGTCGGATTCGATTGCAGCTCGGAAGTCCGCGAGGCTGAACGATGAGCCGAACGGCAGTTGCTTGAAGTTCGTCGTCCGGCGTTGCGGACTTCCGAGTTTGCTTTTGGAAAACTGAGGCGATTGCGTCTTTCTTCTTGACGTAAGTTAGAGAGTGTTCCATTCCTCCGTTGGTGCGACCAACTGTGAACCCCCAGTCCGCGGACTGGGGGTTCGGTCGTTTCAGGGGCGGAAAGTTAAACCGCGTTGGCCGCGAAGGGAGTGATCTTCGATGAGCGCCTTCTCGAAAAGCCTCCTGCTTTTCGCGCTGAACTGGCTGGACGCGCAACTGACGATCATGTGGGTGCGCGGGGGTGTGGCGACAGAAGGCAACGGGCTGATGGCCTACCTTCTGCACCTCGGCAACGCGCCCTTCCTCCTCGCCAAGCTGTCGGTCGGCGCGCTCGTCGCCTTCACGCTCTACCGCTTCTCGCACGTCGCGCTGGCCCGTCGCGGCCTGCACTTTGTGCTCTGCCTCTACCTCACGCTCATGCTCGTGCACGCCGCGACGGGCGCGTCAGCGCTCGGCTGGCAACCGCCCGACGCGCTCGTCTCCTTCTTCCACCTCCCAGACAGGCTGCTCGCACTCTTCTCGTAAACCGCGCCCCGCGCCGACCGCTCGAACAAACAAGAGCGCGGCACAAACGCCACGCCGGAACTTTTCCGCCCCGCCGACTGAATCATAGAAGCTTGCCGGTGCGCGTCCGCGCCGCCGAACGCCTCGCCCGGCGTTCGGCGCGCGAACCTGTTTCGGCGCGGCTTCGTAGTAGAATTAGCTCCCCGCGAAAGAGAGGGCTGAGGTAGGCCGGACGGGGCCGCGTCGCGCAACGCCGCACGCGTCGCGCGGCATCTGAGCTGTCGAGGCCTTTTCGAGAAGCTTATGAAATCATCAGAGAGAAAAGCCATGTACCGAATTTCAGCACGCCAGATTCTCGCCATCGCGCTCCTGTCGGCGCTCTTCGCCGCCGCAGGCGTCGCCTGCTTCGACCGCTGGGGCAGCCGCTTCCAGCAGCCCGCCGCCGCCTTCAACAGCGACGACGACCGCCGCACCGCCAACATCGCCGGCATCACAGACCCCTCGGTCGCCACCAACGAGCAGAATAACATCGAGGTCTTCCGCACCATCTCGCCCGGCGTCGTCTCCATCAACACGACGACGCAGCCGCGCGGCTTCTTCGACGCGGGCGGGCAGGGCGCAGGCTCCGGCTCCGTCATAGACGAACAGGGCCACATCCTGACCAACTATCACGTCGTCGAGGACGCAGACGCCGTCAACGTCAGCTTCGGCGGTGCCAAGTCCTACCAGGCCCGCGTCGTCGGGAGAGACCCCGACACGGACATCGCCGTCTTGCAGGTCAACGCGCCGCGCGACATTCTGAAGGTCGTACCGATGGGCGACAGCGACAAGCTCGTCGTCGGCCAGAAGGTGCTCGCCATCGGCAACCCTTTCCGCCTCGACCGCACGCTCACGACGGGCGTCATCAGCGGGTTGCAGCGCCCCATACAGGCGCGCAACGGGCGCGTCATCGAGGGCGCGATTCAGACCGACGCCTCGATCAACCCCGGCAACTCCGGCGGGCCGCTCCTGGACTCGCAGGGCCGCATGATCGGCATCAACTCGCAGATCCTCTCGCCCGACGGCGGCGGCTCGGTCGGCGTCGGCTTCGCCATTCCCGTCAACATCGCCAAGCGCGTCGTGCCGCAGCTCATCCGCGACGGTCGCGTCGTCCGCCCCAAGCTCGGCATCTACCCGCGCGACGTGACGGAGCTGCGCGGCATCCGCCTGCCCGTCGAAGAGGGCGTGCTCATCCTCCAGGTTGACCCGAACGGCTCGGCGGCAGCCGCGGGGCTTCGCGGACTCTCCGAGACGCAGGACGGCGAGATCAACCTCGGCGACATCATCACGGCGGTTGACGGCACGAAGGTCGCGGGCTGGAACGACCTCGACAACGTCCTCGACAAGCACCAGTTCGGCGACGTGGTGCAGGTCGAAGTCGTGCGCGGCGACGGCCAGCGCGCGACAGTTCCCGTCCGCCTGCTACCCGAACAGCAGCGCCGCGGAGTCCTCAGAAGGTAAAGACAGATGTCAGATGCCGGATGCTAGATGTTAGCTAATGACTGGCCTGCTAGCATCTAGCATCTGACATCCAGCATCCGCTTTTTGTGCCTGAGACAGAACACTTCGTCAACGAAGGATACGGCTGGGTGTGCAGGCGCTGCCGTGACGCGGACGACGCGGCGGGCGCGACATGCGACACCGAATCCTCGCCGGGCGCGGACGCGCTCCCGCGCTTCTTCCGCGAGGGCGAGGCCGAGGAGCGCGAGCCTCGTCTATCAGAGAACGCGCTCGCGCGCTGGAAAGACGACTCGCGCCTCACGATCCTCTGCCCGCGCTGCGGCGTCGAAGAAGATATTTCCGAATGAGTGAGAGCGAGAGGTTCGTGATGAGCAGGCGAGCGCCGGACAACAAACCCAGCCGCCTCGACCGCGCCGAATGGTTCTTCCTCTTCCTCGTCTTCTTCGCGGGCGTCTTCTACCTCACGCGCGAGGCCAGGACGGATTTGCAGTGGTACTTTCGCGTCGTCTCGATCTTCGTCGGCGTCGTCGGCTGGATGGTCGTGCAGGTGTTAAGGCGTTGGAAATGACAGGCGCTTCGTGCGGTGTCGCGCATCGCCGTCTGTTGCTGTCCGTTTCTCCTCTACCCTTTCAACAGCCGCCGCAACTCATTCACTCTCTGTTCCGGCGCTCCGTAGCGCGCGTGGTAGTCTTCGAGGCTGCGGCGGATGGTCTCACACGCGGCGTCGCGGTCGTACACGTCGGCGATCTCGACGCGGCGAGGGCTTTCCTGCGGCAGTTGCTTGTAGGTCAGGAAGTAGTGTTGCAGGCGGTCTATCAAACCCTTTGGCGCTTCGCTGATGTCCTCGATGTGGCCGTAAGAAACGTCCTTCTCCAGCACGGCGATGATCTTGTCGTCGGCCTCGTTGCCGTCAACCATGCGGAGGCCGCCGACGGGCTTGGCGCGCACCAGGAAGTTGGCGTGCGCGGCGGGGCGCTCGGTGAGCACGCAGATGTCCATCGGGTCGCCGTCGCCGCGAATCTGTTGGTCGCCGCCGACGCAACTCAGGCAGAGTTCGGCCACGCGGTCGCCGCAGAAGGTCTGCGGGATGAAGCCGTAGAGCGTGGGCGGGAACGAGGAGAAGCGTTGCGGGCGGTCGAGGCGCAGGTGTCCCGACGCCTTGTCCAACTCGTACTTGACGGCGTCGGTCGGCACGATCTCGATGTAGGCGTTCACCGTCCCCGGCGCGTCCTCGCCCGCCGGGATGCCGTGCCACGGGTGCGCCTGGAACATGAGCGCGAGCAGTCGTTCGAGTCCCTTCTCGTCCTCTGTCATCTCGTCAGAGTCCTCCGCCGTGTGGAAGTCTTTCGGTTACTCCGGTGCGCGCGAGTTCTCTTTCGGTTGTGTTAGAATCCACGCGCCTCGCCGGTCTTGTTTGCGGAATTATGAGCGCGCCGCCACGCCGATGTCCACGCGGTGACGCGCCGCGCCGGCTGAACACTCTCTGATTTTTATGTCCGCCACGACGCAGACCGGAACGACGCTCGGAGCCGCGACCGCGAGCCGCGCCGTCTCGTTGCGCTGGATCATCGGCGCGCGCGACGACCTCGTGTGGTTCATCGGCTCGGTCGCGGCGAGCTACGCGCTGTTCGCGCTCTACGTCGCCCGTTTAGTGCCGCTCGTGCCGATGGTCGTCGCGTGGGCGGTGCTCGTGGACGCGCCGCACGTCTTCGCCACCTTCTCGCGCACCTACTTCGACCGCGAGGAGCGGCGCGCGCGCGGTCGGCTCCTGTGGTGGTCGCTCCTCTTCTTCGCGGTCGGCCCCGCCGCGGTGCTCGCCGGCCAGGGGCTAGTCTTCTTCTTCCTCGCGGCGCTGTGGGCCTACTACCACCTGGTCAAGCAGCACTACGGCTTCATGGTGCTCTACAAAAAGAAGAACGACGACCTCGCTGCGACAGACAACTTCCTCGACCGAGCCTTCCTGCTGCTCGCCTTCACCTACCCGTTCGTCGCCTTCGTCGCGCGCGACCAGGAGGCTTTGAAGCGCGTGCCCGCCGTGCTGCACGCCTCGCTCGGAGTTTTAGAGAGTGTCCTGCTCGCGGGCGTCGTCGTTGCTGGTGTCGCGTGGCTCGTCCGTCAGGTTCAGCGCGCATGGACGGGCCTTGCGCTCGACGTGCCGAAGTACCTGCTGCTCGCGGCGGCGATACCGATGCACTGGGTCGTGCTCCTGACGCCGATGCCGCAGAAGCCCATCGCCATCGTCGCGATGCTGACGATCTACCACAACCTCCAGTACCAGCGCCTCGTCTGGTTTCACAACCGCAAGTACACGCGCGACGCGCGCGGGCGCGAGCGGCACGGCGCGGCGGAGTTCATCAGCCGAAGACTCCCGCACTACGTCGTCCTCGGACTCGTCTTCGGCGTCTGGTATCAAGTGCCGCGGCAGTACGTCAACCACGCCGCCGACCCCGAAGCCTTCGTCACGCAACTGGCCTCCGGCTTCCTGTGGGGCTACGCCTTCGTGCACTACTACCTCGACTCGAAAATCTGGCGCGTGCGCCGCGATCCCACGCTCGGCAAGGCTTTGCAGATGAGTTAAAGCCGTGAACCGGAAAAAGCCGTGAACCGTGAACCGTAAACCGTGACGAGATAAAAGCAGGTTTTCTCTTGTCACGGTTTACGGTTCACGGTTCACGGCTTCTGTTGACTCAGCCCCGCGTTTGTCGTAGAAGCATCTTGACGCCCCCCGCGTCCGCAGCCGCCCGAAAGGCTTGAAGCTTATGTCCACGCTCGACACGCAGACGACACGCCCGCGCGTCCCTTTAGAGGGGCGCGGCGAAGAACGCTTCTCGCTCTCGTCGCTCGTCGAGACGCTCGCCGGGTTAGACCGTCGGCCTGAACTGCCGGAGGTGAACGGGTGGATGCTTCGCGTGAGTGTCGGGCAGGACGAGCTGCGCCCGCACGTCGGCTTCAAGGAGGGCACATACGCGCGCCACCGCGTCTTCCTGTGCGACCACGCCGAGCTGCTCGTCCTCTGCTGGCGGCCCGGACAGCGCACGCCGATACACGACCACGCCGGCTCGTTCGGCGCGGTGCGCGTCCTCTCCGGCTTCATGTGGGAGACCCTCTTCGAGATGGGCGAGGCGAGCGGCCTCCGCTACAAGTCTTCGCGCGAGTGGACGCCCGGCCACGTCACCGGCGCTGACATCCCCGACATACACCAACTCGGCAACCCCGACATCAGCGGCCAGGACTTAATCACCCTGCACCTCTACGCGCCCCCGCTCACGAGCCTCAACGTCTATAAGGTCGGGCGCAAAGAATCCGTCAACACGCTCTGGATGAGTTCGTGGAACCCGACAATCTAAATGATGAATGCGGAATGATGAATGATGAATGAAAGCATTCGAGCTGACTTTCATTCATCATTTGTGGGTTCGAACATAAATTGAATATTCCCTCTTAGAAAAATCAATAGGTAGCTCCGCATTAAAGCGTGGTCATGTGCACCACTGCATGATTTTCAGTTTCATCGCCTGTGACATCCGCCCACGTCGCTTCGGCGGCTTCCATCTCGGCGGCGGGACGCGATAGCTCAATAGCTCTTTGACACTCCATCGGTGGTCAGTGATCCCAGCGGCCATCGCGGGCGTGTATTCTTGCCAACGATGAGGGGCCAGCTCAGAGCGCACGCGCAGACTCTCGTGCGCCGTGCAGAAGTTATAGAGCGTCCCGACCAGCCATATCCCCTGCTCGATGGTCGCGCTGCGCCGGGCCAGCGCGCGGGTGCGCCGCACCAATGAAGTCAGCCGTTGGCGCAACGTTGCGTTGAGCCGCTCAATGAAGGCTGTGTTGAGCACGCCCTCCGAGTGCGCCTTATGCCGCAAGCTCTCGACTTGCTCCGGGTCGCCCTCCTTCACCCACCGCTCAACCGCGACCACCCGCCGCTTCTGGTAGCGTTTGATGACTTGCGCGTAGCACAGCCCGGCCCAGACTTGTAAGCGCCGCCGCCCACGCCCCATCCGTTCTACCTTGTCGCGGCAGACGCGGCGCAGCGCCGTGCCGTAAGCCGCGAAACCGTCAGTGACGAGCAGCAACGGCAAGCATAAAGCGCAGCGGCGGACTTGCTCGATGAGCCGTGCGATGAGTTGGCGGTCGCGCTGTTGACTGACCCTACCGCCGAGCCACAGCCGGGTGGCAGTCTGCATGGCGAGGGCGACCCAGACGACCGCCCCTTGCCGTTTGACTCTCAGTTCGTCGGCTTGCACCTCGCCCAACTCGCGCGGCTGCTCGACCAAATGCTCATGCACTTGTTGGCATTGCGCGGCGGCACGCTGGCGCCAGTCAGCCACCGTCCGCTCATCTAAGCCGAAGGCGGCGACGATAGCCTGCGGCGGGCAGCCCCAAGCCAGCAAGGTCACGACCCAGACGACCACCTCCTGCCGGTGGCGCAGGCGATAGAAGGGCCTCCCCTTGGTCGCCGTGAAAGTCTGGCCGCACTCCTGGCACTTGTAGCGCCGGTGCTGGCGGCTGTGAATCCGGATGTTGCCTTTGCCCTCGTGCCCTTTGGCAGGACAGTCCGGGTTAGGGCAGAATGCTGTTTGAGAGTCCATGCGCGAGTGCTTTCCGTTCTTCTTTTGGCCAAGAGAAACAGAAAGAGTCTGCTTTGGACTCTCGTTTTGTCAAAAATCAATGCCTCCACGCTTTACTGGGGAGCTACCTTTGTAAGCGTACCTAGCGAGAATTATAAACATTG
>QHXN01000133.1 GCA_003222975.1 Acidobacteriota bacterium | reverse complement strand
ATCACTTATCACTCCTTAGCATTTCGGTCGGCTTCGCGAAGCTGATAAAATACCTCCGCTCCCTGCCGAACTCATTATCGAACGGAGAAAACCTCGTGCGCTTGTCTGTCCCTCCTCGTTTAAAAGCGTCGCTCGTGTTCTCGCTCATCGCCGCGTACCTCCTTCTCATGCCGGCGGCGCGCGTGTGTGCTCAGCAACAGCAGCAGGGCGCGCAGCAGACCTTGAAGCTCGACCGTGTCGAGTTCAAGGGCCTGGGACGCGTGACGGAGGCGGAGGCTTTGGAGAAGAGCGGCCTACAGGCCGGGCAGACGGTCAGCATCGAGGAGGTGGACGCCGCGGCTGACCGCCTGCTCTCGTCCGGCCTCTTCGAGAAGCTGGGCTACAGCGTGAAGGGTAAGACCGACAAGGCCGTCGTCACCTTCACGGTCGTCGAGCGGAAGTCGAGCATGCCCGTCTCGTTCGACAACTTCGTCTGGTTCACCGACGAGGAGCTGCGCGCCGCCGTCAAGCGGCGTGTGCCGACCTTCGACGGCACGGCCCCCGAAGCCGGGGGCGTCACCGAGCAGATCAAGCAGGCGCTCGAAGACCTTTTGCGCGAGCGCAAGATCGAGGGCACGGTCGAGTACACGCTCTCTTCGGACGCGTCGGGCCGAAGGGTCGAGCACCTCTACAGCGTGCGGGGGCCGGAGCTGCGCGTCTGCAAGCTGAGCTTCGTCGGCGCGCGCGCCGTCCCCGAAGAGACGCTCCGGCAGAAGTCCGGCGGCATCTTCGACAACGACTACTCGCGCGCCTTCGTCGCGGGCTTCGCCGAGGCCAACCTTCTGCCGCTCTACCAGGAGCGCGGCTACCTGCGCGCCAGCTTCGCGCCGCCGAAGGTGAAGCCCGAAACTTCCGCCGATTGTGAAAAGGGCGTGGCCGTCACGATGTACGTTGACGAGGGTTCGATCTACGTCTGGGACAAGGCCGTGTGGTCTGGCGCGTCGGCGCTCACGCCGCAGGAGTTGGACGCCGCGCTCGGCATGAAGGAGCGCGAGGTCGCCAACCGCGTCAAGATAGACAAGGGACTCGCCGCCGTCGGCAAGGCTTACGCGCGCAAAGGCTACCTCGAAGCGCGCGTCCGGGCCGCGCCCGACTTCGACGACGAGGGCCGGCGCGTCGCCTTCCGCCTTCAGGTCGAAGAGGGGCCGCAGTACCATATGGGCGAGCTGACGATCAATGGACTCTCCGAGGCGGACGCCAACAACCTGCATGGTCGCTGGCGTCTGCTCCACGGCGACGTGTACGAAGAGGCTTACGCCGACGAGTTCGTGAAGAAGAGCCTACCGGAATTTTATAAGGACGCGCTGCGCGCGGGACACCCGCTCCCGGCGTTGAAGTTGGACATCAAGGCCACGCCCGACCGCGAGAAGCAGACCGTCAACGTGACGCTCAACTTCAAACCGGCGTCCGCGCCCGCGAACCCGCCGAACCCGTGACGAGATTCCTTGCTCGTTCAACTTGAGCATCTGAAAAGTCGAAGATAACCACGGAGGCACAGAGGGCACGGAGAATGCACAGAGGTTTTAATCGCTCTGTGAAATCTCCGTGCCCTCTGTGCCTCCGTGGTGAGGAGAACTCGCAACAAGCTCAACGTGCCCGGAATACACCGAGGCGGGCGGCGCGAAGGCTCCCGATCCTCCACGCCCGCCCGCCCGGCGCTTTTCGGCCTCATGTCACGGCTCGATGATCTCCTCGATTGATTCGCGCTCCTCGCTGATCGAGGCCGAGATGGTTCCGACGCCGACGGGGCCGCCATCGAACTTCTCGATGATCGTCGTCAAAACCTTGCGGTCAATCTCGTCGAGGCCGAACTTGTCAACCTCCATCTCGTCCAGAGCGCGCCGCGCCACCTCGCGCGTGACGCGCCCGTCGTACTCCACCTCGGCGTAGTCGCGCACGCGGCGGAGCAGACGGTTGGCGATGCGCGGGGTTCCGCGCGCGCGGCGCGCGATCTCGCCCGCGCCCGACGCCTCGATCTCCACGGCCAGAATCTCAGCCGAGCGGTGGATGATGATTTCGAGTTCCTTCTGCGAGTAGAAGTCGAGGTGAAAGACTATGCCGAAGCGGCCTCGCAGGGGGGCCGTGATGAGTCCCGCGCGGGTCGTCGCGCCGACGAGAGTGAACTTCGGGAGGTCGAGTTTTATTGAGCGCGCCGCCGTCCCTTGCCCGATCATGATGTCGAGTTGGTAGTCCTCCATCGCCGGGTAGAGCACTTCTTCGATCTGCGGCTTGAGGCGGTGAATCTCGTCTATGAAGAGGACTTCGCCCTCCTGCAAGTTCGTCAGTACCGCCGCCAGATCGCCGCCGCGCTCGATGGCCGGCGCGCCCACAGACTTCAAAGGCGCGTCCATCTCGTGCGCGATGATCTGCGAGAGCGTGGTCTTGCCGAGTCCCGGCGGGCCGAAGAAGAGAACGTGGTCGAGCGCCTCGCGCCGGGCTTTGGCCGCGCGCAGGAAGATTTTCAGGTTCGTGGTGATCTTCGGCTGGCCGACGTACTCTTCGAGCGTGCGCGGTCGCAAAGAAGACTCGACCGCCTGATCCTCCGGCGTCGCCGCGCCCGAAATCTCGCGCGGCAACTCGACGACGTTTCTGGCCGCCTCCTGGATAAGCTCTGACATGAACCGAAAACCCCCTTGAAGGTTAAAGCCCCGCGGCTGACGTTCGAGCAAAGGTATTATGCCACGCGCGGGCTGATGTTTCAAGCGTGCAACGCCAGTTGAATAGTAAAGCGAGAATCAGGGCGCACATTGAACGGTATTCGTTGTCTGAGATGGCGGAAGTCGCTTTGGCGGGCGGCTGACTCTCCAGGAAATGTTTACGCTCGGAGGCGCGTCAGCGTGCGGCGTCGCCCGCGGCGAGTTGGAGGCGCGTGTCGGCGCGGTCGAGTTGGGCGCGAAGGTCTGCCAACTCTTCGGGCGTGCCCGTGAAAGCGCCGAGCCGTCGCTCGGCCTCCTCGCGCTCTGTGCGCGCGCGCGCGGCGTCAACCTCTTCGGGGAACTCCGCGAGGTCTGCGAGCACGGAGACGCGGTCGTCGTTGACTTCGACGAAGCCGCCCGACACCAAAAGGCGGCGCGTCGTCGGCCCCTGCGTGTACGAGAGCACGCCGGTCTGGAGTTCGGAGATGAGCGGCGTGTGGCCGGGCAGGATGCCGAGTTCGCCGCCCCTACCGGGCACGGTCACCGAGTCCGCCTGCTCCGATAGCAGGCGTCGCTCCGGCGTGATGACATCGAGTTGAAGAGCCATGATTCAAGTCAAAGGGTAAAAGGATAAAAGGTGAAGAGGTGAAGAGGGAAAAGAAGGCAGCACCACGAAGAGTCGTTGAACTTTTCGCCTTTTGCCCTTTTACCCTCTTCACCTTTTCCCCTTTCCTACTCGCCCGCCTCGGCGGCCATGTGTTCGGCCTTCTCGCGCGCCTCCTCGATGGTGCCGACCATGTAGAAGGCCTGTTCGGGCAGATCGTCGTGCTTGCCGTCAATGATCTCCTGGAAGCCTCGTATGGTGTCGGCGATCTTGACGAACTTACCTTCGAGTCCGGTGAACTGCTGCGCGACGAAGAAGGGCTGCGAGAGGAAGCGCTGAATCTTGCGCGCGCGCGCGACGATCAGCTTGTCCTCTTCCGACAACTCGTCGAGGCCGAGGATGGCGATGATGTCCTGCAAGTCCTTGTAGCGCTGTAAGACCTGCTTGACGGCCTGCGCCGTGTTGTAGTGCGCCTCGCCGATGATGCGCGGGTCGAGCAGGCGCGAAGAGGACGCGAGCGGGTCAACCGCCGGATAAATTCCAAGCTCGACGATCTGGCGCGAGAGCGCGGTGACGGCGTCGAGGTGCGCGAACGTAGTGGCGGGCGCGGGGTCTGTGTAGTCGTCCGCGGGGACGTACACCGCTTGAATGGAGGTGATCGCGCCGGTGCGCGTCGAGGTGATGCGCTCCTGTAGCTCGCCCATCTCGGTGGCGAGGTTCGGCTGGTAGCCGACCGCCGAGGGCATGCGGCCCAGCAGCGCCGACACTTCCGAGCCGGCCTGCGTGAAGCGGAAGATGTTGTCCACGAAGAGGAGCACGTCGAGGCCCTGGTCGCGGAAGTATTCGGCGACCGTCAGGCCGGAGAGTGCGACGCGCAGGCGCGCCCCCGGAGGCTCGGTCATCTGCCCATAGACGAGCGCCACCTTCGACTCGCCGATGGCTTTCATGTCCACCTTCGTCATGTCGAAGACGCCCGTCTTCTCCCAGTTCTCGTAGAACGACTCGCCGAAGTTGATGACCTTTGACTCGACCATCTCGCGCAAAAGGTCGTTGCCCTCGCGCGTGCGCTCGCCGACTCCGGCGAAGACGGAGAAGCCGGAGTGCGCTTTGGCGACGTTATTAATCAGCTCCATGATGAGCACGGTCTTGCCGACGCCCGCGCCGCCGAACAGTCCGATCTTGCCGCCGCGCAGGAAGGGCTGGATGAGGTCAA
>QHXN01000044.1 GCA_003222975.1 Acidobacteriota bacterium | reverse complement strand
TCGTAGCCGTACTGCGCGCCCGCCGAGCTGTAGGTGGCGATGCCGCCCGCGTCGTTGCCGGCGGAGGCGGCGATGAGTCCCGGCCCTAAGATGACGAGCCAGCGCAGAGGCCCTACGGGCTGACGGCGCAGGCCGCGCAAGCGGACGCTCCGGCCCCGTATGTTGAGCCGGAGGCCCGCCGCGAGGCGGCGCGGTCGGACGGGCAGCGCCATCGCGTCGGCCTCGGCGACCGGCTCCAGACCTTCGGACGCGGGCTGCTTGCTCAAGTGAAGACCCTCCTCGGGGCTTGCGCGCTCCAACTCGCCGGGGCGGCCAGCATGACCGCCGTGTCGAACGTCACCACGCCGAGCAGCCGCTTGTCTTTGCCGATCACAGGCATCGCGGGCAGGTGGCTGTTGATGACGCGGCGCGAGGCCTCACGCGCTGCGTCCAGGGGCGCGAGCGTCGTCACGTAAGGGTCCATGAAATCTTCGACGCGCGCGTCGTCGTCGGCCACGATGAGGTTGCGCAGCGAGAGTAGTCCTTGAAGGCGTCGCCCCTCTTCGTCGTCAACGGCATAGACGAGCAGTGAGAAGGCGGTCTCACTCAGCAGCCCGCGGAGGTGTTCGCGCGCCTCGCGCGCCGACATGCCCGACGGCACGAACACGACCTCGTTGGTCATAATGCCGCCCGCGGTGTCTTCGGGGTAGCACAGAAGCTCTATGACGGTGGCGCTCTTCCGCTTCGGCATGCGTTCGAGGTAGCGCCGCGCCGCCGGGGTCTCAAGGCGACCGACGAGGTCTGCGGCGTCGTCGGGCGACATGAGCGCGAGCATCTTGAGCGCCTCCTCCTCGTCCAGCTCCTCGAAGACCTGTAGCTGACGCTCCGACGACATCAGTTCGAGCGTGCGCGCGGCGAGCGGGTCGGGCAGGAGCTTGAGCAACTCTGCGGCGTGCATGTAGGGGATGGCCGCGCTGAGCGAGGCGATCTCGCCGGGCTGAAGGCGCGCTATCCGCAGGTGCTCGCCCGCGCCGCTGCGGACGGCTCCGGGGTCGCCGCGCAGAAACTCCACATACTTCCAGTCGTAGAGCGCGTGGCCGGGCGGCTCGGAGAAGAGTCCGCGCGTCAGCCGCCTGAGCAGCGCGCGCGCGCTCGTGTCCGCGGCGCGCAAGACGAGCTTGCCGCCCTCCTCTTCGAGCGCGAGGTCGTTGGCGCGCGTCGCGCGGCGGTTCTGGAGGTCGAGCACGAGCGCGTCGAGCACGTCGCGGGCGAGCAGCACTTCGTCCTTCAAAGAGTCGGGCGCGACCGACTCTCCCGCGCCGAGGTCTTTAACTTTAATCTTCTTGTCTTCGTGGGAGACGGCGCTCACTGACTCCCACTTGAGCGAGCGCTGCCTTTTGTCGTCGCCCGTGTAGAGGAGGAGCGTGACGGGCGGGTAGTCGCCGTCGAGGAGCGCGACCGCGAGGTCGTCGAGTCGCGCGCGCGCGCCGCGCTCGTCGCCGACGCGGAAGCGCCGGAGTTCAGACAGCATGAGCATCGTGCGTCAGGTTCTCCCCGAAACGGCGGCGCGCCGGCACGCCGCGCCGCGGACAACTTAAACGCGGCGTTTCACCCTTCTGTCGCGGAAACGTGTCGCTCTTCTGTCGCGGCGGAAACGCGGAGAACCTGTCAGAAGTCAAACGAGAAGCCGAGCTGCGCGCCGAGGCGCGGGCTGGCCGAGAAGCGCCCGGCGGTGACGCCGAAGTCGAGCGAGAGTTTTTTGCGCAACGCGTAGTTACCGCCGACGAGCGTCTGCAACTGGCCCTTGCTCAACTGGAAATTACTCGTCACCGCGCCGGTGATCTCCGCCCCGAAGTCGAGCCTCTTCGTGAACTGCTTGACGAGCGAGCCTCCGCCCGTGAAGACGCGCCCACGCGTGCGTATGCCGAGCTGTCCGTTAACGGTGTTGCCCGCAAACAGGATGCCGCCGTTCAGCCGCAGCTTCGTCTTCCCCGTGACCGACTTTTGCAGGATGCCGTTCAGGTAGTAGTCGGTCAGGCCCGTGCCGAGTCGCCTGCTCACGCTGCCCGTGGGGAACTGGACGATGGCGCTGATTGCCATGGCTGGCAGGCGCGAGCCTTCGCGCTCCCTGTAGAAGTTGTACTTCACGTGCAGCGTCGAGTCGCCCAGGCCGAAGACGGTCTGCGGGGCGGCGACGTGCGAGCTGTGCAGGGCGAGGAACGGCGGCGCGAAGCCGACCTCGACGCCCTTCCACAGCCCGTAGTCAACCTCGACGCCGAACGTGTTCTGCGTCTTGCCCGGATAGAGCGCGCGCTGTAGGAGGTCGTACTCGTCGGCGACTTGCAGGTGCACCTTGCCCTTGTCGGTCACGTCCGCGTCGTCGGTGACGAAGGGCTGCTGCGCCGCGACCTTCAGCGGCAGGAGACAGAAGAGCACGGCGAGCGCGAAGGAGCGCGCGTCGAGGGTCGGCATGCGGATAGTCCCCTTGCTCAAAAGTCTTGAACTCACGCGAAGTTCGCTGACTCGCGGAGCGGGGAATAAGTACCACGGCACGTCTCACGGGCGTGGCAAGAATTTCTCACAAACAATTTTCGCCGCGCGGCTAAAGGAGCGTGCCGCGCAGGATGAGCATCGCGACGCTGAAGTAGATGATGAGGCCGGTCACGTCAACCAGCGTGGCGACGAAGGGGGCGGACGACGTGGCCGGGTCGAGGCCGACGCGGCGGAGTGCGAGCGGCAGCATCGAGCCGGAGAGCGTGCCCCAGAGCACGATGCCGACGAGCGAGATGCCGATGGTCAGGGCCACGAGGAGCCAGTGCGGCCCGTAGATGTTCGAGAAGGCCGACCAGACGGAGATGCGCAGGAAGCCGATGACGCCGAGCACCGAGCCGAGCGCGAGGCCCGACAGAACTTCGCGGCGCATCACGCGCCACCAGTCGCG
Source organism: Acidobacteriota bacterium (assembly GCA_003222975.1). Classification (GTDB taxonomy): domain Bacteria; phylum Acidobacteriota; class Blastocatellia; order Pyrinomonadales; family Pyrinomonadaceae; genus QHXN01. The sequence goes on along the minus strand of QHXN01000044.1, from coordinate 27,301 downwards.
CAGCCGAACCTCGCCGAGCGCCATCGCGCGGATGACGAGCGTGGCGGCCTGCGAGCCGGAGTTGCCGCCCGAAGAAATAATCAGCGGCACGAAGAGGGCGAGCACGACGGCGCGCGCGATCTCCTCCTCGAAGAAGCCCATCGCCGTGGCCGTCAGCATCTCGCTCAGGAAGAGTATGATGAGCCAGCCCGCGCGCTTTCGGATCATGCGCGCCAGCGTGATGTCCATGTAAGGCTCGTCGAGGGCCTCGCTGCCGCCGATCTTCTGTATGTCGCGCGTCGCCCCGGCCTCGGCCACTTCGAGCACGTCGTCAATCGTCACGATGCCGATGAGCATGCCGTCCGTGTCCGTGACGGGCAGGGCCGTCAGCCCCGTCCGGCGGAAGAGGCTGATCGCCGTCTGGTGGTCGTCCGTCGCCTTGAGCGCGTCGTAGCGGTTGTCCATCAACTCGGAGACGCGCGCGGTCAAAGGCGCGAGCAGGAAGCCGCGCATGCGTATGTCGTCAACGAGCATCCCTTTCTCGTCCACGACGTAAACCATGTTCAGCGTCTCGCTGTCGCGCCCGTGCTCGCGCACGTAGTCGAGCACCTCCCGCACAGTCCAGGCGGGGCGGACGGCGATGTAGTGCGGCGTCATCAGGCGACCGACGCTCTGCTCCGGGTAGCCCAGGAGCTTGACGGCGCTGGCGCGCTCCTCCGGCTTGAGCAAGGCGATCAACTGCTTCGTCACCGCGCCCGGCAGCTCTTCCAGGAGAGTCGTGCGGTCGTCGTCGGCCATCGAGTTGAGGATGGCCGCCACGTCCTCCTGCCCCATTGACTTAATCAGCTCCTCCTGCTCACCGAGCGGCAGGTACTCGAAGGTCTTCGACGCAAGCTCGCGCGGCAGGACGCGGAACAGCAGCGCCTGATCGTCCGTGTGAATCTGGCAGATGAGGTTGGCGATCTCCGACGGCGGAAGCCGCCCGAACGACTCGCGCAGGCCCGTGAAATCCCGCGCGCGCACGGCGGCCTGTAGCTCGCTTTGCAGTTGCGACATGGACGAATCTCTCCCGGCTTCGGACTTCAGTAAGGCGCTGATGATAGCACTAACCGCGCCGCCGTCGGGACGGTTAGACGGGCGGGGAAGCGCTCAGACTTCTTCCGTGGGGGCGGACTGCCGCGGGAGCAGCTTTTCGAGGTTCGAGAAGCGGCGCAACATCTCCTCGTGGATGTGGTCGGCTTTCTGGTGTAGCTCCGCCACTTCGAGTTCGGCCTTGATGTTCACGTCGTACTCGATGTCGCCGCGCACCTTGTCCTTCTGCGCCTGCCGGTTCTGGCTGATGAGCACGAAGCAGGCGAGGAAGATGGCTTCCAGAGAGACGATCATGGTGAGCAGGCCGAAGGGGAACGGGTCGAAGCCGCGCGTGCCGTCGGGGTTCTGCGGGAGGAGGAAGGTGTTCAATGAAATCCAGACGATGAACCAGAGGGCGTGGATGAGGAGGAAGGGCATGCTGCCGGAAAACCACGCGAGCCAGTCGGCTATTCTTTGCACGACGGTCAGGTTCTCCTCGACCTCCTCGTTGACGTTGCGCGAGACGCGCGTGCGCAACAGCTCGTCGGCCTTGCGCGTCATCTTGCCCATCGCTGCGAGCATGTGGAGCGCGGCCTCCGGCTTCTTCTGGAAGAGCAGCACGAGGTCGGCGCGGTCTAGCTCGATCAGCTCGGTCGGCGTCAGGGCCAACGCGGTGGCGGAGCGCGGCCCGGCGTCCAAAAGCGCGATCTCGCCGAAGAAGTCGCCGGGCCTGGTGATGTCGAGGATGATCTTCTGGCCCGTCGTGTCCTTGATGAACAGCTCCACCTCGCCCGCGCGGACGAGAAAAAGACTCTCCCCAGGCTCGCCGGCCTGGAAGAGAGTCTGGTTGTCCTGGAGCTTGATGAGGTCAACGACCTCGGCCAGAGCGCGTCGGTCGGCTTCGTCGAGCAGCTTGAAGAACTCTATGTCTTCGAGCAACGCGGGGTCAACGGGCATCACTGCCTCCTGACGGTCGGTGGAGATTGGTTCGGCGGCGGCTGGGCCGCGTCGCCCTTGGCCGTGTAGCCGGGGCGCGTGACGGCGATGCGCTTATCACGTCCGGGCGCGTCCGCCACGGCGACGCGGACGGGGCGGAACTCGCCGGGCCGCGCCTTCGTCGTGGGAACGTAACTGATGACGTACTGCGTGCGCAAGTCTTTGGTGATGTCCTGGGCGATCTGCGGAAGCTCGGAGAGCGAGTTCGGGTAGAAGGTGCGCCCGCCCGTCTCCTTCGCCATGCGGTCTAACAGGTCAACGGCCTTCTGGCGCTTCGACTTCGAGATGAAGCCGCGCTCCTTGTCCAGCTCGTTGACGAAGCCGATGACGTAAATCTGCACGTCCTCCTCCTTCAAGGCGTCGAAGAGCTGCTCCTGCTTGTAGAAGCTGGCGCGGTCTTCGCCGTCGGTGACGAGGATGAGGGCGCGGCGGCGCTTGTCCTGGTCGGTCTCGCCCTTGCGGCGCTCGGCGGCGTGCTCGGCGGAGAGGTAGGCGGCGTCAATGACGGCGGTCTGCCCGCCCTCGACGAACATGTCGTCCAAGGCGTCGTCGAGCGCCGCCTTGTCCGCCGTGTAGTCCTGCATGATCTTGATCTCGTCCGAGGAGATGAAGCGGACGACGAAGGTCTCGTCGCCGGGCTTGTTGCTGGAGACGATGGTCTTGGCGGCCTCGATGACCTGGTTGATCTGGTTGCGGATCGAGCCGGAGTTGTCAACGACGAGGCCGTAGGTGATCGGCACCTCTTCCTTCGACACGAACTGAATCGTCTGCGGCGTGCTGTTCTCGAAGACCTTGAACTCGTCCTGCCTCACGTTATCAATGGGGCGGTTGAAGCGGTCAACGACGCGCACGTGCAGGTTGACGAGGTTGACATCAGTCCTGACGACCTCGCCCTCGTCAACCTCCTTCCCCGTCTCGTCCTGCGCGTTCGCCGCGTCGGGCTGCGCCGACGGCGCGGTCTGGAGCTTCGGCCTGCCGCCCGTCGTCTGCGTCTGCGGCGTCGCGGACGGGGCCGGCGTCTGCGCGGGCCGCGCGCCGCTTTGCGCCGTCGTCGCGCCCTTCGGTTGTGTCGTCTGCTGCCGCGCCGCCTGCTGCTCAGCCGCGACGGCCTGCGCCTGCGTCGCGTTGACGCGGCGCGGTCGCCCGTCCTGCGCGCGCGAAGACGGGATCAGTGCCGCGCACAGCGCGAACAGAACGAGCGGCACGGTCGCGCGCCGCGCGCCGTCCTTCCTGCGGTTGAAAAACTCTCGGTGTCTCATCCTCATCCCTCGAAAAAGCAGATGTCGGATGCTAGATGTCAGATGTGAGTAAGAGCCAATCACTAACATCTGACATCTAACATCCAGCCTCTAAAAATTCGCCCCGCGCGAGACCCGTCCGGCATGTGCCGCGGGGGCGCGGGGCGTTGACCTTCTGGCCCGCCTTGAAGTGATCGGCGGCTCCGCGTGGCCGGGGCAAAGAGCATTATGGCTTGAAAAAGCAAAACCTTGAGAGGGCGCGCGAGCCGACGCGCGGGCCTGTTTTAGAGATGCCCCTGTGCCTTCATGCGTTGCCGGAAAACGGGCGCTGAGCCGATTGCGGAGCGGCAGAAATCGGTCAGTTGCGCGGCGTGTTGTTGGCGAAGTAGCCCTCCCGGCCCCGGACGAACAGGCGCGGGAAGCCGCGCGGCGGCTGCACCTTGATCTTGAGCCTGTGCCACCTGCCGTCGTTGGCGAATTTCGACGGGCGGTAGCCGATGGAGTACTGCGTGCGAAGCTCCAGAGCGATGCGCTCGAACGTGTCGTTCATCTCGGCGGAGCTGGAGGGGAAGAAGGCCTTGCCGCCGGAGACGCCCGCCAGCTCTTCGAGGATGGCGCGGCCACCGTAGCCGAGGTCGTTATTGTCGTGGCTGTCCACGATGCCGACGGCGTAGATGATCACGTCCGACTCTTTGAGGATGCGGCGCAGTTCCGAGAAGGTGTAGCGCGAGCTGTTGTCCTGGCCGTCCGAGATGAGCAGGATCGCCTTCTTCGGGTGGACGCCGCGCGTCACCTTGTTGACGCCGAGATAAACGGCGTCGTAGAGGGCGGTCTGTCCGTGCGTCTGGACGAAGGTGAGCTTCTGCATCAGCGCGTCGCTGTCGCGCGTGTGGTCGAGGAGGAGCTGCGCCCTCTGGTTGAAGCCAATGAGGAAATATTCGTCGCGCGAGTGGCTCGTCTCGATGAACTTGGCGAGGGCCTCGCGCGCCTTGTTAATCTTGTCGCCGCCCATCGAGCCGGACACGTCGAAGACGACCCCTAAGCTAACGGGCGCGTCCTCGTCCGAGAAGAAGGTGATCTCCTGCTGGTCTTTGTCGTCCGTGATGGTGAAGGCGTTTTTAGCCAGCCCCGTGACGAAGCGCCCGTAGGTGTCCGTCACCGTCACAGTCAGCGTGACCAGGTCGGTGTGCGTGATGACGGGCTTGCGCTCGTCGTCTTCCGACACCTGCACGGCGGGGCCGGAGGCGTCCGGCGGCGCGGACGACGAGCTGGCGCGACCGTTGGCCGCCGGGACGGTGGCCTTCTGCTGCGGGCCGTCCGCCTGCTGCTGCGACTGCGTTTGTCGCTGCTGCGGCGGCTCTACCTTCTGCGATTGCTCGGCCTTCTGCGGCTCCGCTTTCGGAGCGGTCGTTTGCTGTCTGGCCGAGGCGGCGCGGGGCGAGGCGAGCGCGAAGGACGCGGCGAAGAGGAAGGAGATAAGCGCGACCCTGTTGAGACTGACGAAGCGCCGTGCCCACATAGAACCCTCCTGAAAATGTCTGGGGCGGACTAAGAAAAGGGCGGTGACGCCCGAAAGCCTCGCGGGCTTCGCGGGCCGACTCCGACAGAAACTCTCTCGATGCCGCTTTGAAGGCGGCGCGCGCCCTTTAGGTTGTCCGCGGTGGTGCGCAGGGAAGACGGGGAGACTTCCTCTTTCCTTCACGGGCATTGTAGGACACGCGGGCGACGGCGCGCAACAAACATCTCGGTTTCGACTTTGTGGCGATTTTATCTCCGCGCAACTTCCGGCGGCGCGGCGCGTGTAAACGTAGGTGGGCCGCCGGTGGGAGGCGCGCCCGGCGGCGTGTTATAATTCGACGCCAAGTCGGGGCGAGCCGCAAGTTCTCCCGCCGGGCTTCGGACGCCGACCACCTGTAAGAAGTAACGAAAGAAGCATGGCCGAGTTCATCTGTCGTTTGGGGACGCCTGCGGGCGAGGTTGTGACGCGCACGGTCGAGGCCGTCGGCGTACAGGAGGCGCGCGTGCGCCTCGAAGCCGAGGGCTTCCGCGTCTTCTCGGTCGCCGCGCCGCGCGCCGCAGGCCTCGCTGCCGTCACGCGCGGCGGCAAGGGCGGCACGCAGGCGCGCGTCAAGCCCGGCGACTTCCTCTTATTCAACCAGCAGCTCTCCGCCATCATCCGCGCCGGCATACCCATCCTCCAGGCCGTCACGATGCTGCGGCGGCGCGCGTCCTCCTCGCGCCTGCGCGCCGTACTCTCCGACGTGGAGGAGAAGATTCGCAGCGGCATGGCCCTCTCGACGGCCTTCGCCGCGCAAGGGCCGATCTTCCCGCGCATCTACACGGCCTCCATCCTCGCGGGCGAGCGCTCCGGCGCTCTGGACGAAGTGCTGGCGCGCTACGTCGCCTACATGCGGCGCGGCGTCGAGATTCGCCGCAAGATTCGCGGGGCGCTCGCCTACCCGCTCTTTCTTTTGGCGGCGTCCGGCGGCATGGTCACGTTCCTGACCGTTTATGTCGTGCCGAAGATGTCCTCGCTCTTCGAGGGCTTCAACCGCGAGTTGCCTGCGATCACACAGGTCGTCATCGGCGTCTCGCACTTCGCCTCCGGCAACTTCTACTGGCTCGCGCCGACGGTCTTCATCACCGTCGTCGGACTCTACCTCTGGACGCGGACGCCTTCGGGCGGCCTCGCGCTCGACCGCTTCCTGCTACGGCTGCCCATCGTCAACGTCCTTTTGAAACAGCTCGCGGTGGCGCAGGTGACGCAGAGTTTGGCGACGCTCCTGGCGGGCGGCATCACGCTGGTCGAGTCCTGGGAGATCGCCGCCGAGTCCATCACGAACAGGGAGCTGCGGGCGCGAAGCTCCGCGACGCTCCCGATGATCCGCGAGGGGCGCTCGTTCACGGAGAGTATCGAGTCGGCGGGGTGGATTCCGCCGCTCGCCCTCGACATGATCGGCGTGGGCGAGCGTTCCGGCTCTTTGCGCGAGATGCTCGGAGAGGTCGCCGACTTCTACGACCGCGAGTCCGAGGTGCGGCTCGAACAGTTGACGACCGTGATGGAGCCTGCCATCCTGCTGGTGATGGGCGGGGTCGTCGTAATGATCCTCCTGTCCATCTATCTGCCGATCATCCAGTCCATCTCGAACCTGAGTTTTCGAGGTTAACCGAAGCCACCCCCCGCCCGGCTGAAAGCATCAGACTAAGCTCATGAGTCAAACAGAGAACAAGGTGACGAACGGCGCGGGCGCTCACGCCGCCGCGCCCCAGAACGGCGCTGGCGCACCCGCGCCGGGCGGCGACGAACACACGCCGCCCGAAGTGCGCGCCGCGCTCTCACTCGCGCGCCGCTACCGCCTGCCCTACGTTGACCTGCTCCCGCCCGTCGGCGAGTCGCCCATTGACTACTCGCTCCTCGGCGAGATACCCGTTGACCTGATGCTGCGCCACCTCTTCGTGCCTCTGCGGCGCGAGGGCCGAAGGCTGCACATCGCGATGGCCGACCCCACAGACCTCGAACGCTTGGACGAGATCGCCTCGGCCCTGCACGCGCGCGTCGTCCCGCACGTCTCGACCGCGGGCGCGATTGAAGTCGTCCTGCGCAAAGGCGACGCCACGCAGCGCGTGTTGCAGGAGGCGGCGTCGGGCTTCCGCATCTCGCTCGTCAAGGAGACCGAGCACGGCGAGGAGGTCTTAGACCTCGACCGGCTGGCGACCGACAGCGACATGTCGCCGATCATCAAGCTGGTTGACACCATCATCTACAACGCGATGGAGTCGCGCGCCTCCGACATCCACATCGAGACGCGCGACACTGCCGTCCACGTCAAGTATCGCATTGACGGCGCGCTCTACGAGAAGGTCGAGCCGATTGACCTGGCCTACCACCAGACTTTGATCTCGCGCATCAAGGTCATGTCGGAGCTGGACATCGCCGAGCGAAGAATCCCGCAGGACGGTCGCTTCCGCGTCCGCTACAAGGGCCGCAACGTTGACTTCCGCGTCTCGATCATGCCGACCATTCACGGCGAGGACTCGGTCATTCGTATTCTGGACAAGGAGCAGATCAACGAGCAGTTCCGCAATCTGACTCTGGACGTGGTCGGCTTCCTCCCGCGCGACCTGCGCGACTTCCGGCGCTACATCGCCGAGCCTTACGGCATGGTTCTCGTCACAGGCCCGACCGGCTCCGGCAAGACGACCACTCTGTACGCCGCCCTGAACGAGATTCGCAACGAGGAAGACAAGATCATCACCATCGAAGACCCGGTGGAGTACCAGCTCCACGGCATCACGCAGATTCCGGTGAATGAGAAGAAGGGCTTGACGTTCGCGCGCGGCCTGCGCTCCATCCTTCGCCACGACCCGGACAAGATCATGGTCGGCGAAATCCGCGACGAGGAGACGGCGCAGATTGCCATCCAGTCGGCACTCACGGGCCACCTCGTCTTCACGACTGTCCACGCTAACAACGTCATTGACGTGATCGGTCGCTTCCTGAACATGGGAGTGGAGCCTTACAACTTCGTCTCGTCGTTAAACTGCGTGCTGGCGCAGCGGCTCATACGCATGCTCTGCGGCGTGTGCAAGCGCCCTTACCACCCTTCGGACGACGAGTTGATCGAGTCGGGCCTGAAGCCCTCGGAGCACGGCCACCGCACCTTCTACATGAGCGTCGGCTGCGACGCCTGCAACCACACGGGCTACCGGGGCCGGACGGCCATCCACGAGCTTTTGAACATGTCGGACAACATCCGCGAGATGATCATCGCGCGCCGCCCCGGCTCGGAGGTTCGCCGCGCGGCTGAGGCCGAGGGCCTGCGCTCTCTGCGCGAGTCGGCGCTCGAAAAAGTCTTCGCGGGCGTCTCTTCGCCGCACGAGATCAACCGCGTGACCTTCGTCGAGGAGGTCAAGATGAACGGCAACGAGGTCGTGAGCGTCGGCAGCGAGTAAGATCAGGAGGCAGGGGCAGACGGCAGAAGCCGGAGGCAGGAGCAGGAGGCAGTAAAAGCATTTCTCGGTCACTAGTCCTTGAGTCAAGAATCCGCAACGGCTTCGACTGCTTCCTGCCGTCTGCCCCTGCCTCCTACCTCCTGCCTCCCGGCTTGTCCGTTCCGTCTTTGAGGAACTATTATCTACGCCCCGGCGTGTAAGGCTGAGCGTGGGATGGACGACGGCCCCTTTGAAGGGGCGGCGCGCTCTTCGCTGCGGCGCTCGGGCTTCTGAGGTTTTAAGTCCTCGCGCGAAAGTTTCAGCGACTCCCCGACGCACTAATTCGAACGAAGGCGGCCTCCGTGCCGCAAACTCTTTCGGGCCGGGAGGCCGGCTCTCAGCAGCAATCAAGTGAGGTTCGAGATGAAGTCTTTTTCCCACGCGCGCCCGCTCGCGGCGCTCCTCATGGTCGTGCTCCTTCTGCTCGCGCCCGTCGCGGTGCTGGCGAAGAAGGGCGAGAAGAACTACAACCGCGGCATGGAGTACGAGAAGGGGCAGCAGTGGGAGAAGGCCGCCGCCGAGTTTGCGCTCGCCGTCGCCGCCTCGCCTTCGGACACCGAGTACCAGCTCCACTACCGCAAGGCGCTCTTCAACGCCTCGCAGACCTTCATGACGAAGGGGCGGGCGCTCGCCGACCAGGGCGACTACGTCGGCGCGTACAACGCCTTCCGCCAAGCCTACGGCCTCGACCCCGTCAACGACCTCGCCGCGCAGGAGATGGAGCACATGCTCCGCCTCCAAAGAGAGCGCGAGGGCGCGAACGCGCCCGCGGCCACGCGCAACGCGCCGGCCACGTTCCGCGGCACTCAGCCGGGCGCTGCGTCAGCGCCGGACGGGCAGGCCGACGAAGCGCCCGCCGAGCAGCTCCAGACCATCCAGTACAACGGCGACCTCGAAGGCTTCATCCGCAGGCTCGCCGACGAGCTGAACCTCAACGTCGTCTTCGACCAGAACTTCTCGCAGATGAAGCGCAACATCAACATCCGCTGGAAGAACATGACGCCGGCGCGCGCCCTCGACTACGTCTTCCTCGCCAACGGCCTCTTCTTCCAGAAGCTCGACCGCCGCACCATCCTCGTCGCCGACCAGACGAAGCGCCCGCAGTACCAGCAGTTGGTCTTGCGCACCTTCTACCTCTACAACATCAAGCCGGAGGAGGCCCAGAAGCTCCTCCAGGGCGCGCTCCCGGCCAACTCCGGGCGGCAGCCGATGTTCATCCCGAACCAGACGACCAACTCGCTCACGGTGCGCGACACGCCCGAAAACATCCGCATCGTCGAGAACCTCCTGAAGGGCATTGACAAGGATCGCGCCGAGGTCGTGATGGACGTTTCCATCTACGAAATCTCGCGCAGCGACCTCCTTCAGATCGGCAACCAGATCGGCACCTCCTCGACGCTCGGCAACCTCGGCGGCCTCCAGCCCGGCTCCTTCCTCATCGGCAGCGCGCGCCAGCTCGCCAACGGCGCGAACGCCGTCTTCCCGCTCTCAACCGGCGTCGGCCTGCTCATCCCGTCCTCGACGGTCTCGGCGCTCCAGACCAAGAGCAACACGCGCCTGCTCTTCTCGACGCAGGTTCACGCCTTCGACGACGAGAAGTCCTCGACGCGCGTCGGCTCGAAGGTGCCCGTGCAGACCGCCAGCGTCTATAACGGGCTGACGACGGCGACGAACGGCCAGACCAACGGGACGGGGGCCGTCGCCAGCAACATCTTCGGCGGCGGCGGTTACCCCGTCATCCAGTACGAGGACGTGGGCCTGAACCTCGACTTCAAACCGAAGGTCTATCCGAACAAGGACGTGCAGGTCTCGATGACCATCGAGTCGAAGGACGAGGCCGCCGGCCCCGACCCGCTCACGCCCATCTTCACGCAGCGCAAGATTGACGGCGTGGCGCGCATCCCCGACGGCAAGACCATGCTCATCGCCTCCATCGCGCAGAATCGCCAGTCGGACGGGCGCACGGGGCTGCCGCTCGTCGGCCTCATCCCCATCCTGGGCCGCCTGTTCACCGCGCCGACCAAGAACAACTCGCAGAGCGACATCGTCATCACGATGACGCCGCGCGTGCTGCGCGCGCCCGAAATCCTGCCGAGCGACGAGAAGGAGTACAAGACCGGCTCGATGCAGAACCCGCAGTCCGAGTCGCTCGAAGCGATGATCCGCGACGCCGACCGCGAGGATCAGTACGCGCGCCTGCGCTCCCTGCCGACCAACCAGACCGTCCAGCTCCCGCCGCAGCCCGGCGAGGAAGACTCCTTCATCCCCGCGCCGAAGCCCCTGGCCGACGCCGCCGCGAACGACGCGACCGCGCCGGCCACTTCGCCCGCAGCCGCGTCTTCGCCCGCGAACACGTCGGGAGCCGTGGCCGTCAACGTCAGCCTCAACACGAGCGCCGGCGCGAACGGCGTCACGCCGGGCTTTGACGCCCTGAAGCCGAACGAGTCGGCGAGCGGGCCGCGGGTCGAGCCGGCGGCAGGCGACCAGCCCGCGCCCTCGCTCAGCAGCGCGAGCGCCGCGGGCGCGGTCGCGCCTGTTGTGAGCGCGCCCGCGGCGGCGACGGCTGAGCTGCTCATGCTGCCCGAACAGCAGGAGTTGAAGGTCGGCGAGCGCCGTCGCGTGATGGTCTTCCTGAAGACGGACGCGCCGGTGGGGCTGGCGACGGCGACGCTCCGCTTCGACCCGCGCGCCGTGGCCGTCCGCTCCGTCTCGCAGGGAACGCTCGCGGCGGACAAGTCGGGCGCGCCGGTGCTCACGCAGTCAATTGACCCGAAGGGCGTGCTCGTCGTCTCGGTCTCGCCCGCGGCGGGCGCTCAGCCGCTCACGGGCGAGGGGCTGCTGCTCGTCATCGAGGTCGAGGCTTTGGCCGCGGGCGACGCGTCGCTCCGGTTCGACGCCGACAAGGTTCACCTCATCGCCACCGACGGGCGCAGCGTCGCCCCGCGCGTCTCGGCGGGCAAGCTCAAGGTCACGCAGTAGGGGAAACAGGCAGGCCGATGAAAGTATTCGGGAAGGTTAAAAGGGGAAGAGGGGAAGAGGGCAAAAGGGAAGTCGGGAATTTCCCCTCTTCCCCTCTTCCCCTCTTCCCCTTTTACCCCCGTTCTTCGTCCGCCGGATGGACGCTCATCGAGCTGGTCATCACGATGACGGTGATGACCATCCTGACGCTCGGCGTCATCCCGCTCGTCCGCACCTCCGTCCGGCGGCAGAAGGAGCAGCGCCTGCACGAGGCCCTGCGCGAGATGCGCAACGCCGTTGACGAGTTCCACCGCGACACGGTAGCCATGCAGTGCGGGCCGCTCGCCGGCGGGGTCGCGGGAGCGCCGCCGCAGGTGATAAGCCCGGCCCCGCCGGGCGGAGTTCCCGGCGCTCCCGGAGCCGCCTACATAGACCCGCGCAGCCGCGTCCGCATCGCCGACTGCACGATCTTCAACGTTGACAACCCCGACCACTACCCGCCCGACTTGCAGACGCTTGTGGACGGCGTTGACGTTGTGCCGCGCGCCAACGCCGCGAGCGCGATTCCGGGGGCGGGCCTCGACAGCGTCGGCGGGTCGGCGACGCAGAACTCCGGCGGCCTCGTCCCGAAGAAGAAAATCTACCTGCGTGAGATACCCGTTGACCCGATCACGGGCGAGCGCGACTGGTGCGTCCTCTCAAGCTACGACCCGCCCGACGAGGGCTGCTCCGGCAGTCCCGTCAACGTCTTCGACGTGCGCTCGAAGGCCCACGGCGAAGCACTCAACGGGGAGAAGTACAGTGACTGGTAAGGGGCAGACGGCAGACGGCAGACGGCAGGAGGCAGTCAGGACGCGGCGTTGCGGCGCGCGCGCGTTTCCTGCTGCCGTCTGCCGTCTGCCGTCTGCCTACTCGCGCGGAGCGCGCGGCTTCACGCTCCTGGAGTTGATGATCGTCATCTCGATCCTCGTCATCCTGGCGCTGATCGCGATGGCGCAGTACAACAAGACGGTGCTGGCGGCGAGGGAGGCGACGCTCCGTGAAGACCTCTACACGATGCGCAAGATGATTGACCAGTACGGCGCGGACAAGGGAAAACTGCCCGCTTCGCTCGAAGACCTGCAGGGCGCGGGCTACATCCACGAAATCCCCGTTGACCCGATAACCGATCAGAAGGACTGGCAGCTCGAAATGGGCGACGACCCCGGCTCGACCGAGGCCTCGCAGGGAGTCACGAACGTCCACAGCGCCGCCAGCGAGCTTTCCTCCGACGGCCAGACGCACTACAGCGAATGGTGACGAAGCTTTTGGCTGTTAGCTATTAGCTATTAGCTGTTGGCCGTTCCTGCCAGCCGTCAGTTGGTTCGATCAGTTAATACCAAACCTGGAACGCAACCGAAGCTAACAGCTAACAGCTAACAGCTACTCTATGAACCCTCTCAACAAACTCATCGCGCCGCGCTACCCTCCGGCAGCCGTCGGGCTGTCGGGCGAGGGCGCGGGCGTCGTGCAGTTGGAGCGGCGCGGCGGCGGCCTCGCCGTCAGAAGCGCAGCCTTCCTGCCGCTCGCGGAAGGACTCGTGCGCCCAGGCTTCGACGAGCCGAACGTCGCCGACGCCTCGGAGCTTGCGCGCGCGCTGGCCGAGCTTACTTCGGACGCGGGGCTGGCGCGCCGCCGCCGCTGGTCGGTCGCGCTGCCCGAAGCCTCGACGCGTACCTCCATCCTGACGATGGAGACGGCCCCGGCCTCGCGCGCCGAGGGCGAGGAGATGCTTCGCTGGAAGACGGAGCGTGCGCTGGGCGCACAACTCGACGAGCTGCGCATCTCGCGCGAGCGACTTCAGCCGGACGCGCAGGGGCGCGCGCGCCATCTCGTCACAGCCGTCCGCCTGTCCGTGCTCGACGAGTACGAGCAGGCGTTCGCCCGCCTGGGCTGGCGCGCGGGGCTGATCCTGCCGCGGCACATGGGCGAGGCTTGGTGGCTGATGCGCGACGGCGCGGCATCGGACTCGCTCCTGGTCAGCTCGCACCGCGAGGGCTTCACCGCCGTCATCCTGCGCGCGGGGCAGCCGCTCTACGTCCGCGCCGTCTCCTGCGACACGGAAGACCGCGCCGACGAACTCTACCGCTTCCTTCTTTTCTACCGCGACCGCAACGCGCCCGCCGCCGAAGGCGTCGAGACGCCCGCGCCCGTCTATTCCGCCGAGAGGATCGAGCGGCTGCTCGTCGCGGGCACGGGGCTTGACTACGAACAGGCGAGCGCCATCGTCGAGGAGACGCTCTCAGCGCCGCCGCGCGCCGTCCACCCGGCAGACCTGCGCCTCTCGTTCCCTTCGAGCGAGATAGACTTCCGCCAGATCGCCGCGCCCGCCGGCCTCGCCGCGCTCGCGTGGGGCTGAGGGGGGCGCGCTTGTGGTTAAACTGCTTTTGCCGTCCGCCAATAAAATCTTTCCGAGCCGTTCAAGCTCTGATAGACTTTTTTACTAAAGATGATCGCTGACCGCCGAATCCTATTTCGCACGAAGGTTTGTTATGAGAAAGACGTTCCCCCTCCTGCTCGTCGCCGCCCTCGCCGCGCACGCCGCGGCGCAGTCGGGAAGAAGAATCACAACGCCGCCGCCGCCGGAGCCTCAGACGGAAGCGCCGCCCGCGCCTTCGGTCGAGGCAGCGCCCGCCGCCAGGCCGTCTGTCGCCGAACTCAGAACCTTACCCGACGGCGTGCTCAAGCGCGAGCTTCAGTCGCTCGACCGGGGTAGCTTCCGCCTCGCCGACTTCGGCGGCAAGGTGGTCGTCGTGAACCTCTGGGCGACGTGGTGCGGCCCCTGCCGCATGGAGATACCTGAGTACGAGCAGGTGCGAAGAGAATACGCCGCGCGCGGCGTCGAGTTCGTCGGGCTGACGACCGAAGACCCGCGCACTTCGTCCGAGCGCGTCAGGCAGTTCGTGCGCGAATACAAGTTCGGCTTCCGCCTCGGCTGGGCCGACCGCGAGACGGCGCTCGCGCTGATGAACGGCAGGAACGTCATCCCGCAGACCTACGTCATCGCCGCCGACAGCACGGTCGTCCGACACTGGCGCGGCTACGCGCCGGGCGGACGCAACGCCTTCATGCTGCGCGACGCCCTCGACCGCGCCCTCTCCGGCGGCGAAGCGCAGGCCGGCGGCTCGCGCTGAGGCGCGGCAACGCCATCGGTCGCCCGCGTGCGCCGAAAAAGTCTGCCACCCTCGCGCGTGAAACTTTGCCCCCGGCGGGGACGTAAAACTCTGGCGTCATGATCGCAACAGCAGAGGCAGTTTCACTCAACAGAGTTGCCGCCGTCGCCGACGGCGAGCTTGTATTGCGCGCGCTCGCGGGGCGCGAGGACGGGTTCGAGGAGTTGGTGCGCCGCTACCAGCGCCCCATCGTGGCCTACGTCTATCGGATGGTCGGCGACTACGACGCGGCGCTCGACTTGGCGCAGGAAGTCTTCATCAAGGTTTACAACTCGCTCACGCGCTATCGCCCCGAGTTCAAGTTCTCGACCTGGATTTACCGCATCGCCCACAACGCCGCCATTGACCACCTGCGCCGCACCGGCTCGGCGCGCACCGAAGACCTCGAAGTCGAGACTGAGGGCGGGCGCACCTTCGAAAAGCCGCTCGCGAGCCGTGCGCCCACGCCCGAACAGGAGACGGAGCGCGGCGAGCGGCGCGCAGAGATCGAGGAGGTCGTCCGGCAACTGCCCGCCGCCTACCGCGAGTTGATCGTGCTCCGACACTCGCACGACCTCAGCTACGACGAGATCGCCGAGGTGACTTGCCTCCCGCTCGGCACCGTCAAGAACCGAATCTTCCGCGCGCGCGAGGCGATGCGCGAGCTGCTGGTCGCGCGCGGCATCAAGGGCACGTGAGAGACATGGCGGACGGCGTAGCCGACCAGGGGGCCAAGTGCCCGCAGACGATTCTCACCGCCGCCTACCTCGACGGCGAGCTGGACGCCTCTGCCGCCGAAGACTTCGAGCGCCACGCCAAGACTTGTGCCGCGTGCGCGTCGGCGCTACTTGAACAGCGACGCCTGCTCTGCCTACTCGACACCGCCTTCGACCGGACGTTTGAAAAAAGAGTCGCGCTGCCCGAAGGCTTCACGCGGCAGGTGAAGGCGCGGGCGCAGACGGACATGAGCGGCGTGCGCGACGCGCGCGAGCGCCGCTTGGCCCTGAAGGTCTGCGCCGCGCTCGCCGCCGGGACCTTCGCGCTCCTGGGCTTCGCCGCGTTCGACGCCGTCGTCGCGCCCGTCCTGGGCGCGGCACGCGCGGGCGCAGGGGCGCTCGGCGTCGCGGGCCACGCCGCAGCGGACGCGGGCGCGGGCGCGGGCGTCGTCTTGCGCGCCGTCGGCGGTCGGCTCAACGCGTCCGAGCCGCTGGCGATACTCCAGTGGGTGGTCGTCGCCATCGCGCTCGTCCTGCTGCTGCGCCTCATCGGCGCATACCACCGCGCGAGCGACTGAAAGAAGTTGGGTGCCGGTTCGGCGGCCAGCCGTGGCTCACTCGACTTGAGAGCCGGGCGCTGGCCGCTTGGTGTATCAGGAGGATTTGTGAGCCGGGCGGTGCGTCCGTCTAAACTTTATTACTTGAACGCATGCGGATGTTGAGTTCACCACGGAGGCACAGAGGACACAGAGGCGTCACAGAGTTTTTCTCTGTGCAATCTCAGCGCCCTCTGTGCCCCTGTGGTGAACTCAAACTGCCTCACCCTCAAGCCGCGATAACAAGACACGTCGCGCCGTCATTCGTCAAAGCCGCTCTCATCCTGCTCCTGCTCCTGCTCGCCTCGTTCATCGCGAAGGCACAGGTGGCGGACGCGTCGAGGGCGGGCGACGAGCTGGTCGTTGACGGCAACTTGGCGGGCGACGTGTTCGGGCTGGGGCGCGCGGTGCGCGTGCGCGGGGAGGTGAAGAAGGGTGTGCTCGCCTTCGGCGGGGATGTCATCGTCGAGGGGCACATCGAGGGCGACGCGGCGGCCATCGGCGGCTCGGTCATACAGCTCGAAGGCTCTTACATCGGCGGCGATGTTTGGGTCATCGGCGGCGAGTACCGGCGCGGCGCGGGCGCGGCGCGCAGCCCCGCCGGACAGACGATGATGGTCGCGGGCTACGAGCAGGAACTGAGGGAGATATCGCGCAACCCTGCCTCTCTGCTGACGCCGGAGTTCTCGCTCTCCTTCGTCGGCTGGCGCTTGCTGGCCGTGCTCTTCTGGTTCGTCGTCTCGATAGCCCTGACCGCCGTCTCGCCGGGCGCGGTCAGCCGCGCCGCTGCCCGCCTGCACCTGACGCTGGCGCGCGTTTCTCTCATCGGGCTGCTCGGCGCGGTCGTGATGGGGCCGGGCGTGGTCGCCGCGCTGGAATACCTGCCGACGGCGCTGGGCGCGCTGGTGGGCGTGACCGCGCTGCTGCTCCTGCTGCTCTCCTACCTGTTCGGGCGCGTCGTGATTCACGCGGCGACGGGGCGCTGGCTCCAGCGCGTGCTGCTCCCGGAAGAGAAGCGCTCCGAAGTGGTCGCGCTCCTGCTGGGCGCGGCCTTCTGGGCCGTCCTGCTCTCGCTGCCATACGTCTGGCCCTTCCTCGTCGTCGCCCTCGTCGTCGCAAGCCTCGGCCTCGCGCTCACGGCCCGCTACCGGCTCAACTGGCGTCGCGCCTGACGCCGCAACGAATGATGAGTGCGGAATGATGAATGATGAGTGAAAAGATTCAAGCCGCTTCTCATTCATCATTCATCATTCCGCACTCATCATTTCTTCGCCCTGCTTGTCGCCCCTCGACGGCGCGTGTTAGCATCGGCGCGTTTTTGAAACAGCCGCGCGACTCTCGCCGAAGCTCCGACGGCGCCCCGGTTCGAGCGCGCGGCTCGTTTCGTCTTCAGGGAGGCTTGCGGCTGAAACCGTTGCGCGCTGACTTTCCTCGTCACACAAAAGGCCGTGCGCTGGCGCAGGCTCTCGCGGTCTGCGTCGTCCTCCTGTCCATGCTCGCCGCGACGGCGCACGCGCAGCAGCAGACCAACCCCGTCGACCGCAAGGTCGAGAACCCCATCACGGACACGCCGAGCGTCAACCCTCTCAATGAGGAGCGGCCCGTCGTGCGCCCGCGCAAGCGGTTGACCGGCACGGGCGGCGAGGGCGTGCAGCCGACCGACGTGCTCGACGTGCACGCCGACCGCCAGACCGTCAGCGGCCCCAAGGGCGCGCAAGTGATCGTCAACGAGGGGAACGTTGATATACGCGTCGGCATCTACCGTCTCCAGGCCGACAAGGTGACGGACTACGAGGCGAAGAATCTCATCGTCGCCGAAGGGAACGTCGTCTTCGACCAGGGCGAGTTCCAGCGCATCACGGGGTCGCGCGCCGAGTGGAACTACGCGACCAAGACCGGATTTTTCGAGAACTCCACGGGCTTCACGAACCAGACGCAGGACGGCACGATCATGTATTTCACCGCCGACCGCGTCGAGAAGGTGTCGGGCAACAAGATCATCATCGTCAACGGCGAGGTCACGGCCTGCGGCGACGACGAGGTTCCGAAGTGGAGCTTCAAGACGGCGCGCGCCACCATCACGCTCGCCGACCACGTGCGCATGCGCCGCCCCCGCTTCCTCGTCAAGCACGTGCCCGTCTTCTGGCTCCCTTACGCGTCGGTCTCCATCAAGCCGCGCGACCGCGCCTCCGGCTTCCTGACGCCGACCTTCAGCGGCTCCGGGCAGAAGGGCTTCCGCTTCTCCGACGCCTACTACCAGACGCTCGGTCGCTCCGCAGACGTAACGCTGCGCGGCGACATCTACACGCAGCGCGGCTTCGGCATCGGCGCAGACCTGCGCACCCGCGCCAACTCGCGCTCGTACTTCGACATGGGCTTCTACCTCGTCAAGGATCGCGTCTTCGGCCCGAAGGCCGACGCACAGCACCCCAATCAGGGCGGGTCGAGCTTCTACGTTGACGGTGTGCACTACTTCCCGAACGGCTTCCTCGCGGCCGCCGACATCAACATCACTTCCAACCTCGCCTTCCGCCAAGTCTTCTCCGACTCCATCCAGCTCGCCATCTCGCCCGAAGAGCGCTCGCAGGTCTTCATCAACAAGAACTTCGGCGGCTTCTCGTTCAACTTCATCGCGAGCACACAGGTCATCTCGATCCCGACTGAGCGCATCCGCACCCGGCAGATGCCCGGCATCAGTTTCGACAAGCGCCCCGGCCTCGTCTCCTGGCTCAAGGACAAGTTGCCGCTCTACTTCTCGTTCGAGAGCAGCATCGCCGGGATGAGCCGCAAGGAGACGGTCGAAGACCCGGCGGCGCTCCTCGCCAACGGCATCAAGAACCCTGTAATCACGCCGTCCATCGTCCAGCGCCTCGACTTCCACCCGCAGTTCACGCTGCCCTTAAACCTGGGCGGCTGGAACATCACGGCCACGGCGGACGCGCGCGGAACCTTCTACTCGAACTCGATTGACCCGCTGACGCGCCTCGTGCTGCCGACAAATTTGACGCGCATCTACGGCGAGTTCACGCTCGACGTTCGGCCCCCCGCGCTCGCGCGCAACTTCCACCACCGGGACGGCACTTTCTGGTTCCGCCACGTCGTCGAGCCTTACCTGACCTACAAGAAGATTAGCGGCGTCTCGGACTTCGACCGCGTCATACGCTTCGACGAGGTGGACGCCATCGCCGACACCAACGAGATCGAGTACGGCGTCACCAACCGCTTCTTTCTGCGCCGCTCGACCGAGAGCGTGAGGGGCAAGCCCGCGGAGAAGGAGAAGGGCGGGGAAGAGAAAGAGAAGGGCGCGGGCAATAAGGAAGAGGAGAAGGGGGGCGAGAAGTCGAAAGAAAACGGCGAGAAGAAGCGCCCGGAGGTTCCGAAGAACACGCGCGTGAGCGGCGTGCTGACCGCTTTGAAAGAGAGCCAGTCGCCACTGACGCGCCAGCCCTACGAGTTCTTCTCGCTCACCGTCAGGCAGAAGTATTTCCTCGACCCGACGTTCGGCGGCGCGCTCGTCCCCGGACAGCGCAACCAGTTCTACCCCATCAACACCTTCTCCGGCTTCACCTACGGCGGCGTGGGGCACCGCTTCTCGCCCCTCAACATAGAGGCGCGCGTGCGCAAGCCGACCACCGCCGACAGCGAGCTGTTCGTGGACACGCGCACCGACATAGACACGCTCGGCGTGGGCGGCGGCCTGCGCGACCTCGCCGTCAGTTTCGGCCTGCGCCGCCGCACGGCTGTCCTGCGTGCCGTCGAAGCCTTCCAGACCTTCTACTACACGCGCGCCATCGCGCTCGCGCCGAGCCTCCGCCAGTTCAGCAACACGTTCGGCAAGGAGCCGGGCACGCTGCAAGGCTCGCAGTGGAGTCCTTCGGTCTTCATCGGCGACCGCAACCGGGGATTGTTCGGCGGCGCGTCCTTCTTCTTCGACTTCCAGACCCGACCGGGCAAAGGCTCGCCGCTCGTCAGCTCGGTCGTCACCGTCGGCAAGGCTTGGGACTGCTGCGCCGTCACCGGGCAATACTTCAGCTTCAACGTCGGCCTGCGCCACGAGCACCGCGTCGTCTTCAGCTTCCGCCTCAACGGCATCGGCACCTTCGGCACCGAGCAGATCGGCCAGCGCTTCCGCTAGAACGATTGCGGAGCGGCGGATTTCGGATTGCGGATTGAGAACAGCCCGGCCCTCATCAATCCGCATTCCGCCGCTCCGCATCCCGCAATCCGGCGGCTCGCGGTTCTGTTTTCGCCTGTGTTAAAATCCTGGGGCTTCACCGGAGTGCTTTCCCGCCTCTGAAGTCCGTGGGTTCAATTTAAGCTCAAACAAGGTCTGCGTCTCCCCGCAACGCATGAGGTCGAATTAAGTATGAAACGTCGCACGTTCCCCCGCGCCGCCTCGGCGACGCTCGTCGTCTCTTTCCTCCTGGCCTTAGCCTTCCTCGTCTCGCCCGCGGCGTCGGGCCAGAAACAGCGCCCCGCACGACAGGACTTGGAGCGCGCGCTCGACGCCTTCGACGAACTGACGCTCGACCCCGCCGCCGTCTTGCGCGACGTGCGCAAGACCGGGGGCCTGACGCTCAACACCTCGCGCGGCACGTTCGAGATGTCGCTTGAGCCGTTCGACATACGCTCGGACGACTACCGCGCCGTCGAGGTCGAGGCCGACGGGTCTGTGCGGGAGCTTCCGCGTGCGCCATCGCACGCCTACAAGGGGACGGTGCGCGGGATGGAGGGCACGCAGGTGCGCCTCATCATTGACGAGCAGCAGTTCGAGGGGATCATCGTCACGCCCGACGAGAACTACTTCGTCGAGCCGGAGCGGAGGCTCTCGACCGCAGCCGGCGCGAACGACTTCGTCTTCTACGCGGGGTCGAGCCTGAAGCAGAAGGAGTTCGGCGAGTGCGGCACGACACTCGCCCAGAAAGTCGGCGGCGAGGCGGCCAGCATGCACACCGAACAGTTGACGGCGTCGCCGAAGGGCCTGAGAACCGCCGACGCCTTCTCGCCGGTGGCCGTGGCGAAGGTGGCGACCGAATCCGACTTTGAGTTCACGCAGACTTTCGGGGGTAACGGCGATGCCGCTAACGCTGACATCCTCAACATCATGACGCAGGTTGACGCCATCTACAATCAGCAGCTCGGCATCAGGCTCAATGTCGTCTTCCAGCGCGCGTGGACGGCGAACAACGATCCGTACACGCAGTTAGACCCCAACGACGCACTCAACGAGTTCCGGCAGAACTACGATAACAGCTTCGGGCCTACCTCACCGCCGGGCACGCCGCCCTTGCAGACCGGCAGCGTCCCGCAGCGCGACCTCACGCACCTGTTCACGGGGAAGACGCTTAAGAAGACGAGTAACGGCTCAACCAGCGTCATCGGCATCTCCTTCGTCGGGGTGGTCTGCGAATTCCCTGACTCGGCCTTCGGCATCTCCGAGAGCAAGTTCAGCGGCTTCGTCGGGTCGGAGAGGGTCACGCTGACCGCGCACGAGATGGGTCACAACTTCGGCGCGGATCACCCCAATGACCCTAACGTGGTAAGCCCGCTGCCGCCGCAGTGCGACGCTGCGGAGTCAATAATGAACTCGACCATCAGCGACACAACGAAATTCTGCCCGTTCTCGATTGACCAGATCACGGATCACACGGCGAACTTCTCCGGCTGCCTGACGAGGCCCGCATCCGGCTGCACCTACACACTCTCCAACGCGTCGCAGTCGTTCGCCACGGGCGGCGGGACGGGCAGCGTCAGCTTGACGGCGGGCGCGGGATGTAGCTGGACGGCGACGGAAGGCTCGACGTGGTTCGCCGTCACGTCGGGGCAGTCGGGCACAGGCCCCGGCACGGTCAACTTCTCCGTTGACGCCAACACCGCCAACTTCGGCCCGCGCTCGTCGGCGATAGACATCGGCGGCCAGAAGTTGCAGATCAACGAGGCCGCCTCGCCCGTTTGCGCGCAGACTCCCATCGGCATGGGGCAGACACTCAGCGGCAGCCTCGACGCGACCGACTGCCTCGCCGGGCAGCCCGACCGACAGAAGACGTTCGCAGACCTCTACACCTTCACGGGCCGCGCGGGCCAGCACGTCCGTGTCGAATTGACGGCCACGGCCACCGA
Source organism: Acidobacteriota bacterium (assembly GCA_003222975.1). Lineage (GTDB taxonomy): Bacteria > Acidobacteriota > Blastocatellia > Pyrinomonadales > Pyrinomonadaceae > QHXN01. The sequence goes on along the minus strand of QHXN01000044.1, from coordinate 5,444 downwards.
CCCCGACACGTTCCTCTACCTGTTCGGCCCCGACGGCACAATCGTCGCCTCCAACGACGACATCAACACGCAGGGCGGCAACACCAACTCAAGCATCCCACTCTCCGGCTTCTTCTCTCTGCCGAAGACCGGCATCTATACCGTCGAGGCCACTTCGTTCGACAGCCAAAGCCCACACAACACGGGCGGCTACACGCTGAAGCTCTCCGACGACAGCGCCAGCAGCAGCGTCGCGCTGTCGAGCAGCGCCTTCGGCGTTAGCGAGGGCGTGGGCGCGAACGGACTCGGCACGGACGGCACGGGCCTGCGCATCATCAACGTCAACCGCTCCGGCACGACGGGCGCGGACATCAGCGGCACGGCCACCGTGGACTACGCCACGACGAACGGCACGGCGGACAAGCACGGCGACTACGAGCAGACGCTCGGCACGCTCGTCTTCGCGCCCGGCCAGACGACGCAGAGCTTCACCGTCTTCGTCCCCGACGACCGCTTCAGCGAACAGCCGGAGACCGTCAACGTCACGCTCTCGAACCCCGTGGGCACGTCGCTCGGCTCGCCCACGACCGCCACGCTCACCATCAGCAGCAACACGCGCGACGCTGCTAACAACCCCAGCCCCGTCCGCTGGGACGCGAACTTCGACACAGGCTTCTTCGTCCGCCAGCAGTACCTCGACTTCCTCTCACGCGAGCCTGACCTGTCGGGCTTCCAGTTCTGGTCGGGCGGCATCAACAACTGCGGCGCGGACGCCGGCTGCGCCCAGGTCGCCCGCGTCAACACTTCTGCCGCCTTCTTCCTCTCGATAGAGTTCCAGGAGACCGGCTACCTCGTCGAGCGCATCTACAAGACCGCCTTCGGTGACGCCACTGGCAACTCCACTCTCGGCGGGACGCACACGCTCCTCGTGCCCGCCGTCCGCCTCGAACAGTTCCTGCCCGACACGCAGCGGATCGGGCAGAACGTCGTCGTCGGGGTGGGCGACTGGCAGACGCAGTTGGAGAACAACAAGAACGCCTTCGCGCTTGAGTTCGTCATGCGCCCGGCCTTCATCTCGCAGTTCCCGCTCTCGATGACCCCGGCGCAGTTCGTGGACAAGCTCAACACGAACGCGGGCGGTGTGCTCTCACAGGCGCAGCGCGACGCGCTGGTGGCGCAGCTCTCCTCGTCGCCTGACGTGGCCGCCGCGCGCGCTTCGGTGCTGCGGCAGGTGGCCGAGAACCCTGTGCTCAAGGCCAACGAAGTCAACCGCGCCTTCGTGCTCATGCAGTTCTTCGGCTACCTCCGGCGCAACCCGAACGACGCGCCCGACGCCGACTACACGGGCTACGACTTCTGGCTCCAGAAGCTTAACCAGTTCAACGGCAATTTCACTAACGCCGAGATGGTCAAGGCGTTCATCACCTCGATTGAATACACCAACCGCTTCGGCACTTAACGCCCGGCGGTCGGACGTGTAAAGCTAACTCCGGGCGAGCGCCGCCCGGCTCTCGCGGCAGCCGGGCCGAAAGAGCCGGGCGGCGCTGCTTTTGCGAGCAACCCGAACCCGCCCGGAAGCGTCGAAATGCGGGCGTTTTCAGTAGAGAACACGGCCTCTCTCGGAACCGCTCCGAAGCCGGGGCGCTGGCCGGGTCTTAAAGAGAGGCGGCCTGCGTCGCGCCCTTCCAGACGCCGCCGCGCTTCGCGAACTTAAAATCCGTCGCAACATTTTCCACGGCCCGGCCCTCGCCCGTGTGCCGCCAACAGACAACGGTTCGGCGCATGAAGGCCCCGACGCGCCCTCGACAGTTTTTCGGAGTTGAGCGTGAAACTAAAAAATAGATTCCTGGCGTGCCTCCTGTCCCTCACGCTGGCCGCCATTGCCACCGCCCCGCTCGGCGCGCGCGCGCAGACCGACCAGACCGTTCAGACCGTCTCCGGCGACGACGCGCTGAACGCAAAGGCCGACAAGCTCCTGAAGCACATCTATCACGTGGCGAGCCGCGCCGTGCAGGCGGGCCGTGCGAACGGGCCGGCTCGGCAAGAGGTCGCGCAGGAGGTTGAGAAGCTCACGCGGTTGACAGGCGTGAGCCAACACGCGGACGGGACGGTGAGCGTGGGCCTGCTCGTGCAGTTGAACAGCGGCAGCGGCGAGGAGTTGGAGGGAGTGGGCTTCGGCGTCGGCGCGGTCGTCGGCGACATCGCCACGGTCGAGACCGACGCGAGCCGCCTGCCGGAACTGGCTTCGCTCACCTCCGTCCAGAAGATGTGGGCGAGCACCTACCGCCACCCCGTCAACGACCGTGCGCGCCAGTCCGCCGGCATTGACAACCTTTCGGGCCAGCGCGTCGTCTCGCAGACGGGCAAGGGCGTCGTCGTCGCCACCATTGATTCCGGCATAGACTTCCGACACCCCGACTTCACCGTGCCCGGCTCCGGCGGCACGCGCACGCGCATCAAGTTCCTGCTCGACATGACGGGCGGCCCCAGCAGTTGGGACTACACGCTGCCGGGGAAGACGGCGAAGATCGGCAAGCTCTACACGGAAGCCGACATCAACGCGGCGCTCGCCGTGGCGAAGCCCGCCCAAAGCTCCGACATCGTCAAGGAGCGCGACAAGAACGGCCACGGCACGCACGTCGCCGGGACGGCAGCCGGCAACGGCCTCGGCGCTCCGTCCGCTCCGGGCACTTACGCCGGCATGGCCCCCGAAGCAGACCTCGTCATCGTCAAGGCCAGCCGCCAGGACGACGGCACGGCCAGCTTCGGCCTGAACGACATGGTCAACGGCATGTCGTTCATCCAGACGGAGGCCGCCGCGCTGAACGAGCCTTTCGTCATCAACATGAGCATCGGAGGGCAGGCCGGCCCGCACGACGGCACAGACCCCGACGAGATCGCCATTGATCAGATCGTCAACGGCGGCGCGGGCCGCGTCTTCTGCGTCGCCGCGGGCAACGAGGGCGCGGACATCGCCAACGGCGGCGGCGTCCACGCTACCAACACCGTGCCCGCCGGGGGCAGCATCACTCTCCACTTCAACGCCAACAAGAACCCGAACTTCATTGACCTCTACAGCAGCCCGCGCGGGACGAGCGGCTCCGGCAGGTACAGCGTCGCTATCACCGAGCCGGGCGGCACGCAGCCAATCACACTCAACTTCGACCCCAATGGTTTCGCGCAACAAAACGGGCAATTCTCGGACTCTTCCGTTCAAATTTGGGACGCCCTCGACAACAAGAACACCTCAGACACGTCGGACGATCAGGCGGATGTCTTCCTGAACTTCCTGTCGGGCGCGAAGACCGGCACGTGGACGATCACGCTCACCAACGGGAGCGGCGAGCCGGCCTCTTCGTTCGACGCCTGGTCGGACGGCGACGACGTGAACTTCACGGAATTCGATAACACCACGCACCTCGTCAGCTCGCCTGGCACGTCGCGCGGCGCGATCACCGTCGGCGCTTACGTCGCCCGCTCGGCCAGCCAGGTCATCGGCAACTTCGCCTACTTCACCAGCCCCGGCCCGACCGCCGACAATCGGCAGAAGCCGGAGATCAGCGCCGACGGCTACTACCTCTACTCTTCGCGCTCGTCCGACACCACCGACCCGAACTTCTTCACCTACGGCACGGGCACGAACGCCCTCACTTCGGGAGTTAGCCAGAGCCTCTACGGCGGACTTGCTGGCACGAGCATGGCGACGCCCGTCGTCACGGGCAGCGTCGCGCTCTTGCTCCAGGCGAACCCCGGCCTCTCGGCCAGCGACATCAAGACGCTCATCGAGAACAACGCCTCGCATGACAGCTTCGACGCTGCGGGCTGGAACTCGCGCTTCGGCTTCGGCAAGCTCAACATCGCCGCCGCCATCAACACCATCGCGCCCGCCCAGTCGAACCCGATTGATACGACCGACTTCTTCGTCCGCCAGCACTACGCGGACTTCCTCAACCGCCAGCCCGACGCCTCCGGCCTCCAGTTCTGGACGAACAACATCGAGTCGTGCGGCGCGGACGCCGCCTGCCGCGCCGCCAAGCGCGTGGACACCTCCGCCGCCTTCTTCCTCTCGATAGAGTTCCAGCAGACCGGCTACCTCGTCTATAAGATGTACAAGGCGTCTTTCGGCAACCTCGCCAGCAACAAGCCCGTGCCCGTCACGCGCGCCAGCTTCCTCCCGGACACGCAGTCAATCGGCAACGGCGTCGTCGTCGGGCAGGGCGACTGGCAGGCGCAGTTGGATGCCAACAAAAACGCTTACGCCCTCGCCTTCGTCCAGCGCACAGCCTTCCAGTCGGCGCACGGCACGCAGGACGCGACGACCTTCGTCAACTCTTTGTTCGCCAATTGTGGGGTGACACCGACGGCGCAGGAGCAGCAGGCGGCTATCGCGGCCTTCAACAACGCCGGGGGCGGCAGCGCCGGACAGGCCGCGGCATTGCGCTCAGTGGCCGAGAGCAACTCGGTCTCGGCGAAACTCTTCAACGAGGCCTTCGTCCTGATGCAATACTTCGGCTACTTGCAGAGAGACCCGAACGCCGCGCCGGAGCCGACGCTGGACTTTTCAGGCTACAACTTCTGGCTGGCGAAACTGAATCAGTTCGGCGGCAACTACATCAATGCCCAGATGGTGCAGGCATTCATCGCTTCGACCGAGTACCGCTCGCGTTTCGGCACTCCGTAGAGAGCAGGGATGAGGACGGAAGGCGGAAGGATGAAGTGAAAGCGAACCCGTGAAAGGCGCGCTTTAATCCTTCATCCTTCCGCCTTCCGTCCTTGCCCTTGCTTGCGCGGGCGCGCGGCTTACGCGTAAAATGCCGTTTCTTTCACCCGCAGCGCGCGAAGCGGCTGACTGCCGCTGTAGGTGCGAGGCGGCCCGCGCCCGATAGTCTCCCTTGGGCCTAATTCGTCAGCGGTCTAATATGCTCCCGTCCGGAGGGTTTTTCGTGAAGCACTCTTACCGTCTGTCGCGCCCCGGCGCGGCTCTCTTCGCGCTCGTCCTGCTCCTCGGCGCATTCGCGGGCGCGCGCGCGCAGACGCTCTCGCCCACGCCCGACAACCTCGTCTTCCAGGTCACCAGCACGAATATTCCGGCAGTCCCGACGCCGACGCCAAGCCCCACGACGACCCCGACTCCTTCGCCGACTCCGACCCCGACGGGCACGCCCGCGCCGCTGCCGCGCAACTCCTTCGCCGGCGACGTGAGCGGCAACGGGCGCTTCGTCGTCATCGAGTCGGAGGGCGACATCGCGACCGAGCGCACCCCGGCGCGCAACAACGCCGACGGCAACCCGGAGATTTTCCTCTTCGACTACGCGCAGCGCCGCATCTTCCAGATCACGAACACGAAGAACGCCCTCAAAGACGCGACCGCTTCGCCCATTGACCCGGCCAACATTGACGTGCGCGTCGTCAATATGCTCCCCGTCATCAGCCACGACGGGCGCTTCATCGTCTTCGTCTCGAAC
>QHXN01000135.1 GCA_003222975.1 Acidobacteriota bacterium | reverse complement strand
TTGGCCGTAGCGGTCTGCGGGAATGCGGAGGCGCAGGTGTGCGCCGCGCGTGGGGAGGACGATGATTCCTTCGCGCCAAGGGATGCCGCTCAGGAGTTCCAGCCCAAGCCACGGTGCGCCGTGGAGGGCGGGCAGTTGGCGCGTGACGGCGGAGTAGAGTGTGTAGCCGTGGTCTGCCGGGAGTTGTCGCCCCTGAACGGGGAAGTGGACGTTGACGCGGGGGGCGTCGCCGGTGCTGTCTGCCGTCGAGAGTGCGTTTTGTTGTGTCATGTCAATGCTCCGTGTCCGTTTGAAGCCTCGGTTGTTCATCTTACGCCGCACACCGGACAAGTACGGGACTTGGCCCGAAGCTTTTTCAAGGGCTTTGAGTTTCTTCGTCGGCGTAGCGCAGGAGCGCCTGTTCGTGCGCCCGCGCGATCTCGCGGCGGAGGGAGGGAGGGGCGAGAACCTCCACGTCCGGCCCCCAACTGAGGATGAAGCGAACCAGCCCGCGCCCCGAAGCGACGCGCATCTCGATGGTGGTCGTCTCGGCCTGCTGTGGAGTGCGCGGGGTGCGCTCGACGGTGCGCTGCGAGTCGTGGAAAGTGCGCTCGGCGAAGACGCGCGCGGTGACGCCGGAGGCGCGCAGGCGAACGGAGACAAGCTCGCCGTGGATGCCGTTGAAACAGTTGGCGGAGAGGTAGCTTTGCAGGTCGAAGTCGGCGGGGCGCTCGAACTTCTCGTCCGTCTCGCGCAGCGAACGTATGTGGTCAACCGCGAAGGGAAGGATTTTGCAGCGGTGGTAGTCGTAGCCGATGAGCTTGAGAGTCGCACCGTCGGGATCGAAATAGACCGAGTAAGGCTCGACGGTGCGCTCGGCGACCGTGTCGGTGGCGAGCGTGTAGTAGCGCATACGTATGCGTCGGCGCTCGACCGCGGCCTGCGTCAGGCGGTCAATGACCGCGGCGTGCGGCGCGAAGTCTTTCGCCGAGACGGACGCAGTGCCGAAGACCGCGGCCAGCGCGTCCAGCTTGTCGCGCAGTGACGGGGGGAGGGAAGATTTGACCTTCGCCATCAGCGAAAGGCCATAGCGGGCGAAGGGCGAGCCGGGCGCGGTGAAGCCGGTCGCGGCGATGGACTCCTGCGCCAGAATCAGCGTCGCAAGCTCGGCGGGCGTGAGCGCGGGCGGCTGGTACTTATAGTTGTTGCTGAAGTGGTAGAAGACCTCGCGCCCTTCGCGCTCTTCGATAATCGGGTAGTAGCTTGAGAGCGTGTCAATCGCGCGGCGGATGGTCTTGCCGTTCACGTTGAAGATGCGCGCCAACTCCTGCTGCGAGTGCGGGCGCTCGGCGAGCAGGAGCGGGAGGCGCATCATGCGTTCTGTCAGTTCGCCGCGGTGAGACATAAGCGGTGCTCCAACCGGGGTGTTAGTTGAGAAGGCTGCTCAGATGGCCACAAACCTGCTTGTGTGTCCGGGCGTTGACGGCCTGCCATGAATTTGAGGCAGCGAAGACGGCGCACGCCAGCGTGAGTTATTAAAAATGCGCGCGGGCGAAGCGGGTGGATAATAACACGAAAGGCTTCGCCGTCGTGCAGCGAAAATATGCTGCTACTCCTTCACCGGGAACTAGCTGTGATACGATGCCGTCATATTTTGCAGGCCCGCGAAAGACACTGAAGGGCCAGAGGAATCCTTATGACGCAAGCCTCGCACGCACCGCAGAAGTTCCGACTCACGGCCTCGAACATCGCAAAGTATTTCGCCAATCGCTGCGAAAGATATTTCCGCTGGAACACGGTGGCCGGCCCCCTGCGCGGCAAGGCGGGCATCGGCTGGAACGTCCCGCGCAAGGTTCGCGCGCACAGTCGCCCCGGCATCGCGCTGCTGATGCAGGCGGGAAACTTCTTCGAGGGCGATCACGTGCAGACGCTCATAGACGAGCACGGCGAACAAGCCGTACTGACCGCAGGCATCGAACGCACCGAAGACGGTTGCCAAGTTAAAGAGTTGCCGTTCTCCAATTTCATCGCGGCATTTCAGTCCGAGCCTTTCCCGCAGTTCGTTGCGCAGCTTGAAGTTATTCTGGAGGAAGAACAGGAAGCGCGTCTGTTAGCATACTTCGGTTTGGACGCGGCGCGCGTCACCACGGGGCCTGCACGTCCAGACCTGCTGGAAGTGCTCCCGCCTTCGGTCGAAGGCGGAAAGACGCGGCTGCGAATCTGGGACTTCAAGGCGAGCCAGAAGGCGCGGCACGAACACTTCGTGCAGGTCGCCTACTACTCTTTCATCCTCGACCACGCCGTTAAAGAAGCAGGGCCGTCGAACCTCGAAGTTGATCTTGAGTTCGCCGTCATACGCTCGCGCGAAGGCGACGTGACTTTCGAGTTGCGACCCTACCGTCTGGCCGTTGACGACTTCCTGCGTAACCGCGCCAGCTTACTTTTCGAGGCCCCCGCGGCTGACGCACATTTCCACGTCGCGGATCACTGCACGATGTGCGAGTACATGGATCACTGCCGCGCGGAGGCGAACGCGCATTTCGATCTATCGCGCATCGCGTACATCAGTTCCGAGTCAAAGCGCAGGCTCCGGCAGTCGGGCATCAGCACGCACCGCGAGCTGTCTCTGGTAGAAGACCCGGAACAGATCGTCCGCTTACAAATCCTGAGCCACGACCTTTCGCTCAACCTGCCGCGCTACATCGCAACGTCACGTGCGCTCGAAGACGGGCTGCCGCGTTCACTTCACGCCACGACCCTTCTGATGCCGCGCTACGAGGATGTCCGCGTCGTCCTGTGCGCCGAGCAGGACGCTGTGACGGGAACGTGCTTCGCCCTTGGACTAAAGACTTACGAGGGGTGGGACGAGGTGAACGGTAAAGCCGTCGGCGACGAGCAAGTCTTCGTCTCGCGCGAGCCGGGCGGCGAGGCGCAAATCCTGCTCGATTTTCTGCGCGCGCTGAATGAGCTGTTGCGGCGCGTTGACGCTGCCAACCGCGAGATCGCAGGCCGGTCGGTTGACGAGGTGGCGGGTGTGCAGGCGGCGCAGGGCGAGTTGGCTCTGTCCGAAGAAGCCGCCGCGGAGTTCAAGCGAAGATGCCCTGTGCTGCGCAAAACCAATCCGCAGTACGAGACGCTGCTCGCGGAAAGGGCGGCTTTGCAGGAGCGCGCGAAACAGGCGAAGGACGCGCTCAGGCGGGCGCGCAAAGAGGCCGCCTGGGAGTTGCGAAAACAGCAGCGCTCGCTCCATTTTTACGTGTACGATAGCACCGACCTCTTCGCCTTGCGCAGCCTCGTCGAGCGTCACCTGTTTGACGAAAAGCCACCGGAACTGCTCACGGAGATCACGCACCTGCTGCGGCTCTTCCCGCCGACCTCCGTCATGCAGGACGCGGAGACGTTTCGCTCCATGCCGGGCACAGTCGTAACCCAAGTTTTGCGCACGATGGTCGCCCTGCCGACGCCATACGTCTTCGATTTAAGGCACGTCTCGGAGATGTACCAGCCTCTCGGCGCGGAGGGCGAAGACAAGGGATACACGTTCCGCCCACGCTACGGCTTCGGGTGGGACTTCTCAAGTCAGGTCGCCTACGAGCGCATCCACGATGTGTGGCGAGATGAAGGTTTTCATCCCGACAAGCGCGCGTCGGATCGCAGCCTGTCGCCGGACGATGTCTTTGAAAAAATCGGCGACACAGTAAAGAACAAATTGCGCGCGACCGACTCCGTGATACGCCGCCTGAAGCAGGACTTCCGCGAACAACTCCTGCTGCGCAAAGAGCCTTTCCTGCTCTACGGCGAGTTCGACCCGCTCAACTTCCGCACGCTCGAAGCACTGCGCGCCTTCTCTATCATAGAAACTTCTCTCGCGGAGCTGGCCGTCAAGCAGGTTCATGCCCTGCCCGTCGAAGACCGCTCCGCGAAGTTCGTCTGCATACGCGGGCTGCAATACGTGTCCGACAGCGCGCAGCCGGACGACTCGCTCTGGTTCATGTTCGACGCCTCTTCAAAGGACGTGAAGTTCGAGGCCGGCGACTTCAACCTTGTCCTCACGCCGGAAGACCGGCCCGAAATCCTTCTGGGTGAGGTTGACGGGAAGCTTTTTGAGAGCAACTGGGGCCGCGCCGCGCCTTTCAAGGTGACGCTCGTCGAGTACGACTTGAAGGCGACGCCGCCGCGCGTGCGCCTTTTGCCGGAGAACCCTGACAAGTTCAGAGAGCACGTTGATCTGACAAAGCCCTGCGCCCTAGATCAGTTGTACACGGATTTCACGTCGCGCCGTATTCTGGCCGTGCTGCGCGAGTTGCAGGAGAATCCGCAGAACGCGATGCACATTCATGGCCTGCTGCACGACGGGGGGACGGATGATTGGCGACCCGCGGTGCGAGATGCCGGAGAGGTAGAAAAATTATTCAGAGGGCGCATCACGCAATCAGGCAGAGACCCGGAAGCGTTTCTGAATGACGGGCAGTGGCGCGCGTGGCGCGGCGTCTTCGGCGAGCCGCTCACACTCATCTGGGGGCCGCCCGGCACGGGCAAGACTCACACCGTCGCGCACATCCTCGTCGGCTACGCGTTGGCCGCGCAAGCCGCGAAGAGTCCGTTGCGTATTCTAGTCACGGCCTTCACACATCACGCCATCGTGAACGTGCTGCGCAAGCTGGCGGAGTTGACGCGAGACTACAACCTTGCGCCCGATGCACTGTCTATCGTCAAACTCACGGGCAGCGGTAGCGCCGCGGATTACGAGTTGCCCGCGAGCGTCGAGTTTATCGCGGACGAGGATTTAGAGACCAATTTACAGCGTGAAGCGCGATGCATCGTCGTCGGGGGAACGGTCTGGAGCGCATACAAGGGAATGAAAAAATCGGGCGGCGTCATTCGCCCGTGGTTCGATGTCGTACTCGTTGACGAGGCTTCGCAGATGCGTCTGCCGGACGCGCTTGTCGCCTTCGGGGCGAGCAAGCCGCACTCGAACATCATCCTTGCGGGGGACGACCAGCAGTTGCCGCCGATCATTCACGGCAGCTACCCGGAAGAGCACGAACATATGCTCAGCTCCGTCTTCGCCTTTATGCGCCGGCAGACTGAACAGGTCGGGGCCGACGACCCCTCTCTCGAAGCGCGGAAAATCTTCCAACTCGAAGAGAACTTCCGCATGAACGAGCCGCTGACCGCTTACCCGCGCCGGGTGCTTTATCGCGGGCACTTCAGATCAACCCGACCGGACATCAGAATCCAGACCGCGCCACTCGTCGAAGGGGCGGGCGATGAACTCGTTGACGCGATCCTGCACCCTGCACGCCCCGTCGTGCTCTGCTGGTACACGCCGCCGCGCAGCTTCACCGCGCGCAACACAATCGAGGCGGAACTTGTCGCACTTTTGGTCGACAGGCTCAGCCGGACGTTGTTGCGGGAGACGAGAGATGAGACTCCCCAACCTTACTCGCCCGGAGACTTCGTGCGACGTGGCTTGGCGGTGCTCTCGCCGCATCGCGCGCAGAACAGCGCCATCCGGCAGGCGCTATCCGAGCGCGGATTCGGCGGCGGCGGCAGGCCGATGCCTTTGGTTGACACGGTCGAAAAGATGCAGGGCAAAGAGCGCGAAGTGATTATCGTCTCTTACGGCGTGGCCGACGAGGAGTACGCGACCGCCGAAGCGCAGTTCCTGTTGAGCCGCAATCGATTCAACGTCGCCGCGACGCGCGCCGAGCGTAAGTTGATCGTCCTGTGCTCCGACACGGTGCTCGACGCCGTGCCGACAGACCGGCGGACTCTGCTCGAAGCGATGATGCTCAAAGAATTCCGTCAGTACTGCGGCGACGGCCACCTGCGAAGGTCGTGGACATCTGCGGAGGGCGACGAATTAACACTCAACATTCAGTGGAAAGGATTTTGACGCCGTGACAATATTCGTAGGCGGCTATTAACCGACGAAACTTTTTTGATTCGGTCTTACAGAGGTCTCAAGGTTTCGTCCAGCATCTTGCCGATGTAGTCGTCCCCATCCGGCTTGGTGAATAGAACATGATGAGATTCGAAGTCGGCTAACGTCATCCCCCCGTCCCACCAACTTACCTGCTGGTAAGGAGTGTTCGAAAGAATAAATGAGTTTAAGGTGATGTTAGCATCGCCCAAACGGGATTCCAGGTCTCTGACTGTGCGATAGAAACGAATCTTCGGGTCGTCAGGGCCTTGCAGGTTACGTATGCCCTTGGGATCAACGAAGGTAACAAACTGCCGCTCTCCGGTAACTAACCAGAGGATGAAATCGGGATAAAAGCTACCTGCCTCGAAGAATCCTATGCCCCGACCGCGGCTCATGTTGCGTAGTAAGTATAGTTCTTTGGCCCTGAAGAATTCTCGTTTTTCCTGATGGAAGGTTCGTAAATCAATTACGAAATCTCTCTCCCCTTCATTTAGGTAAACAGGTTGTACATCCACCAAATCGCTGTTTAGATAAATCAACGGCTCGTAGAGATGCTGGCTGAAGAAGAAGGCTTGGAAATTTGCCATGTCAATATCGCGCAACTGCTTGCGGTCAATCGCATCCTTGAGCTGTCGGAGTGTTTCAACTAAGTCTTCGCGCGATCCATCAATGAGGAAGCGATATTCGTCGAAGAAGTTCGAGTCGTCGGCGCTCAAATCCCGGTACTCAAGGTGCGGCATTTCATACTCGTTCTTACGATACTTGTAATATCTGTCGCAATACTTCTTGAGCAGCGTCGTCGCTACTTCCTGCCACAATCGCACTTTGCCGAAATTCGTGAAGGCCAACTCCTCTTTGGGAATCAGCAGGCGATACCAGCCCGGCGACGACAAGAGCGCGCGGATGCTCTCGCGCGGTAGGCTCAGGTTGTGCCATGAGCACTCGTTCTTGAAGCGTTCCAACTCAAAGAAGATTGCTTCCATATCCAGGAAAGCAAGATGTTGGAGGGTGAGTTCACAGACGTCCTTGACCGCCACGTCGGCCGTCGCCCGCAGTCCCTTGCTGCGCGTTGTCTGTATCTTCGGATACCAGTCCACCGTAATCAGTTGTCGAGACAGTTGTCCGTCGAGGGGTGCGAGCGCCGGCTTCGGGCCTTTGCGCTTGAAGTCAATGCCGTCCTTCAGGCGAATCATCCGCAGCTTCTTCGCGCCGAGATTGTTGATGACGGGCAGCCGGAACTCGACACGATTGTTATTGGCGGACAAGCCTTCAATTTCTAAATAATCTTTGAACTGCCTCATGTAGTCGGCGCGGATGCCGAAGATGTTGAGAGTTTCGAGCGCCTCGATATATTTGGGCGGGCGCACTGCTTCAAGGCGGTGGCTGCGCTTGAGAGAGAATTCATAGCCTTTGAGGCGCACTCCGCGCCCGAAGAGTTGGATGATCTCGGAGCCTTCCGACCGCCCCATGTTCATCAAGCCCATCGTAGAGACCCGCCAGCTATTCCAGCCTTCAGTAAATTTCTTCGAGCCAATCAGAATGTTGACAGTCGTGTCGTCGTCGTTAATGCCTCGAAAGAGAGAGCCGGAGAACCCGCGCTCGGTGACGACCAGCTCGCCGTATTCTTCACAGAGCTTGCAGAGCGTGGCCGCGTCGCCGACGTTGATGAGGCCGAACGGCGGGTTGTCGCCGAGGCGCAGAGCGATCTCTCCATCAGTGCCTCTCAAATTCTCGACGTGGAGGGCAGCCTGAGCGGGAGCGTTAAGAACGGCCTGCAATATGTCGCTGTAAATCTCTTCTGACGAGCGGGTTTGTCCCGCCAGATAATTGAATGATTGAATGATTGAATGATTGATTGACCATCTATAATATCATCAATCGCAAATAGCCGCGCCCAGTCCTCTCGTTGCGCGTCGTTGGCGGCGATCTCTGAGTACAAATCTTCCGGCACATGGTCGAGCGTCACGCAGTAGTTCGTCTCGACGACAAACTTCTTCTTGAGCCAGAGCTTCTTCTCGAAATTCTCCAACTGCTCAAGGAAGGCGATTATCTTGTGGGCGATACGCCGTATCGCTTTGGCCTTGCAGAGATAGTGCTCGACGCGCGGGGCCGACTCCGATTCGATGTCGTCCAGATGCATGACCTCATTCTTGATATAGAAATCAAGCTCGCGGCGCAGGAAGCCGCCGAGGTCTTTGTGTGTGAAATAGTCGAATGTGTTGCGGCTGGTGTAATCGGTCAGATGCTTTTCCAGCAACGTGCGGTTTGGGTTCTTCTCCGTCGGAGCGTTCGCCCGGAGCGCCTTTGACCAGTCGCCGAACCGTTCGTCACTCAGAACCCGCCGCACCGCCTCCGCGTTCAAATCCGCCTGCTTGCGCTTATCCGCAGCCGCGATTGGTGATCCAACGATTCTATTCGTGCCTTCGTGTCCGCCGATTCCTTCTCCATCGCAACCAGCATAATATCAACAAGGGCCTTCGAGTCTCTCACGCCCCTGTTGAATATGCTTATTGGTTAGCCTTATCCCACCTCCGGCACTATGCCGCCGACTAAAGTGCCCACTTTTTAGCGCACGGGGCGCAGGCGCGAGTCGAACGTGAAAGGCTGTTGTGAGACAACGCGCAATCGAGCCGCGCCCGGGTGCTGTGGGTTGATCAGGATATTCCTACTATCAGGCAATACTGCGCTCGGTACGATCAGAGCTAAACTGCGCTCTTTTATTAACCACTCGTCCCCTATGGTGCGTGTCCGAACCAAGTCATGTTCCCATTCGGCTTTAAGCTTCTTCAATCTCAACTCTTCAATGTCGTCATCGCGAATCTCGATCTTAAATGCGGCATAGTCTTTCGGGAGACTGCCGGTCACGTGAACTAAACATTCTGCCAGACAGAGGGCCAGTGATTCCGACGCATAGACGAGGGGGCGGCCCGGCGAGTTCCACCTCCCGCCGACGAGCCTCGCCCCTTCCCCCGTCAGCGGCGGGTAACGCCCGCTCGCCAGACGCCACGCGAACATTATTCATAAACTCCGTACTCGATGCGCAGCAGGACTGCTTCGACCAAATGTGCGCCACTCCCGGTTCGAAGAAGACGGAGCGGGACGTGCCCCTCAAGCGCCGGGTTCTGCGTCAGCAGCCACTCGCGCGCGACATCCACGTCACCGAAAACTCGCTGTGCTAGAGCGGCGATGCCTGCGGTGCGCGCGATGCGGTCCGACTGGTCGGGCGTGAGCCGACGCGCCCGCTTGATGCTAGTTAACGTTCGACGGGGAATGACCGCGGTTAAGTCAGAGTCGGATAGATGACTGAAGCGCTTCAGTTCAGCGAGAGCGCTACGCGGCAATCCGCGCTCAACCGTTTGCACGAAAGCAGAGCCAGAAATTACATCCTTACCCAACACTTCTCGCCCGCCGAGTGCGCTGATTGTCTCTCGCCACTCCATAACACCTCCTGACGCCTGAGTGCAAGGCTGCCTAAAATATATGGCAGATTCGCCTCACGGTCAACGGGCCATGATCTTTTATCATTTGAGGATTTCAAACGGATGCCCGTCACTATTGCTAGAGGGTCGAACATATACCTTGTCCTAGCAAGCCACACATACGCAATGTGGGCAGCGAGTCGAGCCGATTCTATTAAACCTCGCCGGGGGTATTGCCGCATCTGCTCTGGCTGCCGCGGCGCGGGCTGTTCGTCTATGAGTCCGATGACGTGCTCGCGGGCCGTCGCCGCGCCGACGAAGGACGCGAAGTCCTGAAAGACGCCGCGAGCTTCGAGGTACTTCATGAAGTCGGCAAGCGTCATCCGGGGACGCGGGACTTGATCTCGCCCTGCGTCGAGAGGCGGTTCCGCTCCGTCTCGTCGTTGAGCGGCCCCGCCGAAGACTCGTCGAAAATCTGCGTCGTCGCGCCCTGCCTCAACTCGCCGAGCGAGCGGTAGTCGGCGATCAATGAAAGCTCCGAGTCCGAGAGCATGTCGATGAAGCCGGGCGTGACCGCCAAGCCTTTAGCGTCAACTTCGGTCGCGGCCTTGGCTTTTGACAGGCCGCCGACAGCGGCCATCTGGTTGCCATTGATGCCGACGTGGGCGCTGAGCGAGTGGGCGACAATCTCCCGATCCTTAACTGCGGGTACGGCGGCGGCACGTTCGATCACGACGACTGGCCGCTCGCGCCGAGGCCGGAACAGGCCGCGCGAATCCTCGCCGGGCACACAGAGATCATGAAGTGCCTCAAGGGCGAAAAGATACTTTCTGCGGTGGCGACGGAAAACTCTGACCTTATAGATCGTTGCTGACAACGCCGCCCGGTGATAGACTGCACCTCCTTAAAGTCTGGATACTGAGTATCGGTCGGGAATCTACACTCACGCAAGTAGGTTCGACACGGCAGTTCGCCTTCCTACAGGAGTCCAACCATGAAACGGATACATTCGCTGACCAGTCTGTTGGCGCTGACGCTCGTCGGAGTTCTCCCGGCGGCCAAAGCGCAGAACACGGAGCCGCAAGAAGCGGGGCGGGCCGAGGAGCAAACTTCGCGCGCGGAGCGAAGCGCCGCGGAGCGGAACGGGCCGAGCGACCCGCTTGAGAATCTGAAGTTCCGAAACCTCGGGCCGGCGGCGGGCGGCGGTCGCGTGACGGCGGTCGTCGGAGTTCCGGGCCAGCCCAACGTCTATTACGTCGGGGCCGCCGCGGGCGGAGTCTTCCGCACAAACGACGGCGGCCTTTCGTGGAAGCCGATCTTCGAGAAGGAGGCCGTCGCGTCAGTCGGCGCGATTGCGCTCGCGCCCTCGAACCCGAACGTCGTATGGGTCGGGACAGGCGAGGCCAACATACGCAACGACATCTCCGGCGGTCGCGGCGTCTATGTCTCGACCGACGGCGGAAACTCTTGGCGCTTCGCCGGTCTGAAGGACGCAGGGCAGGTTTCCTCAATCGTCGTTGACCCGAACGACCCGAACAAGGTCTTCGTCGGCGCAATCGGCCACGCCTGGGGGCCGAACCAAGAGCGCGGCGTCTTCCGCACCTCGGACGGCGGCAAGACCTGGCAGAAGGTTCTCTACATAAACGAGACGACGGGCGCGAGTTCGCTCATCATAGACCCCGGCAACCCGATGATCCTCTTCGCCGGGATGTGGCCCGTGCAGCGCCGCCCTTGGATGCTCGAAAGCGGCGGCCCGACGGGCGGCATCTACCGCTCGGTTGACGGCGGCAACACTTGGAAGAAGTTGACCGACGGATTGCCGGAAGTCCCGACGGGCCGCATCGGCCTCGGCGCGTCGCCGTCGAACCCGCACCATATCTACGCGCTCGTCGAGGCAAAGCGCGGGATACTCTGGGACTCGGTTGACCTCGGCGACCACTGGCGTCAGGTGAGTGACAACCACGCTTTGAACGCTCGCCCCTTCTACTTCAGCGAGCTGATGGTCTCGCCGCGCGACGAGTCGAAGGTCTATTTCCTCTCCTACGACGTGCTTCTTTCAGACGACGGCGGCAAGACCGCGCGCGTCATAGGCCGCGGCGTCCACCCGGACAACCACACGATGTGGATTGACCCGCAGAACTCCGACCGCATCATCTTGGGGAACGACGGCGGCGTCTACGTCTCGGCGGACGCGGGCGCGAGCTGGCGCTTCCTCGACAACCTGCCGATTGAGCAGTTCTACATGGTCGCGGCGGACGACGAAGCGCCGTACAACCTCTGCGGCGGATTGCAGGACAACAACGGTTGGTGCGGCCCGTCTAACAGCCTGAGTCCGACGGGCGTGACGAACGACGACTGGTACACCGTGGTCGGCGGCGACGGCGAGTACGTCGTGCCCGCGCCCGGCGCTTCGCACATCATCTACGCCGACTCGCAGAACGGCTCGATCCGCCGGCTCGACAAGCGCAACGGCGCGACGAAGTCGCTGCGGCCCTACCTGCAAGGCGTGGAGGCTCTGAAGCCCGCAGACCTCAAGTACCGTTTCAACTGGACTTCGCCCATCGCCGTCTCCGGCACGAACCCCGACGAGATTTACCTCGGCGGAAACGTCCTCTTCAAATCAACGGACGGCGGCGCGCACTGGACTCCGATCAGCCCAGACCTGACGCGCAACGACAAGTCGAAGCAGGAGAGCAGCGGCGGGGCCGTCGAACTGGACTTGAGCGGCGCGGAGACCTTCGACACGATTCTCTCCATCTGCATCTCGCCCGTTGACCCGAAAGTGATCTGGGTCGGCACGGACGACGGCAACGTTCAGGTGACACGCGACGGCGGCGCGCACTGGACGAACGTCGCAACGAACGTCAAGGGCCTGCCGCAGTGGGGGCGCTTGCAGCAGATCGAGGCGTCGCCGTCCTCTGCGGACACAGCCTACGCAGCCTTTGACTTCCACGAGGTTGACAACGACAAGCCATACGTTTTCAAGACCCACGACTTCGGACAGACCTGGACATCAATCTCGCAGGGCCTTCCCGAAGATCAGCCCGCAAAGGTCGTCCGCGAAGACCCGAACCGCAAAGGCTTCCTCATGCTGGGAACGGAGACGGGACTCTTCTACTCGGCGAACGACGGCGCGTCTTGGACTCCGCTGCGGAGCAACTTCCCCGTCGTACCCGTCTATGACATCAAGTTCGTGAGGAAGAGCCACGACCTCCTCGTCGCGACGCACGGGCGCGGCCTCTTCGTCCTCGACAACATCACGCCGCTCGAAGAGTTCAACCCACAGGTGGACGCCGCCGGCTTCCAACTCTTCAGCGCGCCGCCAACGAACCACTGGCAGACGTGGGGCAGGCGCGGCTTCAGCATGGGCGGCTACTCCGCGCCGAACCCTCCGCGCGGCGCGACCATTGATTACTACCTCTCGTCCGAGATCAAGCAAACGCCGGAGCAGCGACGCGCGAGACAGATGCCCGTGAAGATTGTCATCACGGACGAGCAGGGCCAGACAATCCGCACGATCTACGGCCCGGCGCAGAAAGGATTTAACCGCGCCGTCTGGGACTTGCGCTACGAAGGCCCGAAGCGGCTCAACTTCAACAACCCGCCGCAGGGCGAGAGCGCCGACGCGGAGTCCGGCTTCAACTTCTCCGGCGGGCCGCTCGTCCTGCCCGGCATGTACAAAGTGTCGGTCACGGCGAACGGGAAGACCGAGACGCAGGTTGTGCAGGTCGGACTCGACCCGCGCATCCCCGTTGACCTCGCGGCCTTCCGCGCGCAGGTGCAGGCGGGTCTTGAGCTGCGCGACGAACTAAACGCGCTGACCGAAGCGCTCAACCGCATCAACAGCCTCAAGCGGCAGGTCGCCGAGCTGCCGGGGATTCTCGGCGCGGAAGGGCAGGGGGCGGAGGTGCCGGCGTCGTACAGGCCCGTTCTCGAACAGGCGCGCGCGCTCAGCCGCAAGCTCGAACAGGTCGAAGCGCCGCTCTACAACAACGAAGTCCAGCCGGGCGCGTCCGACCGCCTACACTTCCTCGCCCGCTTCCACGACCGACTGCAAGGGATCATGCGCGGCGTCATCTCCGACTACGGCCAAGCGCCGTCTGATCCGCAGCGCGAGGGGATAGCCGAAGTCCGCAAGGAGTTGGAGGGACACCTCGAAGCAATCAACCAACTCCTCAACACAGACGTTGCGGCCTTCAACCGTCTGGCGCTTGAGCACGGCGCGAGCACGCTCTTCGCCGGCCCGCCGATCACGTTGAATCCCGCCAACCGGGCCGTGGCCGGAGCGGGGAACTGATCCGCGGTACGTCGCGCGACTGCGTAAAGAAGTACAGCCGGCACGGGACGTGAGGCTCGCACCTTTACGTTCCTTGCCGGCTGCGCCGCGGCTTTTCTCATCACGCTCGTCGCGGGTTCTAATGTTCGCTATTGGTGGAGATGTTTACGTTCGTCGCCAGGCGCACTTTACGCTGCTTTTACGAGGTAGCGCCGGTCTTATTTTATGGTAAGGTAATCGCTCAATGTTTGATCACCCAACGCCGATGCAACCGTTTCCTTTAAGTGCCGAGATTAAGCTGCGATCAGCGACCAGTGTTGCGGCGTCGCGGCAAAGCGTGCTCGTGGCCGCCGGCGCTCTGGCGTGTTTATTATCGCTGCCGGTCTGCGCGCAGCAGGCCGATTCTCAGGCAAGTGCCTTTCGCCGTAATAAGAGCCTCAACAAAGCGCGCGCACTACCTCTCAAGGGGAGAGGCATGCGCCGTCATGCAGCCGGAGAGTGGCCGGCGCGGGAACAGGGTCACCCGCTCTGGCAGGGGGCGAGGTTTACCGACGTAGAGCGTGAGCGTTCGATTGAGCGCGGGATGCGTTTCGTCTAACACACCGCGCGCAGCCGTGTTAACTTCGCCGACTATGGCT
>QHXN01000120.1 GCA_003222975.1 Acidobacteriota bacterium | reverse complement strand
ATCATGCCTTCTCCTTAGAGGAGTTTGACTTATTGTCGTTGATCTATAGAAGCAGCTATAACGCATAGTAGGCCGCAGCATTATCACTACAACCGCCTTGTACTGTTTTCCACAACAAAACGCAATCCTTTTTTGATGTGCTATAATGTAAACAAAAAGGTTCTTCTGTTTACTTATATTATCAACTTACACTCTACTATCCAATTGCGGCGAGGCCGAAGCGTGCGTCGGCGCGGACGCGCTCGATGAGGCGGGAGGTCTCGCGCGTGTGGCGGGATAATTTTCTACTCACAAAGCTCCAGCGTAAGTTGTTTAGTTCTCAGCCGAGGATAAGGCGCAGCGCGTCGCGCAACGTACTTTGGTCGGCTGCCTCTAGCTGGCCGAGCGTTCGCAGGATAAGCCCCTTCGCAACAGTTGTCAGCACCGGCTTAATGACCGACGGCTTGAGCAGTCCGGCCCTCTTCCATTCCGTGACAAAGACCTCGCCCACGCTCGTCGTGGCCCTGACCTGGCTCGTAACGGCCATCAACACCAAGTCGCGTCTCGCTCCGTTGTAGGCCGCGGAGTTGACGACGACCGCCGGACGTTTCTTCGCGCCGCTCTGGTCGGTGAAGGGGAATGGCACTAACACCACGTCGCCGAAGTTATAGACGGTCGTAGGCGGCATCTTCCTCGTTGTCCCACACTTCGCGGAATGAGTCCTCCGACAGCTTGGCGGCGGCCTGCACTAAACGGTGGTCGTCGCGCAGGGTGATGAAGTCCACGAAGTCTTCGACCTCGGCAATGCGCTCCGGCGGCAGATTCTTGATCTTCTCGACCAGCTCTTCTACTTGCATGGCTATCTCCTGAAGAAAACAAGTCCGGGTTAATTATAGCCCGACTTCCCCGGATAACGTCCCCACGCCGTAGCCATTTCGCCTCCGAACTTCTCATCCGATGGCGGCGAGGCCGAAGCGTGCGTCGGCGCGGACGCGCTCGATGAGACGGGAGGTCTCGCGCGTGTGGCGGCGTGTGGTGAGGTAGTGTTCGGCCTCGCGGCGGGCGTCTTCGAGAATCTGGATGTCGCGGACGAGGTTGCCGACGCGGAAGGTAGGGACGCCGGACTGGCGCGTGCCCATGACTTCGCCGGGGCCGCGTAACTCCAAATCCTTTTCGGCGATGCGGAAGCCGTCGTTGGTCTCGGCCATGATGCCGAGGCGCTGCTGCGCGACGCTCGTCTGCTTGTCCGAAGACATCAGCACGCAGTAGCTCTGCTCCGCGCCTCTCCCGACGCGCCCGCGCAGTTGGTGTAGCTGCGAGAGGCCGAAGCGCTCGGCGTGCTCGACGATCATCACGGAGGCGTTCGGCACGTCAACGCCGACCTCGACGACGGTCGTCGCGACGAGCACCTGTATCTCGCCCGCGACGAAGCGGCGCATGACCTCTTCCTTCTCGCCGGCCTTCATCCTGCCGTGGAGGAGTCCGACCGCGAAGACGGGGAAGACGCGGTCGCGCAGGTGCTCGTACATGCGCGTCGCGTCCTTCAAGTCCATCTTCTCCGACTCCTCGACCAGAGGATAGACGACGTAAACCTGCCGACCGCTGCGCACCTCGCGCTCGATTCCTTTATAGACTCCGGCGCGCTTGTCCTCGCCGACCACGACAGTCTTGATCGGCGTTCTTCCGGGCGGCAGCTCGTCAATCACGGACACGTCCAGTTCGCCGTAAACGGTCATGGCGAGCGAGCGCGGGATGGGCGTGGCCGTCATCACGAGCACATCGGGGTTGAAGCCGCGCTCGCGCAGGGCCGCACGCTGCAACACGCCGAAGCGGTGCTGCTCGTCTATGACGACGAGGCCGAGCTTCGTAAACGAGACGGCCTCTTGGATGAGCGCGTGCGTGCCGACGGCGGCGTGAACCTCGCCCGCGGCGAGGTCACGGTGCAGGCGCTTCTTCTCGCTCGCCTTGAGTGAGCCGACGAGCAGCTCGACGCGATACGGAGTCTTCGCGAGCAGGCGTTTGATGTTGCGGGCGTGCTGCTCGGCGAGTATCTCGGTCGGAACCATGAGCGCCGCCTGGTAGCCGTTCTCCAACGCCGCGAGCATCGAGAGCAAGGCGACGGCGGTCTTGCCGCTGCCCACGTCGCCCTGAAGCAGGCGGTTCATCGGCACGTCCGACTGCATGTCGTCGAGTATGCGCGTGACGGCACGCTCCTGCGCGTTCGTCAGCTCGAAGGGGAGCACCGAGAGGATCGAAGCGCGCACGCGCGGCGTGACCTCGATGAGCGCGCCCTTCGGCTCCTTGACGCGCTCGGCGCGGCGGATGGCGATGGCGAGCGCGACCCAGAAGAACTCCTCGAAGATGAGGCGCAGGTGCGCGGGGCTTCTGGCGCGCTCATACTCGGCGAGCGGCGCGTCCTCGGCGGGGAAGTGTATGCGTCGCAGCGCGTCTGCGCGCGAAGCGAGGTGCTGGCGTTTGATGAGGTCGGCGGGCAGAGTCTCCTTGAACGCGCCGTCGTCGAGACGGCCTAAGACGGCGTGCATGATCTCGCGCAGGCGCTTCGTGCGGAACTCGCCGAGCTTTCGATAGACGGGCACGCGTCGGCCCACGTGAATCGCGGCGAGCGCGGGGTCTGTCGTTTCGTCAACCGCGCTTTCATCGGCGACTTCTTCGTCGTCATCAACGCCGCCCGCCGCGTCCGCGTCTCCGCCGCCTCCCGTCTTCTTGCCTTCAATCCCGGCGTCGAAGTCCGCGCCGCCCGAACCGTTCTGCGTCTCGCCCTGCTCGGCGAGGCGAATCAGAGCGTTCTCCGGCGGCGTGAACGTGCCGGGCAGCATCTCCAGCTCGTCGGGCTTGTTCAGACGCAGCGCGAAGGTGTTGCGCCGCGCGTCCCATTCCCACTTGCCGAAGGCCACGAAGCGTGCGCCGCGCGTGAAGCGCTGGCGGTAGTATGCGACGATGCGCTGCGCCTGACGGCCTGAGACGAACCACCAGACGACGACGGGCTTGCCCGTTTTTTCCGGGTCGCCAGCCGTCACCTCGAAGATGAAAAGCGGCGGGGCCTTCGGCCCGCGATTCTTCCCGACCTGGAAGCCGCCAGCCACGCGCACGTACAACTCAAGCGACGCCTCGACGCCGTCGCGCAGGTCGGCGATGCGCGCGAGGTTCGAGCGATCCTCGTAGCGCATCGGCAGGTAGTTCAGGAGGTCTTCGACCGACACCTCCGAGGCGTCGCGCGCGCCCGACACGTTCGCCAGCGCCAGCGCGAGCCTGCGCGCCGTCTGCGCGCCGAGCCGCGCGATGCCGTGCTGCGGGAGTTGGAGGACGGGAGTGTCGAGCGCGAGGGCCATGAAATGATGAATGATGAATGCGGAATGATGAATGATGAGAGGCTCGCGCCTTGTAATTCATCATTCATCATTCCGCGTTTATCACTTGGCTTGCGGAAGTGCAGAAGCGCTCGAAGGCTTGCGTGAGTTCGTGCGCGATCTGTTCGGCCACGCGGTTCTCGACCTGATGGCGTTCGAGCATATAGACGAGCTGGCCGTCTTTGAAGAGCGCGATCTGCGGCGAAGAAGGCGGGTAGGGCGCGAAGTGCTCGCGCGCCTTGGCCGTCGCCTCGATGTCCGCGCCCGCAAAGACCGTGACGGAGCGGTCGGGCCGAACCGACGATTGC
>QHXN01000119.1 GCA_003222975.1 Acidobacteriota bacterium | reverse complement strand
TCGGCGAGCGCCTCGTGGTAGAGGTCGTCACCCTCGTTTTCGAGCCGGTGGATTTCGACGAGGCGCGGGTTGATGCCCTGCGGGCGTTCGAGCGTCGAGACGACCTCGTGGAGCTGCACGGCCATGCGCTGGATCACGTCGGCGAACTGGCGCGCGTAGTCGGTGCTCTCGCGGATGTTGTACATGACCATGGCGCGGGCGGCGTCGTCTATGAGGTCAACGATGTCGTCGAGCGAGCCTGAGAGCATGTAGATGTCCTCGCGGTCGAAGGGCGTAATGAAGGACGAGTTGAGCTTGGTCGAGACCGAGTGCGTCAGCTCGTCGCAGGCGTGCTCGATGGACTTGATGTGCTTGAGGTGCGCGGCGTAGTCGCCGTCCTTGTCCGAGAGCATCTCGGCGAGGCGGCTCGCCGCATCGTAGATGTAGGAGGTCATCTGCCGGAAGAGGGAGAAGTATTGCTCCTCCCGCGGGAGCAGGCTGAAGCGTGCCATGAAAGAGTTTTCTCCGTGACGGAACTGAAGTCTTAAAGAGAGCGGAACTATAGTCCAACGCCCCGGCGATTGTCTATCCGATTATCCCGGAGCGACGTTAATTTTATGTGAACAGACGCGGCGGCGGCGAGTTGTACGGCGGCACGGGTTCGTCGTATGCTCGACGGGCTGCGCCGCCCGCTTCTCCCGCCGCGCAGTTTCGGAAGAGGCAGATGAATAATTCCCACTTCGATGAGGTCGTCGCGCTGCTCCGAATGGAGTCGGAGGCCGTGGCGCGTGCGGCGTCGCGCATCGCGCGCGGGGAGGTGGAGCGCGCGGTCGAGCTGCTGGCGTCGTGCCGCGGCAAGGTCGTCGCGGTCGGCGTCGGCAAGTCCGGCCACATCGCGCAGAAGGTCGCCGCGACGCTGACGAGCACGGGCACGCCTGCGGTCTTCCTCCACCCGTCGGACGCACTGCACGGCGGCATCGGCTTAGTTAACGGCGACGACATCGTCATCGTCTTCAGCAACAGTGGCGAGACCGCCGAAGTCCTGGAGCTTCTGCCTTACCTGCAACACCGACACGCGGCGGTCGTCGCCGTCGTCGGCAACCTCAACTCGGCGCTCGCGCGCCGCGCCGACGTTGTGCTCGACGCCTCGGTCGAGCAGGAGGCGTGCCCCCTGAACCTCGCGCCGACGACGAGCACGACGGTCGCGCTCGCCATCGGCGACGCGCTGGCGATGACGCTGATGAGCGTGAAGCGTCTGACGCCGGAAGACTTCGCGCTGAACCATCCGGGCGGGCGCATCGGCAAGCGGCTCACGCTCAAGGTCAAAGACCTGATGCACGGCGGCGTCGAGAACCCGACCGTCCCAGTGGCGGCCACGCTCCTCGAAGTCGTGCGGGCGATCAGCCGCGGGGGCTTGGGTGCGGTCAACGTCGTGGACGGGCGCGGCCACCTCGAAGGCGTCATCACTGACGGCGACGTGCGCCGCGCCTTGCAGCGCGTGGAACTCGAAGACTTGGCCGGGCTGACCTGCGAAGGCGTGATGACGCGCCGGCCCGTTGTCGTCACGCCCGACATGCTCGCGCACGCCGCGCTGCAACTGATGGAGAACCGACCCTCGCAGATCGCCGTCCTGCCCGTCGTCGCCGCGGACGGTCGCTGCGTCGGCCTTCTCCGCCTCCACGACATCGTGCGCAGCGGCCTCTGAGATGACGGGGCGCTCAGCCTTCGTGTTTCCGCACGCTCCCCGTGAATGCAAGTTATGAAAAAGATGAAAGTCGCAGTGTTGTTGTTCGCGTTGGCTGCGTACTGCGGGTTGTCGCTGCCGGCGTCGGCTCGCGTGAAGCGGCGGGGTGTAGTTAAAGCAGTCCGCGGGGAGCGCGCGAGTCCGGCGGGCGAGGTCGTGGTTGTGCTGAATGAGGAGTTTCTGAACTCGCTGCTTCAGGCGGTCGCGTCGCAGCCGGAGCCGCCGAGCTTCCCCCTGTCGAAGGACGGCGGCGCGGGAGGGAAGTGCGCGAGTCAGATTCAACTCCTCAGCGAAGCCGCCGGCACGCGCACCGCCATGCGCTTCAGCGACGGGCGCATCACCGCGCCCGTCGCCTTCCGCGGCTCCTATGACGCGCCGCTCGTCGGCTGCCTCAACTTCGAGGGCTGGGCCGACACGGCCTTCGACCTCGAATTCGACGAGTCGAAACAGGCACTCAACGCGCGAATCAACGTCCGCGAACTCAAGCTGAAGAACATCCCCATGTCACTCGTCGGCCCTGGACTGACTGGCCTGGTGCAGGACGCGATTGACAGCCGCGTCAACCCCGTCGAGATACTCCGCGCCGAACAACTCGGCGCGCGCCTCCCCGTCACGCGCGGCAAAGGGCTTCGGCTGCGCGCCCGCGACGTGCGCCACGAAGTCGTCGGCAGCGAGCTACGCTTGCATATCATCTACGAGATCGTGCAGGAATAAAATAAGGCGAAAGTAAAAAGGCAAAAGGCAAAAGTGAAGGCGGCAGAGACTTGTGTCTCGCGTCTCTTCTTTTGCCCTTTGCCTTTTTACTTTTGCCTTCAACTCGCGACAGCGAGGTGAGCGCCGACCGGCATGTCCACGATCTCCCAGGCCGCGTCGTCGCGCAGCAGCTTCGACATGAGCGCGGCGTGGAGGAGGTGGCCGCTGCGCTCGGCGCGGACGAGGCCCAGGAGCGGCATGCCGAGCAGCGCGAGGTCGCCGATGATGTCGAGGATTTTGTGGCGGACGAACTCGTCGGCGCGCCGGAGCGGCGTCTCGTTGAGCATCCCCGCGGGCGTGAGCACGATGGCGTTTTCGAGCGAGCCGCCGCGGATGAGGTTGGCACGCCTGAGCACTTCGATCTCTTCGGTGAAGCCGAACGTGCGCGCGGGCGCAATCTCGCGCAGGAAGGCTTCCGGGTCGAGCGCGTCGAAGCGGAGTCGCTGCATGCCGATGAGCGGGTGGGGGAAGTCAATCATGCAGTCTATCTCCCACGTCTCGTGCGGCTCGACGGACATGCGACGGTCGCCCTGCTCTATCTGGACGCGGCGGCGCACGCGAAGCGCTCGACGCGCGGCGGGCTGCTCGACCACCCCGGCGCGCAGGATCATCGCGGCGAAGTCGTCCGCCGAGCCGTCCATGATCGGCAGCTCAAGGTTGTCAACCTCGATGTAGGCGTTGTCCACGCCGAGGCCGCGCAGCGCCGCCAGGAGGTGCTCGACCGTCGAGAGCATGACGCCCGTGCGCATCAGGGTCGTCGCGTAGGAGCAGTGCGCGATGCACTCGACCGAGGCGTTGATCTCGAAGTCGTCGAGGTCTGTGCGGACGAAGACGAGGCCGTTGTCGGGCGGCGCGGGCCTGAGGCGCACGCGCACCGGAACCGCCGTGTGCAAGCCGAGGCCGCTCGTCTCGGCGGGCGCGGCGATGGTCGTCTGTTTTATCAAGATGGATTGAAGAACCTTTCGCGCCTCGCGTGAGAAGACGCATGCGGAAAATTTTAGGAACGCGGCGGTAGGTGCAAAGACCGTGCCGCCTTTGGCGCTGCGAAAATACTGGATTCTCCACAGGTATGTGGCCTCAGCGGTCGCCGGCTTGTGGCGCGCGGGCGACATCCGTCGAGAGCGCGTGTGGCTCAAGTACCACACTCGTCCCGGCGACGAGTGAGCTAATACCGGGTCGCGATGAGGGGATGGTTCAGAGTTCGAACTTTAGCTTGTGGTTACCGGCGGAAATTGCAAGCTAAAGCTTGAACTCTGATTCCCTGTCCCCTTTGCAACTGGGCATAAGAAACTTTTGAACAGTCCGGCGTTGTTATTCTTGCGGGATTTTCAAACAGCCTCTCAGAGAGGCGTCGTGCTTCCTTTATCCATGGCGAGGAGCTTCCGTATCAGGTTGCGCAGGCGCTCGAAATCAATCGGCTTGGTCAGGTAGCCGTTGAAGCCCGCGTCGAAGGCGGCCTGGCGGAAGCCGTCCGTGTCGAAGGCCGTGAGCGCGATGACGGGCACGCTCTGCAACTCCGCCTCCTCGCGTATGCGGCGCGTGGCGGCGAGGCCGTCCTGCTGCGGCATGGCGATGTCCATCAGGATCAGGTCGGGGCGCGCCAGCTTCGCCACGCCCAGCGCGTCAGCGCCGTTCGTCGCGGTGACGACGCGGTAGCCCATGTCCTGAAGCGAGAGGCTTATCAGGATGAGGTTGTCGTTCATGTCGTCCACGACCAGGACGGTGCGGCCCGCTTCCGTCCTCTCCGGCGAGTTGTCGTTCATGCCCGGCATTATCACTCCGCCCGCGCGAAACACACAAACGTAAAAGGGCAAAATAAAAGCTGAGGTTCGGCTGTGCTCTCCCCTTCACAACTGAACCTCAGCTTTGTGATCGCCGTTGCTATCGCGCCGGCAACCAGTCCCTTTCGCGAGACGCCGAATAAGTAAACAAGATGCGTGCCACCGCGCCGCGAGAGGGGCCGTGCGCCGACCGCCGCGCATTTCCGGCCTTTTCAGATCGAGGGAGGGAAGGAGCTATGACTCACCTCTTTCGCCGGGAGACGAAATGGTTGGTGGCTTTAACCAAATCGGGAGTGAGCGTATTCGGAAGCATCTTCGCACTGCCCGCGCGGAGAGTTTTGGCGGGCGAGACGCAGAAAGTTTTCAGGAGAGATGGTGAGGCTTTAGAGGATGTACGTCCAGCTCCCCTGGCCGTTGATCATGACGACGATGCGCACCCCGGCGGCCTTCAAAGACTCGCGCAGACGCCTTTTGCCGAGCACCTGGTTGCCCGCCTCGCGCGTCAAAGACTCGCCGGAGAGCGAGAGCGTCGTGGTCTGTGCGTCGCCGCTCAGCGCGGCGTGAACCCTGTGACCCTGCGAGACGAGTTCTCGCGTCACTTCGGACACGGCGGCCTCGCGCGACTGCGCCGGCGCTTTCGTGTTCGCCGCCGCCGAGGCAGACCCCGGCGCGGGCGAAGGTGGCGGCGTAGTTGTTTTACCTTCGCGCTGTGAAGACCCCGCGGCGGTGCCGGACGTGTCAGGCGATGTCGGCTGGCTGCCCAGGATCGAGGAGTTCTCGGAGCGCGTGGCCGCGTGTGCAGCCTGTCCCGGCTGGGCTGAGATGTTGCCGAGCAGCGCGGCCCGCGGCTGCATAGGAATATTCTCCTGCGCGGGGGCGGTCGGCCTGGAGTCGTTGGAAGGCGAGCGGGCCTGCGAAGAAGTAGTCGTCGCCGAGTGTCCCGCGGCTTGGAGCGCACCCGGCGGCGCGTCGGCGGCGCGCTCTGAAGGCGCGGGATTCAGACCGGCCCTGTAGAGTTCGTACCCGATGCCTCCGACCATCCAGAGGCACAGGAAGGTCGCCACCCCGGCCAGCGCCCACACGGTCGAGACGTGCAGCCGACCGACCACGGGGAGGTCGTAGAACACTCGGACGGCCCGCCCGCGCGGAGTCGGTCGCCCGCGCGCGTCCCTTCGTTCGGCGACATAGATGAAGGCCAGCGCGGCCAGAATGCCGACGGGGCCGCACACGATTCCGAGCAGGAGTCCGGGGACGAAACGCCTCCCGCGCTCCCCGAACATCCAACCCGTGATTAGGCCGGGTACGACCGCCCAGAAGATGAACAGCAGAACCAAAGGCAGCATGTCCGATTCGGAACCCTTCACTCCCTTCCGGCAACTCCGCCAGCCTCCTTTTACCACACAACCATGCCCTTCCCGCATTGTTTTCTTTCTCCGAAGCGTTCACCCCCGATGTCTCCGTCGGAAGATTGACGAAAAAGTGTCGGTAATTAAAGAAAGACCGGCGAATGAGCCGTTGCGGGCTGGAATCTTTCAGTAAACTATGCTATTTCTTCGCTTAGAAGGGGGCATCCGTTATTCGCACGGCACTACCAACCGACGTGTGACCCGCCGCATCTCAAAGTCGAGTCCGCGGGCCAAGTGCCTACCTGTGCCTCCGGGCCGGCGTCTGGTGCGAGTACAACGGGAAATCTTCGTTTTGCATCTAATTTCACCCGTATTAACAGGTTAATTGCGAGCGGGGCGCGCCGGGCAGTCGCTTCGTGCGGGCGGCGGGGTCTTTGGCGGGAAACAAAAGTGTTAACAGCCGCGTATGAGACGCTTCACCGAGGCGGCGTCTAAAACGGGGGGCAGGATTTGAAAGAGAAGATGAAGAATCAAGGGCTGGAGCTTTTGGAGTCGGGCGGGGAAAAGTTTTTCGAGGGTTACGGCGAGGTCGTGGCGAGCGACGCGGTCGCCGAGCGCGATATTGACGACGTTCTTCAGAAACTGGAAGCCTCGAACATCGGCGGCGTCGAGTCCGACGAGGAGTTGATCTCCGAGGTCGCCTCGCTGGCGGCGGACGCCGACGAAGAAGGCACGCTCGACGAGGTTGACGAACTCGACCTCTCGGCGGGTGAGGACGAGAAGAGTGCCGACCCGGTGCGCGTCTACCTGCGGCAGATGGGAACCGTGCCGCTCTTGACGCGCGAGCAGGAGGTCTCCATCTCGCAGCGGATCGAGCGCGGCCAGATCAAGAGTCACAAGGCCATCTCGCGCTCGCCCATCGCGGTCAAGGAACTCATACGCATCGGCGAAGAACTCGAATCGGGCGCTTTGAGCATCCGCGACGTGGTCAACTTCTCCGACCAGGCGGACGTGTCCGAGGCCGAGGACAAGGCCGACGAATATCTCCAGTGGACGCTCGAAGGCGTCGAGAATATCCGCAAGCATTTCCGCGAGGGCCTGAGGGAGTGGCACAAGCTCGCCGCCGAGCAGAAGGTGATGCGCGGCAAGCAGACGAAGAAGCTCCTGCGCCTCAAGCGCAAGGTGGCGCGCACGCGCCTGGAAATCTCGCAGGAGATTAAAAATCTAAACCTGAAGGAGAGCGCGCGCCAGCGCCTGATTGACGCCATCGCCGCCGCGCACAAGGAGGTGCGCAGCGTCGAGCGCGAGACCAAGAAGCTGACCGAGAAGCTTGAGAACAGGCGCATCAAGCCGGAAACCGAGAGGGAATTCAAGCGGCAGTTGAGCGCGGCCCGCCGCCGGCTCAAGAAGATCGAGGAGGAGCACAGCGTCTCGCCCGTCGAGATCAAGCGCACCTACCAGACGATTGTCGCGGGCGAGCACGAGACGCAAGAAGCCAAGCGCGAGCTGACGGAAGCGAACCTCCGACTCGTCGTCTCCATCGCCAAGAAGTACACGAACCGCGGCCTGCAATTCCTCGACCTCATCCAGGAGGGGAACATCGGGCTGATGAAGGCCGTGGACAAGTTCGAGTGGCGGCGCGGTTATAAATTCTCGACGTATGCAACCTGGTGGATTCGTCAGGCTGTGACACGCGCAATTGCCGACCAGGCTCGGACGATCCGCATCCCGGTGCACATGATCGAGACCATCAACAAGCTCATCCGCACCAGCCGCGCGCTCGTCCAGGAGCTGGGGCGCGAGCCGACGACTGAGGAGATCGCCGTCAAGGTTGACATGCCCGTCTCGAAGGTGCGCGCCGTCTTCAAGCTGGCGCAGCAGCCGATCTCTCTGGAAACGCCTATCGGCGAGGAGGAGGACTCGCACCTCGGCGACTTCATCGAGGACAAGTCGCGCGTCAGCCCCGCCGACTCGGTCGTGACGACGAATCTGCGGCAGGTGACGGACGCTGTGCTCGCCACGCTCAGCCCGCGCGAGGAGGTCGTCATCAAGCTCCGTTACGGCCTCGGCCCCCACGGCGAGGAGCACACGCTCGAAGAGGTCGGCAAGAACTTCGACGTGACGCGCGAGCGCATCCGCCAGATCGAGGCGAAGGCTCTGCGCAAGCTCCGCCACCCGTCGCGCGCGCGCCTGCTCAAAGCTTTCACGGATAGCTTGCAGTAAGCGCGACTCCCCGTTCGGTCTCAAACACCAGCCATTTAAAAGCGGGGCTGCGCCCGCCGGCTCAAGCTCCGAACGAGTTGAGCCGGCGGGCGCAGCCCCGCCTCTGAACTTTAGCATTTCACCGCCGGGATTAAAGGATTTCAACACTGCCGTCGCGCGGCTGTTTCCCATTTGCGAGAAATTGGTGGATAATCAGAGAAAAATAGAGAAGGAATAATAAAACGTGACTGTAGCCGAGGTAGAAAAACCGCAGGAGTCGGACTTTGATTTAGCGAAGAAGGCCGCCGCCGGCGACGGGAGTGCTTTCGAGGAGCTGTACCGCCGCCACTACAGGCGTGTCTATGCCCTCTCGCTCCGCATGATGGGAAACCCCACCGAGGCCGAGGACATGACGCAGGATGTTTTCCTTCAACTCTTCAACAAGATAGGGATGTTCCGCGGCGAGTCGCAGTTCACGACTTGGCTGCACCGCATGACCGTCAACCAGGTCTTGATGCACTTCAGGAAGAAGAGCACGCGGTCGGAACTGCTCACGGACGAGGGCGAGACGCCGATTCAGATAGTCAAGGGGACGGGGAATCCCGCCACGATGCCCGTCATTGACCGCATCTCGCTGGAGAGGGCGCTCCAACAGTTGCCCCCCGGCTACCGCACCGTCTTCGTCCTGCACGACATCGAAGGGTACGAGCACTACGAGATAGCCGACATGCTCGGCATCGCCGAGGGCACGTCGAAATCGCAGTTGCACAAAGCCCGCCTGAAGCTGAGGCAATTAATCCGGCAGGAAGCAGCATCTAACTGACCTTCCGGGTTCTGCGGAAGGCCAAAAATTTGCCACCTCAAAGGAACGGCCCCATGGACTGTGCCAGAAGTATCGAACTGCTCAGCGAATACAGCGCCGGCTCGCTCGGCGAAGACGAAAGCATCTTCATCAGGACGCACCTGTCGGCGTGCTTGGACTGCCACAGCGTCTTCCAGGACTTGAAGCTGATCGTCGAGACGGCTGCGGCCCTGCGCTCCGAGAACGGCATCGCCTACCCGGACGAGGAAGTCCTCTGGCAGCGCGTGAGCGTCCGCCGCATCGTCCACTAAGCCGCTTTGCGGCGCGGCGCTCGCGCGGCTGGTTTCAGCCCCAGCCGCTCGCGCAGTCCCTCGCACGCGTCCAGCTCGGCAGCCGGGATACAGTGGGCGCAGACCCACTTGCCGTCCGAGTCGCGCAGGTGCAGCGTCTCGGACGCGCGGCGGCAGGCTTCGCACTTAAAAGTCTTACTCATCGCTCCTCTTTAAATTCCTCTTTAAGCCACGCGCGCCATCCGGCGTCGCGGGTCGTACTCGAACTTCAGGTACTGCCGCCCGACGAACTTCAGCACTGCCGCGACGTGCTTGCACTCGTAGCCCGGCTCGGCGTTCCCACGGAAGATGAAGTCCGCGCAGGTGCAGGCGAGCGCGCGCGTGTCGGGGTCGCGGCAGAGGTGGTAGCCGCGCTCGACGCCCGACTCGGACTGCGCGATCCAGCCGTAAGGCTCCGCCTCGAAGACCCTGACCCGCTCGGCGCGCGCCGAACGCTGCTCGGCGGGCGTGAACTCGGAAACCCTGCTGCCCCGTTTTTTCTCCGTCGCTTTCATGCGAAACATTGTAGCACGAAACGTGCGAAGATGGAACAGTGTTTCGTGCGTGAAACAACATAATTCACCTCACCGCCAGGGCGAGAGAAATCTCCGCGCCCTTCGCGTGTAGTTTGTGACCTTCGCGGTTAAGAGGGTCGTAATACCGCAGAGGGCGCGGGGTGATGTGTGTTCCGGCGGGACGGTCGTCGGGGAATCCCTTCGTTTGCGGCTGGCGTTCGGCTTGACCGTTATCGGAGAGGTTCACTAGGATGAGTCCATATGAGCAGAGAGTCGAGGGGAGCGGGGGTGGCCGAGCCGCCTGTCGAGGCGGGGGGCGCGCAGGTGCGTGCGAAGGCGGCGGGGCGCGACGGCGC
The DNA here is from genome assembly GCA_003222975.1 of Acidobacteriota bacterium. Taxonomy (GTDB): domain Bacteria; phylum Acidobacteriota; class Blastocatellia; order Pyrinomonadales; family Pyrinomonadaceae; genus QHXN01. The sequence goes on along the minus strand of QHXN01000119.1, from coordinate 8,493 downwards.
GGGGGCGTCGAAGGAGGAGGCGCACAAGGCGCAGGGGCCGACGCGCGGCGCGTTGCGCGAGTATTTCGAGTCGCTGGTCGTGACGGCCATCATGGCGCTGTTCGGCATGACGTTCGTCGTGCAGGCCGTGAAGGTTCCGACCGGCTCGATGCAGAACACGATCCTCATCGGCGACCACCTGCTCGTCAACAAGTTCATCTTCGCGCCCGGCCCCATCCTCCCTTTCCTGCCGCAGCGCGAGATACGCCGCGGCGACATCATCGTCTTCAAGTATCCGGGCAAGTTCCAAGGCGATGAGCGGTTCCGCGACAACCCGGAAGTGGACGACGCGCGGCCCGACAACACGCCCTACAAGATTAACTACGTCAAGCGCGTCATCGGCCTGCCCGGCGACGTGGTGGAAGTGCGCGACACAAAAGTCTTCGTCAACGGCCAGCCGCTCGAAGAGCACCTGATAACCGCGCTGAATTCGTCGGACAGCCGCGACACCCCGGAGGACGAGAGCCAGGCCCCGCTGTTGATTAAAGACAACCCCGCGCCGGCGGGCGAGGCGACCTACAACGTCTACTTCGACCCCGAAAGACACTCCGGCACGCGCCGGGCCGACGGGAAGTTTCTCGTCCCCGAAGGCCACTACTTCGCGATGGGCGACAACCGCGACAACAGCCTGGACAGTCGCTTCTGGGGCTACGTCCCGCGCGACGCCATCATCGGGCGGGCGATGTTCGTTTATTGGTCTTACGACGAGAGCGCGCCGCACGGCGACGGCGCGCTCGGCTTCCTCCTCGACTTCTTCCGCAACACGCGCTGGGGCCGCACGGGCACGCTCGTCAAATAACTCGTTAACAAATCGTGACGCTTTCGACTTCCCCCGCGGTAAGACTACGAGGACACGGGAGGGGACGAAGGCATGTTCAAATCGCTAAGCCTCGGCGGGCTGAGTTGGAAGGAGCTTGGTAAGCGCGTCTATCGCGAGACGACCGAGGACGCCATCCTCGGCTACGCGGCGCAGCTCTCTTACTATTTCCTGCTCGCGCTCTTTCCGGCGCTGCTCTTCCTGACCTCGCTCCTGGGTTACTTCGTGGGCGAGGACAGCCAGCTCCGCGCGGGACTCTTCCGCTACCTGGGCGCGGTACTGCCCGGCGACGCCTCGCAGCTCATCGCCAAGACCGTCAACGACGTGACGCAGGGGAGCGGCGGCGGCAAGCTCTCGTTCGGGATACTCGCGACGCTGTGGGCGGCGTCGAACGGCATGACCGCGATCAGCGACTCGCTGAACGCGGCTTACGATTTGAAAGAGACGAGGCCCTGGTGGAAGGTGCGTCTGGTCGCCATCGGGCTGACGCTGGCGCTCTCGTTCCTCATCGTCTCTTCACTCGTGCTCGTGCTCTACGGGCACGACCTCGCCGACACGGTCGCGTTGAAGTTCGGGCTGAGCGCGGCGTTCGCGCTGGCGTGGAAGATCGTGCAGTGGCCGATTGTCCTCGTCTTCGTGCTGCTCGGCTTCGCGATGATCTACTACTTCGCGCCCGACGCGCGCGACCAGGACTGGAAGTGGATCACGCCCGGCTCGTTCGTCGGCGTCGTGCTCTGGCTGCTCGTCTCCTTCGCCTTCAAGACCTACCTCTACTACTTCAACAGCTACAACAAGACCTACGGCACGCTCGGCGGCGTCATCATCCTGATGCTCTGGTTCTACTTCACCGGCGCGGCCATCCTCGTCGGCGGCGAGATCAACTCCGAGATCGAGAACGAGATGGCACGGCAGGGAGCGCCCGACGCGAAGGAGAAGGGCGAGAAGAGTCCCGACGAACGTGGCCGCGCGAACGCGAACCGCGGGGGCGAGCCGCGCCGCGCGCGCGCTTCGACGACGAAAGAGCGACCGCGCACGCGCTCCGCGCACGGACGCGTGACGCGCATGGACGGGCACGAGGAGGAGGGCTTCAGCCTCGGCAAGCTCGCCGTCGTCTTGGGCGCTTGGGCGCTCTCGAAAGTCGGCCTCAGCCGGACGGAGCGGAAAACACAATGATGAATGCGGAATGCTGAGTGATGAATTAAATCAGACCTGATGCTCCACATACATCACTCATCATTCCGCATTCATCATTCACTTAACTGCGCCATCGCGACGCCGAGCAGGATGGTCTTCTGGATGCCTTTGTAGATGGTTTCAGGGTCGCACCATTCGGTGAGCGCGTGCGAATTGCCGCAGTCCGCCGCGCCCGTGGAGATGGCGGACAGGCCCGCGAGCAGCGCGACGTTCCCGTTGTTCGAGCCGGCGATGCCTATCGAGGGCTGGAAGCCCATCGCGTAGTGGACGGCCTCGGCGGTCTTGACGAGCAGAGATTCGCGGTGGCCCGGTATCTGCGCCGCGGGCGTCGAGGAGATGCGCTCCGTCCTCACGGTCATCCGTTCGCGGTCGGCCTCCTCCTTGAGGATGGCCGCGATCTTCTTGTCCAGGTCGGCGATCACGTCGTTGCTCGTCGAGCGCAGGTCAACGGTGAACCAGGCGTCGGCGGCCTTCGCATTGACCACCTCCGAGCCGCCGAGCATACCGATGTTGATGTTGGTCGAGATGCCCGCGGGCAGTTGGAGCTGGTAGATGCGTTCGATGGCGCGGGCCGCGGGCAGAGTCGCCGAGTAGGGCGGCGTGGCCGAGCGCGTGTGGCCGCCCGGCCCGACGAAGTGGTGGCGATACCAGTTGATGCCGATGCCGCCGTAGGTGAAGCCCTCGTAGCCACCGTCGAGGGCGATGTAGTGGCCGACCTTGTCCTTGTTGTCTTTGACGAACTGGTTGACGCCCTTAAACGTCGTCTCCTCCTCGACGGTGAAGAGGAAGACGAGGTCGCCTTTCGTCTTGACGCCCGCCGCGTCGAGCGCGCGGATCATGGCGAGCATGGCCTCGACGTTGCGCGTGTCGTCGCCGATGCCGGGCGCGTAGAGCCTGCCCTCGCGCTCCGTAACCTTGATCTTCAGGCCCTCCTGAAAGACCGTGTCCATGTGCGCGTCTATGACGACCGTGGGGCCGCCACCCGTGCCGCGGCGCGTGGCGATGATGTTGGCAGCCGAGTCGCGGCGCACGTCCAAGGACTTGTAGCCGCGCAGTAGGTTCTCGATGAAGGCGGCGCGCTCTCGCTCCTTGCCCGAAGGCGCGTTGATCTCCGTGATGGCGATCCACTCTTTGAGTATCCGGTCGCGGTTCTTCTCAACGTCGGCGAAGGCTGCCTGCATTTCGGGTCGCGCGAGCAGTGTCTTGACCTGGTCGTCGTAGGGCTTACCCGCGCCGGTCTGTGCAAGCCCACCCGCGCCGGCCTGCGCGAAGGCGAGCGCGGCGCAGGCCAGCGCGAGGCCGGGGACGAGCGCGGTTAGCTTGAGGGATTTTCTCGTTCTCATAACGTCTCTTCGTTTCGGGACTGTGTGCTGTTTTGTTCGTGCCGGAAAGAACGCGGAGGTACGGGGCGAGAGTGTAGCGGGACGAATCGGCAAAAGGCAAACCGCTGCGCGGAAGGCAAAAGGCAAAAGTAAAAAGGCAAAAGAGAGGATGCGCTCCGCGCGAGGAGCGTTCTTTAACTTTTGCCTTTTGCCTTTTGAAGTTTGCCTTCAGCGACGCCGGAGCTGTTTGATCTTCGGCGCGAGCAGGGGGAAGGGGACGTGCTCGGCCTGGCGGCCCACGCGGCGCAGCAACTCGACCATGCGCAGAGCGCCGTCGGCGTTGCGCGTGTGGACGATGATGTGCGAGGCGGCGAGACGTGCGGGGCGCTCGGCGAGCCAGCGCGCGACGGCGTAGCCGCTGCGCTCGTCGTCGAACCCCTCGGCGTAGTAGTGTTCAGGCAGGAGGTCGTGGTCGAGGAAGATCAGGTCGTAGTAGTTCGACGAGAGCAACTCGACGGCGCGCGCGGCGTCGGCGGCCACTTCCAAGAGGTCGCCTTTGAACTGGCGCGCGAACCACTCGTGCCTGAGCGTGTCGTCGTCGAGCAGGAAGACGCGGACGGGCGCGCGCGGCGTGAGCGCGCCGCCGAGTCCGATCTTGTCGAGCAGTTGGTGCAGTATCCCCATCCGCGAATGAAGGCGAGCGGGCGGTCGGCGCGCCCGGCGGACCGGGAGTGCCGATCCTTCTTTGCTCAAGCTTGTCCGGGGACTATAGCACAGCGTCTGCGCGCATCAGCACGGCCCTTCCCGCGCTACAGACTTGAACCCGGTGGCCGATTCGTGGCATGTTTGCGCAAGCCCTCACGGGCCAGCGACCGATGGCTAGATGTCCTTACTGCGCACGACCCCTGCGGATGGGGGGATTGCGGTGCCGCGCGTGCCGCCGCTTCGTGCTGCGCCGGGCGCACATCATTGTCCTCATCCTGATCGGCATCGCCGCCGTCATCCTCCTGCTCGAAATCGCCGAGCGCCTCGCGCAGACTTCCACGCATTCCTTCTGAAGCCGGTCTTCAAAAGATGGAACCGACGATGCAAACAAGACTCCCCCGCTTGCTCCTGACGCTGACGCTTCTCGCCGCACTGACGCAGACGCGCGCCGCCGTGCAGACACCCGCGCGACGCGCGGCGGCGGGCGGCGGGGACACGGTCGTCTTCGCCGTGTCGAAGAGCGAAGCGGGCGTGACGATGGAGCCGGTCGTGATCTACCGCCGCGGCACTTTCGTCAAGCCGCCAATCGAGGACAGCGAGGCAGCGGCGAACGCGTTCGTCAAGGAATATTTCCGCGCCGGTCGGCAGTACCGCCTGCTCTCCGGCGGCGGCGAGGCGGGGACTGTGACCGTCGTGAAGTACGCCGAGCAGGGCTGCACGGGGCTGAACGCGGAGGTCACCGCGCAGACGAGCGCGCGGCTCGGCGGCCAAGTGCAGGCGCTCGCCGTCAGCTCCGCGACCATCGGTCGCCAGACGGGTTCACGACGCGCCCCGACGGACGCCGAGCGCGCGTCGGCGCTCGGACTCGCCCGCGCGGCCTACTCGAAAAACGGCGTGGGCGCGGCGCTCGTCAAGAAGATGGAGGTCGGCAACCTGACGGCGACCGACCTGGACGGGGACGGGAACTTCGAGCTGGTCGGCAGCTTCCAGATAGAGAACAACACGGGGCAGGCGGAAAACTCGTACACGCTCTTCATGATCTTCGAGCCGGAGGGCGGCGGCTTCAAACCCGCGCTGACGTGGTTCCATCGCGGCGGCGAGGGGGATAGCGCGGCGCGCGGCCTCGTGGATCAGGTTGACCTCGATGGCGACGGCGTCGCAGAGGTCGTCGTCGGGGGAATCTACTACGAGAGCAACGACTACGTCATCTACAAAAAACGGCAGGGCCGATGGGTCAGCGTCTATCAGGGCGGCGGGGGAGGTTGCTGAGCGTCGCGCGTGATGATTACAAAGAGAGGTCAGTACTGCCTGCTGCAAGCGGGCGGGCGCTGATGGTTCTGAGACCCGCCCGCTTGCAGCAGGCAGTACCGACTGCGCGACGCACGCCCTCTCTTCAATTCGGTATGAGTAGGCGGCTTCACTTTTTCCACTTGTGGAAAACTGAAGCCGCCCGTTAAATCGAATCGCGGACTGCAAGCGCCCGCCGCGATGAGAGTTTTTCATCGCCGGAATTGGCGCGAAATGCTTTCGTTTTCGACGCCTCTCAACTCCGCGAACGATTGTCTTGCAATCTAAACTTCGGGTGCTATAATCCGCTCGCCTTCAAGAGGCGAGAATTTTTTGCCCTGATAGAGAGCGGCGCGCAAAGAGCATCATCCCCCCGCGCGGTCAAAAACAAATTACAAGTTCTACGGGATGCCGACGGACAACCGCAAAAAGACTCCCCCTCTGTTCGCCGTGCCCGAAAGGGAGGCGGCTGACGACCCTCACACCTCCGAACGGAAGCCGGCGCGGAAGCGAAAGGACGAGTCGCCCGTCTGCCAGCTCTGCTTCGGCACAGGACTCGAAGTCGTCCCCGGCAAGGGCGCGCGCCGCTGCGACTGTCGCACACAGGAGAGCCACGCGAAGCTCATCAGTGCGGCGCGCATCCCGCGCCGCTACGCGCACTGCACGCTCCAGAATTTTTATAACGCGCAGGGCAACAGCCACATCTGGCGCGCCTTCGGCGAGGCGCAGCGCCTCATCAAAGACTACTACCCCGGCATGGATCGCGGCCTGATCTTCATGGGGCCGGTCGGCGTCGGCAAGACGCACCTCTCGGTCGCCATCCTCCAAGGGCTGATCGAGAAGGGTGTGCCCTGCATGTTCCGCGAGTTCGGCGCGCTGCTGAAGGAGATTCAGGACTCCTACAACCCCGTCTCGAAGTCTTCGGAGATGAAGGTGCTCGCGCCGGTCTACCAGTCCGAGGTGCTCGTCCTTGACGAGCTGGGCGCGTCGAAGCCGACCGACTGGGTGCGCGACACGATGATGCAGATCATCAACACGCGCTACAACGACAAGAAGCTCACCGTCTTCACCACCAACTTCTTCGACGCCCACCGCAACCCCAACGACGAGCTGCTCGAAGACCGCATCGGCGTGCGCCTCCGCTCCCGCCTCTACGAGATGTGCAAGACCGTCATCATCGAAGGCGAAGACTACCGCAAACGCTTCGACGCCCCGAAAGCCTAAAGGGCCGACGCGACGCCGCCGCAGCGATTAAAGGCCGCGCCCTCACGCTCGGCCTTCGTGCTCTCCAAAAGCTCACGAACTGCGGCCCTGAACGCTAAGCTCTGCGGAAGAGCGTATATATTTGGAGAAAACTTCAATCGCGCTTTGAGACGTAATCAATGAGCTTGATCCAATCAATCTGATTCTCCGGCGTCATAAAATTCGCGGTAAAGTCTTGGGTCATCTCATTGACCTTAGCTGCGTAAGCTCGCTTGAATGTTTCGTCTTTCAGGCGAGCTTCTTTGTCAATGGGTGAGATGATTTCACGGTATAGGTTATCGTCGCCGGAGATGAAATGCCAAAACGTCTGGCCGGCATGCTTATAGTAATGTTTATCGCGGTCAACATGAGTTTTCAAAGGGTTCCGATCCCTCCCGTAAATACAGCCGTTGACCGCGACGATCTTTCCCGTCACGCCTCTGCCACGTAGAATACGCCGCGCTGCTTTAAAGTTATCGCGCATCCTATTCACTTGGTCGCTGTTGCCCCAATTCGTGCCCGACTTGATGCCGACGATGTAATACACCCCATCTCGCTGGAACTCCAAATCGACGCTTTTCAGATCGGACTTGAAGCCACCACAGAGAACATTAGAAACATAAATCGCAAAGCCTTCGAGCAGGTTGCCGAAGATTGTTTCCTCCTGTGAAGAGAGAAAGGCGTCAACGACTGATTTAATCAGGTCGCCGGCGAGCTCAATGTTTTTAGCTTTAAAGAGGTAGGGGTTCTTACGTTTAAGAATGCTGCTGAGTCTTAAGCTTTGCAAACCTTCGAGCCTGACGTTGTAGAAAGGGGTGATGACGTGCTCGGCAAGATAGTTGTAGTAATGCTGATATGACGAGCTCATATTAGTTTGCGCTGTGTCGGATGTCTTTTGGTTTCGTTGATATTAATTAATGCCTCTCGATAATAGTCGTCTTTAAGTTCGATGCCGGTGTAATTCCTACCCAATTCGTAAGCTGCAATACACGTCGTGCCGCTTCCCATGAATGGGTCCAACACGAGGTCGTCCTCCTGAGTGAACAGCTTGATGAACCACGAAGGAAGTTCCTTCGGGAAGGCCGCTGAGTGGTTCTTGTTGCTGCACTCGGTTGCTAGGTGCAATACGTTCGAGGGGTACGCCATCTCGCGTCCTACCCAATTGGCAATATTCTTACCGAATCCGCTTCCAACTTGCGAGTTGAATCTGATTTTGTCGTTGTCTCCCAGCTTCTTGAGTCGCGTCTTTGCCCAATCGCCTGTAGGAACCATCACGGCTTCCTGATACATTTTGAATCTCTTTTGTTTGGTGAATTGCAGACAACGCTCCCACGAATCGCGAAAACGGTTAGGCCACTTGCCCGGCGAGCAGTTCTTCTTGTGCCACATATACTCTTCAGTCCAAAGCCGGCCCTGCCGTTTGAGTGCGAGAATTAATTCAATAACGTAGGTGTGCCGCTCGCCGTTAAGCACTCTTTCTTTAATGTTAAGAACGAACGACCCGTCCTCCTTCAAGACACGCTTCAGTTCAGCGGCGATAGGCAAAAACCACTCGACATACTTGTCTGGGTGGATGCCGCCGTAAGTGTCTTTACGGCTATCTGCGTAAGGGGGGGAGGTGACGATTAAATCAACACAAGCGTCCGGGAGGGCCGGTAAAACTTCACGGCAATCCCCGTGCTGAAGTGTGTTCAAAATGCTCTTCGTCTCAATTGTCACAGTCCCAAGAGGCTCCATACCCAATTAAAATATCACGAAAACGGCGCGGCTCGTGCTGTGCCGGAGCATTATGTATAATGCGGCGAAATTTGAACAGGCTACAAGCGGCTCTGCGTGCCGACGACTGATTCAGAGATGCCTAGACGCACAGACATCCACAAGATTCTC
>QHXN01000043.1 GCA_003222975.1 Acidobacteriota bacterium | reverse complement strand
AAAAACGAACTCTTGCCAATGTAAACTCTCCATTTAAATCGCTTATCAGTATTGCTCGGATTTATTGTCATTATCATAAACATTCGCTACATGAGTATCTAAGATGAAGGAAAATAAAGCCTTAAAGGTAAATCGCCACCATTTCTCGGTTATATAGTGATCGGAAAAGTAGTAATAAAAATCTTGAATAAAGGGCAAGTTACTTATATGCAACTCTCAATTTTAAGATTCTATCATCACAGAAGTTAAAAGAAGCGTCGCCCATAATCCTTTAAATCCAAGGATTACGGGCGACGGAAAATTATGGGTGACCCAAACGGAAGATTACGACTGACCCAAACGGAAAGTTATGGTTGACCGTCAGGTCAGTGGCCGCCGTTCGCCATCTTGCCGATGAGCGTGAAGAGCGGGAGGTACATGGCGATGACGATGGAGCCGATGGTGACGCCGAGGAAGCCGATCATGACCGGCTCGATGAGCGTCAGGAGGCTGGCGATGGCCGAGTCCACCTCCTGCTCGTAGAAGTCGGCGATCTTGCCGAGCATGGCGTCCAGAGCGCCCGTCTGCTCGCCGATGCCGACCATCTGCGCGACCATGTTGGGGAAGATGTCGGTGGCGCGCAGCGGCTCGACGACCGATTCGCCGCGCTCCACCCCGATGCGTATCTTGCCGATGGCCTCTTCGAGGATGACGTTGCCGGCGGTGCGCGCCGTGATGTCGAGCGACTGGAGGATGGGCACGCCCGAAGAGAGGAGCGTGGAGAGCGTGCGCGAAAACCTCGCGACGGCGATCTTGCGCAGGATCATCCCGAAGATCGGAATCTTCAGCATCAGCCCGTCGAGCATGCGTTGGCCCTTCGGCGTCTTGTAGTAGGAGCGGATGCCGATCACGGCGGCGACGATGACGCCGAGGATGACGAGGCCGCCGATGCCGGCGAGGAAGTCGCTGATGCCGACGACGATGCGCGTGGGGAGCGGGAGCAGCTCGCCGGGGCCGAGCAGGCCCGTGAAGATGCTCTGGAAAGAGGGGATGACGAAGACCATGATGACCGCAACGACGGCAATCGCGATGACGACGACCGCCGCCGGATAGATCATCGCCGAGACCACGTCGCGGCGCAGCTTGACGATCTTCTCGATGTAGGTTGACAGGCGCTGGAGGATGAGGTCGAGGATGCCGCCCGCCTCGCCGGCCTCGACCATGTTGACGAAGAGCTGGTCGAAGACTTTGGGGTGGCGTGCCATGGCCGCCGCCAGCGTCGAGCCTTCCTCAACGTCCTGGCGCGTCTGCGTCAAGACCATCGCGAAGTTCTTGCTGTCCTGCTGCTGCGCGAGTATCTCCAGGCACTGCACGAGCGGCAGGCCCGCGTCAATCATCACCGAGAACTGGCGCGTGAATATCGCCAGCTCTTTGGCCTTGACCTTCTTGCGCCCGCCGCCGATCTTCGGCACCGCGATCTCGCGCCCCTTCTCCTTGACGGAGGTGAGCATCACCTGCTCGCGGCGGAGGAGTTGGCGCAGCACCTCGCGGCTGTCAGCCGGGCGCTCGCCGACGATCACCTCGCCGAGACGGTTTCTACCTTTGAAGACGTAAGTGGGCATGAACTACTCCTTCGGAGGGATTTTTGATTTGCGATTTTTGATTTGCGATTGAAAGCGCCGCCGGCCTCCGCATCGTTCAAATCAAAAATCGCAAATCAAAAATCTAAAATTTTTCACCTGGCGCCGGGCCGGACGCCGACGGGACGGGGTTGTGAGTAGGGCGAGGGGTGCGGCTTCTGCTGGCCGGGCGGGTTGCCCGCGCCGCCCCCGGTGTTGATGCCCGCGCCGTGCTCGATCAGCTCGCGCAACTCGTCGGGGTTCGACGAGCGCTGCATCGCGACCTCTATCGAGATGATGCGCTTGTGGTAGAGCGTGGCGAGCGCCTGGTTCAAGGTCTGCATGCCGTGCTTGCCCTGGCCGGTCTGCATCATCGAGTAAATCTGGTGCACCTTGTCCTCGCGGATGAGGTTGCGGATGGCCGGGTTCGGCACGAGGATCTCCAGCGCCATGCAGCGCCCGCGCCCGTCCACGCGCGGCAGAAGCGTCTGGCAAAGTATCCCCTCCAAGACCATCGAGAGCTGCGCGCGTATCTGCGACTGCTGGCTCGAAGGGAACACGTCAATGACGCGGTTGATCGTCGTCGCCGCCGAGTTGGTGTGGAGCGTGGCGAAGGTGAGGTGGCCGGTCTCCGCGATGCGGAGCGCCGACTCGATGGTTTCGAGGTCGCGCATCTCGCCGACCAGCACAACGTCCGGGTCTTGGCGGAGCGCCGTGCGGAGCGCCTCGGCAAAGCCGCGCGTGTCCGCGCCGACCTCGCGCTGATTGACGATGCAGGACTTGTGCGAGTGCAGGAACTCTATCGGGTCTTCGATGGTGACGATGTGCTCGTGCCGCTCGCGGTTGACCTTGTCGAGCATCGCGGCCAGCGTCGTTGACTTGCCCGAACCCGTGGGGCCTGTGACGAGGATGAGGCCGCGCGGGCGGTCGCAGAGCTGCGAGACGACCGCGGGCAGCCCCAGATCGTTGAAGTCCTTGATCTCGTAAGGTATCGCGCGGAAGACCGCGCCGACCGCGCCGCGCTGGTTGAAGAGGTTGGCGCGGAAGCGCGAGAGGCCGCGGACGCCGAAGGAGAAGTCGAGTTCGAGCGCCTCCTCGAAGCGGTGCTTCTGCGCGTCCGTCAAGACGCTGTAGGCGAGCGACTTCGTGTCGGCGGAGGTGAGTGTGCGCGCGCCCTCGATGGGGCGCAGGTGCCCGTCCACGCGCACCTGCGGCGGCGTGTTCGTCGTCAGGTGTAAGTCCGAGCCGCCCACCTCGATGAGCTTCTTCAGCAAGTCCGAGAGCGAGATCGTTTCCTGCGTCTGTTCTTGAACGGCCATAGCCTTTCCTTGTATCCCTCAGCCGCCTCCGGCTGAGAGTCGTTTTGTTAGCGGCGGGTGGTCGGTCGTCTTTCGCCTTCCGACCCTTCCGCGCGCTGTCCTCACTTCTGCGAAGCCATGTTGCGGCTGCCGGCGGGCCGCAGCGAGGCCATTAACTGCTCGGAGCCGGCGGCGACCGGCTCGGCGAACTCGACGGGCGTCGTCGTCGCAAGGCTATAGACGCGACCGTCAATCTCCACGAAGTAGAAAGTCCACGTCTTCGCGGGCGCGCCCGGCGCGCCGGTCTCGGCGGCGACGACGAAGACGCGCCGCCCGTGCACCTCCCGGATCATGTCGTTCGTGACCCAGCCGCCCTCGGCCACCATCCGGTCAATGACCGTGCGCCGCAGCGCGGCGACCGGCAGGCCGCCGATTGCCTTTCGGCGTGCCGACGCGGGCGCGGCTGCGAGGTCGGACGCTGACAAAGAGACGGGGGAGACGATTGCCACGCCCGCCTGCCGCCCGTCCGGGGTCTTGACGCTGTAGGCCGCCACGCCCGCGGGCGCTTTGCCCATGGGCGTCCAGGTGCGCGGCGCCTGGAAGTCGAAGGGCAACTGCGCGGCGCGTGCGACGCCCGTGCCGGCGGCGGCGGCGCTGAAGTTCAGGGGCATGGCATTGATGACTAAGGCGCGCGTGCCCGGCAGGTTCAGGGCGGGAACGGGCGCGACCGATTGGCACGCCGCGGATTGCTGTTGTCGTTGCTGTCGCTGCTCGGAGCGCTCGCGGCGCGCGCGCAGGAGTGCGCGGTGCTTGCGCCACCACGCGCGCGAGTGCCGGCGGTGTCGCCTGTGCTGGCCGGCGGCTGCGTGACGGCTCCACTTGGCGAGCGACTGCGTGACGGGCAGTCCGCCCGCGACGAGCGCGAGGACGACGAGCGAGATGTAGAGAATGCGCTTCATTGTCTATGCCACCGTTTCCCTCACAACCTCTTCGAGCGTCGTGAGGCCGCTTCTGATCTTGTGCAGGCCGGACTCGCGCAGGGTGATCATGCCGTCCTCGATGGCGCGCTTGCGTAGCTCCAAAGCCGACGCGCCGATCAGAATCAGCTCGCGAACCTCGTCCGTCACCTCCATCACTTCGTAGAGGCCGATGCGCCCCTTGTAGCCCGTGTTGTTGCACTTGGTGCAGCCCCCACCCTTGTAGGTCTTGAGCTGCCTGGCCTCTTCTGTCGAGAAGCCGACCTCGACGAGCGCCTCCGCGGGCAGGGGGTGCTCGGTCTTGCATTCATTGCAGATGCGGCGGATGAGGCGCTGCGCTTGGATGAGGTTGACGGAGGTGGCGACGAGGAAAGGCTCGATGCCCATGTTCATCAGGCGGGAGATGGTGGAGGGCGCGTCGTTGGTGTGGAGGGTGGAGAGGACGAGGTGGCCCGTGAGCGCGGCCTTGATGGCGATCTCGGCGGTCTCGAAGTCGCGTATCTCGCCGACGAGGATGATGTTCGGGTCTTGCCGGAGGAAGGAGCGCAGCGCCGCGGCGAAGTTCAGCCCGATCTGCTCCTTCATCTGAACCTGGTTGACGCCCGGCAGGTTGAACTCGACGGGGTCTTCCGCCGTCATGATGTTCGTCTCCGTCGTGTTCAGAGATTGCAGGGCCGAGTAGAGTGTGTTCGTCTTGCCCGAACCCGTGGGGCCTGTGACTAAGACCATGCCGTAGGGCTTCGAGATGTTGCGCTGGAACTTGACTAGACTTTCAGGCTCGAAGCCGAGCTTCGTCATGTCGAGCATCAGCCGCTCCTTGTCGAGCAGGCGGAGCACGACCTTCTCGCCGAACAGGGTCGGCAGAGTCGAGACGCGGAAGTCCAGCTCGCGCGAGCGACCGTGCGCGCGGAGTTTGATCTTGATGCGACCGTCCTGCGGCAGTCGCTTCTCGGCGATGTCGAGCTTCGACATGATCTTGACGCGCGAGATGAGCGCGTCGCGGAGGCGCATCGGCGGGTGCATCACGTCGTAGAGCACGCCGTCTATGCGGAAGCGTATGCGCATCTCGCGCTCGTAAGGCTCGATGTGGATGTCGGACGCGCCGCGCTGTAGGGCGTCGGAGAGGAGCACGTTGACGAGGCGGACGACGGGCGCGTCCTCGCTCATCCGCGTCAGGTTCGTGAGGTCAATCTCCTCGTCCTCGTCTATGACCTCAACCCCTTCCGCGCCTTCGGTGTCGAAGTCCAGTTGGTCAAGCGTCATCGTCGAGTCGGGCAGCGAGCCGTAGTGCCCGTTGCCGTTGCCGTTCCCGTTGCTGCTCTCCTCGAACTCGCGCGCCAGCTCGATCTCGCGCGACTGCGAATAATACTTCGCAATCGCCTCCTGCACGCTCGCCTCGGAGACGACCACCGGCTCGATGTTCAGCCCCGTCATGAACTTGATGTCGTCCATCGCGAAGACGTTCGTGGGGTCAACCATCGCCAGCGTCAGCGTCGCGCCGACGCGCGAGAGCGGCAGCACCGAGTATTTGTCGGCCACCTCGCGCGGGATGAGCCGGATGACCGAGTCGTCAATGTCGAACAGCTCCAGGTTGACGGAGGGGACGCCGTACTGGCGCGAGAGCACGGCGGTGATCATGTCGTCGGAGACCAGCCCCATCTTGACGAGGTTGAAGCCGAGACGCCCCCCGTGCTCGCGTTGGAATTCGAGCGCTTCGCGGAGTTGCTGCGGGGTCAGAAGGTTTTCGCGGACGAGGATTTCGCCGAGTTTGGCTGACATCTTTGGAGCGTTCCGTGGTTAAGAACTGCGAAACAGGCGGGGCGGCTAGGCTGTGGCGAAAAGAGTTTCGCCAGCACCGCACAGTTGGCGAATAGGCAAACGTGGCTAACATCGTTTGCCTTATGCATGTTACTGTTTAAACTTGCGGCTGTCAAGAGAGTTAATCGGGGGGAGCGAAATGAATTTAAAAGCCGCGCCCGGTTTGCCTCCGGGCGCGGCTTTTCTGAAGGATTCAGGTGTCAGAGCAACCTACGGGTGCTTGCGTCCGGCGGTGCCGCGCGCCGGCTGGGTCTTTTCGGGCTTAACGTTCTCCGCAGTCTTCAGGTATTCGAGCGACTCCTTGGCCGAAGCTTTCAGAGGGTCGGTGTCAGGGGCCTTGTCAACGTAGTGCTGGAGATAGTTGGCGGCCTGCTGGAACTTGGCCTTGTCGCCGGAGGCGAACAGCGCGAGGCCCATGATGCGGTTCGCGTCAATATCGTCCGGGTTTTCGGCGAGCACTTTCTGAGCCTCGGCGACGGCCAAGTCGGTCGCGCCCGCGTCGAAGAGCATCTGCAAAGTCTCGCCCCTGTCCTTCGCCTTCTTGGCCGGGTCGGTCTCGGCGTTAATCATCTCCTGGTTGGCGGCGAGCGCTTCCGCGGCCTTGGTCTGGTCAACCTTCGTCGCCACGAGGCGCATGGCGAGGGCGCGGGAGGAGATGGCCGAGTTCCGGTTCTGCGCGTAGGCGGCTTGGTTGATGTTCTCGCCGGTGGGCGAGGCGGCCTTGACGAGTTCGACGGCCTTGCCCGCGGCTGTGGCCGCGTCCGACCAGTCCTTCTTGGCCGCGTCGAAGCCTTGCGTCTTGGCGTCGCCGTCCGCCGACTTGATCGCGGCGTTGTAGCGTTCGACGCCGCGGCGGCGCAGAGCCTCGGACAGATTAATCAGGAGCGCGGCCTCATCCGGTCGCGCGGCGAGACCCTCCTGGTATTGCGCGATGGCCTCGTCGAGATGGCCCGCATTCAAAGCGTCGTTGCCGGCCTTGAAGGTTCGGTTGACGACCTCGTTGCCCTTCGTGATCTCTTCGTTCTTCTTGTTGACCTCGGCCATCT
Organism: Acidobacteriota bacterium; assembly: GCA_003222975.1. Classification (GTDB taxonomy): domain Bacteria; phylum Acidobacteriota; class Blastocatellia; order Pyrinomonadales; family Pyrinomonadaceae; genus QHXN01. Next base: position 43,685 of record QHXN01000043.1, on the reverse strand, counting down.
GCCGCTGCGCCTCCTCGGCCTTGGCCTTATCCTCCTTGCTCACCGCGGGCGCGCCCCCGCCGGGGGACTTGCTGCCGCCCGTGGCCCCCGCGGTCTTGATTTGGTCGAGCGTCAGGCGCGAGCCGTCGCCTGGGTCGAGCTGGAAGTCGTTGGTCGGGTTCTGAGAGAAGCGGACGCCGCTGATGTAGGCCGGGCGCGCGCCGGGCGCGCTGACGGCGAGGGCGTAAGTCCCGACGAAGGGGATGCCGGCGTGCATATACTCGCCCTTCTTGTTGGTCTTGATGTGGTCTTCCCACTTGATGTCCGTGCGGTAGATGTCTATCTGCGCGCCGACGACCGGGACTGTTGTCCCGTCCGCCTGCTTCAGCGTCACCTTGCCGTTGATCTGCGTCACCTGCGCCGAGGCGATGACGCCGCAAGCGGCCAGCACGACGGCGGCTGCGAAGGCGTGAAGTAGTGGTTTGAAACGCATGTCTGTGGTCTCCTACAGTCTGATGATTGCTGGCGCTTCCGGGGGTTTGGGGCCGCGCTTAAGATGCGAGCGCGCCCCGGTCAGTTGTCAGTCTCCGCACCCTATTTTAGCAGCAGAGCCGCGGTATTTGCGAGCTTTTAAGCGTACTCGATGGGGTCTTCGATGCCCGCCTCGCGGAAGGCGCGCAAGCGTAGCGCGCACGAGTCGCAGCGCCCGCAAGCCTTCTCCTCGGCTTGGTAACAAGACCACGTCAACTGAAGCGGCGCGCCCAGTTCGACGCCGCGTCGGACGATCTCGGTCTTGCGCATGTGTATGACGGGCGTCCGTATCTCGACGTGCGTCGTCGGTCGCGTGCCCGCGTCAACGACGCGCTGGAAGGCTTCGTAGAATTCGGGCCGACAGTCCGGGTAGCCCGAAGAGTCTTCGGCCACCGCGCCGATGTAGATGCGGCGCGCGCCGACCACCTCCGACCAGCTCGTCGCCGCGGCGAGCAGGTGCGCGTTGCGGAAGGGCACGTAGCTCGTCGGAATCTCGCGCGAGGCGAGGTCTGCTTCCGCGACGGGGATTGAGGGGTCGGTCAAAGACGAGCCGCCGATGCGCGCCAGGTGTTCGAGCGAGACGACGAGCCGCCGCCGGACGCCGTAGAAGTCCGCGAGTTCAAGAAACGCCCGCCGCTCGCGCGCCTCCGTGCGCTGGCCGTAGGAGACGTGCAGGAAGGCAAGCTCGCCGCTCTCCTCGCGCGCGATCCCTGCCGTCACGCACGAGTCCATCCCGCCGGAGACGAGGCAGACGGCTAAATCAAGTGATGAGTGATGAGCGATGAGTGATGAGTCGGCCTTATCAGCAGGCCCTGTCTCAACCGACTCTTCGACCTCATCCGCCGGACTGTCGAAAGCTTTCTCGTCGAATCCGCCCATAAAGAAAATGATGAATGCGGAATGATGAGTGCTGAATGAAAAGCTCAACGCATCCGGTTTTCAATCATCATTCAGCACTCATCATTCCGCATTTGTCTTCAGACTCCGCGCTCCTCCGGTCCCCAGATGTACTTGTGGAGCTGCAACTGCATTCTCACGTTCAGCCCGCTCGACGAAACCAAGTCTGCCAACTCTTTTAAATTCGTCATGCCCCACACGGGCGAGACGAGCACGGCGAGCGCGCGGCGCTGGAGGTCGTACCTCTCGATGATCTCCCTCGCGAACTCCCAGTCGGCGCGGTCGGCAACGACGAACTTCACCTCGTCGCGGTCTGCGCGCAGGCGCTCAAGGTTCGGCCAGTGGTTGCGCCCCGATTCGCCCGACGCCGGGCACTTCACGTCGAGGATGACGCGGGCGCGCTCGTCCACGCCCTCGGTCGAGACGTACCCTCCGGTCTCGATTAAAACCTCAAAGCCCTCGTCGCACAGCCGGCGGATCAGCTCGAACGCCTCGCGTTGCGCGAGCGGCTCGCCGCCCGTCACTTCGACGAGCTGGCAACCGTAGGCGCGCACCTGCCGCATCACATCTTCGACCGAAAGCGAAGCGCCGCCCGTGAACGTGTACTCGCTGTCGCACCAAGTGCAGCGCATCGGGCAGCCGGTCAATCGCACGAACGCGCACGGGCGGCCCGAGTGCGTTGACTCGCCCTGGATCGAGCGGAAGATTTCGGTGACGCGGAGCATGAAAGAGAAATGATGAATGCGGAATGCGGAATGATGAATTGAAAGCAGCCCGGTTCTTAATCATTCATCATTTCGCATTCATCATTCATCATTTCGCCCGGCGTGTCAAAAGTCGGAAGTTGTGAGTCGGCGCGCGTCTGTTCGTGGTAGCATAGCGCGCGGTCGGGTGAAGCCCTGAGACGGTCGGGGCCGAGGATGCCTTCAAACGTCGAACAACTCATCAGGGAGGGTGCGGAGCGCCTGCTGGCGCGCGCGGGCCGCGCGCGTGCGCCCGACGACGGCGCGGTCGCGGCGCGCGTGCGCTCGACGGTCGAGAAGTACCTGCTGCGCCGCCGGCCCGAAGCCTCGGCGAAGGAGGTGAACGCGTTCGTTGACGCGCTGCACGCCGACGAGCTGCTGCTGGTCGTCGCGTGCGAGCGCGGCGACGAGACGGCGTGGAACGAGCTGATCGAGCAGTACCGCGCGACCGTGCTCTCGGCGGCGCGCGCGTCGAGCGCGGGCGAGTCGGAGGCCGAAGAGTTGGCTGGGTCGGTCTGGGCGGAACTCTATGGCCTGCGCGCGCGCGAGGACGGCAGGCCCGCCGGCAAGCTCGCCTACTATTCGGGCTGCGGGAGCCTGGGCGGCTGGCTGCGCGCCGTCGTCGGCCAGCTCGCGGTTGACCGTCACCGGCGCACGTCGCGGCTCGTGCAGACGGAGGAGGCTTCGGAGTTCGACCGCGCGGCGGCTGAGGTTCAAGAGGGCGACGGGTGGAGGCCGGTAGCGCCGCGCGACCCGGAAAGCGCGCTGGCCGAACGGGACGCGGCGCGCGCCGTCGCCGAAGCGCTCGCGCGCGCGCTCGACGGCCTCGACGCGGAAGACCGGCTGCTCGTCAAGCTCTACTACTTCGACGGCCTGCGTCTGAAGGAGGCGGGCGCGGTGCTCGGCGTGCACGAGGCGACGGCCAGCCGCAGGCTCACGCGGCTGCACGCAGAGATTCGACGCCGCGTCGAGTCCATACTCGCCGGCGAGCGCAAGTGGACGCGCGAGGAGGTGGCGCGCACGCTCGCCGAGGCCGCGCACTCGCAGGCGGACGCAGACCTGCGCTCGATGCTCGCGACCGAAGCCCTGGCGACGGGCGAGAAGCGGGACGAAGTGTTCGAGTGAGTGGCGTGGCACGTGTGGGCTGTCGCACGTGAAGACGCCGGGCGGCGACCTTCTCATGCTCCGCGCCGGAGCGAGGGCGCGGCACGCGGGGCGCAAGTTTGGGGCGGCGTCGCGTTCAACAAATGAGCGCCGCGTGGCGTGAGATTTTCGGTGTGAGATGAAAGACGGCTTCGACAAAGAGATTGACTCGCTGCTGCGCCGGCACGGTCGCGCGGGGGCGGAGGCGCGCGCGGGCGGCGAAGGGGCGCGCGCCGCGCAGTCGGCGGCGCACCTCGACGCGGACGAATTGAGCGCCTTCGCCGAGGGCGCGCTGCCGCCGTCAGCGCGACTCGCCGCCGTCTCGCACCTCGCCGACTGCGGAGAGTGCCGCGGCCTGGTCGTCAGTCTCTCGCGCGCGGCGGGCGTGGAGGGCGAGCTTGAGAAGCGCGCCGCCGCGACTCAAGTTGAACCGGCGAGACCGGCGCGACGGCGCGAGTGGCTTTCGGCGCTCTTCGCGCCGCGCGTGCTGCGTTACGCCGCGCCCGCGCTCGCGCTGTGCCTCGTCGCCGCCGTCTCCTTCGTCGCGCTGCGCTCGCGCCGCGGCAGCGAAGAAGTCGCGCGGCGAGTGTCGAGCGGCGAAGCCCAGCGCGCCGGGGCCGCGCGCGTCGAAGAAGGCGGCGCGGGCGTCGGCGAGCAGTCGTCGTCCAACGCGAACGTGAGCGTGAACGGCGACATCACCTCCACGGAAGCGACGAACACCGCGACCCAAGACGAGACCGAGGCCAACGGCTCCGCCGCTGGCAAGCCACGCGCGACTCAGGCGGCGAAGGGGCCGAACGCGGAGGGCGAGGCGCAGACCGTGACGGCTGAAGAGCCGAAGCGAGCCGAAGCGCCGCCGCCGACCACGAACGAGAAGGAGCCTGCCGCCTCCGCCGCGCCCGTCCCGAAGCCCAACTCGAACGAGCCGTCCGAGGCGGCGAAGAACGAGAACAAGGAGAAGGACGACCGCACGTCTGCGACCCGGGAGCAAGTGGTCGTGACGAGCGAGCAGACGGCGCAGCCGGCGAAGCAGCGCTCGAACCAGCAGAGCAACCTCGACCTAGTCTCGCCCGACGACTCGCGCAACCAGAAGCGCTCGGTCACGAACAACGCTTCGGGCGGCGCTTCAAACAACGGCGCACGGAGTGGTGCGCTCGCGTCCGCTCCGAGGGAAGACCGCGACAAGACGCAGCGCTCCACCACAGCGCCCGCGTCGAGACATGCACGCTCCGCCGGCGGGTCGCGCGCGCAAACGGAGGAGGACGAGGCCGTGCGCTCCGAAGAGACGCGCAACGCCGCCGGCCACCGCTTCCGGCGCGAAGGCGGCGCGTGGGTTGATGTCAACTACAAGCCCTCGATGCCTTCGACCGGCGTCCGCCGCGGCACGGACGCCTACCGCGCGCTCGTCGCCGACATCCCCGAAATCGCTCACGTCGCCGAACAACTCGGCGGCGAGGTCGTCGTCGTCATACGCGGTCGCGCCTACCGCATACGCTAAGAGCCGTGAACCGTGAACCGTAAACCGTGACAAGAGGCTTGCGCCCCGTCACCCTTTGCGATTCACAGCTACCGCTCTTGATACGGATCACGGCTTTTATCTTGTCACGGTTTACGGTTCACGGTTCACGGCTCTTATGATCTTCCACAGCCCCTTCCCGGAAGTGCCCGTCCCCAACGTGCCGCTCACTGATTTCGTCTTCGGCCAGGCGGGGCGGTTCGCCGACAAGCCTGCGCTCGTTGACGGCGTGAGCGGGCGCGTCACGACCTACGCGCGGCTCGTTGAGGAGATACGGGGCGCGGCGGCTGGCCTCGCGCGGCGCGGCTTCCGCAAAGGGGACGTGCTTGCCATCCTCAGCCCGAACTCGCCGGAGTACGTCGTCGCCTTCCACGCCGCCGCCCGGCTTGGCGGCGTCGTCACGCCCATCAACCCGCTCTACACAGCCGGGGAGGTCGGGCGTCAGATCAAAGACGCGCGCGCGAAGTATCTGGTCACGACGCCGCAACTGCTCGGCGGCGTGCGCGAGGTCGCCCGCGGCGCGGGCGTCGAGGAGTTGTTCGTCTTCGGCGAGGCGGAGGGCGCTGGCGCGTTCACGTCCTTGTTAGGCGGCGGCCCGGAGACGGGCGGCGACGCGAAGACGGGCGGCGCTAACGTCACGCCCGTCGCGTTTGAGCCGCGCGAGGACTTGGTGGTGCTCCCCTATTCGAGCGGCACGACCGGCGTCTGCAAGGGCGTGATGCTGACGCACCGCAACCTCGTCGCCAACCTCTCGCAGATAAAGGGCGCGGGGCACGACTGGGAGAACGACACGCTGATCTGCGTGCTGCCGATGTTCCACATCTACGGCCTCGTGGTGATTTTGAATTACGGGCTTTGGTGCGGCTCGACCGTCGTCACGCTTCCGCGCTTCGACTTCGGGCAGGTGCTCAAGACGATGCAGGACTACCGCGTGACGCTCGCACATCTCGTCCCGCCCATCGTGCTCGCGCTCGCCAAGCACCCCGTGGTTGACTCTTACGACCTCTCGTCTCTGAGGATGATCTTCTCCGGCGCGGCCCCCTTGGGCGCGGAGCTATCGCGCGCGTGCTCCGAGCGCCTGGGGTGCGACATCGTGCAGGGCTACGGCATGACCGAGACCAGCCCGGTCACGCACATCTCCACGCCGGAACGAAACAAGTTCGGCTCGGTCGGCCTGTGCGCGCCGAACACGGAATGCAAGGTCGTTTCGGTCGAGGCGGGCGAGGAGTTGGACACGGGCGAGAGCGGGGAGATTTGCGTGCGCGGCCCGCAGGTGATGAAGGGCTATCTGAACTGCCCCGAAGCCACTGCGCAGACGATAGACGCCGACGGCTGGCTGCACACGGGCGACATCGGCTACGCCGACTCGGAAGGCTACTTCTACGTCGTTGACCGCGCCAAGGAACTCATCAAGTTCAAGGGCCTCCAGGTCGCCCCCGCCGAACTCGAAGCGCTGCTGCTCACCCACCCTTCGGTCGCCGACGCGGCGGTCATCCCAAGCCCGGACGAGGAGGCGGGAGAAGTCCCGAAGGCTTTCGTCGTCGTCAGGGAAGGGCACGCCTTGACGGAGGCCGAGGTGCTGAGCTTCGTGGCCGCGCACGTCGCGCCGTACAAGAAGGTTCGACGCGTGGAGTTCGTCGCGCAAATTCCGAAATCGCCTTCGGGCAAAATCCTCCGCCGCCTCCTCGTCGAGCGCGAGCGGTCGCGGGAGAGTTAGCGTCTATACCTTAATCGCCTCGACCTGCGAAGGGTGCGCGCCGGCCTTGCGCGCCTGCTTGCCTTCGTACATCGCCCCGTCTGCCTCTTCGATTGCGTGTTGAAGCTGCCCGAAGGTCTCGAAGCGCGCGAGGCCGTGCGAGACGCTTAGAGGGGCGGGCGCGTGCGCCTCGCCGAGGGGCGTGTGCGCGAGCCTTCCGTTCAGCGAGTCGAGGCGCTGCCGCGCTTTCGACTCAGGCATCCCGAACATCAGGACGAGGAATTCGTCGCCGCCCCAGCGGAACAAAAGGTCGTCGGCGCGGACGACCAACCGGACGGCGTGCGCGACGGCGCGGATGGCCCGGTCGCCGGCGGCGTGGCCGAACGTGTCGTTGATCTGCTTCAGGTCGTCGAGGTCTATGACGGCCACGCAGCCGGAGGTGCCCTCGCGCCCGCAGCCGTCGCGGCTCAGCAGCGTGTGGAAGGCGTGCCGGTTCAGGGCCTCTGTGAGCGGGTCAACCCGCGCGACGCGTTCCGCACGCTCGCGCGCCTCGGTCAGCTCACGGTTCGCCTCCTCGACCTCGCGGCGCACGCCCTCCATCAGAACCATCACCGTGCCGAAGCCGAGCAGGGTTTCCAGAGTCAGGTCGAAGATTGAGGTGTACTTGAGATAGCCTTCGGGCACGACGAAGCCCCAGACGCCGTTGCGCGCGCCGAAGACTGGGACGTAGTGCAGGAAGTCGAGCGCGAGCAGCAGCAGCGCGAACGACATCACGCGCACGCCCGGACTCACCTGGCCGCTGCGACGCGCTGGCCCCATCGCGAGGAAGGCCGCGGCAAACAGCGCGGCCATGATCGAAGCCTGCACCATGAAGAGGTCGTTGAAGTCGTCGGACAACCAAGGGAGGGCCGCGGCTATGCCGACGCTGGGGGCGAGTGCGATGAGGTGTCGGCGCGTGAGGCGCGCGCCCGTCGCGTGGTGTCGGCAGCCGGCCATGAACATGTAGCCGAAGGCGTACTCGCCGAAGAAGTAGAGCGAGTAGAAGAGGTTCTTCGCGCCCGCGACGTGGAAGCCGACGATCAGGCTCGAAAGCGAGAGCGAGAGGCAAGACCAGGCGGCAGTCCAGTACCTCTGCGACGCGCCCTGGATCGAGCGCATCATGAAGAACGACAACAGCGTCACCAGCCCGATGCCGACGCACTGTATGGCAAGACCGACGTTCGAGTCCATCGCAACACCATTGAGGGAAGAAGAATACTTTCGGCCCGCTTCCGGGAAAATCCTGTGGGACGTCCGAATTAGAAACCGAAACGAATGAGCCGCAGGCGCTCGCCTGCCGTGGGTAGCGAGGAACGCTGAAAGGGTGTCGGCGGAAACGAGTTGACGGCGGGGACACCGGCCCGCCTGAACTCATTATTACCAAATCCGCGCCGCCGCCGCCAGACTTTTCTGCGCAATCGGGAGAGACGCCGGTAGGCGAAGGCGGACAATCACCCGCACCGTCCGACGTTGCCGCGCGCCGCGCGCCGCGCTAACTTCGACAAAGCAATAGCCAACACGCCTTAGAAGGGAAGAGAAATGAACAGACGCTCTACGTCACCCCGGCTCTCGCTCGTCCTCGTGCTCGCGCTCGTTTGCACTTCGCCCGCGCCCGCCTCGTTCGCGCAGGGGCGCAGCGGGTCACAGCGTCGCGTCACGGCGTCAAGGCCGCGGCCAGAGATCGCGCGCATGCTCCGCGAGGTTGACGCGCGCAACATCGAGCGCACCATACGCGAGCTAGTAAGTTTCGGCACGCGCAACACGCTCTCGTCGCAGGACGACCCGGCGCGCGGAATAGGGGCCGCCCGCGACTGGATTTACCGGGAGATGCAGCGCTACAGCCGCGACTCCGGCGGACGCTTGAAGGTCGAGCTGCAAACCTACGAGCAGCCGGCGGGCCGCTTCCAGCGCATACAGAAAGCGACGAAGCTGACGAACATCGTGGCGACGCTTCCGGGCACGCAAGCCGAGTCGAAGGGCAGGGCCTACGTCGTCAGCGGCCACTACGACTCGATGTGCACGAGTCCGACCGACGCGACCTGCGACGCGCCGGGCGCGAACGACGACGCTTCGGGGACGGCTGCGGTGCTGGAACTTGCGCGCGTGATGTCGAAGCGGCAGTTCGACGCGACGATTATCTTCGTCGCGGTCGCGGGCGAGGAGCAGGGCCTCGTCGGCTCGACCTACTTCGCCGAGCAGGCGAAGAAGCAGAACATGGACGTGGACGCGATGTTCACCAACGACATCATCGGCAGCTCGACGGGCGCGAACGGCGTGCGTGACGACCGCACCGTCCGAGTCTTCTCCGAGGGCGTGCCGACGAACGAGACGAAGCAGGAGGCGGACACGCGCCGCAGCGTCGGCGGCGAGAACGATTCGCAGTCGCGCCAGCTCGCGCGCTTTATCAAGGAGGCGGCTGAAGAGTACGTGCCCGGCTTTCGCGTCTGGATGATCTACCGGCGCGACCGCTACCTGCGCGGCGGCGACCACATCCCTTTCCTCGAACAGGGCTACGCGGCGGTGCGCTTCACCGAGCCGAATGAGAACTACAACCACCAGCACCAGAACGTCCGCGTCGAGAACGGCGTCCAATACGGCGACCTGCCGCAGTTCGACGACTTCGCATACATCGCGCAGGTCGCGCGCGTCAACTGCGCCGCGCTCTCGGCGCTCGCGCTCGCGCCCGCGCGCCCCTCCGACGTTCGCATCCTGACGCGGCGTCTGACGAACGACACAGACTTGCAGTGGGCCGCCAATAAGGAGCCAGACCTCGCCGGCTACGAGGTCGTCTGGCGCGACACGACCGAGGCCGTGTGGACGCACTCGCTCTGGGTCGGGCGTGTGACGAGCTACACCATGAAGGGCATGTCGAAGGACAACTACTTCTTCGGCGTGCGCGCCGTTGACGCGGACGGCAACCGCAGCCCCGTTACTTACCCGCGCCCGCAGCGCGAGGCCCGAAATTAGGGCCGTCGGGGGCGGCCTCCGGGCGTCCTGTCGCGGCCTGAAATTTTTCCAACTATCGGCCCGGCGCGCGCGTCTAAACCGACGGCCAGAGCAGAGCACCCGAAGTCGCGGGTTGCCAGCAGTTTAGAAGATAAGTTTTGAAGAGATCGGAGTCAGTTATGAACGCCCTTTCGTCCGCCCGTCGTCGCGCCGCGCGCGCCCTCGCCACCTTCGGCGCGCTGGCGCTTTTCACGAACAGCATTTTCGTCGCGGGCGTCGCCGCGCAAGTATCGTCGGCGAAGCAGGCCGCCGCGCAGAAGCTGACCGAGGGGCAGCGCATCGTGCACGTGCTCAACCGGCTGGGCTTCGGCGCACGCCCAGGCGACGTGGAGCGCGTGCGCCGTGTGGGGCTTCAGAACTACATCGAGCAGCAGCTCAACCCTTCGAAGATTGACGACTCGGTTTTGGAGGCGAAGCTCAAGAACCTGCCGACGCTCCAGATGTCGAACGGCGAGCTGCTGGCGAAGTACCCTCAGCCCGCGCAAATACTGCGACGCTTACAGCGCGCCGGCCAGTTGCCGCCCGACCTCGCCGCGCTCGTGCAGCAGCGCGCGTCAGCGCAAGCGCAGGGACAGCAGGCGCAGCCGGGGCAGCCGGGAAACGCGCAGGACGACAAGGCGATGCAGGACAAGGCCGGGCCGCCGAGCGTTGACGCCGAAAGAATAGTCGGCGAGGCACAGAACGCGCAGGTCAACCCGCAGGCCGCGAAGCAGCAGGCGCAGGACGCAGACCCGCAGCGCCGCGCCTACCGCCAGGCCGTCATGGAGTTCATGCGCGCCAACGGCCTCCAGAACCCGCAGCGCGTCATGGGCGAGCTGGACTCCTCGCGCGTCCTGCGCGCAGTTTACAGCGAGCGGCAGTTGCAGGAGGTGATGGTCAACTTCTGGGAGAACCACTTCAACATCTACGCGCAGAAGGGGGCCGACCGCTGGTTCCTCACTTCTTACGACCGCGACGTGATCCGCCCGAACGCGCTCGGCAACTTCCGCGACCTTCTGGAAGCGACGGCCAAAAGCCCTGCGATGCTCTTCTACCTTGACAACTTCCAGAGCATGAGTCCGAACGCGCAGATGAATCGCGCGCAGTTCCGCCGCCAGATGAACGACGCCGCCGGTGTCGGGCCGATGCGACCGGGCGGACTGTTCGGCGGCGCGCGCATGCGCGACGGCGAGGCGCGCGCGCGCCAGCAGGCGGAGATGGCGAGGCGGCAGCAGCAGGGTCAGGCCGGGCAGCCGCCCCGCCCGCCGCAACAGCGCCCGAAGCGTGGCATCAACGAGAACTACGCGCGTGAGCTGATGGAGCTGCACACGATGGGCGTTGACGGCGGCTACACGCAGAGGGACGTGCAGGAGGTTGCGCGCGCCTTCACCGGCTGGACGATCTACCAGCCGCGCGGCGCTGGTATCTACGACACGGACGACGAGCGCGCCGGCACGTTCGTCTTCAACCCGCGCATGCACGACGACGGCGAGAAGACCGTGCTCGGCCAGAAGATTCCGTCGGGCGGCGGCGTGGCCGACGGCGAGCGAGTCTTGGACATACTCGTCGCGAACCCCTCGACTGCGAAGTTCATCGCGACGAAGCTATGCCGCTACTTCGTCACGGACAACCCAAGCCCCGCGCTCGTCTCCCGCGTCGCCGACGCCTTCCACAAATCGAACGGCGATATTAAGACGACGCTGCGCGCCGTCTTCTCATCGCCCGAATTCAACTCGCCGGAGGCTCGACGGGCAAAGATCAAGACGCCGTTCGAGCTGGCCGTCAGCGCCGTCCGCACGCTCGGCGCGGACACGGACGCGCGCCCCGCGCTCATCCAGTGGATCGCGAAGATGGGCGAGCCGCTCTACGGCTACATCGCGCCGACCGGCTACCCCGACACGGCGGACTACTGGGTCAACACGGGCGCTCTGCTCGAACGCCTGAACTTCTCGCTCGCCCTGGTCTCGAACCGCATTCCGGGGACGCGCGTTGATCTCACGCGCTTCGTCGGCGACGAGGCCGACAGTAGCCGCGCCGTGGATCAGAAGACGGTCGTTGATCGCTTCCTCGACGCGATCTTGCAGGGCGACGTTTCGCCCAGGAGCCGCGAGGTCTTGATGAAGCAGTTAACTGACCAGTCGAACGCGCCGATCACGGCGACGCCCGACCAGGCGGCGCGCGAGAAAACGCTGCCCGCCGCGCGCCGCGAGCAGACGCAGGCGGGCGGGACGGTCGGCAACCCCGAAGTGGCGCGCATCGCCGCGCTCGTCATCGGCTCGCCGGAGTTCCAGCGGCCGCAAGGGGTGTCGGTCGCCCCGACGGGGCGGCGCAAGACCTTGATCGCCGTCTTCCAGCGCGGGGCCGTTGACGGCCTCAACATGGTCGTGCCACACGGCGAGCGAAACTACTACGAGCTGCGCCCGCAGATCGCGGTCGAGCAGCCGGACAAGGCCGGCCAGGAGTCCGTCATCAACCTCGACGGCTTCTTCGGCCTGCACCCTTCGCTCGCGGCGTTCAAGCCCCTGTGGGACGAGCGGCGGCTCGCCATCGTCCACGCCGTCGGCTCGCCCGACAACACGCGCTCGCACTTCGACGCGCAGGACTACATGGAGTCGGCCACGCCCGGAGTGAAATCCACGCAGGACGGCTGGCTCAACCGCTACCTGCAATCGCGCCCCGACCCGAAGGCGACTCCGTTCCGCGCCATCTCGATGACGCAGAACCTGCCGCGCTCCTTGCAGGGCAAGGCCGGCGCGCTCGCCATGCAGAACCTGAACGACTTCCAACTCCACGGCGGCGCTTACACGGCGAGCGTGCAGGGCGGCTTCGAGAGCATCTACGAGCAGAGCGTCAACGACGTGCTGCGCGGCACGGGCAAGGAGACTTTCGAGGCGATTGACTTCCTCAAGAAGGTCAACCCCTCGCAGTACAAGCCCGAAAACGGCGCGCGCTATCCGGGCGGACAGTTCGGCAGCGCCATGATGCAGATCGCGCAGCTCATCAAGGCGGGCGTCGGGTTGGAGGTCGCCTTCACGGATGTCGGCGGCTGGGACACGCACCGCGCCGAAGGCGGCTCGCGCGGCCAACTCGCGGGCCTGCTCTCGCAGTTCTCGCAGGGCATCTACGCGCTCGTCACAGACCTCGGCCCGGCGCGCATGCAGGACGTTGTCGTTTTGACGATGTCGGAGTTCGGTCGCACCGTCCGGCAGAACGGCACGGGCGGCACAGACCACGGCCACGCCAACGCGATGTTCGTCGTCGGCGGCCCGGTGCGCGGCGGGAAAGTTTACGGCCAGTGGCCGGGACTTCGCGACGACCAACTCTTCGAGGGCCGCGACCTCGCGCTCACCACGGACTTCCGCGACGTGTTCGGCGAGATTGCCGCGAAGCACCTGGGGAGCGCAGACCTGCGCCAGGTCTTCCCAGGCTACGACGGCGGGCCGTCGAAGTTCCGCGGCCTGCTCGGATAAACAAGGTCTCCTGAGAAATGAAAAGGAGACGCCGCCCTTGAGACGGGCGGCGTCTCTTTTGTTTTATGCTTCAGGGCCGTGCGACTCGACGGTAAGTTAGAAGCAGGCGGCTTTTAATCGGCAAGCCAGTCTTTTTACGTCCTTGATTTTTGAAGCGGGCCGGGAGGGCGTGCTAATATCGAATAAACATTCCCCCGAACAATGAATCGCCGGAGGTGCGCTGCACGCCGGGGCCGGAGTTCGAATGCCGGCGTCAACGCGCGGGCGGCTTTGCCGGTGCTGCCCGCGTCCTGCTTTTCAGGTCGCACGCCCGGCGCTAAGTTTGAGTAAACTTTCGAGTCGAGGAAAGGGGAGACACGAGATGGTACAGAGCGGCGCAGCCGAGAGCAGCACTTTGGAGAAGGTTATAGACCGCCTCGCGGAGTTCGAGCCGGTCGGACTGCCGGTCATAAGTCTTTACCTGAACGCGCAATCGAACGACCGCGGGCGGCAGGACTTCGAGCGCTTCCTGCGCAAAGAGTTCTCGGAGCGCGCGCGCACCTACCCGGCGCACAGCCCCGCGCGCGAGAGCTTCGACCGCGACGCCGAGCGCATCAACGAATACCTGGCGAAAGAGCTTCGGCCAGAGACGAACGGCGCGGCGGTCTTCGCCTGCGCGGGCGCGAATGATTTCTTCGAGGCCGTCCAACTCGCCGCGCCGGTCGAGAATCACCGCCTCTACATTTACAACCAGCCGCACCTCTACCCGCTCGCGCGCCTGATGGATCAGTACCCGCGCTACGCCGTGCTCATCGCCGACACGAACCGCGCGCGCCTGTTCGTCTTCGGTCGCGGCAAGACCTTGCAGCGCGACGAGGTGCAAAACGTCAAGACGCGCGGCGCGAAGATCGGCGGCTGGTCGCAGATGCGCTACCAGCGCCACTTGGAGAACTACCATCTGCAACACGCCAAAGAGGTCGCCGACCAGTTGGAGCAGGTCGTGCGCGAGGACAACGTCGAGCACGTCATCCTCGCGGGCGACGAGGTGATCATTCCCCTTCTCAAAGAGCAGTTCCCGAAATCGGTCGCCGAGCGTGTCGTGGACGTGCTCAGCCTCGACATCAACGCGCCCGAACACGAAATCCTCGAAGAGTCTCTCGAAGCCATGCACCGCCACGACGCGCAGACGGACGTTGAAAAGGTCGAGGAACTTCTGAACGAGTACCGCGCGGGTGGACTCGCCGTCGTCGGCTCGCAGGACACGCTCGAAGCGCTCGCGATGGGGCAGGTCGAGGAGCTGTTCGTCGCCGCGCGCCACCAAGACATCGAGGGCGACCGCGAGGATGTGGCGATTCTTTCCGACAACGAAGTGATGGAGCCGGTCGTCGCCGGACACGACGGCGCGGTGGCGAACATCGAGCCGGACTCGGTCATCGTCGCCGACGACCTGGTGACGCGCGCGCGGCAGACTTCCGCACGCATCACGTTCATCGAAGACGCTTCGCTGCTCGAAGAGGTCGGAGGCTGCGGCGCGCTCCTGCGCTACCGCATACAACCGCAGACGACCGAGAGCGCGCCGCAGCCGCAGCACTCCTAGCTGCGTCTCGCGCACGCGCGTGTTAGGGTCGCCCAGGTTCTTAAAGGGGCCTGCGGCGGCCCTGATTTGCTTTGAATGCTAGTTGACTTCGCGCGTGCGAACTTTCGTCGCCCGCGCCTCGTAATTCGAGGCACATCGCCCCGGTCAACGGCGCGCGTGTGTCCCGTCCTACAGACTCTTTCGGCGCGAGGAGAAGACTTTTATGTTCTGTCCGCGTTGCGGCCAACAGCAGGCTTCCGGGTAGTGTCCTAATTTGAAAACTCACGGTCACCATTCCGGCACAGTGCTCGTCCCGTCTCGCTATTGTCTCGCGTTTAGGTCGGTGATATAAGCCTCTCGTCCCAACGGTAGTGGGTCAGTTCGGAACGAATATCTTCCGCCCTTAATCTGTCCCCCGCCGCCCGTGAAATGTTTTGCCCCGGCACCGCATAAATATGTGGGAAACGGTGGGCGCGGCAACAGCCATAGCTGTGGCGACCGGAAGAAGGCCGCGTCACAGTCGAATGTGACCCACTACTGTCCCAACTTCCCTGTAAAGGAGACCCACCCCATGAAAACTCTACGCCGCTTACTTCTTCTAGTGTTGGTCGTGTTTTGTTCGCTTCTGGTTGTACAGGCGCGGCCTAAGCGTAAGGCTTCTAAGCGTAAGCCGCTATCCTGTTCGCAAGGCACGTCCTATCGAAGCTGTCCGGCTTGCGGAACCGCGACGAACAAAAAACAACAGACGCTGAATGTCCAAAAAAACCGGGGCACGGCTGCAACCAATCCGCAAAAGATTACCGTGCAAGAAATCCGCGATCCGGCGAACAACACCGGAAAGTTCACGCCGAGCAAGCAGGTTTCGGTGACGGGCTACGTCGCCGGCGTCGATCCGGGCGGATTGAAGGAAACATGCAACTGCAAACGGGCCGACCTGCGCGACGTTCACATTAACATCGTTGCCGACCCGTCGGAGGCCAACGACCAGACGAAATACGTCGTCGTGGAGTTCACGCCGCGCTGGGAAAAGAGGTTCAGTTTCGACGACAGCAATTACGACGCCATGCGCCAGGCGGTCGAAGACAAGATCAAGGGCAAGTGGGTAAAGTTCTCCGGCTGGATGCTGTTCGATTACATTCACGCGAACGCATCGCAAAGCACTTCGCCGAACAATCCGGTATGTCCCAAAGACGGGAAACTACACACGGGGTGCAACTGGCGCGCGACGCCCTGGGAAGTGCATCCCGTCACGGCCTACACGGTCGTCGCCGGGCCTTGACAAAACTCCCCACCTGATCGGCCTGTTTTCATCGCCCCGCCGCATCTCTCACGCCGCGCTCGGCGACATTCACTCCGCGCTGGACGCCCGTGCGCCCGCGCGGAGTGTCTGCGCGCACACGCTGGAGAAGTTTTTTGCCCGCACCGGCAAGAATTTCCACGCACCGGCGGCAATTCACGCGCACCGGCACGCCCGAACGCCATACCGCCGTCATATTTCACCCGCACCGGCAGTCAAAACACCTGCGACTGACGAAATTTCCACGCACCGGCACTTTGTACACCTGCACCGGCTCACCTGCGCACGCGCACCGACTGTCTGAACACATCCAGCTAACAGATTTCGTCACTCGTCTCAGAGATTTTACGTGCAGGGCACGTCTAAACACTCGCACTTGGCGTCTGAACGCAGTCGGGTAGAGAGTTAACAACGGCACGGTAGAATTTTAGCGCGGGTCACAAGGTTTGAGTGGGCACGGGCAGCTTATTTGAGCTATCAGCCGTCGTATTCTTCAATCCGCTCGTTAATTTCACGCACTAGGCAGAAAATGTCTGAGAAGCAAGATATTAGCGGTGCAGACCAGCGAGGTTTTGTGCAAGGTGCTTTGTCATAACATCTGTGTGCTTATTCAGAGCATGTACGAACTAAGAATTGACGTTACCTTTGGCGATAGCGTCTAATTGTGATATGTGCTCTTGCTCAGCAATAGCGTCGTTAAGAAAATTTAAAATGACGGTTATTCGGGACGGGTCAGCCGATGTTTCTGCTATGTCTGCTAACCATTCCTTTAGACGTGTTCGCGCTTCACCCTTAAGATGATTTATCGTTGTTCCTTCCATATTGCGTGCAATTTTCTTCAGTTCGTCAGGTAGGTTGCCCATGTAACATTGTGTCTCAAGAAATCGCCAAAAGCCCACTTTCTCACTTAACCATTCAATCTCATTTATACGCTTAGGCACTTCCTCAAGTAACAGACGTTGTGTAGCTTTCAATTGCTCTTGCGACTTCTCATATAAAGCGCGGGGGGCTTGCCAATAGTGAATAAGTAAGATAGTAAATAATGCCGCTAAAAATCCAAGTAGGCCATACAATGCGCCCCACGCCGCACCAGCCAGCGCACCCGTAACAATTGCTCCGAGTAATCCCGCACTCTGTTCCACTTTGTTATGCTCCTTCAATCGTTGGGTTGTATATTCCCAACGTCTTACACGGTATGATTTTTCAACTGATTTTGGCGGCAAGCTGGCTGGTAGTTTTTGAAGGGACATGTCCTAAGCCTGCCACAAGACTTTAGAGGCAACGCCACGCAGCATGAAAAAATAAATCGTCTAACGCCACACACGGATGAGCACGCGACTGACGCCGACGATTTTGCGATTCGACTCGCTGCCTTCGACGAACACGGAGGCGGCGCGGCAGGCCGTGCTCGGAGTGCCTGAAGGGTTGTGCGTCATCGCGCGCGAGCAGACGGCGGGGCGCGGACGGCAGCAGCGCGCGTGGGTCTCGCCGAAGGACGCGGGGCTTTATTTCAGTATCGTGCTGCGCCCGCGGCTCGACGCGCGCGCGTGGCCGCTCGTCACGCTCGCCGCCGCGCTCGCTGCGTCGGACGCGCTCAGGGAAGCGTGCGCGCTTGAGACCGACATCAAGTGGCCGAACGACCTTCTGTCGGGCGGGCGCAAACTCTGCGGCATCCTCGCCGAGACGTTCGAGACTGTGCGGGGGCGCGCCGTCGTCGTCGGCATCGGCATCAACCTCAACAACCGAGCCTTCCCGCCGGAGATTCTGAGCACCGCGACCTCGGTCGAAGAGCGGACGGGGCGCGCGCCTGAAGGGGAGTGCCTGCTCGCCTCGCTCACGCGCGCGCTCGCGCGCCGCTACGAAGCGCTCCACGCGGAGGGCGGGGAGGCCGCCACGGTGCGCGAATGGGAGTCGCGCTCCTCCTTCGCGCGCAACCGCCGCGTCCGCGTCGCGCTCGCCGACGAAACTTTCGAGGGCGCGACGCGCGGTCTTGAGCCGGACGGCGCTCTGCGTGTAGAGACCGGCGCGGGACGAATCCGCGTCGTCCGCGCGGGCGACGTGATGGCGTTGCGCCGTGTCGGTGAGTAGAATCCACCTGTCGCGCCGGTCGAAAGAAATATGCAGCTACCCCCTAAAACTCGCCTGGGCCGCTACGAGGTTCGCTCCCTCCTGGGTAAGGGCGGGATGGGAGAGGTTTACCTGGCCTGGGACTCGGAGTTGGAGCGCACCGTCGCGCTCAAGCTTCTGCCCGCCGAAGTTGCCGCCGACCGACAGCGCATGAGCCGCTTCGTGCAGGAGGCGCGCGCCGCCTCCGCCTTGAACCACCCGAACATCCTGACCGTCTATGACATCGGGCACGCTGACGCGACACGCTTCATCGCCACCGAGTTCATAGAGGGCGAGACCCTGCGCTCTCGCATGTCGCGTGCGCGCCTCACGCCCGCCGAGGCGCTCGACATCTCCGCGCAGGTGGCTTCCGCGCTGGCGGCGGCGCACGAGGCGGGGATCGTGCACCGCGACATCAAGCCTGAGAACGTCATGCTCAGGCGCGACCGGATAGTGAAGGTGCTCGACTTCGGGCTTGCCAAGCTGCCGGAGAGGCCGGCGGCGTCGGAGGTTGACGCCGAGGCGGCGACGAGGGCGCTGATCGTCACGGAGCCCGGCGCGGTGTTGGGAACCGTCGCCTACATGTCGCCGGAGCAGGTCAGGGGGCAGGACGTTGACGCGCGTGCCGACATCTGGAGCCTCGGCGTGGTGCTCTACGAGATGGTCGCAGGACGCCCGCCCTTCGGTGGGGAGACGACCGCCGACATCATCGCCGCGATCATGAAGACGCGGCCCGCGGCGCTCGCGAGTCTGACGCCGGAGGCGACCGCGAAACTCGAAGAGGTCACGGCCAAGGCGATTGAGAAGGATCGCGAGGAGCGTTACCAGACGGCGAAGGATATGCTGGTTGACCTGCGCCGTTTGAAGCGGAGCCTTGAGGCGGCGGCGACGGAGCCGGAGCGTGTGCAGAGCGCGGAAGAGGCCGCGGGAACGAGCGCGGGCGCGGCGCGCGGGCGGGCGACGGCGGAAGTCCCGGCATCCGCCGTGAATGACGCAGCGCCGTTAGGCACAAAGCCTCTCGACTCTCGCCTCAAGGGTCGAAGGCGTGCCGCGCTCGTCACCCTTGCGTTGCTCGCCGTCGCCGCCGCCGCTTTTTCCGTCTTCCGCTTCATTAAAAAATCACCGGCGGCGGGCGAGGCCGGGCCGATCACGTCAATCGCCGTCCTGCCCTTCACGAACGAGACCCACGACGCGGACACGGAGTATCTGGCCGACGGCATCACCGAATCGCTCATCAACAGCCTGTCGCAACTGCCGCACGTCAAGGTCATCGCGCGCTCGTCCGCCTTCCGGTACAAAGACAGGGAGGTGGACGCGCAGCAGGTCGCGAGGGAGTTGAACGTGCAGGCGATCCTGACCGGCAGGGTGGTTGCGCGCGGCGACACGCTCTCCGTCAGCGCAGAGCTTGAGGACGCGCGCGACAACCAAAACCTCTGGGGCGGTCATTACACGCGCAAGCTCTCAGACATCTTCGCCGTGCAGGACGAGATCGCGCGGCAGATGACGGAAAATCTGCGCCTGAAGCTTTCCGGCGAGGAGCGGCAGCAGGTCGCCAAGCGGTACACCGAGAGCGTTCAGGCTTTCGAGTTCTACATGCAGGGGCGCTCCTACGTACACCGCCGCACGCGCGAGGACATACTGACCGCCGTCGGCTTCTACCAGAAGGCCATCGGGGCGGATCGGAACTACGCGCTGGCATACGCGGGCATCGCCGAAGCCTACGCGAACCTGGGCGCGCGCGACTACGTGGCCCCCGCCGAAGGCCGGCGCAGGGCGGAAGAGGCGGTGCAGAAGGCGCTCGCGCTCGACGAAAATCTGGCCGAGGCGCACGTCGCCGTCGGCGAAATCTTCGTCCTCTTCGCCCCGTTCAATTTCGCGGACGGGGATCGCGAGTTGCGCCGCGCCCTCGAACTCAGCCCGAGCCTGGCGGCGGCCCATCAGTACCTCGGAAACTCACTGGTCTTGCAGGGCAGGCTCGACGAGGCGCTAGCGGAATTCGACAAGGCCCGCGAAC
The DNA here is from genome assembly GCA_003222975.1 of Acidobacteriota bacterium. GTDB lineage: Bacteria > Acidobacteriota > Blastocatellia > Pyrinomonadales > Pyrinomonadaceae > QHXN01. Next base: position 23,714 of record QHXN01000043.1, on the reverse strand, counting down.
TCGACCCGCTTTCCGCCATCATCCCACGGGCGGCGGCGGCCCCCTTCTATCTCAGGCGTGATTACGCGCGCACGCTCGCGCTCCTCCGCGAGGCGGACAAGCTCGGCGCGCCCTTCACGACCGTCTGGGAAGTCGGCGCTTACGTCAGGGGCGGGGCACTCGACGAGGCGCTCGCCGGGTTGGACAAGGCCAGGCAGGAAAGGGTGGACGACCCCCTTCTGGTTTTCAGCCTGGGGAGGGTCTACGCGGCGCAGGGAAAGCGTGCCGAGGCGCTCGGCGCGATAAAAGAACTTGAGGCCACCGAGGACAAGGGCCTGAGGCACTGCGAATACATCGCTCAAATCTACGCCGCGTTGAACGAAAAGGAGCAGGCGCTCGCGTGGCTTGAGAGGGGCGCGGCGGCGGGCCAGATACGCTGGTTCCTGAAGGACGACCCGGACTGGGATATAATTCGGGACGACCCGCGATTCACTAACCTCGTGCGGAGAATCGGTCTTCCCGAATGATACCGGCACGCTTCTCTTCAAGCTCGCGGGAGTTCACACCGAGCGTCGCCCCGCCCGGCGCGGCTCACACGCCGTCTCTCACCGGACGGCGCTCGTTCATTGTTACCGCGGGCCGACGCGGGGCATCCCCTGATTCCGCATGAACCGAACCGCTCAAGGCAGGCGAATCGTCATCTCGACGTTCGGCTCGTTCGGCGACCTGCACCCGTACATCGCCGTCGCGCTTGAGTTGAAGCGGCGCGGCCACCGGCCCGTGATCGCGACCACCGAGTTGTACCGCGAGAAAGTAGAGCCGCTGGGATTGGAGCTGCACCGCGTCCGCCCCGACATGCCTTCTTACGACGAGCCGGACAAGTTGAGCGCGATGGTAGAGTCGGTGGTGAACGAACGGACGGGGCCGAAGACGCTGCTCAAGACCTTGATCCTGCCGTACCAGCACGAGATGTATGAAGACCTGCGCGCCGCGGTCGAAGGCGCAGACCTTTTGCTGACGCACCCTCTGCCTTTCGTCGGCCCCATCGTCGCGCAAGTGACCGGCATCCCGTGGGTGTCGAGCGTGCTCGCGCCCGGCTCTTTCCTTTCAAACTATGACCCGCCCGTGCCGCCGCAATTCCCGCCGCTCCACAAACTGACCGCGCGCAGCCCCGCCCTCAGCCGCGCCGTGATGTGGCTCGCGCGCAAGAGGTTCGACCCGCTGTTCGAGCCGGTCTATAGTTTGCGCGCCGAGTTGGGGCTGCCGCGCGGCGGAAACCCCCTGCTCGAAGCGCAGCACTCGCCGACGCTCGTGCTCGCGCTGTACTCGCGCGTCCTCGGCGGGCCGCAGCCTGACTGGCCTCGAAATGTCCTCATCACGGGCTTCTGCTTCTACGACCGGCGCGACCGCGCGGGCGACCCCCGCGGCCTTCCATACGGGTTGGAGGAATTTCTCGAAACGGGCGAGCCGCCCGTCGTCTTCACGCTCGGCTCGTCGGCCTTCTGGGTGGCGAAGGATTTCTACCGCGACTCGATCCGCGCGGCGCGCGAGCTGGGCGTGCGCGCGCTCCTCCTCATCGGCGACGAACGCAACCGCCCGGCAGAAGCCTTGCCCCGTGGGGTGGCGGCCTTCGAGTACGCGCCCTTCGGCGAGCTGCTCGCGCGCGCGCTCCGTGTCGTCCACCCAGGCGGCGTCGGCACGACGGGGCAGACGCTGCGTTCGGGCCGCCCCGCGCTCATCGTCCCGCACGCCTTCGACCAGTACGACAACGCCGCGCGCGTCGCGCGCACAGGCGCGGGGCGCGTGCTGCCGCGCCCTAAGTACAACGCGGCGACGGCGGCGCGAGAATTGCGCGCGCTCTTAAGCGACGAGAGTTATACTGCACGCGCCGCGGAGATCAGTCGCCGGGTGCGGGCGGAGGACGGCGCTGCCGCCGCCGCAGATGCGTTGGAGGAAGTCCTGAGAGGATAGACGGCATGTTGCTTGTGATGGACGTTGGTAACACGAACACGTCGCTCGGCGTGTTCGAGGGCGAGCGGCTCGCTTGGCACTGGCGTCTGACGACGGAGCGCGCGCGCACCGTTGACGAGTACGGCGTACACGCGCGCAACCTCTTCGCGTTCGCCGGACTCGACTTCAAGTCCATCACGGCGGTCGCCATCGCCTCGGTCGTGCCGCAGCTCGACTACACACTCAAGCGCATGGCGGAAGTTTACTTCCATCTCACGCCGCTCTTCATAGATCATGCGACCGATACGGGCCTGACCATACTCTACGACCCGCCCTCGGACGTTGGAGCCGACCGCATCGTTGACGCGGTGGCGGCGGTGCACAAGTACGGCGCGCCTTGCGTCGTCGTGGACTTCGGCACGGCGACGAACTTCGAGGTCATCGCAGAGGGCGGGCGCTACCTCGGCGGCGTCATCACGCCCGGCATCTCCGTCTCGACCGATGCTCTGTTTGCGCGCGCGGCTCGCCTCCCGCGCGTCGGCATCGAGCGCCCCCGCAGCGTCATCGGGACTTCGACCGTCGCGGCCATCCAGTCGGGGCTTTACTACGGCTACGCGGGACTCGTTGACGGCATCCTCCGGCGCATGATCGAGGAGCTGGGCCGCCGCCCGCGCGTCGTCGCCACGGGCGGCCTCGCCCCGCTCATCGCCACCGCCTCGGAGTTCATAGATGAGGTTGACCAGACGCTCACGCTCGACGGGCTGCGCCTGGTTTACGAGCGGAACCGGGGCGCGTGTGCGTAAAGCCTTGACTAAACGGCGCGGGCTGTTCATCCTTGCGGCGTAGCGGCTCGGCTGGTCTTTATACTTCCGCAAGCCTGCAATCGTTCGTCCTTCAGTCCAAGAATCAGAGATGAGCAAAGGGGAAGCGGCGCGCGCCGCCGATCAAGCGACGGAGCGCGCGCGCCTGAACTACTTCAACTATTTCACGGAGATCGAGGACGCCTTCGTCCGTCGGCGCGGTAAGCATCTTTTGGTCAGCTCGCTCGACTGGTCTCTGATGGAGAGCTGGAAGGCCGCGGGCGTCCCGCTCCACGTCGTCCTGCGCGGCATCGAGCGCGCCTTCGACTCCTACGAGGCGCGCCCGCGCAGCCGGAGCGTCAAGTCGCTCTTCTACTGCCAGGAGGAGGTCGAGGCGCAGTTCGCCGAGTGGCTCGAATCCCGGCGCGGCGCGGGCGCGACGGCGACGGAAGCAGGCGACACGGTCGTCGCTGAAAAGGGCGAGGCCGCGGATGACAGTCGCGGTCTGCCGTTCCCGCGCGAGGTCATCGCGGCACACCTCGCTGAGAGCCGCGCGGCACTCAGTCGCGCCCACGAGGCGAGGAGGGAGACGACAGGCGACGACGCATTGTGCGAGGCGCTCGCGCGCGCGGCGGCGCGGCTCGAAGAGCTTGCGTCGGACTTCGGGCGCGCGGCGCGGCCCGACGCCGAGCTTCTGGAAAGCTCGCTCGCCGACCTCGAAGCCCTGCTCGACCGCGCGCTGCGCACGTCGCTCCCAGGCGAAGTGCTCGAAGGGAAGCGCGCCGAGGCCGAGGGGCAGTTGCGACAGTACCGTGGCCGCATGGAGCGCGCCACCTACGAGCAGACGCTCGACAACCTTCTGGCGAAGGCGCTGCGCGAGTCGGCGGGCGTTCCCCGCCTCAGTCTGTTTTACCTCTGACCCCCTGCGAAAAGGAGAATCAGCGAATGGCGAAAATGGTCATCAAGCGCTTCGGAGTCTTCTCCGCGGCCAAAATTTACGCGGTCGTTATGGCGGGCATGGGCCTCATCTTCGGCATCATCTACGGCCTCATCTTCATCATCTTCGGCGCGGCGATGATGGTCGGGTCGGGCCGCGACACGGGCGCGGCGGGGGCGAGCAGTCTCGTCATCGGCCTGGTGATGATGGTCGCCATCCCCATCTTCTACGGCATCCTCGGCTTCATCTTCGGGGCCATCGGCGCGCTCATCTACAACGTGGCCGCAGGAATAATCGGCGGGCTGGAGATGGAGCTTGAGAACGCCGACGCCGGCTACACCTCGCCGCCGCCGCCGCAGTACGGCGCGAGCCAGTACCCGCCCGGCCAGCAGCAACAGTACCCGTACTGAAAAAAGCCGTGAACCGTGAACCGTAAAACGTGATGAGATAAAACCAGTTTCCTCATGTCACGGCTCGCAGCTTTCGGCTCACGGGTTTTCTCTTGTCACGGTTTACGGTTCACGGTTCACGGCTTTTATGAGACAGACTCGGCGCGAGGAGGCGGAGAGGGGCGGGCGACTGCGCGCGGGGGCGGAGCTTGACGTGTCGGTCGAGCGTATCTTGCCGGGCGGCGTGGGGCTGGCGCACGCGCGCGGGCAGACCGTGTTCGTGGCGCTGGCCGCACCCGGCGACCGCGCGCTCGTCCGCGTCGAGTCGGTGCGCGGCGGTCTGGCCTTCGCCTCGATCAGAGAAATCATTCAACCGTCGCCCGCACGCGTCGAGCCGCCGTGCCCTTACTTCGGTCGTTGCGGCGGCTGCGACTTTCAGCAGCTCGACTACAAGGCACAACTCGCCGCCAAAGTCGAGATCATACGCGACTGCCTGCGCCGCGTCGCACGCGTCGAGCCGCCCCGTGAAATCCCCATCACGCCCTCGCCCGAAGTCTGGCACTACCGCTCGCGCGCGCGCTGGCAGCACGACCCGCGGCGTAAGTTCCTCGGCTACTACGAGCGCGGCTCGCACCGCGTCGTTGATGTCGCCGAGTGCCCGGTCGCCGCGCCCGCCGTCGAAGATAGTTTGCAGCGGCTGCGCGCGCTCATGCGCGAAGGCCGGCTCTCCGACGACGCGCTTGAGTTCGAGGCCGTCGAGGGCGATGAGGGCGTCTCGCTCGCGCCCGCAATCGAGCCGGAGGACTCGCGCGAGCAGTCGCGCGAGGTCGGCGGCGAGCGCTACCGCTTCGGCGCGGGCTGCTTCTTCCAGATCAACCACGCGCTCTTAGAATCGCTCGTCGCCGAGGGCCTCGGCGACGCCGCGGGCGAGACGGCGCTCGACCTCTACAGCGGCGTCGGGCTGTTCACGCTCCCGCTCGCGCGACGCTTCGCGCGCGTCGTCGCCGTCGAAGGCAACCCCGCCTCAGCGGAGTATGCCCGCCGCAACCTTGCCGACGCCGCGCTCCCGAACGCGCGCGTCGAGACCTCGGCGGTCGCCGACTGGCTCGCGGGGCACGCCGAAGGACTCGGCCACACGGACTTCGTCCTCCTCGACCCCCCGCGCGCAGGCGCGGAACCCGAAACGGTGCGCGGCATCGTCGCGCTCAGCCCGCGCCGCATCTCCTACGTCTCCTGCGACCCTGCCACGCTCGCCCGCGACCTGCGCGCATTCGCAGAGGGCGGCTACCGCGTCGCCTCCGTGCGCGCCTTCGACCTCTTTCCGCAGACGCACCACGTCGAGACCGTAGTTCACCTGCTCGGCGAGTCGCAGACACTTGTGTGATAACATCCGGGCCGTCGTCGAAGCGGCCTCGCCCGATACATTCACTCCGAAGAGGTGACACAATGGAAAGGGAAGCGAACATGCTCTCTCGCCGCCGGTTCACGCAGATACTCGGGGCGGGCACGGCCCTGGCAGCACTGCGCCCGCCTCTTTCGCTTAACGCGCGCGGCCTGCGTCCGCCCGTCACACGCGCCGCCGCGGCGGTCGTGCGCCTCAGCTCGAACGAGAACCCTTACGGCCCTTCGCCCGCGGCGCTCAGGGCGATGACCGAATCTTTCAGCCTCGCCTGGCGCTACCCAGACGAGCACCAGGACGCGCTCGTCGCCGAGTTGTCGAAGCTGCACGGCGTCGGCGGCGACCAAATCCTTCTGGGCGACGGCTCCGGCGAGATACTCAAGCTCAGCGCCGCGGCCTTCACGGGGCCGGGCCGCGGCCTCGTCGTCGCCGACCCGACTTTCGAGGCCGTCGCACACCACGCGCGCACCGGCCACGCCGAGGTGACTGCCGTCCGCCTGACGCCGGACTACCGCCACGACCTTTCGAAGATGCTGGGCGCGGCGGGCAGCGCCGGGCTCGTCTACGTCTGCAACCCCAACAACCCGACCGCGAGCCTCACGCCGAAGGGCGAGGTGCACGCGTTCCTCTCGAAGGTGCCGCGCGAGACCTTCGTGCTCGTTGACGAGGCTTATTATCACTACGTCGAGTCTGGCGACTACGAGAGCGTCATCCCGCTCGTCCAGGACTACCCGAACCTGATCGTGGCGCGCACCTTCTCGAAGGTTTACGGCATGGCGGGACTGCGCTGCGGCTACTGCGTCGCGCAAGGCCCGACAATCGAGCGCCTGCGCGCGCACCAATCCTGGGACAGCGTCAACATCATGGCGCTCGTCGCCGCGCTCGCTTCCCTGCGCGACCCGGCGCACGTCGAGCAGGGCCGGCGTCTGAACGGCGAGGTCAAAAAATACGTCTGCGCGGAGTTGGACAAGCTCGGCCTGTCTTACATCCCGTCCGCCGCGAACTTCATGATGATTGACATGCGCCGCGAGGTCAGGCCGCTCCTGGAAGCCATGCGACGGGCGGGCATCGAGGTGGGGCGATTCTTCCCCTCGCTGCCGAACCACATGCGCGTCACCGTCGGCACCAGGGGCGACATGCAAGCCTTCCTCGCCGCGCTCCGGCAGGTCGTCGCCTGAAGCGCGCGGCCTCAGTCGCACGCCGGCTGCAAAATTCCTCCTTGATACTGCGGGCGCTCTGTAATAAAGTCCGCGAGGCCACGACAAGACACGCCGTTCGAGCTGACACCGGAGGTCTCAATGCGTCTTCGCTTCATGCGCCCCATCGCCGCACTCGTCCTGCTCTGCGCTCTCATCCCGGCGCAGGCCGCGCCGCCCGACGACAGAACCCTGACGGGCTTCGACCGCGAGTCTGCGGAGCGCGAGCGCGCGCTCGAAGCGCGCTTCGACGCGTTGCTCAGGAAGGAAGACTTGCGCGAATGGATGAAGCGCCTCTCGGCCCGGCCCCATCACGTCGGCTCTCCTTACGACCGCGAGAACGCCGAGTTCCTGCTCGGCCTCTTCCGCTCCTGGGGCTACGACGCGCAGATCGAGAGCTTCGACGTGCTGTTCCCGACGCCGAAGACGCGCCTGCTTGAGTTGATCGCGCCGGAGAAGTACACGGCCCGCCTGGCCGAGCCGCCGCTCAAGGAGGACTCGACTTCCGCGCAGACCTCCGAGCAGCTCCCCACCTACAACGCCTACTCGATTGACGGCGACGTGACGGGCCAGCTCGTCTATGTCAACTACGGCGTGCCGCGGGACTACGACGAACTCGACCGGCGCGGCATAGACGTTAAAGGCAAGATCGTCATCGCGCGCTACGGCGGCTCGTGGCGCGGCATCAAGCCGAAGGTCGCCGCCGAGCATGGCGCGGTCGGCTGCATCATCTACTCCGACCCGCGCGACGACGGCTACTTCGAGGGCGACGTGTACCCGCAGGGCGCTTACCGAAACGAGTGGGGCGCGCAGCGCGGCTCGGTCGCGGACATGCCGCTCTACCCCGGCGACCCGCTGACGCCCAATGTGGGCGCGACGAAAGAGGCCAAGCGGCTCGACATCAAGAGTGCGCCCACGCTCACGAAGATTCCCGTGCTGCCGATCTCCTACGGCGACGCGCTGCCTCTGCTGAAAGCGCTCGGCGGCGCGGTCGCGCCCGTCGGCTGGCGCGGCGCGCTGCCCGTCACCTACCACCTCGGCCCAGGCCCCGCGACCGTCCACCTCAAGCTCGAATTCAACTGGGACATCAAGCCCGTCAACGACGTGATCGCGCGACTCAAGGGCGGCGACCTCCCCGAAGAGTGGGTCATCCGCGGCAACCACTACGACGCGTGGGTCAACGGCGCGGACGACCCCATCAGCGGCCAGGTCGCCATGCTCGAAGAGGCGCGCGCCCTCGGCGAGCTGGCCCGGACGGGCTGGAAGCCGCGCCGCACGATCATCTACTGCGCCTGGGACGGAGAGGAGCCGGGCCTCCTCGGCTCGACCGAGTGGGTCGAGACGCACATGGACGAGCTGCGCCGCCACGCCGTTCTCTACGTCAACTCCGACTCGAACGGGCGCGGCTTCCTCGAAGTGGGCGGCTCGCATACGCTCGAAAAGTTTATGAACGAGGCGGCGCACGACGTGTCTGACCCGGAGAAGAAAATCTCCGTCGGCGAGCGGCTGCGCGCGCGGCGCGTCCTCGACGGCGACGCGGACGAAAGACGTGAGGCGCGCGAGCGCGCGGACTTTAGAATCGGCGCGCTCGGCTCCGGCTCCGACTACACGCCCTTCCTACAACATCTCGGCGTCGCGAGCATGAACCTCGGCTACGGCGGCGAGGACGGCGGAGGCTCGTACCACTCCATCTACGACTCGTTCGACAACTACGTGCGCTTCATTGACCCGACGTTCGACTACGGCGTCGCGCTCTCGGAGACGGCGGGCCGCGTCGTCCTGCGCTTCGCCGACGCCGACACACTCCCGCTCTCCTTCGGCGACTTCACCGAAACGGTCGGGCGCTACGTCCGCGAGGTCTCGAAGCTCGCCGACGACACGCGCGAAGAGATCGCCGAGAAGAACCGGCGCATCAACGAAGGGACTTTCCGCGCCGTCTCCGACCCGACCGAGACCTACGTCGCGCCGAAGGCGGAAGCGCCCGCGCCTTACCTGAATTTCGCGCCGCTCCAGAACGCGCTCGCGCGCTTGCAGGAAAGCACGAAGAATTACCAGGCGGCTCTGAACAGCACCGCCGCGCAGGAGCGTCTGCGCTCGCGCGAGACGCAAGGCCAGCTCGACGAAGTCCTGAAGGGCGTCGAGCACTCGATGACGCGCGACGCGGGGCTGCCGCGCCGCCCCTGGTTCAAGCACCAGATTTACGCGCCCGGCTTCTACACCGGCTACGGCGTCAAGACGCTGCCCGGCATACGCGAGGCCGTCGAGCAGCACAACTGGAAGGAGGCCGACGAGCAGGTCACCGTCGCCGCCAGCACCATCCAACAGGTCGCCGCCGAAATTGACCGCGCGACGGCCTTACTGCAAGGGGGCAGATAAACCGAAGTCTCTATCTCAGCCGTCGCTCGCGCGACACATACTCGCCCACCCGCTCTCTTCCCGGCGTTGAAACGCCGGGCTAAATTCAGACTGCCGCTCCGCGGCAGAACAGGCGCGCGCTTCAGATAAACCATTCTTCTCGAAAAGTTATGTCAGCGGTTTCTCACCGACCGAGCTTCAGCGCTCACCCGCTCGTCGCCCTCGCCGCATCCTTCGCGGCGGGCGTCCTGCTCGCGCGCCTCGCACAGCCGCCTCTTGTCGCGTGCTTGACGGTCACTGCCCTCGCCACGGCCTCAGCCGCCTTCGCCTTCCTGAAGAAAAAATACGCGCGCGCGACTTTGCTAGTCGTCGCGGCCTTCGCGTGCGCGGGCGCGCTGCTCGCGTCGGCGGGCGAGAGAAGTGAGGACGCGGGGACGCGCCTGCGGACTCTCTACGAGCGCGGCATGGTCGCGCCGGGCGAGCCTGTGGAATTGACGGGCGTGCTTGAGCGCGCGCCGGAGATCGCGCCGGACGGGTTGCTGCTCACGTTGCGCGTGGAGGCGATGAGGTACAAGGCGGACGAGCGCGCTCTCTCAGGTCACGTCGAGCTTTTCGCGCCGGTGCGCGACGCGCGAGCGGCGCGTGAGTACGACGCGCTCGAACTCCGCCGCGGAGCACGCGTGCGCGTGTTGACGGCGCTGGCGCGCGCCGAGAGGTTCCGCAACCCCGGCGTCGAACCCTTTGGCGAGTTCCTTGAGCGGCGCGACCTCGACGCGCGCGGCACGATCAAGAGCAATCTGCTCGTCGAGCGCCTCGACGACGAGCGCGTCTTCCTCCCGCTCTTCTGGCTCGACGAGTGGCGCGCGGACTTAATCAAACAACTTGACCGGACGTTCTCGGCGGACGCGGCGGGCGTGCTCAAGGCGGCGCTCGTCGGCAACCGCTACGGCCTGTCGCGCGACACCGCCGAGCGCTTCCGCGACGGCGGGACGTTTCACATACTCGTCATCAACGGCCTGCACATCGCCTTCCTCGGCGGACTAATCTGGGCAGCGGCGCGGCGCGTCACACGCCGTCGCGTGTGGCAGTGGGCCGTGTCGGTCGCGTGCGTGTGGGCCTACGCCGTCGGCGTGGGCGCGTCGGCGTCGGTCGTGCGCGCGTCTCTGATGTTCACGGCGGCGGCGCTCGCGCCCGCGCTCGGTCGGCGCTCCAGCCCGCTCAACGTCGTGGGCGGCGCGGCGCTCGCGCTCCTCGTCTGGCGTCCCGCGAACCTCTTCGACCCTTCGTTCCAACTCACCATCCTCTCGGTCGCCGCAATCGTCGCCGTCGTCGTGCCTCTGCTCTCGAACCTGCAAGCCGTGGGCGAGTGGCGTCCCATGCGCGCGACGCCGTACCCGCCCGCGTGCCCGCGCTGGTTCCGAACGCTCGGTGAAGTGCTCTACTGGCGCGAGCGCGCGTGGCGGCGCGAGATGGAGCGCGCGACGCACAGCTACCGTCTGTTTAAGACGCCGTGGGCCGCGCGGCTCGAACGCTGGCGCGTGCAGCGTCTTCTGCGCTTCGCCTTCGCCGCGGTGCTCGTCTCGACGGTCGTGCAGCTCGCCCTCCTGCCGCTGCTGGTCATGTACTTCCACCGCCTCTCGCTCGCCTCGCCCTTGATGAACATCTTCGTCGGCGCACTCATGGTCTTGCTCGCCTTCTCGGCGCTCTCGGCGCTCGCCCTCTCGCACCTGAGCGCCGCGCTCGCCGCGCCGCTCGCACGCCTCGCCGAAGCGACCGCCGCGCTGATGATTCACAGCGTTGACCCGTTCACGCGCGCGCACATCGCCTCACTGCGCCTGCCCGAATACAGCGGCGCGGCCTCGGCGGTTTACGTCCTCTACTTCCTGCCGCTCGTCGTCCTCGCCTGCGCGCTCCTGCGCTGGCGTCCGCTGTCGGCCCCGCCACGCCCGAAGGTTGACGACGACCGTCCCGCGGGAGTCTTTGACGAAGGCCGCGCGCAGCTAGGCGACGAGAGACGCGCGGGAGGCGACGAGGGAAGCGACGACGGAGACGCGCCGCGGACTCTTCTCGATCCGACAAAAAGCAGACGCCTCCTCAAGCTCGCGGCCTTCGCTTTCGCCGCCATCGCCCTCGTCATCGTCGCGCACCCGCTGAGCGCGGGCCGCGCGGACGGTCGCCTGCGCATAGACTTCCTCGACGTGGGGCAGGGCGACTCGGCGCTCGTCACGATGCCGGACGGCGCGACGCTGCTCGTTGACGGCGGCGGTCGCCCGGACTTGCGCAGGCGGCGCGGCGGCGAAGATGATACGGAGGAGTTCGAGCCGGACGCGCGCGGCATCGGCGACGCGGTCGTCTCGGAGTATCTGTGGTGGCGTGGCCTCTCGCGCGTTGACTACGTCCTTGCCACACACGCCGACGCCGATCACATTGACGGCCTGAACGCCGTCCTAAAAAGTTTCAAGGTCGGCGCGGCGTTCGTCGCTCGCGCGCCCACGGACGACCCCGAATTCGTGCGCTTCGACTCGACCGCGCACGACGCCGGAGTCCCCATCTACATCGTCGGTCGCGGCGATCAATTCCACTTCGGCGCGGTCACGGTTGACGTACTCTGGCCGCCGCCCGCGCCCGGCGACGCAGACTTGCCTTCGGGCAACAACGACTCCGTGGTGCTGCGCCTGCGCTTCGGACGCAGAACCTTCCTGCTCACGGGCGACGCGGAGGCCGACGCCGAACGCGCGCTCGTCTCGGCGGGCGACGCGCTGGGCTGCGACGCCCTCAAGGTCGCGCACCACGGCTCGCGCACCTCCTCGACCGACGCGTTCGTCGTCGCCGCGCGCCCCGCGCTCGCCGTCGTCTCAGTCGGGCAGGACTCGCCCTACGGCCACCCGCACCCGGAAGTTCTCGCGCGCTGGCGCGCAACCGGCGCGCTTGTCCTCACGACCGGCGAGCGCGGCACGATCACCGTCAGCACGGACGGCGACGACTTGAAGGCGGAAACGTTTGTAAGACCGTGAACCGTGAACCGTGAACCCTGACAAGTGGGATCGAGTCTTATCACGGCGCGCGCAACCCTGACTCGCGGCTCTTACTCGTCACGGTTTACGGTTCACGGTTCACGGCTTTTCAGCTAATATTCGGGCATGAGTGAGAAAAACGGGCCGGACAATTCGCCGCTGTTCGACCGGCGACCGTGGGGTTCGTTCACGGTGCTCGACGAGGGCGAGGGCTTCAAGGTCAAGCGCATCGAGGTGCTGCCGGGCAAGCGCCTCAGCTACCAGCGCCACGCGCGCCGCGCCGAGCACTGGATGGTCGTCGCGGGCACGGCGCGCGTCACGCTCGACGGCGGCGAACGGGTCGTGCGCTGCGGCGAGACCATGGACATCCGCGTCGGCGCGGCCCATCGCGTCGAGAACCCCGGCGCAGACCTCCTCGTCTTCATTGAGATACAGCGCGGCGACTACCTCGGCGAGGACGACATCGTCCGCCTCGAAGACGACTTCGGACGCGTCGGCGAATAGAAGATGTCAGATGTCAGATGCTAGATGCTAGTGGAAAGCATTTCCAGCATCTAGCATCTGACATCTGACATCTTTCTTATCTTGCGAAGAGGATGCGAACATCCCTCACGTTCGTCCCCGTCGGGCCGGTGATGACCGCGTCTCCGAGGCGTTCGAAGAAGCTGTAGGCGTTGCTCTCCTCAAGAAACTCCGTGGCGTCGAGGCCGCGCCCGCGCGAGCGGCACAGGGTCGTATGGTCGGCGAGCGCGCCAGCGGCGGGGCTGTTGCCGTCAACGCCGTCCGTCCCGGCTGAGAGCGCGACCGCAGCGCGCGGCGTCCATCCAGGCCCGTCGCCGTCACACATTTTTTCAAACTCGAACGCGCAGCGCAGCGCCGTCTCCGAGTTGCGCCCGCCGACACCTGCGCCGCGCACGGGGCAGGCGAACTCGCCGCCGGAAATCAGGCACACGCCGCGCCCGCCCGCGCCCTCGCGTCTGTGAAGCTCCGCGAGGCGCGAGACGAGTGCGGCAGCGCCATCGCCCACGTTCTGCTCGGAGAGGTCGTGCGCCGACTCCACCGCGAAGCCGCGCCTGCGAGCCGACTCCGCAGCCGCCGCGCACGCGCGCGCGTTGTCGAGAAGGACGTAGTGCTTTCGCAGGGAGTCTGACGGCGCGTCTTCCGTGGGAGCATCCGATGGCGCGGTCCCCGGTACAGTGTTTGACGGCGCGCCCTGCGTCTGTCGCGCGTCAGCCTCTTCGAGAGCTTGCAGGACTGAGGCGGGAAGTTTTGACGCGAGGCCGTAGCGTTCGACGACCTCACGGACGGCGCGGGCGTCGCCGTGCGGCGTGAGCGTCGGCCCGGAGGCCACGTCGTATTCGCGGCCCGCGGCCACGTCCGAGACAACGAGCGTGACCTGCGCGGCGCGCGGCACTCGCGCGCACAGGCCGCCGCCCTTGACCGCCGAGAGAGCGCGGCGCACGGCGTTGACCTCGTCAATCCCCGCGCCGCAGGAGACGAGGACACGGTTCGCCTCGCGCAGGTCTTCGAGCGCCACGCGCGGGTCGCGCGGCCACTCGATCATCGCGGAGCCGCCGCCGGAGACGAGGAAGAGGATGAGGGATGAAGGGCCGTCGGCCTTGCGCAGTAGCTCGAACGCCGCGCGTGCGGCTTCGAGGCTCGCCCCGTTCGGCAGAGGGTGTCCGCCTGCGAAGACGCGCCAGCGTGCAGAGAGTGGCGCGTTTGAAGGAGTCGCCGAGAGGACGCCGCGGGCGAGCCTGTCGCCGAGTCGCCCGTCGAGCGCGGAGGCCATCGCCGCCGCAGCCTTACCCACGGCGACCGAGTAAATCTTCCGCACGCGCAGGTCGAACTCCGCGTCGCACACGCGCAGGCGTGTGCCTTCGACTTCGACGGCATCGAGCACAGCGCGTCGTGCGTCCACGGCGGCAAGCGCGTCGCCAAAGATTTCGCGCGCGTCGCGTCTCAGGTCTTCGAGGTCGGGCAAAGCGCTCTCACTCCATTGTGAGATAGGGGCGAAGCTGGCGGAAGAGCCGTTCGCTGATGCCGCGCACCATCATCAGGTGCTCGGCGCGTCGGAACGGGCCGTAGCGCTCGCGCTGCTCGACGATCCGGGCGGCGAGCGCCGGCCCGATGCCCGGCAGTCTCTCCAACTCCTCGCGCGAAGCGTGGTTGATGGAGACGCGCGGCGCGGCTTCAGAGGGAGGAGAGAAATTTGAAGTTTGTGCGCCGGAGGCGGAGGCGCGGCGGGGCAGTTTGACGCAAGAAGCGTTGGCCGCGGCGACGCAGCACAGGATGATACAGCCGAAGCTTCTTCGGAGGAGGTCTCGTTTCAAGGGCGAAAGCTGCTATCGGCAAAGAGTCAGTGATGTCTGCCGCGCAAGTGTGCAAAATGCTAGAAGTCTAAAATTTTCAGAAACTTGTAACGCGAAAAAGCGAGAAATCCACAGACTTTTCCACAGCTTCTGTGGAAAAGTCGTCGCAACGCTGTCGAGAGAAAAAGATCGGAGACCGAGAGAAAATCAACATGGGCGGACAGGACGAAAGGAAATGATGAATGATGAATGCGGAATGATGAATTATAAGAAACTCGTTGCCTTTCATTCATCTCTCAGCATTCTGCATTCATCACTTTCCTCTGTCCTGCCCATCCGTGTTAATAATCTTCTGAATCCTCTTCCCGCAAGTCATCCCAGTGCGAGACCGTTTCGTATGCCCGGCTGAGGACGGGGCGCGGGCGCGCGCCGTCGGCCTGGCCGATGAAGCCGTCGCGCTCGAGCGCGTCGAGTATGGCCGCGGCGCGACCGTAGCCGATGCGCAGCCGCCTTTGCAGGACGGAGGTCGAGGCGCGCTTCATCTCGCAGCAGATGCGAAGCGCCTGCTCGAACAACTCGTCGCGCTCGCCCGAAGCGCCGTCCGCGCCCGCGGCCTCTTCCTCGGAGAGCGTGATCGTCTCGTCATAGACAGGCTCGCCGCCCTGCGCCTTGATGTGCGCGACGATGCGGCCCACCTCCTGCTCGTCGAGGTACGCGCCGTGCACGCGCAGCAGGCGCGAAGTGCCGGGCGGCAGGAAGAGCATGTCGCCGCGGCCCAGGAGCTGCTCCGCGCCGTTGGCGTCAATGATCGTGCGCGAGTCAACCTTCTGCGAGACGCGGAAGGCGATGCGCGAGGGGAAGTTGGCCTTAATCAATCCGGTGATGACATCAACGCTTGGGCGCTGCGTGGCGAGGACGAGGTGGATGCCGACGGCACGCGCCATCTGCGCCAGTCGCGTGATGGCCTCCTCAACGTCGCTGCCGCAGGTCATCATCAAATCGGCCAGCTCGTCAATGATGATGACGATGTAGGGCAGGGTCTTCCAGGGTCGGCCCTCCTCGTCGAAGTCCAGCACGTTGTTGCGCCGCTCGACCTCGGTGTTGTAGCCGTCAATGTTGCGCACGCTCCACTGTGCGAGCTGCTTGTAGCGCTGCTCCATCTGCGCGACGGCCCACTTCAAGGCGTTCGCGGCCTTCTTCGGCTCGGTGATGATCGGGGTGGCGAGGTGCGGGATTTCGGCATAGAGGCCGAGTTCCAGCCGCTTCGGGTCAATCATGATGAACTTCACTTCGTCGGGCCGGGCCTTGTAGAGTATGGAGACGATGAGCGAGTTCAGACAGACGCTCTTGCCCGTCCCCGTCGCGCCGGCGATGAGGAGGTGCGGCATGCGCGTGAGGTCTGCGACGTAGTTGATGCCGTCAATGGTCTTGCCGAGGGCGATGGTCAGCTTCGACTCCGACTCGCGGAAGGGGCGCGACTCCAGAACGTCGCGCAGGAAGATGGTCTCGCGCTCCGGGTTCGGGACTTCGATGCCGACGTGCGGCTTGCCGGGCAGGCGGTCTATGCGCACCGACTCTGCTTCGAGCGCAATGCAGAGGTCGTCAACGAGACCGGTGACGCGCGAATACTTGACGCCGGGGTCGGGCTTGAACTCGTAGGTGGTGACGACGGGGCCGGGGCAGATGTGCTTGATCTGGCCGGTGACGTTGAACTCCTTGCACTTCTCGGCGACGCGCTGTGCGATCTGCAAAAGCTCCTCATCGGCCTGCTCGCGGCGCGGCGGCGCGGCGTTGAGGAATTCCACCGCGGGGAACTTGTAGTCGAGGAGCGCCGTGACCGCTTTGACTTCCGCGCGGCGCGCGGCAGAACGCTCCGAAGTCAGGGCGGTCGGCAGCATGCGCTCGAAAGGCATCTCCTCCTCAAAGCCTTCGTCGAACTCTGTGCGCACGACCGCCGCCGTGCTCATCATGTCGGACACGTCGGGCGTCTCGCGCGCGGTCTCTCTGGCGGTCGCCCTGTCCGCCGCGGTTGAAGTGTCGGCGGCGGATGAGACGGAGACGCGCCAGGCAGCCGCGCCGGACTTCTCCGCGGCCTCGCCCTTTTTGGCGGCGGCGGAGACCGACGGGCCGCTCGCGGCGGCTGACTGTATTGACGGCTGGGCGACGATTGACGCCAGCTCGGCCTCCGCCTGCGCGAGCTTGACGCGAATCTCTTCTTCGCGCGAGCGCTTCTCTTCAAACGGCGGCGAGGCGGCGCTGCGCTTGATGGCCTCGGCGGCGGCAGTCCCGCCGTCCTTCGCGCCGCGCTTGACCGCAATCGTCGGCGACGCGGCCTCGGCATTCGCAGCGACAGCCGACTGTTCGGCGAGTCGTTGCGCCTCGACCTCGCGCACGCGCACGGCGCGTGCCTCGCGTCGAGCCTCCGCGCGTGCAAGTACCTTCACGCGTCTCGCCGCGCGCCACGCCTGAAGGCGGTCGTAAGTTTTGCGGAACGTGCCCGCAGGGTTAGTGACTGCGGCGGCTGTGCGTTCGTAGGCGGCGACGAACGAGAAGTTAGTCGCCAGCAGCAGCCCGACGGCAGCCGCGGCGAAGAGCAGCACCGACGCGCCGACCGTGTTCAGCACGCCCTTCAAGCTCTCCGCGACGAGCACGCCGACGAAGCCGCCCGCGTTGAAGCTGCGGTCAACGAGCGGCTGCGCGACGAAGAGCGCGAGCAGCGAGGCGATGGCGACCGTGAGCGCGGCGAGTCCGACGACGCGGTTCATGGGCGCGCGAATCCGCCGCGTGCGAAAACGCCTCCACGCGGCGGCGACCAGGAGCAGCGGCAGGAGCGCGGCGGCCAGCCCGAACGACTGGAACATCGCCGCGGCGACGTTCGCGCCGAGCCGCCCCGTCCAGTTGCGCGCCGACGCTGCGCCCGCCGACACCCACGAAGGGTCGTTCGGGTTGTACGAGACGAGGCACAGCGTCAACAGCAGCCCCACGGCGAACAGCGCGATGGCGATGATCTCGTTGCGCCGCGAGTTCCGCGGCTTCGCCGCGCCGCCCGCCGCCTTCATCCGCGCGTCAATCTGTGCAGTTGCCATAGTCGCTCCGAAAAGCAGATATCAGATGCTGGCTGTTATATGTCAGTCACTAGCATCTGACATCTAACATCTATGTTCATGCTGCCCGCCGCGCGAGCAGGTACGCCTTGATGAAGTCGTCTATGTCGCCGCCGAGAACGGCGTCCACGTCGCCGCGCTCCAGTTTCGTGCGCGCGTCCTTCACCATGCGGTAGGGCGCGAGCACGTAGTTGCGTATCTGCGAGCCGAAGGAGATGTCGGCCTTGCTGGCTTCGAGCGCCGCCGTCTCCGCGCGCCGCTTCTCAAGCTCCAACTCGTAGAGGCGTGAGCGAAGGACTTGCATCGCCACCGCGCGATTCTGGTGCTGCGAGCGCTGGTTCTGGCACGCGACGACGATTCCGGTCGGCAGGTGCGTGATGCGGACAGCCGAGTCCGTCGTGTTGATGTGCTGACCGCCCGCGCCCGTCGAGCGGTAGGTGTCCACGCGCAAGTCTTTGTCGTTAATCTCGACCTCGACCTCCTCGTCAATCTCCGGCGAGACGAAGAGCGACGCGAACGAGGTCTCGCGCGTGCCCGTCCCGAATGGCGAGATGCGAACCAGACGATGCACGCCCGCCTCCGCCGACAGCAACCCGTAGGCGTACTCACCCTCGACGCGGAACGTCGCGCTCTTGATGCCGGCCTCCTGTCCGGGCTGGAAGTCCAAGACCTCCGCCTTGAAGCCGCGCTTCTCGGCCCACTTCAAATACATTCGCAGAAGCATCTCGGCCCAGTCCTGCGCGTCCGTGCCGCCCGCGCCCGCCTGTATCGAGCAGATGGCGTTGCGCGCGTCCATAGGGCCGGACAGGAGCATCTCGGTCTCGGCTTCAGAGACTTCGTGTTCCAGCCGCGCGACGAGTTCGCGCAACTCACCAGCGCTCCCTTCGTCCTCCGCCGCGAATTCAAAGAGCACTTCAGCGTCGGCCACAGACGACTCGAAACCCTCCTGGCGCTTGACGACACGCTCGATGCGACTGCGCTGTTGCAGGACTTCCTGCGCGACCTCCTGATCCGACCAGAAGTCCGGCTCGGATGCTTTCTCTTCGAGCCGCAGAAGCTCCTCGCGCTTCGACGCTACATCAAAGAAACCTCCCGAGCTGCTCGACGCGCGTGCGCAGGTCGTCGGCCCGCAAACGCAAGTCACGGTCTTCACTATCACTAAACTGCAAAGCTCTCGACATTCAACCTCCGAAATCAATCACCCGTTTAGAGTTCACGCTTCAGCGTGCGCTTCGAGAATAGACAACCTAAAGGTTGAACTCTGAACACTTCAAGCCATGTCCGTCTTTCTCCTTCTCAACGACAGCGCGACGGCGAACAGGCTGACGAAAGAGCAGGCGGCGACGAACACGTCGCCGAACCGGACGTAAAAAGTCTTGCCGCCGGAGCGCGCGACCGTCCACGCGCGCACGGCCTCCTGAAACCTGGGCGTCTCGTCGAGCACTTCGCCGCGGGGCGTGATGCGTGCGCTGATGCCCGTGTTTGTGACGCGCAGGAGCGTCCGTCCCGTCTCGACCGCGCGGAACACGGCGTTTGAAAGGTGCTGGCGCATCACAGCGGTGTCGCCCTGGTAGGCGTCGTTCGTGATTTCAATCAGCACGTCCGCGCCCTCCTCGGCGAAGCGGCGCGTGATGTGCGGGTACGCCGACTCAAGGCAGATGAAAACTCCCGCGCGCGGCGCATCGTCTCCGCCGAGCGGCATCAGCGTGTAGCCCGTGCCCGGCGTGAAGTCGCCGACGACCCCGCGCAGAGAGTCCGCGCCGGGCACCCAGCGCGGCAGCGGCACGTACTCGCCGAACGGCATCAGGCGAATCTTATCATAATGCGCGGCCAGCCGGCCCTCCTCATTTACGAGCACCGCCGCGTTGTAGCCGCCACCCTCGGCGGTCGGTTCGAGTGAGTTAAAGAGGAGCGCAGTGTGGTGCGAGCGCGTGAAGCGCGCGACCTCCTCGCGGAACTCCGCGTCGCGCTCGAAAGAGAAGTTCATCGGCGACTCCGGCCAGACGACGACACGCGGCAGCTTCGGGGCGACGACCTGCGGCGTCGAAACGACGGCGCGCGCGCCGTCGTCGCCCACTTTATTATTTGAGAGTGACGCGCCCACATTATCCGGGGCCGATACGTCTGCGACCGCGCGGCCCTCGTCAATCGCTCGAAGCGCCGACGCGCTCGTCTCGAAGTGTCGCGCGGCGAGCGCAGCGTAATCGGAGACCGGTCGTTTGAAGTCCGGGATGATGTCCGGCTGCACCGCGACGACCAGCGCGCCCGCCGCGCCCGTCGCTGCCCGCGTCGCGGCGGGCTGCGCGGCGATGGTCGCGAGCGCGACGCAGGCGACGGCGGCGAGCGACACGAGCGTGGCGCGCGCGTCTCTCTTGAGCAGCGCGTAGGCGAGCGCGGCGTTGAACGCGAGCACCAGAAAGCCGACGGCATAGACGCCGCCGAAGCGCGCGGCCTGTATGAGAGAAGGCTCGAACGCCTGCGAGTAGCCGACGGCGTTCCACAGTTGGCCGATGACGCCGAGCCGCGCCCACTCAAGCGCGGCCCACAAGGGCGCGGCCAGGAAGAGCGCGCCGCTCCCGAAGCGCGCGCACAGGCGCGAGAGCGCGAGCGCGAACAGGGCCGTGAACACTCCGCCCGCGAGCGCCGCGGGCACGAGCAGGAGGTTTGCCAGCGGCGCGGGTATCTCCGCGTAGCGGATCATCGGGAACGTGAGCCAGTGGCAGGAGGTGTAGAAGAAGAGCGCGCCCGCGGCGAGGCCGAGCAGGAACGACTGCGGCGCACGGGGCCTGCGCGCGACCACCAGGAGGAGCGGCACGAACGCCACCCACGCCAGCGGCCACACGCCGAAGTCCGGGAACGCGAAGAGAAGTAGGAGGGCCGAGACGCCCGCGCAGGCGGCTTCGGCCAAGGTCGGCGCGGCTGCCCAGGCGCGCGCCGCGAGAAGCTTCAGGCGTCGGCCACGGTGCGCCGCCGCGTCGAGTGAGACAGCTTCCTGCACGGCCCGGAGTTTATCAGAGCCGACGTTGCGGCGTCATCGCCGTTCGCACGCGCGGCCCGCGCGTGGCCGCGAAAAATTTTCTCCGGTGGGTGAAGTTGCCGCGGCAAATCGTCAAGCCTTCGAGGCCGAAACGACGGAAATCGTCACCCTCCGAGTGACAATTTTTGTCGGACTGACGCCTCCTCACGCCGCCTCATGTCGCCGCAGGGTGACAGAGAGACGACGCATCGTTGACGGTTTGTCGCCGCAAGGCTGCTTGCGTGGAACTGCGTAAAATGGCCGTAAAATTAAAGCGGGAATAAAAAGCGCCTAAAAAGCAGGAGAACCCGGCTTGGTAGCCAGGTTCCTGAAAGGTAGGGGAATTGTAGGGGTGCTCGGCGGGCGGCTGGCGTAGCGGCAGGCCACGCTCAGAGAAGTGATGGCGGCGGGGTCACGGTTCAACTGCCTCCGTGCTTGCCAACACTATGAAAAGCACTTCGCGTGCCACGGCGGAGGGTTTCCAGGAAACCGGGAGGGCGTTTCCTGAAGTCTGCCGACCGCGTGCCAAGAGAGAGGCGCGCAGCGCGAGCGACGCTCAGCCGAGCGGTTCGACTTCGAGTACGCAGCCACGCGCGCCGACGACGCGGACGCCCTCTTGCGCGCGCCCGATACCCAGGCGGTCGCGCACGCGCGCACGCCAAAGCTCTCCGTCAACCAGCACGAAGCCTTCGGGGTTTAAGGGGCGCTCGACCGAGGCGACGCGACCGACGAGTCGTAGAGGGCACGACGAAGATTTTTTGTGTCTCGAAAGAAGGGCGGCGTAGGCGAGCAGCGCGAGCGCCGTGGCGGAGACGACGACAAATGTGAGGACGAGCGCGCGCATCGAGGGTTCGGCGGAAGGGAAGGCGGAAAAGAAGGCGCGAGAATAATGAGGCGGAAGGGCGATAAGAGGCGTGCCGTCGTCAATCATCCTTCCGCCTTCGAGTGACTACTTGATGCCGACTTGCAGTTGGCGCTGGAGAGCGATGGCCTCCTGGTTGTTCGGGTCAATCTGCATGGCGCTCTGCGCGTAGGCGGTGGCCTGCGCGCGGTCGCCGCGTTCGAGGAAGATGCGGCCCAGGAGGATGTGTGCGTCAATCAGCTTGCGGTCGGTATCCCAGAAGATCGAGGTCTTGAGCTGGTTGATGGCGGAGGCCAGCTCGCCGCGCCGCTGGTAGATGCGCCCCGTGAGCAGGTAGGCTTGGGCGTTCATCGGCTCGATGCGGACAACGTCGCGCAGCTCCGTCAGCGCCTCGTCGTCTCGGCCCGCGTCGTAGAGTTCGCGCGCCTTCGTGAGCAAGTCCTCGGCGCTCGTCCCCGGCGCGGGCTTGTCAATCTGGGCGTCCTGGTCGTTCTTCCAGGAGACGTAGTCGGCGATGTTAAAGTCGCCGCGCATGTGCAACGGCAGAAGCGAGGTGGTCTGCGACTGCTGCCACTCGATCTGCGCCTTGCCGTAGCCGGGGAAGAGCTTGCGCGCCTCGTTGTCGCTGGCCGCGGCGGCGTCCGTTTGCCCGGTCTTCTCAAGCATCTTGGCGAGGAGGAAGTGCGCCTCTGGGTCGTGCGAGTTGAGCTTGACGACCGCGCGGAGTTGTTCGGCGGCGTCGGAGAATTTGCCGGAGAGCATGAGGGCGTAGGCGTAGTTGTAGCGCACCATCGCCGCGTCGGGCGACTCGTCGGGCACGGACTCGGCGGCACGGCTGAGGAAGCTCGTCGCCTGCTTCAGGAGGGCCTCGCGCTTCGCCGGGTTCTTCTCCTTGAGCGCGGCCTGCGTCGAGAGCGCGCCCGCGTTGTTGTAGATGCTGGTGAGCGGCATGTCCGTGGTGAGCGGCAGCAGCGCGTCGAGGGCGCTCTGCAACTCGCCCGCGCGCCAGTAGGCGAGCGCCGCGTAGAAGGTCGCCTCGGCGTAGTGCGGGTCGCGGCGTTGCAGCATCGAGAAATACTCGGCGGACTTCTTGTAGTCGGGCGGCGACTGCGAGTAGAAGAGGTGGCCCAACTCGAAGGCGGCCTCCTTGTAAACGGAGCCGGGGTTGGCCTTCTCGTACTCGCGCATGGCGTTCGTCAGGTAGGCCAGCTTCGTCTCGCGGCTGCCCGTCATCGTCGCCTTGACCCACGCCTCGAAGGCGCGGGGCGGCACTTTGGTCGCCTCCGCGACGATGGAGGTCATCGAGTAGGGCAGCTTGTCGTCCTGCTCGTAGAGAATCTGGTAGGCGAGCTTGCCCTGCACGGTCTGGAGGTTGAGGAGCGCGTCGCCGAAGAAGAACTCGTGCGTGGCCCAGCGACCGTCGGGCATCTGCTTGCCCGCGATGCGCCCTTCGTTGACGCGGACGATGCGGGCCGAGCCGCGTATTTCGGGGACTGACTTCTCGTCGCGCGCCGGCGTGACCTCGTAAGTGCCGAGCACGACCATCGTCGCCCCGGCCTCGCGCGCGAGCTTGATCGAGGTGGCGCGCGAGGGGATGACCGTGAGCGGCAGGTGCAGGCGCTGGTATGTGAGTTCGCGCGCGTCGCTCGAAATCACGCGCAGCCCGTGCGAGCCGAGCAGGTCTGCGAGTTGGTCTGCGAAGCTCTCGCCCACCCAGTTGAAGTCCTTCAGGCCCGAAGTGTTCTCGAACGGCAGGATCAAAACCACGTCGCTGACGCCCTGCGGCGCGGCGGCGGCGGCGCTCGGCGGGAGCGCGGCGAAGAAGGCTGTGAGTGCGAGGAGCGTTGCGGCGAATCGTTTGAACATCAGATCAAACCTTTGCGAAAACTGAAAGAGGCCGTCGGCGCTCTTCTTAAAACCCAGGCGTCGGCGGCCTCTCGAATTACTCACCCGAAGGAGCGTGCCGGGACGCTCAGAGATTTCCGTCGTCGGGTCTGTAGCGTTGGCGTCCCGTACGGGATTCGAACCCGTGTTTCAGCCTTGAAAGTCCGAACCGGGCCTATTGTACCGGTTCGCACCGACGCGCACAAGTTAGTATATCCTCTGCCCTTTCAAGCAGATAAGCATAGATGCGTTTAGCATCGGTTAGGATGCATTAGTAGCCGTTTGTAGGGGATTTTGTTACCATAGCGTTACCCAAAAATGCTCTTTTTCTCATCGCAGATTTGCAGTCAGAAGTGAACCGACGAATAAAGGTTTTGCAGTTCGTTTAGGGCATCTATCACAGAGTATTATGAAGTGTCATAGCCGCATAAATACAGGCCTCTTAGCTTGTGGCTGTCGCTCCATGATACTCAGTAGATGCACGTAGCTACTACATTTCCTACTACAGTCAATTATC
>QHXN01000151.1 GCA_003222975.1 Acidobacteriota bacterium | reverse complement strand
TACATGCTCGCACACCTCAAGCTCGGCCTCATCTACAACGCCGCACGCCGCTACGACGAGGCCGTCCAGTCCCTCGGCCTCGTCGTCGCCAAACAGCCCCGCAACGCCGAAGCCTTCGAGAACCTCGCCGAAGCCTACGCGGGCCAGCGCAAGTACGCCGAAGCCCTCGCCGCCTCCGAGCAGGCGGTCAACCTCCGGCCCGCGTCGCCCGGCGCGCACTACTTCGCCGGCATCGCCGCCGCTGCCCTCGGCCAACGCGAACAGGCCCTCACGCACCTCGACCGCCTCAAACAACTCAAGGCCGACGACTACGCCAAACTCCTCGCCGACTTCATCGAGAAGAAGGCTCCGGGCAAACAGTAGCGACGCCCTTCCCATTCCAAGAGCGATAGAACTCCGCGCGTGCCGCGCCGTCGCTGACGGTGGGCGTTCTGATGTAAAATTGCCGCCGGAAACGTGCTCTTAACAATTCTTCGGGGCGGGCCGAGTCGCGCGGCGACCGAACACCGCCGAGTGAAAAGGATGGACGGTTCAATGTCGAAGGAAGCGGCGGGGAAGTCGGCGGGCGTGAGGGTCGAGCGCGACTCGATGGGCGAGATCAAGGTCGCGGCTGACCGCTACTGGGGGGCGCAGACAGAGCGGTCGCTGCACCACTTCCATATAGGCGACGACGTGATGCCGCGCGAGATGATCCGCGCGCTGGGGCTTTTGAAGAAGGCCGCCGCGCTCGTCAATGAAGAGTTGGGCAAGCTCCCTTCGGACAAGGCGCGGCTCATCGCGCAGGCGGCGGATGAGGTGATCGAGGGGAAGCTCGACGAGCATTTCCCTTTGCGCGTGTGGCAGACCGGCAGTGGCACGCAGACGAACATGAATGCCAACGAGGTCATCTCGAACCGCGCGATTGAGATCGCGGGCGGCGAGTTGGGGAGCAAAGTACCCGTCCACCCGAACGACGACGTGAACATGTCGCAGTCGTCGAACGACACATTTCCCACCGCCATGCACATCGCCGCCGCCGAGCAGATGCAGAAGCTCCTGCCGGAAGTCCGGCGACTACGCGATGCCATTGACGCCAAAGCGCGCGAGTTCGCCGACGTGGTGAAGGTCGGGCGCACGCACCTGCAAGACGCGACGCCGCTCACGGTCGGCCAGGAGTTTTCGGGCTGGGCCTCTCTGCTCGAACGAGACATCGAGCGTTTGGAGATGGTTCTGCCCGGACTCTACGACCTCGCCATCGGCGGCACGGCGGTCGGCACGGGCCTGAACTCGCACCCGGAGTTCGCCGCGCGCGCGGCGTCGAAGATCGCGGAGCTGACGAACCTTCCCTTCAAGTCGCATCCGAACAAGTTCGCTGCTCTGTCGGCGCACGACGAGGTGGTCTTCGCCAGCGGCGCTCTCAAAACCCTGGCCTGCTCTTTGATGAAGATCGCGAACGACGTGCGCTGGCTCGCTTCGGGGCCGAGGGCCGGCATCGGTGAATTAGTTCTGCCGGAGAACGAGCCGGGGTCTTCGATCATGCCGGGCAAGGTCAACCCGACGCAGTCGGAGGCGTTGACGATGGTGGTCGTGCAGGTCTTGGGCAACGACGCTTGCATCGGCTTCGCAGGCTCGCAGGGGAACTTCGAGCTGAACGTCTTCAACCCCGTGATGATTCACAATCTGCTCCACTCCATCCGCCTGCTCAAAGACGCCTGCCGCGGCTTCGTTGACTTCTGCGTCGCCGGCATCGAGCTGAACCGCGCTCGCATCGGCGAGAACCTGCGCAACTCGCTCATGCTCGTCACGGCCCTGAACCCTTACATCGGCTACGACAACGCCGCCAAGATCGCCAAGATCGCGCACAAGAAGGGCATAAGCTTGCGCGAGTCGGCCATCGAGCTGGGTCTCCTCACCGGCGAGCAGTTCGATGAGTACGTCAAGCCGGAAGAGATGACGCACCCGTAAAGAAGTGATGAACGCGGAATGATGAGTGTTGAATTGAAGACCGCTTGCCTTCTCATTCAACACTCATCATTCCGCGTTCATCGCTTTCCCGGCGGGGCGCATCTGCGGAGAGCCTTCGCGCATCTAAATGTGTGCCCGTCGTTCTCTCGTCGCGCGCGCCGGGCGCTTGCGGTTAGTTTCCCGGAGTCTGTATATTTCGCGTTTCGCGCGGGCGGCGCTTGAGGCGACAATGCGGCGGGCGTTGAGGACGAGGGGGTTTTGAAGATGTCCACGGCTTTTGAGACTTTAACGCGGGAACCGGCTCTCGAAGACTACTTCGGGCTGTCGGACGCGGAGCTGCGTGAGCGCATCGAGGCCGCGCGGCGGAGCTTGGGCGCGCGCCTCGTCATCCTCGGCCACCACTACCAGCGCGACGATGTCGTGTGCCACGCCGACTATACGGGCGACTCCTTCAAGCTCTCGGAGCTTGCCGCCCGACGCCCCGAGGCCGACTTCGTAGTCTTCTGCGGCGTCCACTTCATGGCCGAGTCCGCCGACATACTCAAGCCCGGCGACCAGAAGATCATCCTGCCCGACCTCGGCGCGGGCTGCTCGATGGCCGACATGGCTACCGCCGAGCAGGTCGAAGACGCCTGGGAGCAGCTTCAGTCAATCGGCGTCCTCGAAGAGTCGCGCGTCGTGCCCGTCACCTACATGAACTCCAGCGCCGCGATCAAAGCCTTCTGCGGCGAGCACGGGGGCGTCGTCTGCACCTCGTCGAACGCCGTGCCGCTCTTTGAGAAGTATCTCGGAGAGGCGGACAAGCTCTTCTTCTTCCCCGACCAGCACCTCGGTAGAAACACCGGCGTCAAGTTCGGCATCGCGCTCGAAGAGATGGCGCTGTGGGACCCGAACAGGGAACTCGGCGGCAACACCGCGGAGGAGCTTCGGCGCGCGCGCCTGATCCTCTGGAAGGGCCACTGCTCCGTGCACGGTCGCTTCCGCCCGTGGCACGTCGAACAGGTGCGGCGCGAAGTCCCCGGCATCAAGGTTCTCGTCCACCCGGAGTGCGAGCGCACAGTCGTCGAGCAGTCAGACCTCGACGGCTCGACCGAGTTCATTATCAAGACCATCGAGCAGGCCCCGGCAGGCTCCGCCTGGGCCGTGGGCACGGAGGTCAACCTCGTCAACCGCCTCGTCCGTGCGCATCCCGATAAAGACATCCGCCTGCTCGCGCCTGACCTCTGCATGTGCGCCACGATGTATCGCATCGCCCCGCAGAACCTCGCCTGGGTGCTTGACTCGCTCGCCGGGGGCCTGGTCGTCAACCAGATCACCGTCCCCGCAGAGACCGCGCGCTGGGCACGCGTCGCCCTCGACCGAATGCTTGCGATCAAATAACGTGAACCGTGAACCGTAAA
>QHXN01000118.1 GCA_003222975.1 Acidobacteriota bacterium | reverse complement strand
TCAACCGCAACCTTGAGACCGCCGCGCAGGACGTGCGCGACCGCGTCTCCGGCGTCATCAACCAACTGCCGCAGGAGGTCAAGCCGCCCGTCGTCCAGAAGTTCGACAACGACAGCACGCCCTCGCTCGTCATCTCGCTTTCGGGCGACCGCTCTCTGCGCGAGCTGACGGAGCTGGCCGACAAGGTCGTGCGCCCGCGACTCGAACGCATCGGCGGCGTCGGAGAGGTGGACATCGTCGGCGGCGTCGAGCGCGCCATCAACGTCTGGGTGGACGCAGACCGCCTCGCCGCATATCAAATCCCGATTACGTCCGTGCGGCAGGCGCTCGTCCAGCAGAACGCGGACGTGCCCGGCGGCAACGTCACCACCGACCGCGAAGAACTCGTCCTCCGCACGATGGGGCGCTACACAGACCCGCGCGGCTTCAACGACCTGACTGTCGCCACCATCAACGGCTCGCCCGTGCGCCTGCGCGACATCGGGCACGCCGAGGACGGGACGAAGGAGCAGCGCTCGCTCGCACGCCTGAACGGCACGCCGACCGTCACGCTGCAAATACTCCGTCAGTCGGGCGCGAACACCGTCGAGGTCATCAACGGCGTCAAGGCTCAGCTTCCGCGCGTCGCCGCCCAACTTCCCGCGGACGTGAAGATGGAGGTCATCCGCGACCAGTCGCGCTACATCGAGGCGGCGCTGCACGAGATCACAACGCACCTCGTCCTGGGGAGCATCCTCGCGTGCCTCGTCGTGCTCCTCTTCATGCGTTCGTGGCGCTCGACGATCATCGCGGGCGTCGCCATCCCGGCCTCCGTCATCTCGACCTTCGCGATGATGCGCGCGCTCGACTTTACCCTGAACAGCGTGACGATGCTCGCGCTCGTCTTGATGGTCGGCATCGTGATTGACGACGCCATCGTCGTGCTTGAGAACATCTTCCGCTTCGTCGAAGAAAAGCGCATGACCCCGGCGGAGGCCGCGCGCGAGGCGACGCGCGACATCGGATTGGCCGTGCTCGCCACTACTCTGTCGCTCGTCGTCATCTTCCTGCCCGTCTCCTTCATGTCCTCGATTGCCGGGCGCTTCCTCTACCAGTTCGGAATCACCGCCGCGGTCGCAATCCTCGTCTCCCTGCTCGTCTCCTTTACGCTGACGCCGATGATGAGTTCGCGCCTGCTGCGCGTCGGAGACGCAGGCGGGCACGGCTCGCACGCGCACGGCGAGGTCGGCGCTGCGGCGGCCTCGCGCCGGGGCTTCTATTCTTTAATTGACCGCGGCTACGCGTGGCTGCTCACGCTCTCAATGCGCCACCGCCTCGTCGTCTCAGTCCTCGCCCTCGCGGTCGTCGCGTCGAGCGTGCCGCTCTACCGTGCGGTCAGGCAGGAGTTCATCCCTTCGAACGTGGACGAGGCCGAGTTCGAGTTCAGCGTCACCGCGCCGGAGGGGACGAACCTCGCGGCGATGAACGAGACGATGCAGGCCATCGAGAAGGATTTAATGTCAACTCCCGGCGTCCGCCTCGTGCTCACGACCGCGGGCGGCAGCTTCCTCGGCGCGGTCAACCAGTCGGACGGCTACATCCGCATCGCGCCGCACGAGGAGCGCACCTTCTCCATCAGCCGCCTCTGGCGCGAGACTCTGAACGGCACACCTTTGAACGCGTGGCGCGGCAACTACACGCAGCAGGACGTGATGCAGGAGGTTCGCCGCCGGCTGCAAAAGTACGCGCCGATGCGCGCGGGCGTCCGCAACTCTCAGTCGTTCAACTTCGGCACGGGCGGGCGCTTCGACATAGACTTCGTCATCCGCGGCCCCGAACTAACTCAGCTCGCGCGCTACGCCGAGGAACTTCGCACGCGCTCCCAAACGCTCGGCGGCATCGTTGATGCAGACACCACGCTCAAGCTCAACAAGCCGGAGCTGAGAGTCGAGATTGACCGCGACCGCGCCGCCGCGCTCGGCGTCAACACGCAGGACATCGCTAACAGCCTTCGCGTCATGGTCGGCGGCGACGACCAGGTCTCGCGCTTCTACGACGCCTCGGTCGCCGAAGCCTACGACGTTGAACTCCGACTCACGGAGCGCGACCGCGACGACCCGCGCACGCTCGGGCGTCTCTACGTCCCGTCCGCACGCGGCAGCCTGATACGCCTCGACAACCTCGTCCGAATCAAACGCGAGACTTCTCCGTCGCGCATTGACCGCCTCGACCGCCAGCGCCAGGTCTCCCTGCGCACCTCGGTCGCGCCCGGCTACGCGATGGCCGACCGCATTGAAGCCCTGCGCCGCGCCGCCGCCGAGATGAACATGCCCGCCTCATACACGACGGCCATCACGGGCAAGGGGCGCGAGCTTGAGCGCACCTTCAACGAGTTCATCTGGGCGTTCCTGCTCTCGATCATCTTCATGTACATGATCCTCGCCTCGCAGTTCGAGAGTATGATCCACCCGGTCACGATCCTCCTCAGCCTGCCGCTCGCCGTCCCCTTCGCGCTCGCCTCGCAGTGGATGACGGGCGACACCCTGAACCTTTATTCAGCCCTCGGCATACTCGTCCTGTTCGGCGTGGTCAAGAAGAACTCGATCCTACAGATTGACCACATGAACAACCTCCGTGCGAAGGGCATGGAGCGCTTCGAGGCCGTCATACAAGGGAACCGCGACCGCCTGCGGCCCATCCTGATGACCACACTCGCGCTCGTCGCCGGCATGCTCCCGCTCGCTCTGGGGACGGGGCCGGGGGCCGAGGAGCGACGCTCCATCGCCGTCGTCGTCATCGGCGGCCAGTCGCTCTCGCTCCTTCTGACGCTCCTCGTCACTCCCGTCGCCTACTCCGTCTTCGACGACATCCGCAGCACGGCTGCGTGGCGACGCCTCGCCGCGCGCGCGACTTTCGTCCCGCGCCGCGCCGCGGGCAGGGTGCGTGCCTCCTTCGCACGCCGGCCCGTCGCCGACGGGTCGCAGTCGGGCGCGGTCGAGTTAGAACCCTTGGCTGTTAACAGAGCGGTCGAAGTTGAAAGCTCCGGCGTCGAAGTCGGGGCGGGCGGCGACTGAAGAATAAGACTCCAGGCATGTCTGACCAGAACATCGGGAAGCCGGTTCCGCGCAAGGAAGGGCGCGCGAAGGTGACGGGCGCGGCACGCTACGTTGACGACCTCGCCGTGCCCGGCATGCTCTACGGCGTGACCGTGCGCAGCCACGTCGCGCGCGGGCGCATAAGCGAAATCATCTTCGGCGACCGGATACCGTGGGATGAGTTCACCGTCGTCACGGCGCGCGACATTCCGGGCGCGAACGCCGTCGCGCTCATCCTCAACGACCAGCCGTACCTCGCCGACCGGATAGTCAACCACGCGGAAGAGCCGATCCTCCTGCTCGCGCACGAAGACAAGTACCTGCTCGAAGAGGCGCGGCGCGCAGTCCGTGTCGAGATCGAGCCGCTGCCCGCCGTCTTTTCAATCGAAGACTCGCTCGCGAAGAAGGAGATCGTTTGGGGCGAGGACAACGTCTTCAAATCCTTCCTCGTCGAGAAGGGAAATGTTGACGAGGTCTGGGACTCGCCCGGCCTTGTCGTCGTCGAGGGCGTGTACGCGACGGGCGCGCAGGAGCAGCTCTACATCGAGACGAACGGCGTTATCGCCACCGCCAGCCGCGAAGAGGGTGTCGTGGTGCAAGGCTCGATGCAGTGCCCCTACTACGTCCACAAGGCGCTGGTTAAGCTCTTCGACCTGCCGGAAGACAAGGTGCGCGTCATCCAGACCGAGACGGGCGGCGGCTTCGGCGGCAAGGAGGAGTATCCGTCAATGATCGCCGGACACGCTGCCTTGCTCGCTTGGAAGTCGGGGCGGCCCGTGAAGATGATCTACGACCGCGCCGAGGACATGACGGCGACGACCAAGCGCCACCCTTCGCGCACGCGCCACCGCACGGCGGTCACGCGCGCGGGGCAACTCCTGGGGATGGAGATTGATTTCGTCATAGACGGCGGCGCATACGCTACTCTGTCGGCGGTCGTGCTCTCGCGCGGCACGATCCACGCCGCGGGGCCTTACAACTGCCCGAACGTCCGCATACGCTCTCGCGCCGTCGCCACGAACGCGCCGCCGCACGGCGCTTTCCGCGGCTTCGGCGCTCCGCAGAGCATCTTCGCGCTCGAACGCCACCTCGACAAAGTTGCGGCGGCGGTCGGCCTCGCGCCCGAAGAGTTGCGCCGGCGCAACTTCATAAGCCGCGGCGAGACGACGGCCACGGGTCAGGTCATCCGCGAAGAGGTTGACATGGGCGCACTCTTAGACCGCGCCTTCGAGCTGTCGGACTACCACGCGAAGCGCGAGCGCTTCTCACGCGAGAACGTCGGAAACAAAATCAAGCGCGGCATCGGCTTCGCCTCGTTCATGCACGGCGCGGGCTTCACGGGTT
Source organism: Acidobacteriota bacterium (assembly GCA_003222975.1). Lineage (GTDB taxonomy): Bacteria > Acidobacteriota > Blastocatellia > Pyrinomonadales > Pyrinomonadaceae > QHXN01. Next base: position 17,070 of record QHXN01000118.1, on the reverse strand, counting down.
CGGGCGAGAAGTACCTGCAATCGGTCGTCGGCTGCGAGGCGACCGCCGAAGGTCGCGTGCGCGTGCTCGCCGCGAGCACGGAGATCGGGCAGGGAACGAACACCATCTTCGCGCAGATCGCGGCGGACGCACTCGGCTTGGACTACGAGCGCGTCGAGGTCGTCCGGCCAGACACCGCGAGCGTCCCGAACAGCGGCCCGACGGTCGCCTCGCGCACCTGCATGATTGTCGGCAAGCTCGTCGAGTCCGCCGCGCTCCAACTCAAGCAGACGCTCGCCGGGGCCGGCCTCCTTCAAGAGCCGTACACGGCAGAAGAGTTCGAGCGCGCGTGCCGCGAATACATCGAGAAGAACGGCGCGCTCAAATCTTTCAGCCAGTACCGCCAGCCCGAAGGCGTCGAGTGGGACGACGAGCACTACCGCGGCGACGCCTACGGCGCTTACGCTTGGGCCGTCTATGTCGCCGAGGTGAGCGTGGACACTTTGACTTACGAGGCGCGCGTCGAAGACTTCGTCGCCGTGCAGGAGGTGGGTCGCGTGATTCATCCCGTGCTGGCCGCGGGGCAGATCGAGGGGGGCGTGGCCCAAGGGGTAGGCTGGACGCTCTACGAATCGGTCGTGTGGGCAGGCGGGCGCATGGCGAACGGACAGATGACCAACTACATCATCCCGACCTCCGCCGACATCCCGCCCATCCGCGTGCACTTCTTCGAGAACCCATACGCGGGCGGCCCCGCCGGCGCGAAGGGCATCGGCGAGCTTCCGATGGACGGCCCCGCGCCCGCAATCCTCAACGCCGTCGAGCACGCGACCGGCGTCCGGTTCGACTCCGTGCCTCTCACGCCGGAGGCGATCATGGAAGCGCTTGAGGGCGAGGCGGTCAAAGCTTGAAGAGAGGCGACGTGAGCGAAACACCCGGAGAAGCTAACGAAACACGGCTCGACGCTGGCAGAGCGCGCGGCAGTGCGGACGAAGAGCGCCCCGGTGCGGACGCCGCGCGGGGCAAAGTCTCCGTGCGCTGCATCGTGAACGGCGAGGCGGTCGTGCTTCACGCGTACCCTTTGGCCCGGCTGCTCGACGTGCTGCGCGAGGAGCTGCGTCTGACCGGAACGAAAGAGGGCTGCGGCGAGGGCGAGTGCGGCGCGTGCTCCGTCATTCTGGACGGCGAGCTGGTCAACAGTTGCCTCGTGCCGGTCGCGCAAGTTCTGGGCGCGGAGATAAAAACCGTCGAGGGCGTCGCCGACGGCGAGCGGCTTCACGCCGTGCAGCAGGCGATGATCGAGTGCGGCGGCGCGCAGTGCGGCATCTGCACGCCAGGCATGGTGCTCGCAGCCCTGAGCCTCCTCGAACGCAACCCCCGACCGACCGAGGCCGACATACGCGAAGGACTCGCGGGAAATCTCTGCCGCTGCACCGGCTACATGAAAATCTTCGACGCTGTCGTGAAAGCAGTAGCCAGTAGCCAGTAGCTGGCAGATTCCGCTCTGCTGACGTTGACTCTGACAAACGGGCGGTTCGACTGACGACGCTTTTCTACCGGCTACTGTCTACTGACTACTCCTTATATGAGAGCTTACCTACCCGCTTACGAGTTGGTCGTGACGCGCACGCTCGAAGATGCGCTGGCGCTCTTGCGCGACGAGCCGGGCGCGTGGCGACCGCTCGCGGGCGGGACTGACCTGATGGTTCTGCTCGAAGCGGGGAGACTCGAACACAGGAAGTTTTTCAGCGTCCGCCAACTCGCGGAACTGCGCGGCATTGAAGAGTCCGACGGGCACGTCACCATCGGTGCACTAACGACTTACACGGAGGTTCAGCGAAGCCGAGTGCTCGCGCGCGAGTTCCCGATGCTCGTCCGCGCGGCGGGCGAGACGGGCGGCGTGGCGATTCAGAACCGCGGCACGCTCGGCGGCAACATCGCCAACGCAAGCCCCGCCGCCGACTCGCCCCCGGCGCTTCTGGCCTACGGCGCGGAGGTCGAGCTTGTCTCCTCGCGCGGCTCGCGTTGGGTCGCTTACGCGGACTTCCACACGGGCTACAAGCAGACGTTGATGCAACCCGACGAGTTGATCGCGCGCGTGCGACTGCCGCGCCCTCGCGAGGGCGCGCGCCACTTCTACCGCAAGGTCGGCACGCGCCGCGCGCAGGCCATCTCGAAAGTCTGCTTCGCGGGCCTGGCGGAGTTGGACGGGGGCGTGGTACGTGAAGTCCGCATCGCTTTGGGGAGTGTCGCGCCCGTCGTGCTGCGCTGCCGTCGGACGGAAGCGTTGCTGCGCGGGCGAAGATTAGACGCGGAGTCGGCGGGCGCGGCGCTCGAAGAGATCGCGAAAGAGATCGCGCCGATTGACGACGTGCGCTCGACGGCCCGCTACCGCGCGCGCGTGGCCCGGAACCTGCTCGCGGAATTTCTGGCCCCTCCTTTCTGAGAGGTCGAACCCGCCGCCTTCTAAAAAATTTCCGATAAAAACTTTCGAAGCGTGCGCGCGGTCGTGGTATAGTCCCGCGCCGAAATCATCCCTGAACGAAGGAGCTGACGCGTATGCAGAACTACAACAACCCGTCGCAGCCGCCGCAGGGCGGCTACGGCATGCAGCCGCCGAAGAATGGCATGTCAACGGGCGTCAAGGTCTTGATCGTCGTCGCCGTCCTGTTAGTAGTTGGCGTGGTCGTCCTCGTCGCCGTCGGGATAGGCGGGGCCTACTGGCTCACCAAGAATATGGAGGCGGCGCGCGGCCCGGAGGCGGGGTCTCGCCCGACGAGTTCGTCGTCGAGTTCCTCTTCGTCGAGTTCGACTGCCGGAGACGACGCCCAGCCGCCGCAGCCTACGTCAGAGCAGGCGGCGGCCATCGCGGGCGGCCAGTCGGCGGTCTGGTCTCAGCAGGAGATTTCGTGGACTGTGCCGCAGCGTTGGAAGCAGGACTCGGCCAGCAGCACCTCCTTCAACTGGAGTTCGCCCGGCTCCGGCGACGCGGCCTTCCTCCTCGTTAACATCTCGCCGATGAGCGCCGACTTCCCCGCGGACATCAGCATCAGGGCCTTCTATGACCAGGCCGCGGAGCGCAAGCAGCGGGGCGAAGTCAGCGAAGTGCGCTGGCTCAAGCTCGACGGCGTGAAGGGCGTCATGTTCCGCGAGGCCGCGCCTGAGTCCAGCGACAGCCCGCAGCGCCTACAGTGGATGGGCTACCGCAACTACAAGGGCCAGACGCAGCTCGTCAACATCATGCTCTCGTCGAGCGGCAAACATTTCACGCAGCACGAGGACGCGCTCTACGGGATTCTGTATTCGACGAAGCTCACACACTGATTATTTACAAACGAAGGAAGGGCCGGGCGATACTGTTTCGCCCGGCCCTTCCTTCGTTGCGCGCCGCTCGTTCCATCGAACGACATGCTCGACCAGCATGACTTCTCAGTCCTCCATCCGAGCGTTGAACTCGCCGTCAAGGTCGGGCGGAAGGCGCAGGACTTTTTGCCAGCCGGAATCGTCCGCGCGCATCCTCTCGGTCAACTCGTTGCGCAGGGTTCTCAGCTTGTCGCTCAGTATGTGCGGGTAGTTATTGATGGCGGGGAAGCGTCGGAGTTGTTCCTCGACGAAGGCTTTCTGCTTGACGATTGAGGGGATGGATTCGTGGCGGCCTCCTTCCCAGAAGGGCGAGAGCAGGCGCTCGACGCGGGCCGCGCCGGGAATCTCCACCTGCTCGTCGTCGAGGCCGGTCACGTCGGCGACGTAGCGCCCTTCCTCATCCACGCCGCGGAAGACTTGCAGGCGTCCGGGCAGCGTTGACTTCTCCGGCGTGTTGGAAGCCTTGAGCGTGGGCCGACCCTCAATCAAGCACTCCTTGAAGATGACCCCGGCGATGCGCCGGACTTCGCCCGAAAGCTTCGTGCCGATGCCGAAGCCCGCGACTTCGGGGAACTCGGCGACGATGCGCCGGATTTGATCAGCATCCAAATCACCCGTCAGCACGGGCATCAAGCCGTGCAGGCCGTTCGCCTCGAAGAACTCCAGACACCATTTGCCCAAGCGGGCCAAATCTCCAGAATCCACGCGGAAGCCTTTGAGGGCGCGGCGGCGTGCCTCGGTCGAGGTCGCGGCCATCGCCGCGTGCACCGCGCCCATGTGTACGTCAATCGTGTCCAGAAGCAGAGTCGTGCCCTGCGGGTTGGCGTCGAGCCAGCGCTCGAAGGCGACCTGCTCGAAGTGTTTGGGTCTTCCGGTGCGCGTGTCTATCTCCGGTTCGTCCATGAACTCGACGTAGGACTGCTGCCAGTAGTGAGCCTCCGTGCCGACCGCGGGGATTTCCAGGCGGTGCGCGGCCTCCATGTTCGAGGTGTCGTTGAAGCCGCCGATGAAGGCGTAGGTGGCAACGTCAACGGCGCGCTCGATGTCGCCGTTGCGGCGCAAGGAGAAGTCGGAGAGCCAGCGCTCGCCCGCGGCCAGGCGAATCTGCATGGCGATGGCGGCGGTCGTCATCGGAAGGTCGAACGCGTGCTCGAACTTTATCTCCTGCGCCTGGGCGAGGCCGAACCCGCCCGTGATGTCGGCGAAGGGCTGGCCGGCGAACATGATCGTGCCGGGCCGCACGGCCCGCACCGTCCCCGCGAACGTGATGTCTTCCACGGCCTTCGCGAACAGGCGCATGCCGCCGCGATCCTGTTCGAGCGTGCGCAGGCGCGGGCGGTCAATCCGCAGGTCGAGGAACGAGCGAATCAGCCGCTCGTGTCCGAGGCACGGCGCGCACGGAAGCTTCCTCTGCGCCGCGTAGAAGGTCGCCTCGGCCTCGCTCAAGAGCGTGTCGTGCAGGCGCGTCACTTCCTTGTAGGACGCGTCGCCCATCGTGGCGTGGTAGCGGTCAATGTTAAGCATGGCAAGGCGGCGGTCGAAGGAAATGAATTCTTACAACGCAAGGCGCGTGTTTCTCTGGGCGTTCGCGAGCTTGGTCGAAGCTAGCGTCTGAGCAAGGAATAGATGATCAGAATAGACGCGAGCAGGGAGATTATGCCGAAGATACGCAAGACGGACGCACGCGGAAAGTATCTATCCCAGCCGGTCGGGTCGCCCAACTTCTTCAGATTACCCAGACCCCTCGTGTATTGTCGTATGTAAAAATCCCGCACCTTCTCAGGCCGGATTATTGAGAGAACGCCGAAGGCGGCGAAGTAAGTGGCGACTAACAGTTGAAGGATGATTCTTACCACGGCTCAGATTATCTCCGCCCCCGCGCGGCGCATCTCCTCGACGGCGCGCGCGTCGTCGCCGGGCCGTAGGTTGACGGCGCGCATGGCATCCGTCAGTGCCCTGACTTTGAAGCCCGCGCGCAAGGCGTCGAGGACTGTGTTCTTGACGCAGTAGTCCGTGGCGAGGCCGCCGACGAAGAGTTCCGTGACGCCTTCTGCGCGCAGAAGGTCGGCGAGTTTAGTCCCGTCGAAAGCGGAGTAGCTGTCCTCGTCGCCCGTGCCTTTGGAGATGATTTGAATGCGCTGGTCGTCGAGCAGTTCCGGGTGGAACTCCGCGCCGCGCGTGTTCTGGACGCAGTGGACGGGCCACGTGCCGCCGTAGTCGGCGAAGTGTTTTGTCCGGGCCGGGTGCCAGTCGCGGCTTTTAAAGACCGGCTCGCCGCGCTCCAAGAATTCCTCGATGAGACGGTTGAGCGGCGCGACCACCTCGTCGCCGCGCTCGACGGCGAGCGAGCCGCCGGGGCAGAAGTCGTTCTGCACGTCAACGACGATGAGCGCGCGCCGCCCGCCACGTCCTTCCGACATCCGTCCCACCTCCTTCCAAGAAGCCCGGCGTTTTGAAGAGACTGTCCGCCCTCTTTCTGCGTCAATTGTACGGAACTGCCGACACAAGTTAAAGCAGCCCGCCGTTCGTCCGTTTTGATTTTCCGTCGGGTCTAGTCGCCGAATTGCAGCCGCTCGCGGAGCGGGGCGTCGCCGATGGCATCGTGGCGGGAGTCGTCGGCGTACTGAAGTTTGTAGAGACGCCAGTAGAGGCCGCGTCGGGTGAGAAGCTGCTGGTGCGTGCCCGACTCGCGCAGCTCGCCGTGGTGGAGGACGAGTATCAGGTCGGCGCGCTGGACGGTGGAGAGTCGGTGCGCGACGACGATTGAGGTGCGGTCGCGCAAGACCCGCTCGATGGCCTGCTGGATGAGCTGCTCAGTCTCGGTGTCAATCGAGCTGGTCGCTTCGTCCAGTATGAGGAGCGCCGGGTCGAAGGCGAGCGCGCGCGCAAACGAGATGAGCTGTTTCTGCCCGACCGAGAGGCCCGCGCCGCGCTCGCGCACCTCCGCCTTGTAGCCTTCGGGCAGGCGCTTGATGAAATGGTCTGCGTGAACCTCGCGCGCGGCCCACTGGACGCGCTCCCCGCTGATCCCTTCGCGGCCCAGGCGGATGTTGCCCTCGACCGTGCCGCTGAAGAGGAACACGTCCTGCAACACCACCGCGAAGTTCTCACGCAAGTGTTTCAAGTCCCACTCGCGCACGTCCACGCCGTCGAGCAGAATCGAGCCGCGCTGCACGTCGTAGAAGCGCATGAGGAGGTTCGTGATCGTCGTCTTGCCGGAGCCTGTGTGGCCGACGAGCGCGACCGTCTGCCCCGGCTCGACCGCGAAGGAAACGTCCTTCAAGACCCACTCGTCCTCGTTGTAGGCGAACCAGACGTTGCGGAATTCTATGTGGCCGCGCGCGCGGCCCGACCTTTTCGGCCCGGCGGGCGAAGTGATGCGCACGGGCAGGTCGAGCGTCTTAAAGATGCGGTGCGAGGCGACGATTGCCGCTTGCAGCACGTTGTACTTGTCCGAGATGTCGCGGATGGGCTGGAAGAGCTGCTGCGAGTATTGAATGAAGGCGACGAGCGCGCCGATGGTGAGGACGGCGTGCTGCGGCGTGTTCTGCATCACGCGGTAACCGCCGTACCAGATGATGAGGGCGACGCCGACGGCGCTGATTAAATCAACGAGCGGGAAGAAGACGGCGTAGTAGAAGATCGTGTCAATGTTGGCCTGCCGGTGGTCGTCGTTGATCTGGTGGAACTGTTGGAGCGACTTCGCCTCGCGGTTGAAAATCTGGACGGTCTGCGCGCCCGACAGGTGCTCTTGGAGGAAGGCGTTGATGCGGGCGAGTCGCGTGCGGACGAGGTCGTAGCCGCGGCGCGCGTGCTTACGAAACCACCCCGTCGCGGCGAACAGGAGCGGGACGGTGACGAGCGTGACCAGCGTCAGACGCCAGTCCATGGCGAGCATGATGAAGATGACGGCGAAGATGACGACCACGTCGCCGAGCAGCTCGATGACGCCGGAGGTGAACAACTCGTTTAAGGCGTCAACGTCCGAGGTGAGCCGCGTCATGATGCGCCCGACGGGGTTGCGGTCGAAGTAGGCGACCTCCTGGCGCTGGAGCTTCTCGTACAGTTCACTCCGAAGGTCGTACATCACGCGCTGGCCGACGGTTTCCAGCAGCACGGTCTGGAAGTAGGCGACGACGAACTGCAAGAGCTTCGTGATGAAGAAGGCGAGCGCGATCCACGTGAGCACGTCCAGGCTCTTCTTCATGATGCCGTCGTCAATCGCGTACTGGACGAACTTCGGCTGCAACACGCCGAGGCCGTTGGCGACGAGCGTCAGCACCAGCGCCGGGACGAGCGAGCCGACGTAAGGGCGCAGGTACTTCAAAAGCCGCCGGGCGAGACGCAGGTCATACGTCTTGCCGATGGCCTCTTCTTCGTGAAATTTAGAAACCGCCGTGGACATATGAAATGAAAGCAGTGACGAGTGACGAGTGACGAGTGACAAGTTAAAAACAAGCTCGCGGCTCGTCACTTGTCATTGCTTTTGTCAACTCGCCGCCAACTCCTCCTCCAACAACTGCCGCTCGTAGAGGTCTGCGTACTCGCCGCCCGCGGCAAGCAGCTCTTCGTGCGTGCCGCGCTCGACGATGCGGCCTTCGTCGAGGACGCAGATGAGGTCTGCGTCGCGCACGGTCGAGACACGGTGCGAGACGATGAGGCTGGTGCGCTCGCGCATCACGCCGCGCAGTTGCGCGAGGATTTTCTCCTCGGTGTATGTGTCAACGGAGGAGAGCGCGTCGTCAAGGATGAGTATGCGCGGCTGGCGCAGCACCGCGCGCGCAATCGCCGTGCGCTGCTTCTGGCCGCCCGAAAGCGTGATGCCGCGCTCGCCGACGAGCGTGTCGAAGCCTTCGGGGAAGTCGCGCACGTCGTCGCCGAGGCCCGCGATCTCCGCCGCCCACTCGACCTCGGCGCGCTCCGCCTTCTCCACGCCGAAGGCAATGTTTTCGGCCAACGTCTCGCTAAAGAGGAAGGTCTCCTGCGGAACGTAGCCGACGGTGGCGCGCAACTGCGCGAGCGGGTAGTCGCGCACCGAGACGCCGTCAACGAGCACGCTGCCGGGCGGGGCCTCGACGACGCGCGGCACGAGGTTCATCAGCGTTGACTTGCCCGAACCCGTGCGCCCGACGAAGGCGACCGTCTGGCCGGCCTCGATGGTGAGGTTGATGTCTTTGAGCACCGGCTCGCTGTGCTCATTGTAGGCGAACGTCAGGTCGCGGAACTCGATGCGCCCGCGTATCGGGGCTTGCTCGCGCGCGCGCGGCTCGTCCCTGATGGCCGGCTCGACGGCGAGGACGGAGTTCATGCGCTTGAGGCTCGCCGTGCCGCGCTGGTAGAGGTTGATGACGTAGCCGAGCGCGATGAGCGGCCAGATGAGGCGCGTCAGGTACATGATGAACTCGACGACCTGGCCCGTCGTGATCTCGCCGCGCTCGGCCAGCCTGCCGCCGTACCAGATGATGATGACGTAGCCCGTGCCGATGACGAATTGCAGGAGCGGGCGCATCACGGCCTCGACGCGGACGAGGCTCAGGCTGCGCTCGGCGTACTGCCGGTTGAGACCGTTGAAGGCGGCGACCTCCGCGTCCTCCTGCGCGTAGGCGCGCACGACCCGCACGCCGGAGAAGTTCTCCTGCGCGCGCGCCGTGATCTGCGCGAAGAAGTCCTGAATCTTCTCGAAGCGGGCGTGCACCTGCTGGCCGAAGTATTTGACGATGAGGGAGACGAGCGGCATCGTCACCAGGAGCAGCAGGGTGAGACGCACGCTCACGCGCAGCATCAGCGGTAGGACGAAGACCACGACGAAGATGGTTTGCAGCGTGTACATGATCATCGGCCCGGCGAGCTGCCGCACCGCCGAGAGGTCGTTCGTCGCGCGCGCCATCAGGTCGCCCGTGCGGTTGGCGTGGAAGAAGGAGAGCGGCTGTCGCTGGAGGTGCGCGTAGAAGTCCTGGCGCAGGTCGTACTCGACGTGGCGCGACATGCCTATGAGGATGCGCCGCTGGAGGAAGAGGAAGACGCCGCTCACGGCGCTGATGCCGAGGTAGGCGAGGGCCGAGCGCGAGAGCTTCCACCACGTCACCTCGCCCTGGCCCAGCTCGTCCACGGCCTGCCGGACAATCGTCGGGCCGATGAGGCCGATGACGACCGAGGCGAGGATGCAGACGACGCCGACGACGAGGGATGTCTTGTAAGGGCGGAAGTAGCGCGCGAACTTTCGCAGATCGTCCATGAGCGAAACCCGAAGAAACGGCAAAGAATGCCTGAAAGTATAAAAGACTTCGCCTGTGCTTTACGAATCCGTCGCCGCCTATGATGCGCGATTTTCTAGCTTAATGACAAACGCGGAACGGCTCGAACGCGCATGATTATCGCGCGAGGAGTTTGCGAAAGTGTAAAAGCGCCGGGGGCCTGGGGCCGCCTCGGCGCTTCGTTCGGTTTGATTGGTGCCGGCGTCCGGCGCTAAAGGTTGGGCGGGTGAACGGCCTCTTGTGCCTCAGGCGAGAACGGCGCTTCGCCGCACAGGTCGTCGAAGCCTTGCGCCGCCGTCGCGTCCGGCGTGGGTGGCGTGTAGGGCAGCTCGTCCTGCGGCAGGTCGGCGGGCGAGCAGACGCGGTTGCGCCCGGTGCGCTTGGCTTGGTAGAGGGCGCGGTCGGCGGTCGTCACCAGAAGCTCGCGCGAGCTGGCGTGCTGGGGGAAGGAGGCGACGCCGATAGAGGCGGTGATGCAACCCACGCCCGGAACCTCCGTGCGCTCGATGCGCGAGCGCAGGCGCTCGGCCACGACGAGCGCGCCTTCTTCGCCGGCCTGCGGCAGGATGATGGCGAACTCCTCGCCGCCGTAGCGCGCGGCGGTGTCCACGCCGCGCACCTCCTCGCGCAGAGCGTTCGCCAGCAGGCGCAGCGCGGCGTCGCCCGCGTCGTGGCCGTGCGAGTCGTTGACGCGCTTGAAGTGGTCAACGTCTAAGAGGATGAGCGAGACGGGTTGGCGCATGCGCGTGGCGAGGTGCAGGTCGCGCTCCAACTGAATCTCGAAGAAGCGCCGGTTGAAGCAGCCGGTCAGCCCGTCCGTGAGCGCCTGGTGCTGCATCTGCTGGAAGAGGCGCGCGTGGTTGACGGCCACGGCCACCTGGTCGGCCACCGTGCGCATCAACATGATCTCGTTGTCCTGCCACAGTCGCTGCGGGTCGTCGGACGTGATCATCAGCACGCCCATCGTGCGCTCGTGGTAGATGACGGGGACGACCGCCACGGGCCGCCCGTCAGCGCCGACCGCGCCCATCGTGCCGTCGTGCACGTAGGTCTTCATGCGCCCGCGCAGGCGCACGCCGTAGGCTTCGAGGTCGCTGAGTAGCTCCGTGTACAGCTCCTCGCCGCCGTCGCCGTCGCGGAAGTAGCAGGTGGTCAGCGAAGGCTGGCCGTGCTCGCCCTCGACCGAGAGCGCGCTGTACTGCGCGCCGAGCGCCAGGCCCACCTCGTTGACGGTCGTCTGCAACACGCTCGGCAACTCTAATGAGCTGCGGATGGCCGTGGCGATGCGGTTGACCGCGATCTCGCGGACGGCCTGCTCCTGCAAGAGCCGCGCCAGCTTCGTCGTTACCGAGACGGTGAGCTGGAGTGAGGTCGTCTTCGGCACGCAGGTGCGCACGGCCCTTGAGAACAGGTGCGCGTGCGTAGGAATCTCCGCCTTGACGCGCGCCATGAGGTATTCGAGCGCCGAGTAGACGATGTCAGGCTCGAACGACCAGATGACCTCGTCGCCGCCCGACTCCGCGCCGTCCTCGTCGCGCTGGCGCACGGAGGCGAGCAGCGCCGAGAAGCGCGCGTCCGCGATGACCACGAAGCGCTCGTCGGCGTCCCCTTGCGCCGACCTCTTCACCAGGATCGGCTCGCTGCCCTGCGAGTCGTCGCCGAGTGCCGCGGAGTTCAGCGCGTCGTCGGGCGAGACGAAGAAGAAGGCGTGGCGGGCCGAGCGACTGACGGCGCGCACGCGCGCGATGTCGCGCAGCGAGCGCTGCGGCTCCGGCAGCATGCTCTCGACGACCAGGGCGGCGAGGTTGTTCTCCAGTACGACATCCTCGAAGTAGCGTTGAAGCTGCACAATGGTCGGCTCGGCGCAACGGACGGGGGTCAGTTGGCGCGGGTGCTGTGCGAGAAGTGCGCTGTAGAGCGAAAGCATCGGAAGTCGCAGCCGAAAAAGGATCGAGGCGTCGGCGGTCTCAGAGGATGCAAAGACGGCCTTGATACATCAAGGCCGATTGTGACAAACACATTTTGACACACAGCAACCACGTTTGTCCATAAAATTTAACGCCCAATTTGTGCATTTTTTAAGGGATTTTCCACAGAAATAAGGGGGATTTTGTTCACCGAAGGGTAAAACCTGCGAGGAAGAGCAGCCCTCATAGCCAGTAGCAGATGGGTGCGGCGTGTTCAGAGTTCACGCTTTAGGGTGTTCAGGCGGACAGCCTGAAGGCTGAACTCGGAGCACTCCCGACCGCATGCATCTATAAAGGGCTAACCTTGGCGGACGTAAGTCGTGGTGGCGGTCGCGACGAGGACGCCGGCTTGGTCGGTCGCCTCGACGCTGATGATGACGATGCGGCGTCCCTCGCGGAGAACGCGTGCGCGTGCCTCGACGCGGCCCGTGCTGACCGGGCGCAGGAAGTGGACGGTGAGATCAACCGTGACGGTTCTCGCTTCGGGCGCGAGCAGCGTGTGGACGGCGAAGGCCGCCGCCGTGTCGAGGAGCGAGGCGATTGCGCCGCCGTGCACGATGCCGCCCATGCGCGTCAGCTCCTCGCGCACTTCGAGCGAGAAGGTGGCCGTGCCGCGCTCGGCCCCGACGAACTCCAGCCCCAGCAGCCGCGCGTAAGGAACCTGCGCGAAGGCTTCGCGCAGCCGCGCCAGTTCGTCAGCCGAGAGCTTCGCGTCGCTCACGAGCTGTAAATCCCCGTGCCTTCCAGCGGCTCGACGACGACTGCGGTGCCGTAGGCGAGGACTTCGGTGACGCCGGTGGCGATCTCGGTCGCGTCGTAGCGCGCGCCGATGATGGCGTTCGCGCCGAGTTCCGTGGCGTGCTGGATCATGATGTCGAAGGCCTCGCGTCGCGCCAGTTCGCAGAGCTTAGTCCAGGCCGTGATGTTGCCGCCGACCATCTGGTTGAAGACCGCGCCGATGGTGACGAAGAGGTTGCGCGAGCGGACGACGATGCCGCGCACGACGCCGAGGTTCTGCCGGACCCGGAAGCCCGGAAGCTCGAACGCGGTCGTCACCATCTGCGGGGAGACGGAAAATTTCGGGTCGCTGATCGAGTAGGGCGCGCGGGCCTGTAGTTGCTGGTCGCTCATGGGTTGTTCCTCAAGTCGGGAAAGGGGAGTCAGTCGCCGAAGAGACTCGGCTGTTCCGAGTCATGGTCGTCGTCGGTCGCGTACTCTTCGGGCGTCCAGCGGTAGCGCGCGAGGTCGCAGCGCCCGCGCGCGTCGAAGAGGACGCCCTCGGCTTCGAGCATGCGCTGCTGCAAGTCGGGCGGGAGGATGACGCGACCCGTGGAGCACGCGCCCTGTGCGTTGATGACGCGCTGCCACGGAACCGAATCGTCCGCCGAGTGCATGACGAAGCCTACGGTGCGCGCCGTGTAGCCTTCGCCGAGGAGTTCGGCGATCTGCCCGTAGGTCATCACGCGGCCCTGGGGTATGCGACGGACGATCTCGAAGACGCGCCCGCGGTAGCCCGGCGAGTTAACGTCCGCCTCCGCTTCGGGGTGCGAACGCGCGCCGCTCTCCTTCCTGTCCTTGTCATTCGCCATCGTCTCTGTCTTCGGCCTCCTGCCTGTGTTTCTTGAAAGTCGCGCGGTGTGCTTCCACTTCGGGCGGCCCCGCGACTCCTCTGTGAGATACGTCGCGAAACGCTTTCAGGTTTGCGGTGAACTGCGGCTCAGATGCGTTGCAGTTCTGCAACCGTCCGCTCGTTCACCACATCGCCCGTGTTCAGGACGGTCTTCGGCTCGAAGAGGATAACGTGCGCCTCCTCCTCGGCGACGGGCATGTGCTCGACGCCGCGCGGGACGATGGCGAACTCGCCTTCGTCCAACTCGACCTCGCCGTCGCGCAGCATGATCTTAAAACGCCCTTTGACGACGAGGAACATCTCGTCCTCTTCCTCATGCTTGTGCCAGACGAAGTCGCCCTTGAACTTCACGAGTTTGACGAGCGAGTCGTTGACCTCGCCCGCGATCTTCGGACTCCAATGCTCCCGGAAGAGGCCGAACTTCTCCGACAGGTTGACCTTCTCAATCATTGTTCACCTCAAATCGTTGCCCACCGAAAAAGGGGCGTGCGTCGAGCCGCCGTTCGCGCACGCGCCCTCAGTCGAGCGAGCGCAGAACGGCGCGTGCCGGAGCGCCGTCGCCGCTCCCCGCTGCGATCTTGAGCGGCAGGCAGACAAGTTCATACGCGCCGTGCGCGACTGCGCGCAGGTCGAGACCTTCGAGGATGACGACGCCGCTTGAGAGCAGCACGCGGTGAGTCTCAAAATCCTCAGAGCCGAACCGCTCGACCGAGAGGTAGTCAATGCCGACGAGCCGCACGCCGCGCGAGACGAGCGCGCGGGCCGCGCCCGGCGCGATGTAGGTGAAGTCCTCGCGGAAGCAACCGCGCGGGTCGTCCCAGAACGCGGAGTTGCGCGTCTTGAAGAGCACGCGCGAACAGCCTTCGAGCGCGGCCTCTTCGACGTAACTCTCCTCGACGGCGCACGCGTCCACGGGGACGGCGACGACGCGCGCCTCGCCCACGAGCACGTCGAGCGGGAGGGAAGGGACGCCGGGCGCGCCCTCGATGAAGTGCGCGGGCGCATCAACGTGCGTCCCCGTGTGCGCGCCGAAGTTGAGCGCCGTGACGTTTGCGGCGTCGCCGCGCGCGATGGCCTTCCACGACCCGACCTCGATGCCCGGGTCGCCCGGATAGACCGGCGTAAGCCTGGGCGCGATGGGCACGCTGATGTCGTAGATTTTCATAAGGCCGTAAACCGTGAACCGTAAACCGTGACAAGACAAAAGCAGTTTGCAGGAAGCTGCGGGCCGTGGCGGGACGCAAGTCATCTCGTCACGGTTTACGGTTCACGGTTTACGGCCTTTCATGGTACTGGCGGGGGGAAAACACTGTCAAAGAGGTCGGGAGGGACTAGGCTTCTTGCGGGCGTGTGTTTGTGTGCGATAGCATCGAGGCGTGGCGGGCCAAAGAGAGTCGAGGAAGGAGTCAGGCGAGGCGGGCGGGCGTGGCGGCGCGTCGCGCGTCGCCGCGTCGAGTTATTTGAACACCGCGCCGCTCATCTGGAGCTTCGCGCGCGGGCCGCGCCGCGGCGAGGTCGAGCTTTTGACCGATACGGCCCCGGCGCGCTGCGCGGACATGCTCGCGCGCGGGCAGGTCGAGGCCGCGCTCGTGCCCGTCGTCGAGTACCAGCGCCTGCCGGAGACGGCGATAGTCCCCGGCGTCTGCGTCGGCGCGCGGCGTGAGGTGCAGAGTGTCGTGCTCGTCACGCGCGGCGCGCCGCTCGAAGAGGTTCGTTCGGTCGCGCTCGACACGTCTTCGCGCACTTCGTCGGCGCTCGTCGAGGTCATCTTCCGCGAGTTCCTGGGGCGCGCGCCGCGGCTCGTGCCGTCCGCGCCGAACCTGCGCGAAATGCTCGCGGCGCACGACGCGGCACTCGTCATCGGCGACCCGGCGATGACCTTCGCGCGCGAGGGGCTGCGCGTTTACGACATGGCCGCGCTGTGGCGCGGGTTCACGGGCCTCGGCTTCGTCTTCGCGGTGTGGATGGCGCACGGGGACGCAGCCGCGCGGGTGCTCGAAATTGATTTCGCGGGCGCGCGCGACCAGGGGCTGGCACGCGTCGAGGAGATCGCGGCTGAGTGCGAGCGGGAGTTGGGGAGGCCGCGCGCGGAACTCGTCCGCTACCTGCGCGAGAACATCTGCTTCGAGCTTGACGGAGCGATGCGCGCCGGCCTCGAACTCTTCTTCAGCCTCGCGCACAAGCACGGCGTCACGCGCGAGCTTCGCCCGCTGCGTTGGCTCGGCGACGGTGGCCGCTGAGAGCGGTGGCCCGCGGCGCGTAACTTGCGATTGATCTGAGGCGGCGGGCAGTTGACCCGTTTGCGCCTGGTCTTCATTAATTCGACGCTCGCGCGTTTGGCAGAATGCGAAGTTAAGTTGGTCGCTATGGAAAATATCCAACCGATTCTCGAACGGGTTCTCGCGGGCGGGCGCATGACGGCGGAAGAGTGCGCGACTCTCCTCGACTCGCACGACATCGCGCGCATGGGCGTGGCGGCGGACGAGGTGCGGCGGCGCAGGCACGGCGAAGGCGTCGTCACCTACATCATTGACCGCAACGTCAACTACACGAACGTCTGCAACGTCGTCTGCACCTTCTGCGCCTTCTACCGCCGGCCCGGCAAGCCCGATACGTATGTTAAGACCTTCGAGGAGATTTGCGAGAAGATAGACGAGACCATCGCGCTCGGCGGCACGGGCGTGCTGATGCAGGGCGGGCTGCACCCGGACTTCCCGTTAGAGTGGTACGAGGACCTCCTGCGGACGCTGCACGCGCGCTACCCGGACTTTCAGCTCCACTGCTTCTCGCCGCCGGAGATTCACAACATCCACCTCATCTCGAAACTCTCATACGAGCAGATCATGTCGCGGCTGAAGGAGGCCGGACTCTACAGCATGCCCGGCGGCGGCGCGGAGATTCTAGACGACGAGGTCAGAAAGCGCGTCTCCACCAAGTGCACGACCGACGAGTGGCTCGCGGTAATGCGCGCGACGCACCGCGTCGGCCTGCGCTCGACGGCGACGATGATGTTCGGCATCGGCGACGCGAACGTCCACCGCGTCCGACACCTCCAGCGCATACGCGACCTACAGGATGAGACCGGCGGCTTCACGGCCTTCATCCCCTGGACGTTCCAGCGCGAGAACACAGCCCTGGGCCGCCGCATCAAGGACGAGCCGACGGGCGTTGACTACCTGAAGGTGCTCGCCGTCTCGCGCCTGTTCCTCGACAACGTCGAGAACCTGCAAGCCTCCTGGCTGACGCAGGGGCTGAAGCTCGGACAGGTGGCGCTCCGCTTCGGCGCGAACGACATGGGTTCGATCATGATCGAGGAGAACGTCGTCTCGGCGGCGGGCGCGCACTTCCGCGCCGACGAGCAGACCCTGCGCCAACAGATACGCGCCGCCGGCTTCCGCCCGCAGCAGCGCGATATCCTCTACCGCCACGTCCAACGCGAAGAGGTCGAGCGTCAGGACGCCTCAGACTCGGCCACGCTGCGCGAGCTGAGCGTCGCGTTCGCCGATTAATACCTGCGGGAGGCGCGCAGTGTGAAAAAGTAGGGGGCGCGCATCCGACGATGGGATCACGCACATAAGGGTTTTATACGGAATTCATTCCGCGTAACATTCGGATTTAGGTTGTTATGCGGAAAACTTTCTGCTCATACAGTAGTTGGGCCAGATACCATGAGTGCACCCGGTCGACAGTCGTGGTTCGGTGCGGCGATACTCATCGGTGTTCTGTACTGTGTTATCGGCATTGTCTTCGCGCTGCCGTCTAATCAAGTGCGCATGTGGCGGCTGGCGGCGTGGGTGATCAGTGCGGCTGTGTATGCGGCTCACATTGGGTACGAGCACTTTCGGCTGGGCAACTCGCCTCGTACAACAGCACTGCA
>QHXN01000014.1 GCA_003222975.1 Acidobacteriota bacterium | reverse complement strand
GAGCGACTCAACACGTTCGGGCGCGCCGAGTCGTGGTGTGAAATGAAATTGGAAGAAAATTTCGACGCGGCGAAAATCAACTGTCAACCTTACATGAACGGTCAATCGCTCGCAGGCTGGGCGACGGCTCGCGTGCTTGTCCCGCAAGCTGGCACTGACGACATATTGAGCAAGTTATGCGTTGAAATCGGTGAGATGCGCGACAAGAAACACCTTAGTCCGCCTGACGGAGCAGAATGGTTGACTTATCTGCGACCGTTGGATGTGCTCTCGGAAGGATGCCCGCCGCGTATGCATCAGGGGAAATCTGTGCGCGTGAACGTCGCACGCTACACACTTGATTCCAAAGTACTGCCGCAGGTGCAGGACACTTTGCCGTTCTGCGAGAAAGTGCGCCGCGCATTGTTTGATATTCGCGCGAAGATCGAAAATGCCGCACACTCCGAAACGCTTACAGGCAAGACCCTCTCTGGCGTACCGTTAAAGGATCACAACCACGCCTACTTTTTGGCGACCGATGAAGACGGCGACGGCTGGCTCGACCACCTGACTATCTACGCGAGGGCAGAGTTTGACGGAGCGGATATCGCCGCTTTCGGACGCTTACGAAAGATTTATCGCTTCGATGCAACGCATGAAGTCCGCATGGTGCTAGTCGGGCTTGGCAGTGAAGAGATGTTTCAGGGCGCCGCACCGATTTTTACGAAAGCGAAGCGTTGGCGCTCGGTAACGCCGTTCGTCCTGCCGCGTTTCGCCACGCGCGGGGCGGGGAAGGGTGCGCGCCCGCGCGACACGCCGGTTGAGCAGTTGAAGCGCGAAGCGCGCCTGCGTCAGTTGCCGGAAATAATAGAAGTGCACAGCAGCGATGTGGACAAAGATTTGAAAGGCTACAAAGTTGGGGCGCGGCTCGTGCGCTGGCTTGAGTTTCGCACGCGCCGCTTTAACGGCACGACGGGCTACGGCACGGCGGGCTTCGAAATCGAGTTCGCCGAAGAAGTTAATGCGCCGCTCGTGCTCGGCTTCGGCGCGCATTTCGGCTTGGGGTTATTCGAGCCTGTGTGAGTCCATGCCTGATTCTGTCTAAAACGGCGACGTTGTTCTTTGAAAATAAAATATCTCACGCAGCTTTTCCGGTTTTAGATCCTCTGAACTATTGATGTTGTTGAGAGGAGCTAAACGCAGATGACGACAGAACCCGCAGCAACGAATCAAGGCAATCAAGAAAGCGTCGAGCAGATTCCGGCGCGGATGATTAATGAATATGCCTACTGCCCACGCCTGTTTTATCTGGAACATGTGCAAGGCGAATGGGCGCACAATGCGGACACGCTCGACGGACGATTCGTGCACCGGCGTGTGGATGAGGAGCATGGGCGCGTGCCGGAGCCGGAGAAGGTGGTTGAGATGCCGCGCCTGCACGCACGCTCCGTTCTGCTCGGCTCGGACGAGCTTGGAGTGACGGCGCGTGTGGACGTGATCGAGGCGGATGACGAGCGCGTGATCCCTGTGGATTACAAGCGCGGCGCGCCGCCGGACGTGGCGGAGGGAGCGTATGAGCCGGAGCGCGTGCAGGTCTGCTTGCAGGGTTTGCTGCTGCGCGAGCATGGCTATGAGTGCGACGAGGGCGCTATTTATTTCGCGGAGACGAATCAGCGCGTCCGCGTCGAGCTAACTGACGAACTCGTGGCGCGCACGCGAGAGTTGATAGCAGAAGCGCGTCGCGTCGCAGCCAATCGGACGATTCCTCCGCCGCTCGTGCGTTCGCCGAAGTGTCCGCGCTGTTCGCTCGTCGGCATCTGCCTGCCGGATGAGACGAATCTGCTGCGCGAAGCCACAGCCGAGGGTCTTGCTGACGAAGCCACGGCGGAAAACGAATTGCCCTGTCCGTCGAAAGCGGAGGCGGAGCCGCGCCGCCTGATTCCGGCGCGCGACGACGCGCTCGCGGTCTATGTGCAGGGGCAGGGTTACAGCGTGGGTCTGCGCGACGAAGTGTTGGAGATACGCGAGAAGGGCAAGACCGTGAGCGACGCGCGTTTGCTTGAGACAAATCAGCTCTGTCTATTCGGCAACGTACAGCTCTCGGCACAGGCTCTCCACGAACTCGCGGGGCGCGACGTGCCGATCATACATATGTCTTACGGCGGCTGGCTGACTGCCGTGACGACTCCGCCGCCGCACAAAAATATAGAACTGCGCCGCCGTCAATTCAAAGCCGCCGACGATAAAGAGTTCTGTCTTCGGCTGGCGCGGGCTTTCGTCTCCGGCAAGATTCGCAACGCGCGGACGCTTCTGCGTCGTAACGCACGCGAGCTGCCGCGCGAGACTCTGGTGCGTCTCGCCTACGCCCGCCGCGATGCGGAGCGCGCCGCAGCGCTCGAACAGCTACTCGGCATCGAAGGCGCGGCGGCGCGCGATTACTTCGCACGTTTCCACGTTTGAATGAACGTGGCTCAATTGAAGCATCCTTACGTTCGGTCGTGCGGCCATGGAAAATTTACTCGCTCATTGATTGTAACCTGCACCGGAGTAAGATTTTCAAGGCTAGACTTTACCACCAAGTTTCGCATATAAAATCAGGTTAGCGAAAACTCAAGGGTTAAATCGCCTTTGAACTGAGCCAAACTGTTTCCAGTTCGGCCTCCGGCTCAGCTTCTGAGAGGATCACGAACGCGCATCAGGAGGCCCGACACGTGAATTCATGTGTCGGGCCTCCTGATGCGCGTTCCTAACCGGAGGAGGAAGGATGAAGGAAACGCCGATTTGAATTTCGTTCCTTACGCGACCCGCCCACTCCCGGTTCTGTAAACAAGAGACGCGCTTGCGTCGGACTATTCCTTATCCCATCCTTCGTCATCAAAGT
Organism: Acidobacteriota bacterium; assembly: GCA_003222975.1. Lineage (GTDB taxonomy): Bacteria > Acidobacteriota > Blastocatellia > Pyrinomonadales > Pyrinomonadaceae > QHXN01. The sequence goes on along the minus strand of QHXN01000014.1, from coordinate 90,781 downwards.
TCGGGTACTGTGGCAGAGCCTGACCGCGCCCGTCAATCACCGTCGGTTTTCTGATCTTCGGGTCCGCCGGCTCAAGTCTTTCCAGCCGCGCTTCGAAAAGCCAGTTGTCCCCGAAATCGAAAAGATATTCCAGCACTGCGCCGGGTCTGAGCGGCAGTTCCCCGATTTTGACCTCAGCCGTCGAGGGCGATTCCTCTGTGTAAGGGTGTTTGACCTCTTCAAAGAGGCCGAAGCGGTTTCTGTACCTGAAGAGGTGCAGGTGATCGTTATCAAAATCGAAGGCATCCAAGATGGCTTCGCTCAGTGCCTCCAACGTCATCTCTCCGGGGATCGCAACGCGCCGCCACACTCTTCCCAGTGAGACCTTGAAGACGTGCAAGCTGTCTCTCATCGCGGGTTCCGGCGGCGTCAGCGTCTCGCGCCATTCAGGGAAGAGCGGCTGGAGTCTCGATTGAAAGTCATGGTACAACTCTGCCTCATTACTCTGGTCTCCCCGCAACTCCCACAGCATTACTTCATCGCTCGACAGGTCTGACAGCAAACGAAGGAGCGCGTCTCCGAAAGGCCTGCGGAAGATGCGGGCGATGCTCCACGCCCGGCCCGGTTCCGGCTCTCCCTGCCACACGGAGATGAGTCCGAACAGGTCCAGCAGCGCGATGTTGCGCGGCCCCGGCTGAAAGGGAATCGTTGACTCAGTGTGTTTGTCTCCGGCCACGTTCAGCCCCGCTTCCGGTATGCGCTGCACGAAATCTCGACACCGGCTGAGTTCGCTGAAGGGGTAGCGGTCTTCGCCCAGAATCTCCCCGCGCGCGCGAATAAGCCACGCGCCGAGCAGTGTGAAATATCGCTCCGTCATGTTCAGCCCGTGCCACGACCGCAAAGCATCGTCGTCGAGCAACAGAAATTGTTTGTTTCCGCGATTCTCCACCAGCGAGAGGCCGCTCGCGCGCAGCAGCAGATAAAGGCCGTCGATGTACGGGTACGACTTCTGCTGAGGCCGCTTGAGGCCGACCTGATTGGTTCTCGACAGGCGAGAGCTCAACTCGGCTAAGAGCGACATCGGCAATAACTGATGCTTGCCGCTCACGGCGATCTCACGCGCCCCGACGAAGTCCAGCAGCGACGCGAAATCTTGCAACACCGCTCCCGGCTCGTGCCCGCTGATGGGTTGGTTCCGCAGAACGCGCCGGTGGACAGGCGATAGAGCGACATTGTTAGTCATGGCTTGCGGACGTAGCAGTGCGAAGCTGAAAGCATTAGGATAGAGCCGTCTGAATTCTTTGAAACTTACCTTCGGATGTCAAACCTCTATACCCGAAAAGAGAGCGGGAGCTGGGCAGGCGTTAGAAAGTAGATGTTATGACCATTGCCAAACTGACGGAAGCTGTGATTCGCGCGGGCACAAACGACAAGAGCTTTCAGCGTGGCCGGGAGCTTTATCGCAGCGGCGCGATCTCGAACGCCGCCATACGGGGCCACACTTTAAGCGGCGAGTGTGAAGGCAACGAGTCGCCTTTCTACAAAGTGCGCGTCGAGTTGGACGGCGGTGGCATTCGCACGGCCACGTGCACTTGCCCGTATGATTTCGGCGGATACTGCAAACACATCGTCGCCCTGCTCCTGGCCTACGCGCAGAAGCCGAAACAGTTTGTCGTCAGTCGAGAGCCGGCAGAACTTCTGTCCGATCTCACGCGCGAGCAGTTGCTGGCGCTCGTGACGAAGCTGCTGCGCGAACAGCCGGACCTGTACGATTGGGTCGAAGCGGCGCTCACTTTGCCAGCCGCGTCCGGCAAAGCAAAGTCTAAAACGGCCAAACGTAAACAAGTGGACACGGCGGTCTACCAGCGGCGCGTGCGCGCCATTATGCACAGCCTCGATCACATGCGCATGTCGGAGGCTTACTGGCACGTCCGGGGTATGGTCGGGGAGCTGGACGGCGTGCGGCGAAGCGCGATTGAGTTCATTAATGCCGGTGATGCCGAATCCGCCTTACAGATTTTGCTGACGTTGATTCAGGAGAGTTACGACGGCTTTGACTACATTGACGACTCGAACGGCGAACTGGGCGATTTCTTTTCAGGCGTCGGTGAAACTTTGGCCGAAGTCATTTTGAGTCTCGATTTGAACGAGGATGAGCGCGAAGACCTCGCCAGCGATCTGGATGAGCTGCACGACAAACTCAGCGACTACGGGGTGGAGGGATTGAGCGTCGCCATCGCTGCTGCCGAACGTGGCTGGGATGAAGCGCCGCGCGAGAATTCAACGGGGCACGCTGTTGAAGAAGATGAAGACGAAGGTGAGTGGGACGATGAGGATGAAGACGAGTTAGGGAGTGAGGACGAGTCGGAGTTTGAGGATGATTACTTCGATCAGTTCGGCGCGCCGTGGTCGCACGACGGCACGGAGCAAGCCTTGACGCGCGCCAAGCTCAACGTACTGGAGCGACAAGGGCGTACCGACGACTACCTTACGCTGTGTGTTAAGGAGGGCGAGCACCTGCGCTATGCCTTAAAGCTGTGCGGACTTGGTCGCCTGCCGGAAGCCGTCTCGTATAGTCTTAAACATCTGACGGTCGCCGACGAGGCTTTGCTGTTGGCGCAACACTTCCGCGAATCGGGTCACCTCGACGAAGCGATCAGGGTCGGCGAACGCGGTCTCAAACTCGCCGGGCGGAAAGCCGCGCTCGGCGAATGGCTCGGCCCCGTCGAAGAAACGCAGGGGCGCGGGCCGCAGGCACTCGAAGCGTGGCGTGCGGCGTTTTCCGAGCGCCCGTCACTCACCACTTATCAAACGATCAAGCGACTGGCGGGGGCGCGCTGGGGCCGGCTGAAATCTGCGGTGATGGCGACTTTGGAGAAGTTTTACGACAAACAACCGCTCGCCGAAGTGCTGCTGTTCGAGCAGGAATGGGACGCGGCCATCAAAGTCGCCGATCAAAAGGACGCTTACCACACAGTCATGGAGACGGTAGCGGAGGCGCTCATCGCGCACCGCCCGGAATGGGTCATTCGCGCCAGCATCAAACAGGCCGAAGATTTGATCGTGCAGACGAAAAGTAATCTTTATCCGGCTGCCGCCGGCTGGCTCAAGCGCGCCAAGGCCGCTTACGCGAAGTCAGGGCGCACGAGCGAGTGGCAAAAGTATTTGCGGGAATTGAAAGAGCAATACAAGCGGCGACCCGCGCTGCAAGCTCAGTTGGCGAGGTTGTAAGCCCGGCGGCAAGCGATGTTGTTGAAGGGAGATTCATAGCCGTGCGGCGTTATCATTCTGAGCGTGAGTTGACCCGGCGTCGGCACAGGGAGCACCTGCGGGAGATTCACGGGTGGCCTGGACGAGTGGTCAATTGTGCCTGTGACTTACAGGCCGGGCGTTTTAGAAAACAGAAAGCGCGGGGCTGTGGGAGGTCGCGCTGTCTGGTCTGCCATTACGAAAAGATTTTGAAGATTCCGAGCAAGCAGGAGCGAGTCAGACGACAGGCATTTAACGACTCTCTGGCAGATTTCATAGGATAATGCACGTGCGTATCTGAATGCGTCAGTTGAGAGAGGTGCTCTAGCAAATGGGCCGGAGTTCCGACGAGCGCAGGGACGCCATCAATAAACAAATTACATCCGGCCTCCATTCTCGGAGAGCCAATTTTTCCGCTGTAGGTAGTCAGGGATAGCGCGTTCGACGCGACGCCAGAATTCAAGGCTATGACGTGGCTCGCGTAGGTGGACTAACTCATGGACGACAAGGTAGTCGATTATCTCCGGCGGCAAGAGAATTGTGCGCCAGTGGAAGTTGAGTTGTCCCGTAGGGCTGCATGACCCCCAGCGGAAACCGACGCGGCGCACATCTATGGCTCGCGGTTGAACGTCAACGCGGGCGGCAAAACGTGTGACGCGCGTTCTGAGCCAGCCGCGGGCTTGGCGGGTGTACCAAGTTATAAAGTGTTGCTCGGCCCGCGGACGCTCGTTGCGGCATAGCATGAACCAATCATCTTGCAGCTTTAGAGGTACGGTTCTATGCCCGCCTGACTGCTGATCAATCAGCAACAAACGGTAGCTCTCACCGAGGTAGTAGAAGCCTTCCCCGTCAATGAACTTTTTCGGGCGAGTTGGTCGAAAGAGTAGCTTCTTTTCGGCAAGCCTGGTGTATGTCCAGAGCAGTTTTTCTCTGGCGACTCGTTCAAGCTGCTCCGACGGACACTCAACGGGGGCGCGCAGAATGAGCGATCCGTCACGGTCAACGGTTATGCCGATAGTCTTACGCCGCGCGCTCCGGCGCACGGCGAAGACGAGATCGCCAATGTGCATTTGCTCATTCATGCCTTCAGATGGGTGCTGAGCTGATGGGCCAGCTCAACAATTCGGTCGGCGACGGCCTCGCACTTGGCGAGCGGGATCGCCCTGTAGGAGTCAAGCAAGAGGGCGACCTCCTGTTGTAACACCTCACGATTAAAAGGAGTGCGCCAGAAATCCACGCGCCTCAGGTGGCGTCGGATGAGTTCGACAAGTCCGAGGGTCAGCTTTGCGAATTCCGCACGCCGCGCATAGGTTAGCCCACCCTCCTTGCCCGCCTCTTCAATAATAATGTCGTAGAAACGGGCCTCCAGCTTGAGGTCTAAGCCGAACTCGTTCGGAGGCCGTCCCCGCGCAATCTCGCGCGTGAATTCGCGCAGCGCTTCGATGCGCGCCGCCCAGTTGTCCGCGAATTGTCGAAGAATCTCCTGTAGACGCTCGCTGAGCTTCTTATAGAAAACAGGGTCTTCTTGGTAGTGCTTTGAAATGTAATAGCGCGCGGCGTGTTCCATCTCTGAGGCTTTGGAGCGGTCTGAATCGTGGTCATCAACTGCGCGCTCGAAATCCGGGTCTGTGATCGAGACCGGCGGGATTTCAACTTTGATGCCTTTGGCCTCCACGTACTCGTCTATCAAGCGTCGTACTTTTTCGCCGACGCCCGTCAGATTTATCTCCTCGTCACGGTAGAGCCGCGCGGCGATGCGGTTGATGAGGCCGAGCTGTTTCGCGTCGGCGGTGTACGGCAGGGCTTCTGGGCGCGGCAGCACGACGTTGAGGCTCTTCAGAAACTTTTTGAGCTTGAGCACGAAGTCCGCCCGAATTTCCGCGTCGGCGAGGAGATCAACGCAGGCTTGTACGTCGCCGACGCTGATGTCGCGCGCCTCGAAGACGGCGCGCGCGCGGCGGTGCCGGTCTGCCAGGAGCGGAAGCTCGTCCCTGATGCTGCTCAGTGCGCCCGCGACATCCTCGGCGGTGTAAACGGCGAGCGCTTCTTTCAGGTTCTGCGCGACGCCGTGATAGTCCACCACGAGGCCGTGCGTCTTGTTCGTGAAGGGGCGGTTGACGCGGGCGATGGTTTGCAGGAGTTCGTGTTCCTTCATAGAGCGGTCGAGGTAGAGCACTCCTTCGACCGGCGCGTCGAAGCCGGTGATTAACATGCTGGCGACGCAGAGAAAGGCGAGGGCGTCCTGTTTAGACGGGTCTTTGTTGACGAGGTCGCGTTTGAAACGCGAAATGATTCGTTGATGAGATTCGGCGTTATTCCATCGGCGATAATTCTCCGGGTCGTTATTCGTGCCGGAGATGACGGCGCCGAACTCCAGACGTTCGATGGTCGGGGAATACCGGTAGGCGCGCATCAGGAATTTCGTCTTGTCGTCAAGGCGCTCGCCGTTTCCGTCGTTTTCTTCGAGCAGCGCCGGGTCAACCCCTCCCAGTTCGGCGAGCAGACTCTCTTTCGCGTGGATGAGCGCCTGCTGATAGCGTACCGCCGCCTCGCGGTCGGATGAAACGACTTGCGCCTTCAATCCTTCCGGCAGCACGACGCTGACGTAGTGGCGGAGCATGTCGTCGGCCTTGGCCGCGATCAGCTTGAGCGCCTTCGCCACTTCCGGCTGGTTGGCGAACCGGCGCTTGATCGCGGCGCGCTCTTGCGGCGTGCGGTCGCGGAAGTCACTCTCGAAGTAGAAGTCGAGGCTCTGCTCGTCAACGACTTGGCCTTCGACGCGCCGCCCCTCGTAGAGAATCGGGACTGTGGCCTGATCCATCTCAGACTGCTTGATGGTGTAGCGGTCGAGGAACGGCCCGAAAATCTCTTCGGTGAGCTTGCGCTCGCCCATGAGGATCGGTGTGCCGGTGAAGCCGATCTTCGCCGCGTTTGGGAGTGCTTTCATGAGTGCGGCGTGGAGCTTGCTCGCGTGTGAACGGTGCGCCTCGTCTATGAGCAAGAGGATGGACTCGGAGGGGTTGTCGCCTAAGTCTTCGACCTCCGGCTCTTCTTCGGCGGCCCCGTCTTCGCGGCGCGCGGCCTCGTCTTCGGGGCGCAGCTTCTGAATCATCGCGAAGACGATGTCGGGGCTGTCTTCGCGCAGTTCGCGTTTGAGCGCCGGGATGCCGTCCGGGACGAGAGGCGTCTCGCCAGTCAGCACGGCGGTGTCGCTGAGTTGTTCTTGTAAGTCCCGGCGGTCGGTGACGATGACGATCTTGAAGTTTCGCAGCTTTTTGATCCGGCGCATCTTGCGGATGAGGAAGACCATCGTCAGAGACTTGCCGGAGCCTTGCGTGTGCCAGATGATACCGCCGCGCTGGTCGCGCGCGCCGTCTTCGCGCCGGGTCTTGCCGGTCGTCAGGCATTCGACGGCCTTGCGCACCGCCCTGAACTGCGTGTAGCGCGGAATGATCTTGATGCGCTTGCCGCCTGATTCCTGAAAGAGTGTGAAGTTGCGGACGATGTCGAGCAGGTGTTCGGGGCGCAGCATGCCGGCGGCGAGCGTCTGCTGGCTGCTCAGATGCTTCACGCCCAGCTTCTCGGCGACCTCCGATGCGCGGAGCGGGTAAGTGTCTTTCCACTCAAGGAAGTGTTCGTATGAGGCGCTGACGCTCCCGACGCGCGCCTCGAAGAAGCAGGTGGCGACGAGGAGTTGGTTGTAATAGAAAAGGTTCTCCGCGCCTTCCGTCGTCTCCTCGCCCATGACCGCGCTGCCGGCGGCGCGCGTGCGTTGGTTGCTGTAGCGGCGGAGTTGGGTGATGGCCTCCTCGGTCGGGTTCGTCAGGGCGGGGCTTTTGCACTCGACGACGACGAGCGGGATGCCGTTCACGAAGAGGACGAGGTCGGCGACGATGTGGCGCTGGCCGCCGGGCGTGTCAACGCGGAACTGATTGACGGCCAGGTAGTCGTTGCGCTCCGGGCGGTCGAAGTCAACGAACTGCACGCGGCGCGGTCGCCCCTCGTCGCGTTCGGGCGTGCCTTCAACGTCCGTGCCTCTGTTAATGAGCCGGGTCGCGGCCTCGTTTCGTTCTATCAACTTGAAGCCTTCGAGCCGCTGTAGGTCGGTGACGGCTTGCGTGATGCGCGCGTCGTCCAGCCATTCGTGTCCGTTCTCGTCGAGGTTGACGCGGCGCAAGGCGGCGCGCAGGCGGCTCGGCAAAAGCACGTCGCGGAAGCTTTCGCGCTCGGTGAGTTCCGGCACGAACCTGTCGCCCTCAAGGTACGACCAGCCGAGACCTTCCAACTGCCCGATGAGCGGGCGCTCGACGAGCGTGTACTCGTTGGAGGCGGGGTCGTCCTCGACGATCTCCGGCTGGGTCACGTCCGCCGCGTCAAAGCGTTGGGCGACGCTGGCGGCCTCGCGCTTGAGGTCGGCGTAACGGGAAATCTCCGGCTCGCCGAGGCGGGCGACAACTTCATCTCCGGCGGCAGTCAGGGCGTAGTCTGCGCCGTCCGGCTGGACGAAGCCTTGCAGTTCGAGCTTGCCGAGGAGCGAGTCAATCGGGAGCTGGTCGCCGAAGTGTCGGCGGAAGTCTGACCTGCGCGTGCAGAACTGCGTCTTGACCGCCCAGAGCACGAACGACGACTGCGGATTGACAACGGCCTCGGCGCGTTGCCACTCCTCAAGTGTCGGCGGCTCTTTGGCGAGTGCTTCCAGTTGGTTCAATGCAAGATGTCCCGTAGCTCTCTGTGTGCCGCGGCTTCGCGTAGCGCGACGGCGCGGGCCAGCGCGCGCGTCAGCACGTTACAGTTTTCGATCTCGCCGTCTTCGTACAAGTCGAGATTGCCGAAGGCGACGCTCAGGATAGCACCCGCGCCTTTGATGCTGTAGCCGTCGCTGTACCTGCGCGGGCACATGACGAGCATCTTGCGGGCTACGTCTTGGCGGCTGCTGAAATCGTGCATCTCGGCGAGAGCGCCGGGGGAGCCTTCGATGAGAATGATAATCAGGTGGGCGGTCAGCGCCTGCGTCAGCTCGTTGGTTTTCTGCGACAGGCCGGGCGCGGCACCCGCCCATATCTCGCTGAACACGGCGAGGAAGCCTTCGGCGACCAGGGCGTCGCGGATTTGCACGCGCTTGAAGGCGACGGGGCCGGGCGAAGCGGGGCTTGGCCCCCAGACGAGAATGCGCAGCGGGATTCTTTTGATTTCGGCGACGAGTCCTCGACGCTCTTCGTCCCAGCGTTCGAGTTCGCGCCGGGCTTCGGGCGTGAGTCCCGCGGGCATGTCGAAGGGCAGGCTCATACCGCGACCACCTCCGACTTCGTGACGGGCACGCGCACGCGCCCGGTTAGAAGGTCGTGCATCAAGCCTTTCTTGATTAGGATGAGCTTGTCGCGCTTAGCTTCTTCGCAACGAATGCGTGCATCGTGGGCAGCAAGGGCATCAACAATGTAACCCTGCTCTAAGACGGAGGGTTTTGTCAGTCGAACTTGTTTGAGAGAAGTTAAATTTACCCGGTCACGAGTAACACCCTGACCTCGCTGATTAATGTCACCTCGCGTTGATGGACAATTCAGCATGTGCATAACGTAGGCATGTAATGCTAAAGAAGATTTGAGGCGGAATCTAAAGCAATCGGCCTTAACGATGGCCGGTTGACCGGTTGACGGGTACAAGCAAGCACGGGCAAGGGGATGTCTATCATCACCAAGCGAGGCAATGAGCAAATCACCAGCTACTACAGCATAACGTTTAAGCTTATCAGCATGAGAATACGAAACGTAAGCTTCGTCTGTCTCATTGAAATACCCGACCTCTATATTCTGTAAACGAACGACCCGCACTTCAGGCCGATTAATATAATGTTCTGTTTTAAGATTCGACCCAAACGGGCCATCAACTGCTGATTCTGTCAACTGTTCTAAGGTACAAACATCCCACTCCTTCGGAATCAATCCAAGCGGCGAGTCCTTGAACTGCTCAGGATTTCGGACGTGGTCGCGCAGCTTGCCGTCACGGTCGAGTCCGCGCGTCAGCAGGTCGTGCAGCAGCCCCGCCTTCATCCACTTGAGCTTGTTGATGAGCGCGTCGGTGCGTTGAATCGCCGCGCCAACAGCATCGAGCACTTCGGCGATGCGGCGCTGTTCAGGTGGCGGCGCGACAACAAGAACCAAAGACCTGACATCATTTTCGTTTATTGCGGGATAGCTTGAGCCTATTTCAAGACGCCGAATCTGACCTGCAACATAGTCACTGAAAATCTGGTGATATAAGTAGCGCGGCTCATTCTGATTTTTAGCGCGTATCACTGCGAAGCCAGTGGAGCAAATGAATCCATCCTTATCTTGCCAGTAAGCAAATGTATGCGCTTGCAAGGCAGGTCTTACTGTACACAGAAGAGTATCTTTCGGGCGCACAACCCTTCTTGCTCTACTCGGCGCATCCGCGAAAGTCTGAGTAGTAACATCATCCCAATTGATGACACCGTGCTCAACGGGCGAAATATCAATATAGCGAAACTCAAATGACGCTGATGTTCCTCCGCCAAGCGACTCAGGATTAATATCGGCGAGAGTATTCAATTGCTCCTCTGACCAACCATCAGGTAAATCAAAGGGAAGTTTTGTTGACTTGGCTTCAGCCTGCATCTTCACCTAGCGACTTCGTTTACGTCGGAAAATCCACCGGGCTGCCGCAGATTATGCTGTGTATCCCAACGCGGCAGCGAACCTCTCCAATTCCGCCATCGCCGCGTCTCGCTCGCGATCAATGTCGCCGAGCGTCACGCGGTACTTGTCCCAGAAGTTTTCCAACGCGCTGACGACCTCCTGCCGGTGCGCCGCGATGTAAGAATCCAGATAAGCCGCGAGGTTTTCACGCAGCAGATTCAACACAAGCTCCTCACACTCGGCCTCCGTCAGACGCGCCCGCGCTTCCTCCAAACGCTCAATAAACCGCTTCTTCAACCCCCGCAACTCGCGCCGCGCGGCGGTCAGACGCTCCTTAATCTCCTTGTACGGCTGCAACTCCGCTTCAACCTCCGCGATGCGCCGCTCGACCGGCGCAATCTCCGCCTTCAGCGCCTCCAACTCCGCTTCGAGTGCCGCCGTGTCTTCACCCGCACGGCGCGCGGCGGCAATCGAGCCTTGCACGCGCGTCCCCCCGCCGAGCGTCTTGATGCGCGCCGCCGTCGGCTTGATCGAGTATTTCAACTCCTTCAACTCGTCCGCCAACTCTTTAGCGTAATCCTCCTCCGCCTCTTCCCCTTCGCCTTCAGAACCCTCGCCGCCCGCGTCGCTGTTGCCGCGACTCTCAAACTCCCTCTTCTCGGCTTCCAGTTCCGCGATCAGAGCCTCCGCGCGGTTCAACTCGTCAAGGTATTCGGGCACGAGCGGCCTGACCAGCTTGTGCGTGAGCGGGTCGTAGCGGCTGCCGCGCTGCGCCTCTTCGTCGTCCTCGTCCTCATCCGGCTCCAACGCCGTGCGGATCGAGGCCACCCAACTGCCAATCAAGCCGCCGAAGCCCTGCGCGACCAGGCCCTTCAAATCGTACTGGTTCTCGTTCCACCAGCTCACGACCACGCCGTCAACCTTGTAAGTGTTGAGCAGTCCGAGCGGCGCGACGGCCTGATTGAACGAACTCAGGAGCTTATTGCGCACGTCCATCAAGCGGCGGCTGCCCGGCAACTGCGAGAGCTGCGCCTTGTGCTGCCCCCACCAGTCGAGCGTCGCACGGTGGAGCAGCGCCTCTTTCGCGCGGACGTTCTCGTCCGCCTCCAACGCCGTCTTAATGTCGCGCCTGTCGTCGAGCTTCGGATGAAAATCAAAGTAGGCGTCGCCCGCACCTTCGCCCACGCCGGCCTGCCCGCGCGGGACGAAGACGTTCAAAGGCTCGAAGCCGTGCGCCGCGAACAACTCCCGCTTACCCTCTATCTCGCGCCGCGGCACTCCGCCCGCGATGTGCGCGCGAACGTCGTGCGGCTCAGGCGGCGGGGCGTTGTCCGCGTAGCGCCGGACGTTGCAGTTGTAATCTTCCTTCGCTATCTGCGCGCGTGTGACGACGCACGCATAGCCGTGCACGTCCTCGAACCTGTGATAGGTCGTGGCTATCTTCTGAATGTCTTCGGGCCGCAGGTAATTCTGCGCGCGCCCCTGCGCGTACTCGGCGTCGGCGTTGATGAAGAGAATCTTACCGCGACGCCCCCGCGGCTTGCCCGACGAGTCGAGCAGCCGCGCGCGCATCACCAGAACGCACGCCGGGATGCCCGTCCCGTAGAACAGGTTCGGCGGCAGGCTGATGATCGCCTCAAGCTCGTCCGAGTCAATGAAGCCCTTGCGAATCTTCTTCTCGTCGCCGCCGCGGAACAGAACGCCGTGCGGCATCACCGTCGCCATCCGCCCGCTGGGAACCAGCACCGCGAGCATGTGCTGCGCGAACATCAAGTCGCCCTTCTTCCCCTTCGCCGGGGCGAAGCCGTGCCTGAAGCGCCAGTCGTGCTGCATGTCCTTCCTGGAATAACCCTTGCTGAAGGGCGGGTTGCTAATCACGTAATCGAAGCGGATTAACTCGCCGTCGTGTTCGTGCTTCGGGCTGGTGATGACGTCGCCGCTCTGTATGTCTGCGTTCATGATCCCGTGCAGGATCATGTTCATCTTGCAGATCGCCCACACGCCGACGTTCTCGTCCTGCCCGAACAGGCTCAGGTCGCTCGCGTCGCCGCCGTGTTCCTCGACGTACTGCTTCGAGATGATGAGCATGCCGCCCGAGCCGACAGCCGGGTCGTAGATGCGCTTGTGCTCCTGCGGCTGGAGTATTTCGACCATCAGGCGCACCACGTCGCGCGGCGTGTAGAACTCGCCGCCCTTCGCCCCGGCTGAGTCGGCGAACTGCTTGATGAGAAATTCGTAGGCCGCGCCGAGCAGGTCGGGGAACTCGAAATCCTCGTTGCGCAGCCGCCTCTTGTTGAAGTGCTTGATGAACTGGCGTAGCTGCTGTTCGGTGAGCTTATTCTTCCCCGGCGGCTTAAAGTTGATGTGGCTGAGCACGCCCTTGAGCGTGTTGATGTTCTCCCGCTCTAGGTTGAGCAGCGCCTGGTTCAGCACGTCGCCCGGATCGTCCTCGTGCTGGTGCGCCTTGATATACTCCCAGCGAGACACTTCGGGCACGAAGAAGATGCCCGGATAAAAAGCGCGCATCTCCAGACGCGCCGCAATATCTTCATCAGTCCACCCCGCCGCCCTCTTCTCGGCAATCAGCCGCTCGCGGTGCTCCATGAACACGTCGGAGCACCGCTTAAGGAACAACATCCCGAAGATGTACTCCTTATACTCCGAGGCGTCCATCTTGCCCCGCAGATGATCTGCGGCTTTATAGAGATGTCGTTCTAGCTGGGGAAGGGTAAGCTTACTCATAAAGAACTATCTTATTTGCTGATTGCCGTTCATGCGGCTTATGTTCCACACTGATAGTGTCCGACCCACTCGTGAGAGACTAAAGTCCTCGTAAACGACCATGTGATTATAACGGCTTATGTCATCGTTGCATAAGATGGGAGACCTTCGGCTGGTCGAGTCCGAACAGGAGGGCGATCTCCGATTGCATCACCCCCTTCCGCTCGATGAGCTGCTGAATCTTGAGGGCGAGCTGCGCCTTATGCTTCCCGGCTCAGAGCGTTTGGCTGTCGGGTCATCCCCAACTCTCAGTGCAGATTGCACCTACGCGTGAAGGTTTGAGCGAACTCGCGCGCGCGGGGAATCTCATCGATGGCGCGTTTCAGTTGGAGATCGTCAGCTTCCAACGCTTGCAGTGCCGCGGTCGTGCCGTAAGCCGCCGTCACTATCTCATAACGTAGCTGGCGCAGGATGAAATCGTGTTCTGCGTCGAGTCTATCTTCTTTGATGTTGAGGTTTTGAGTCATGACATAGCGCTTATAGCTCTTATACAGAGCCTCTGTCGCAGGGAAATCGGTCGCCTGCAGCAAATGACCGTAGTCTATCGGACGCTGAACCTTGTAGGCATCGAAGCCCGCGACGCGACCGTTAACCAATTCGCGGGTGAAGATGAAGATCGAGTCTGTTAGCTGCTGTTGTTCCGGTGTCATGAGGCGCGGCAGCACCGCCACGTCCGGCGTGATTCCGCCGCCGCCATAGACAGGCCGTCCCTGATCGGTTCGGCTCGAAGGACCAGTCGGCGCGGCCTGTTGCCTCTGCCCACTCGTGCCACCCGCGAGTTCCGCGTCGCCGCGGCTCAGGTAGTCGTAGTAGCTGACGTTTGTATAATCCCGCTGAATCAAACGCCCTGAAGGGGTGTAATATCTCGCGATAGTGAGGTTCAGGCCGAGGCCCTCATCAAGTACGGCGAAATTCTGCACGAGGCCTTTACCGAAACTGTTCTCGCCCACGACGAGCGCACGGTCGTGATCTTGCAGCGAGCCCACGACGATCTCAGAAGCCGACGCCGTATGCCGGTTAACCAGAATCACCAGTGGTGACAAGTCGGGGGCGGCGTTGGCCGCCGAGTAAGTGTGGCTGATTCCCCCGATACGCCCCTTGAGCGTGAGGATGACTTGCCCGCGCGGCAAGAACATGTCGGCTACGCGAATCGCCTCGTAGACGTGCCCGCCCCGATTATTCCGCAGATCGAGTATGTAAGCGGTGGCCCCCAGCTCCTTTAAAAATCTGAGGGCGGATTGCAACTCGTCTGGGGTCGTAAAGACGAATCCGCCGTCCATCAAAATGTAACCGATCCCGGGCCGAACCAGATATGCGTCCGGGATTGAGGGCTGGTGCATGACCTCGCGCGAGACCTTTATTGTGTCGGTCGCCCCGGTCGCGGCGCGCTCGACCTTAAGATTGACGACCGAGTCGCACCTACCGCGAATATGTTCTCGCACCTCACTCGAGGCCCTGTTGGGCACGGAGAGGCCGTCCACTTCCAAGATGCGGTCCCCGTAGCGTAAGTTTGCGCGGCTCGCCGGCGAATCCTGAAAGGTATCGAGGATGTAAGTGTCTACTCGGCTGCCAATGGCGCGATAACCGATGGTGGCACCGATGCCGCAGTACTGGAACCGCTGGTGCGCGAGCCACTCGCGGTAGTCTCCGGCGTCGTAGAACTTCGAGTGCGGGTCGAGAGACTGAAGCATGCCGTTAATTGATGACTTGAAGATGGACGCGTAATTCATTTGGTCGCCGTCCACGTGATGGGACTGCACCGTCATCAACGCCTCGTTGAAATCCTGCGTGAGCTTTTCCAGGGCCTCGCCCGCGGCCCCGTCGGGAGAGTTGCCGGGCACGCTTGGGCTGCCGGGCGCGTTAGACCGCGGCGAATTAAACGCGGAGATGTCCCGCTGTTGTGAATAGGCGGACGACGCAGAGGCCATCAAGATGATGAGCCATATTAGGGGCACGACCAGACGCCTTTTGTTCATCGCAGCCAACGTTCGAGAAGAATGAACCCGTGCGGGCACTCTATGCGGACGACGTTCCCCGCTCATCCCTGAAGGCCGAGCGTTCCATTTAACGAAGTTCGGCTTGGCTATCGCTTGGATTAACACCCTTGAGGAGACGCTCCAGTTCATCGTCCCGAATTTACGGGCAGTGCCATTCCTAGTAAGTGCCCTGGTGTTCCCCGCACTCTCGCTCCAATCTTACTACACAAAATTTATACCTTAATGATTTTTTATACTATGCTTCGAAGGGCCGGCCTCTCCCTGAATATATTTATGCGAATCAGTAGTTGAAAAAGACAGACGAACGGCAGATTCAGTAGAATTTTCTTGCCATGGAAAACCTACTGATCGAAATCTACCTGTTCGTCTGTCACGTTCACGATACTTCGTCCCAGACCTGTTATCAACGCTTGAGCAACAACTGAGAACCAGAGTTCTCCGACCAAGAGCTGATCACCATCTGGTTCTTCGCTCACTTAGAGGGCTGCTTCGAGAAGAAGAAGATGCACCGCCTGATTCGCAAGTATTGGCGAGAGTGGTTCCCGCGCCTGCCCGGCTACCAGACCTTCGTGCTGCGGCTCAACCGCCTGGAGCCGACCTTTCAGACCATCGGCGCTGTCCTGGCTGACGCTTTGGCCGCGCAACACACGCCGGAGTTTGATCATCTGGTTGACTCATTGCCCGTGATGCTCGCCCGCCACGGCCACTCCTACGGCGCGCGGGTCGGGCGCGAGGTCGCCGATGCCGGCTTCTGTGCGGCCAAGAAGACTCGCTTCCATGGCGTGCGCCTGCACTGCATCGCGCAAAGGCGGGGAGGGCGCTTGCCGCTGCCCTCGCAGGTGTGGCTCTGCGCCGCCTCGCATCATGACTCGAAAGCCTTCATCCAACAGCAGCCGGAAGTACCCGAAACCTCACTCTTCGGCGATTTGGCTTACCCGACGCCGGAGATCATCTCGCACTTGAAAGAGCAGCAGACGCGGCTGGTTGCGCCGCGAAAAAAGCCGAAAGGCAAAGAACTAACTGAGGCCGAGAGCTATTACAATCGGTTGGTGCGTCGCATCCGGCAGCCCATCGAGAGCCTGTTCAACTGGATCGAGGAGAAGACCCAGATTCAAAGAGCGAGCAAAGTGCGCTCGACTGACGCGCTGATGATCCACTGCTAGGGAAAACTAGCAGTGGCTTTCTTCCTGCTCGTTTTCAACTACTGATTCGCATATTTGTTGACTATAGTGAAACATCCATAATATAAGCTACCTGACTGAGCCTTGTTGCCCCAATATGTTGTGACTCTGTTCTCACTCGACCGCGCCTAGTTGCAAAGATGCTGATGAGCGGTAGACCGTTCACAGCGATTCAGCTTAGGGAAGGATGACGCGTGCCGTTGTCTGTTTATAGTCGCGTCTCACAAATTCTTACGTAACCTGCAATAGCTCGCCTGACGTTTGGACCACCATCTTCCTGAGGGGGGACTATGGATCAAAGGGTACAAGCCGTCATCAATATCATGAAAGCAGGTTCCGATAAAGAGTTAAGCCTTATCGAACTGGCCCAGGCCGTGAATCTTTCGACCTCGCGGCTGCGACATGTTTTCAAGGCAGAAATGGGGATCAGCCCCGCGCAATACATAAAATTCCTGAAGATGAATAAGGCCAAAGAGCTGACCGAGAGCACGTTTCTCAACGTGAAGCAAATCATGAATGTGGTCGGAATAAGCGATGGGAGTCACTTCGTGAGAGATTTCAAGAGGTTCTTTGGGGTTACCCCCATGCAGTGCCGCATCCGCTCCATTTCTGCTCAATCCAGGTTAGCCAAACCGGCCAACAAATAGCCAGATCGGCTAACAGTTTTCTCTTGCCCTGAAATAGCCGTTTCGGTAGCTTACCTCTTCGACCGTTCGTGCTGATCCGGTCTTTAGCCCTTATTTGGGCTTGCTGCTAACTGATGCGCGCCTAAACCGGGGACGCTAGATATTTCGCCGGGCTGGCTTATCTTATAGCCTAATACCTATGTCACGGGCGGCGGCGCGCCCGAATTCCTCTTTATAACGCGGCTTTTTCTAAAGAAGGTGCTACGAAGGACTTAAGGTGCCGCGCGCAGGAGATAGCTTAGGCATCTCCATTGGACTTACGGAAGGCGCAGTGCCCGCTCCGCCCGAGGGGCGAGCTGAAATGCCGCACCCTTCGCCTTCGCGGGTGGGTCGTGAGCTTAGTCAACGGCTTCCCCTTACGAGCATAAGGTGAGCTGGAAATCACACGCCCTCCCGCCCATGACAGACTAACGCGCCGTCGTGATCGGAAATGGCCGTCCCGGCTAAAAGGAGCTTGACCATGTCAAAGACCACCAGGAATCGGGTTGTTACGAGCACAGTGGTTATAGCTGGCGTCGCCTGTCTGCTGTTCTCCAGCTTGCTTTGTCGGACGGTCGTCACTTCGGCGGCACCGGGCCTAGATTACTCGGACGTTATCAATGTAACTACCGATCCCGGTCCCAGCCAAGTGGCCGTCAGTGATATGAATTTGGACGGCCAGCTCGACCTTATCACGGCCAACCCCTCGGACCACAGCGTTACAATCCTGAGCGGAAGAGGGAACGGCACTTTCCAGACACCGCACCGGTACGACTTGGGCGGGCCGTCGCCTTACGCTGTCGCCGTCGGCAGGCTTAACAGCGACAAGCTCCCCGATCTGGTAACGGCCAATTTAATGTCTTCCGACATCTCCATCTTCTTCAACGACGGTCACGGGGGGTTCGGGCCGCCCGTCACTGTGAAGGCGGACCGCGGGCCGATCTCCGTCGCCTGCGGAGACCTCAACGGCGACGGCCTGGACGAGATCGCCACCGTCAACATGGGGGAGAATAGCGTTGACATCTTCTTCAATCACGGTGATCGGCGATTTAACAAAGACCTCTCTCTGCCGCTGAGTGCCGGCTCGGCGCGTGCCCTGGTGATCGCTGATTTTAATCAGGACGGGCAGAACGATATCGCCGTCGCTAACGGCGCGTCGAACAACGTCTCCGTCTTTCTTAATCACGGGCGGGATGGCTTTTCGCCCGCACAGACAGTTGACACCGCCCTCGGCCCGCAGGCGCTCTGCGCGGCTGATCTCAATCACGACGGAGTGCCCGACCTGGTGACGGCCAACGGCGACTCGAACACCGTCTCAGTTCTGTTGGGTCAGGGGAAGGGCCTCTTCAAGCACGCGGGCGACTACACGGTGAAGAACCCCAGTAGCGTCAGCGTCGCGGACGTGGACGGAGATCGCCAGCCCGACTTGGTCGTGGCCGAATTGGATAACAATTCCGTCGCGGTCTTGCTGGGCAAAGGCGACGGCCTCTTTGCGGACGCAGTTCGCTTGCCGGTCAACGGGGAGTACGTGGCGTCCGTGACGACCGCCGACTTTAACCGGGACGGGAAGGCCGATATCGCGACGGCCAACGCCGGCTCCAACAACGTCTCGATCCTCTTACATGGCACCCGCGTTCCGCGCATCGAAAAGGTCACGCCCACCCTCATGGAGAGGGTCACGGCTGCCAACGGGGCCTTGAGCAAGGAGCCGGTCGCGCTGTTCAACACGGCGCTCGACGAGAAAACTTTGAATGATGACTCAATCCTCTTATACGGAAGTCAGTCGGGGTTTCACAAAGCCGAAATCTCTTACGGCGCGGCGAATCACAGCGTCTCTGTCAAACCCGAAGGCTCGCTGGCATTCCAGCCGGGGGAGTGGGTGACGGTCATGTTTACGGACAAGATCCGTTCCCTCTCCGGCCTGCCGATGAGCCAGCCCTTCACCCAGGCCTTTCTCATCGAGCCAACCAAAGGGGACGGCAACTTCGTGGAGACGCAGCGCATCTCCTGCGACAAAATCCCCGGCAAGTTGAGGGCCGCCGACCTCGATAATAACGGCACGGTGGACATCGTCGCCCTATGCCGTGAGGTGGACGGGCTGCGCGTCCACTTCAACAAGGGCGACGCCACTTTCAACGATCACCTCTTCATACGCACCGGCGGCTACGGCCCCTGGGACTTGGCGCTCGCGGACTTCAACCGCGACGGGAATATAGATATCGCCGTCGTCAACACCTTCTCTTCCGACATGAGCATCTTCTATAACCAGGGTAAGGGGAAATTCAAGGAGCCGGTCAAGCTCCCCGCCGGGGCCGGCCCGATGGGCGTCACGACGGGCGACTTTAACGGTGACGGGGCGATAGACATCGCGGTGGTGACCAAAGGCTTTCCGGCGGTTCTCGTCTTCATGAACGACGGCAGGGGCGACTTCGGTAAGTACATCAGTTACGCGGTGGCCCCCTCTCCCTACGATATCTCCAGCCGTGACGTGAACGGCGACGGCGTGCCCGACTTGGTCATGACCAACCTGGAGTCCGACCGCGGGACCATCCTGCTGAACAACGGCGACGGAACTTTCCGGCGGCCCGAAGAATTTCCGCTGCTGTTAGCCAAGGCCTTAACCCAGGAGCCGATCGACATAAACGGCGATGGCCGGACCGACATCGTCACCATCAACACCGCCTCCGACGACATGACCGTCTTTCTCAACAACGGCGGCGACAACTTCAAGCAACAGCCGAACACGCCCGTCGGCCCGACGCCTACCGACAAAGTCTTCGGCGACTTCAACCACGACGGGCTGGTAGATGTCGCGCTCACCCTCGACGGCGGGACAGTCGTAGTTATGATGAATAACGGCGACGGGACGTTCAGAAAAGCGGAGACGATCCCCGTCGGCAAAAACCCCACCTCCCCGGTCGTCGCCGACTTCAACGGCGACGGGGCTTTGGACATGGTTATCGCCAACCGGTATTCGTTCGATCTCTCGGTTTTGCTCAACCTGCCGGCCAAAGAGGCCACCGGCAGACAAGTGCAAAGGACGACGCACACGCACTGAACAGGACGTTGACAGAGTCGCGCACCTGCCTGCGGGGGCGGCCTCTCTCAGATCCGGGCCGCGCTGGTTGGCCCGGTCGAGCCGGACGCGTAACTGTTCCCGCGAGGTCTGCCGCCGACTTACCTGTGCGCGCTTAGGGCAGGACGGGCGATCCCCTTGCGCTACCTAATCAAGCGTTGAAAATTCGCGGCCCGCCTCTGGGGTCATCGGAGAGGGAGACGAGTCCATGAAATCCGCCGCCTTGCTACTCATTGTGATCGCATCCTTGGTGGCCGCCCCAGCGCCCGCCGCCAGCAGCGCGGAAGATGCGCCCGCGCTTCCGCGCGCCCTTATCCCCCTCGACTTCAGCGAGGCTTTCAATTTACCCGCCGGGATCAGCCCTTACTACGTCGTGGCCGTTGATCTCAACAAGGACGGCTTCCTCGACCTCGCCGCCTCCAACACCGTCTCCCATGACGTGACCGTGTACCTGAACAAGGGCAACGGCACGTACAGCGACGGAGTCAACTATCCCACGCATGGTTACACGCCCTACGCCCTGGCAGCCGGCGACCTCAACGGCGACGGAGCGGCAGACTTGGTTGTGGGGAACATGTTCTCCGTCAATCTCTCCATCTTTTATAACAAGGGAGACGGCACCTTTCAGGACGCGGTCAACATCAAGGGCGAGCCGGGGCCGATGTTCCCGGTCATCGCCGATTTTAATAACGACGGCAGGCCGGACATCGCTGTCTGCAATATCGGGCACGACGACATCGCCATCTACCTCAACCGTGGCAACGGCGTGTTCGAGCACCAAAGCACCTACAGATGTAAATGCGTCGTTCCCTACTCGCTGGTCGCCGCCGACTTCAACGGTGACGGGAAGATGGATTTAGCGACCGGTAACATCTACTCAGCAAATGTGACGGTGCTCCTCAACAAAGGGGATGCTGTTTTCGCCGAGCCGGTTTCGTACCCGACCGACTCGCTGAGCCAGATCTTGTACGCGGCAGATCTCAACGGCGATAAACTTCCGGACTTAATCGTGGGCAACGGCGGATCGGACACCGTGTCCGTGCTCATCAATAAGGGCGACGGCACGTTTAATCCGGCGGTCAACTACCCCGTTAAGCTGCCGCAAGGGGTGGTGGCGGCTGACATCAACGGCGACGGATACCCAGACATCGCCACCGCCAACCAGAGCGCCAACACCGTCTCTGTCCTCTTGAACAAGGGGGACGGGACCTTCGGTAAAGCGACCGACTTCCCAGCTTATGGGCTGTACCCCATCGCCATCGTCGTCGCGGACCTAAATAACGACGGGCGCATGGACTTGGTGACGGCCAACTCGGGGAGCAACAACATTTCGGTGATGCTCAACGGAATTCGCGTGCCGAGGGTCGAGCGGGTCAGCCCCTCGGCGACCGCCAAAGTCACTCTGCACGGAGGGAACCTGCTCACCTCGATCAGTGTTAAGTGGAACACTTCGGTTGACGAACGCACCCTATCGGCGAAGACTGTACTGCTATATGGCAGCCAGTCGGGAGTTCGTGAAGCCCGCCTTTCATATCGCGCCGAGACACACACCCTCGACATCCAGCCGCAGACGCCCGCCGCCGGCGATAGCAGCCAGGCTTCACCAGCGCCCCGTTTTCTGCCCGGTGAACAAGTCAAAATAATCATCAGCGACGGCGTTAAGTCGGTCGAAGGTCTGAGGATGAAGACGGAGTACGTCTCGTCTTTCGACGTGCAGCCGGAGACGGGCTACGGCTCCTTCAAGGCGGCGGGCGAACTGCGGCAACCGCGCCCCGCCCACACGGCTGCCGCCGCCGATCTAGACCACGACGGCAGGGTGGATTTGATCTCCCTGGAAAACGGGGGCGAAGACGTGGCGATCTACTTCAACGGGCCGCAGGGGCTGTCGTCCGAGCCAGTGCGGCTCGCCACCGGGGGCTTCGACCCGTGCGAGGCGGTCGTCGCCGACCTTGACCAGGACGGACGGCTCGACATCGTCGTCGTCAATCGCCTCACCTCGAACCTGTCTGTCTTTTACAACGAGGGCAACAGGAATTTCTCCAAGCCATATCTCCTCCCACTGAAATCCCAGCCTGTCAGCGTCGCCGTCGCTGACTTCAACAACGACGGGTTGCTCGACCTCGCCACGGCGAGCAAGATTGGAAAGGATGTTACGCTGCTGTTCAACCGGGGTGCGCGGAAGTTCGGCGCGCCGGCGAAGATGGCGCTCGATCATGTGCCGGCCCGCATCGCCAGCGCCGACCTTGACGGCGACGGCCTAGAGGATATCCTCACGCTCAACGCCAATTCAGACACCATCACGCTGTTCAGGAACCAGGGCGATGGAAGTTTCCTCAATAAGGCCGAACTCAATCTGCTGGCTTCGGGTGCGAGGACGGTAATCGCCCGCGACGTTAACCAGGACGGACTCCCCGACATCCTGACCGCCAATTTCGCCTCCGGCGACATCGCCGTGTTCCTCAACAGCGGCGACTGGTCGTTCCGCAAACCTCACTACATCGCCGTCGGCAATCACCCCACCGGGGCTACCTTGGCCGACATTAACGGGGACGGCCTGCCAGACTTGCTGACCAGCACGGAGGAAAGCGTCGTGGTCTTACTCAATGAGGGCGGCGGTAAGTTTAAGAAGGGTCCGGTCATTGGCCTCGCGCAGCCGGAAATTCCCGTAGCAGCCGATTTCAGTGGTGACGGCGCGATCGATTTGATCACAGGTGAGGCGAATAAGGGCCGCTTCACACTCTTTATCAATCAGGGGCGCTAAGTCTCCCCGCGAGGGCCAGGGTAAGTTCGAGGAGCAATCTTAAAACGGGCGCAGATCGCGCCGCACGGGCGGGGGCGAGCGTTGAGCGAGTGACACGGAGAATCCGATGGGCAGTGCTTCGATGTGGACAAGTCCTCCCGGCGCGCGGGTCTATAAAGCTTGCGCCCTGGCGTTAGGTCTGGTGCTGGCCGTAAGCGCTTACCTCGGCTCCGTCCTAGCGGCGGGGCAAAGAATCAGCGGCGAGGTAACGTGCAGCGGGCACCCGGTCGCCGGGGCCATTGTCAGGCTCCAAGGGGCGGAGCAATCCACCCTGACGGACGAGCGCGGCCTCTTCACTTTGTCCGTTCCCGCTTTCAACCCCTCCCTGTACGTGACCGCGGGCAAGGTCGGCTACTACACGAACCGCGCCCGCCTGCTCAAGCCTGACCAGCATTTGCTTATTAACTTACAGGAGATTCCGAAGGACGATAATAAAGGCTATCAGTGGCAAGACCCGACGCCTGACCTCAAGAGCCAGGATAACTGCGGCAACTGTCACAGCAGAATCTACCGCGAGTGGACGCAGGACGCGCACGCCCGTTCGACGACCAACCCTTTGGTCCAGACGATGTATAGCGGGACGGACGTGCGGGGTCGGCCCGGCGTGGGGCCGGGATACCGGCTCGACTGGTCAGATCAGGGCAATTGCGCGACCTGTCATGCGCCCGTCGCCTCGCTGGCTCAGCACATGGACCTGAGTGACATACGGGGCGTGGAAGGTATGGGCGTCTCGTGCGACTTGTGCCACAAGATTGAGGAGGTCAGGCCGGACCTCAATCAACCTAACGCCGCCGAAGTCATATTCCTGCGACCGCCCGCCAGCGCAAAGCTTCTCTTCGGCCCTTTCGATGACGCCACCTTTCTCAACGAGGTCCCTGACTTTTCCCATTCGCCTTTATTCAAAAGCAGTCGGTTCTGCGCCGCCTGCCACGACGGGAGCTTCTGGGGAGTCCCCGTCTACGAGACTTTCACCGAGTGGGGGAAGAGTTCGTATAGCAGGCTCGGCGTACAGTGTCAGACCTGCCACATGCAGACGACCGGGAAGTTTGATTTCTTCGCCGACCCCGAGAAAGGGGGGAAGATTCGCCCCCCTGCGACTATCGCCTCTCACCGGATGATGGGAGAAGATCCGTCGGAATTCCTGCGCAACGCCGTCGCGATGGAGGCGTCGGCGCGGGTACAAGATCGATTGCTGACCGTCACGGTCAAGATCACCAACGTCGGCGCCGGCCACGACGTGCCGACCGGCCAGCCGATGCGCAACATGATCCTTGCCGTCTCCGCCGCCGGCGGGCAGGAGCAGTCCCTGCGGTTTATGGCGGGCGAGTCCGTGCCCGCCTGGGGCGGCGACCTGGCGGGCCAGCCGGGTAAAGGGTTCGCCAAAATCCTTTTGACGCTCAACGAGTATGCGACGCCGACGCACGTCGTTAACAACACGACGGCGGCGGAGTTCCCGTCCCCCTTCTGGCGGCGCAACCGCATCTTATCCGACAACCGAATCCCGGCCAACGCCAGCGACCTATCCAGTTACGTCTTCAGCGTGCCGAAAGAGTCCGGTCGTTTATCCATCAGGGTGCGGTTAATCTACCGGCGCGCCTTCAAGCCGCTAGCGGACGCCAAAGGGTGGGACATCCCGGACATTACTATCGCGACGAGCGAGCTTGAGATCGAGAAGCCATGAGAGCCGCGCTGCTAGCCCTGTCGTTATGCGTTTGCTCAGTTAGCGCGCAGGCGCAGCGGCCTGCCAAGCCCTACACCGTCACGCGGCTGGCCGACGGTGTTTACCTCTTCAGCGCCTATTTTTATAGCAGCCTCTTCATAGTGACATCGGGGGGGGTCATCGCGACCGACCCGATCTCTCCCAAAGTGGCCGGGCTGTACCTTCAGGCCATCGAGAGCCTCACGGATAAGCCGGTGCGCTACGTGATCTACAGCCACGACCACACCGATCATATCGCGGGCGGGGCCGTCTTCGCGTCCACGGCGCAGTTCATTGCGCAGGAGAATGCGCGCGTCAACATCCTCGCCAGGGGGAATCCCGCCATCGTCACACCGCAGATAACCTTCAAAGACCGCTACGAGCTGAAGCTGGGCGGCAAGGAGGTGCGCCTGTTGTATTTCGGGGAGAACCACTCGAACTCCAACATCGCTATTTATCTGCCGGCGGAAAAGATTCTCATGATGGTCGACATGGTCTACCCGGGCAGCGTGCCTTTCAGAGACCTGCCCGGAACCGACATCAGAAAATACCTCGACACCTTGCGCCGGCTGAGGGAGGTCGATTTCAAGATTCTGCTCTACGGTCACGGCCCGCCCGGGGCAAAACAGTGGGTCGACCGGTATATCGCTTACTTCGACGACCTCATCGCGGAAGCCCGCAAGCTCCGGCAGGAGATGAGCTACGAGGAGATGGTCGAAGAACATCAAGGGAGCGCAGACGTGAGGGAGTTATTCGATCTCTACGTCGAGCGTGTCGCGGAGAGAGCAGTTGAAGCCTTACGCCCGAAGTATGGCCGCTGGGGCGGGTATGATGAGTGGGCGGTCATGAACGCGAGAAGAATCGTGCTATTTCTCATCATGGATGGGTGAATTCGGCTCACCCGTCCGGGTTCACGGCTCGGGCGGCGCGTTGAAGTCGGCCTCTGCGAAGGGGGCCGCCCGCGACCGCCCCCGGCGGGCTAGTGCCTCGTTGCGGGCGCTGCCAAAAACATTCAGGTGCGTGAACAGGTACGGGAGATGTTAGGGAAGATCGATTACGTCATCGTGATGGTTTCGAACATGCCTCGCTCCATCGAATTCTACCACGACGGGCTGGGGCTGCCGTTAAAGTTTGAGTCGCCGCAGTGGACGGAATTCCAGACCGGCGCGACGACACTCGCGCTGCACGCCGCGGACGCGACACAGGGCGCGTCACCCGCCGAGCAGCCGGGAGGGGCCCGGCCCGGCACCTGCTCCTTAGGGTTCATGGTGGACGATCTGGAGGATGCTTTCAAGGCTTTGACCGCGCGGGGCGTCCGCTTCACCGCGCCGCCCGCTCAGCGCGAAGGGGCAGGGCGTTTGGCTATCTGCGTAGACCCGGACGACCTCCCCATCTCCCTCTCAGAAAAGCGACGGTAGTGCGCCGCCGGTCGAGACTGAGAGCGAGACGATGCCGAAGAGCAGGAACGTATTAGAGGAGGTCATCGCGCGGCTCAAAGCCGTCTACGGGCGTCCGGCACCGCCCGCCGTCGTAGACCCGCTGGAGTTAATACTTTTGGAGAACGTCGCCTATCTCGTCGGCGACGAGCAACGTGAGAAGGCTTTCGAGGCCCTGCGGGAGCGGATCGGCACGACACCCGAGAGCATTCTCTCAGCGCCCGACGCGGCGCTCCTAGAAGTAGCACGGCTAGGCGGCATCAACGCGCGGCAGCGGGCGCAACGGCTACAACTCATCGCGCGCATCGCCCTTGAGGAGTTCGAGGGCGACCTGCGCTGGGCGCTGAAGCAGCCGCTGGCGCAGGCCAGGAAGTCGCTGAAGCTGTTCCCGGCTATCGGCGATCCGGGCGCGGAAAAGATTTTACTCTTCTCTCGCAGCCACCGGGTCTTGGCCTTGGACTCCAACGGGCTGCGCGTGTTGGTCCGACTCGGCTTCGGGGAGGAGCGCAAGAACTACGCGGCTACTTACCGCTCAGCGCAAGACGCCATACGGGATTACTTGCGGGACGACTACGGCTGGCTCATCCGGGCGCACCAGTTGCTGCGCCGACACGGCCAAGAATTGTGCCGCAGGTCGCAGCCGGTTTGTGCCGCCTGTTCCCTGACGGACTTCTGCCGTTTCTACCAGGTGGGGCGGGTATCCCACCGGCCCGGGACCGGCGGCAGGGCGAGACAGCCTCGAGCTTAATCACCGGAGAGGCGCCGACATTGATGCCGCGCCTTTCATTACCTGTTGCGGCAGACACGATGGGCCGGTCCGGAGGTCGAAGAACCGGTGGAGCTTTTCTCGCTAAAGATGTGGCTGGCGGTCATGACGCTCTGCACCTTATGGGCGCGGCCCTCTTCCGCTTTCCCGGCGGGGGGTGCTAAACCCATGTTCACCGAGATCGCTGCACAGGCCGGGGTGCGGCATGTCCACCAAAAGCCGGTCTTCGATCAGCGGCTCGCGAAGGTCATGCCCTGGATCACTTCGCTCAACGCCGGCGTGGCCGTGGGCGATTACAACGGCGACGGGCGGCCCGATCTCTACGTGGTGAACTCAAGCAGCGGAGCGCCCAACGCGCTCTATCGCAACAACGGCGACATGACTTTCACCGATGTGGCGGCGCAGCTGGGCGTGGCCTATGTCAACAACGCGGAGGGCGTCTCCGTAGACCCTATCTTCGGTGATATAGATAACGACGGCGATCAGGACCTCTTCATCGCCTGCTACGGAGAAAGCAGGCTCTTCCGAAACGACGGGGGGCGGTTCACAGACATCACGAAGGAGGCGGGGCTGAAGGCTTGGGGCAACGCCTCGTGCGCCGTCTTTATAGACTATAACAATGACGGGCTTCTCGACCTCCTGGTGGGCCATTACTTCGAGAGAAACGTCGACCTGTGGAACATCCCTTCAACCAGAATCCTGCCCGAAAATTTCATCAAGGCGCGTAACGGCGGCGGACTCGTACTCTACCGGAATAACGGCAACAACACTTTCACGGACGTTACCGCCGAGTCAGGTTTGTTAAGCAAGGGTTGGACGCTCGATATAGGCTGCGCCGACATTGATAACGACGGCGATCAGGACATCTACGTCGCCGACGACTACGGCGAGGACTTGGTCTACAGGAACAACGGCGACGGGACCTTCACGAATATCACGCGGCAGAGCACGGGCGGCGACTTCGATGCCGGGATGAACGTAGACTTCGGTGACTACGATAACGACGGATACATGGACATCTATGTGACCAACATTACCAATCGGTACATCCGGCAAGGCAACATGCTATGGCACAACATGGGCGAAGGCACCTTCGTGAACGCGGCGCAGGAGAACAACTGCGCGGACGGCGGGTGGGCCTGGGGTGCCAAGTTCTTTGATTTCGATAATGACGGGCTGCTGGATATTTACAACGTCAACGGCTACATCACGGACGGGCCGGTCGACCTTTTCGCCGGCAGCCGGCTCGGCGAATTCTTCGGTCGCTTATCCACCTCAGACATCTCGGACGTCAGCGCCTGGCCTGACATGCGCGGCTTCTCGATCAGCGCCCGCGAGAAGCACCGGCTGTTCAAAAATACCGGGGCTGGCTTTCAGGAGATGGCCGAGGCGGCGGGCGTGGCGGATACGGGCGACGGGCGCGGCATCGCGCTCGCCGACTTCGACGGGGACGGCGACCTGGACATCTTCGTGACAAACTGCGGTCAGGCGTCCTTGCTGTACCGCAATGAGGTCGGCGCTTCGCGCCACTGGCTGCAAGTCCGCCTTATCGGTACGCGCAGCAACCGCGACGCCATCGGGAGTCGCCTGACCGCCGTCGCTGGCGGCCTCAGCCAGATCAGAGAGGTGGACGGCGGCAACGGCTTCTCCGCACAAAGCTCGCGCGTCGTACAGTTCGGGCTAGGGGATCACAGCCGGGTTGACTCGTTGGAAATTCGTTGGCCGAGCGGCACACGACAGAACCTAAAGAACGTCGCGCCCGACCAGCAGTTGACGATTAGGGAGCCGGCGGCGCCGGTCAAGACTTCTTCTCGCTGAGGCCGCCAGCCACCTGCGAGGGCAGCGGGGCCGCGCCCTCTTCGTTCTGTGCCGTTATCGTGGAGCCGCAGCGGGGCAGGGTGCAGCGCAAACGGCAATCAATCGTGCCGGTGAAACGGGCTTCCGGGCGGCGTGTCGTGCCGCCCGGCGAATCGCAACTCGCTTTCTCCCAGGAGGAGGTCGTCATGGAACTGTTAAAGAGGTGGACGCTAATTCTGACGCTGGTTCTCGGATGCTTTGTGACGGACGGCCTAGCGCAACAAGGGGCCGCGGTGTCGGCACCTACCGCCGAAACGCCGTCGCAACCACAAACGCGAACGGCGGAAGCGGCCATGGAACCTTCGCCTTTCCAACTGGAAATCGGAGAGATCTCTCTGGCCGCGAAGAACAGGCTGATCGCCAAAGACAACTTCAAAGAGTCGGGAAGATTCCGGGCCACGCTCAACGCAGGGCCGGGTCTCGCCGCGGCGCAGACCGAGTATCAGGTCCGCTACGGCAATATCACTGCTGCCGATGTGCAGAACGGGGCGCTCGTCCTGAAGACGACTTCGCTCGTGCCGTTGCGAAGTTCGGGAACCGCCAGGGCGGCGCTTTCCGCCGGGCTCCCCACCGCCGCGCGTGGCGGCGAGGCCCCGGAAGTCTACACGGACGCATTCGGGGCCTCCTTCGGCGCCCTGTTCTCCATCCCGGTCAAGGCCACGGGCGCCTCGACGGCCTTCGCCGACAAGCGGACTTACCAAGGCAACTCGACTTTTTCGGGTAAGGAAATGTTCGGCGACCTGCTCTTTTCGGCGCGCGTCCACGCGGCGGCCCTGCAGGGCTACGAGACCTTCACGCTCGGTCTCACGGATGTCGGCGCGCGCCGCCCCGCCGGGAAACTCTCGGTGCGCAGAGACCGCATCACGCTCGAAGCCGTTTCCATGAAGGACGGGCAGTGGCCATGGCAAGAGATCATCCTCGACCAAGTCGACCTGACCCGGCTGCGGGGAATATCCGATGTCCGGCTAACTTTCATGGTTAACGCCGAAGGGCGGATGTCAGGGCTCGCCGAGGTGACGAGCAGCAGCGGCGTGCGTCGCTTCAAACTCAACGGGGCCGGGCCGCAAGCCATTCTCGACCCGACCTACGATAAATACGCGGCCAGCATCTTTGTCGAGATACTGCCGAAGCCGCGCATAGCCCAGGTCACGCCAAAGGAAATCACGCGCAAGGCGTTGTTGCTACAGCGCGGCGCCGTCACCTTGCAAATCACCGGCGTCGGCTTCGGCCCGGACACGCGCGTCGAATTGATCCCCGCCGGCCAAGGGGCGGCCCCTGTTGTGGCCGACAGAGTCCGCATCGCGCCACATAACGGGTCGCTGGAGGCGACGTTTCAGATGCGGGGCACGCCTGCCAACTCTTACTCGGTCAGGCTGACGACGGCGGGGCAAACCACCCTCGCGGAGAATGCGCTGAGCCTCAGGTGAGACTGACCGTCCGGGCACTATCAAGCGAGTCCGGCGCGGCGGGTGCGAATCACCGGAGCCGCCGCGCAAGGCGGTAGAGTCACGGGATGGCGCGGCGGCGCGAAGCGCCGCGCCGTATACTCACGGCCCTGAAGGCTCGACCAGACAGATTAGGACGGCGTGTAGGAACAGCGCCGGCAGACTCTGGGCCGGCTCTCAATGGAACAGGACATGGACAAGGGAAAACCGTTCGGAACGATTCTGACACGTTTCTTCGCCCTCCTGCTGTTATTCGCAGTGTGCGTCCGGCTCATTCCGGCAAGGGTGGCGCCGGGGGCGCAAGGGGGTGAGCCGCGCCAAGCCTCATCGCCCGAATGGGACGCCCCGCTATCGGATGTGGAAGGCAGAAAGCACTGGCGAGAGGAATGGCGAGAGAAGCGCGCGCTAGTCTTCTTCTTTCTCGAAGCCGAGTGCCCGATCTCAAACAGGTACTCGCCAGAGATCAACAGAATCGTGGCCGAGTACACGCCGAAGAATTTCGCCTTCTACGGCGTGCTCTCTGATCCGTCTCCCAGCGCGCGAGACCGCGGCCTGAAGGCCGTTCAGGATTTCGACTACAGGTTCCCCGTGCTGCTTGACCCAACGCAAATTCTGGCGAAGAGGACTAGCGTCACGGTGACGCCCGAAGTGGCCGTGCTTTCGCCGCGCGGTGAACTGCTCTACCGCGGGCGAATAGACGACCTCTACATGGGGCTGGGCAAGTTTCGAGAGAAGCCGACGCGGCGGGATTTGCAACTGACACTTGATGCCATCGCCGCCGGCCTGCCGATTCCCGCCCCCGTGACCAAGGCGGTCGGGTGCTATTTGCCGACGCCGCCTGGGGAGCGATAAATGATCGGCTTCAGGGTGCCCATCGCTCTCGGACTGACCTGCACCGGCCTGCTGGCCGCGCTCGCCCCGCTCAGTCTGGCCCAGCGAGCGCCAGCCGAACTCGGCCCGATGACTTACAGCAAAGACATCGCGCCGATTCTCTACAAGAATTGCGTGGCCTGCCACCGCCGCGGCGAGGTCGCGCCCTTCCCCCTGGAGTCTTATCAAGACGCGGCGAAACGGGCGCGGCTTCTGGCCGAAGTGGCTGCGACCCGTTACATGCCGCCCTGGAAGCCGGAGCCAGGTTACGGAGACTTTCGCGGCGCGCGCCGCCTGACCGATCAGGAGATTACGCTGCTCCGGCGTTGGGCCGAGACGGGAATGTTAAGAGGTAACGATGCCGACCTGCCGCCCGCGCCGACTTTCGCCGAGGGCTGGCGGATGGGCGAGCCCGACATGGTCTTGAGGATGCCGCAGCCGTTCACTGTCAGGGCGGACGGCCCCGATGTCTTTCAGACCTTCGTTCTCCCCATGAATCTTCCCAAGGATCAATACGTCTGCGGCTTCGAATTCCGCCCCGGCAATCGCAGGGTGCTGCATCACTCAGTCTCGTATCTGGACAATTCAGGGATCGCGCGCCGGCTAGATGCTGCAGACCCGGCTGTCGGCTATAGCAGCTTCGGCGGGCCGGGCTTCACCCCGTCGGGCGCGCTCGGCGGCTGGTCTCCGGGGGCGTCGGCCGTCCGCCTGCCGGACGGCGTCGCGCAGGTAGTCCGGAAGGGAACTGACCTCGTTATACAGAACCATTATCACCCCACGGGTAAGGTGGAGACAGACCAATCGAGCATCGCACTCTACTTCTCTAAAACTCCGCCGAGGAAGATCGCCATCAGCGTCCCACTGCTTCAGCGTAACCTGGATATCCCGCCGGGCGCTAAACGTCACCGGGTGACGGCCTCGTTCGTCACCCCGATCGACCTGCAAGTCATCTCCGTCACGCCGCACATGCACTTTCTGGGGCGCGAGATGAAGGTCACCGCCACGCTCGGCACGGGCGCTACGGTGCCGATGATCTGGATTAGGGACTGGGACTACTACTGGCACAGCCAATATCAGTACCGGACGCCGCTGGCGCTGCCCGCCGGCACGCGCATCGAGATGGAAGCCTTTTTCGACAATTCAGCGGACAATCCGCGCAACCCGAACAGCCCGCCCGAGCGCGTCGGCTGGGGGTCAGAGACTACCGACGAGATGGCCCTCTGTTTTATTCAAGTGGCGGTGGAAAAAAGTTCGGAGGCCGCGGAGCTGAGGAACGCAGTCCTCAAACAACTCGGCTTCAGCCGTTGACCGCCCCGAACGGCGGGCCGTCTGTGATTTCGACAAAGCCCGCACTCTTCGGGCGCGGCCTGAGCGCCGTGAACGATCCGGACGCGAGTACCATGAGACGAACGAAACATCTGGGCCTGCTGCTCGCGTGGCTGCTGGTCGGCTCTGTCCCGCTCGGCCCCGCGCAGCCCACGCGGGGAGCGCGGGCTGCGCCGGCGGATGAGACGTCCGATACGGCAGTCGAGCCGGTGCCTTTCAGCTTCTTAATCGACGAACTTTCACTCTCCTCCAGAGGCCGCCTAATTCTTAGGGATTCCTTCGACCGGGACGGCAGATTCCAGCCTCCGGAGATCGGCGGCAAGCCCGCCGGGGCGGGGGGCTACTTTCTCAGCCTCGGTCGCATTAACGGGCTCAACGTCAGGGGCGGCGCCCTCAAGATAGACCAGACCGATACCGTCAACGCCTACGGTACTTTCGTCGCCAAGTTCATCCTGCCGGTGGACGAGCGCGGTCTCTTGGCCTTCTCCGGGGCTGAGACGTTCGGCGACCTGGTGCTTTCGGCCAGAATCTGTGCGCCCGTCCTGCGCGGCCACGAGAGGCTCAAAATCGGCATCGGGGACATGGCAACGATGGGGGCGCTGGCCTCCCTGTCTCTGCAAAAGGACTCGGTCAGCCTTCAACGCCAAGGGCGCGCGGCATGGGACGAGGTCGTCCTCGACCGCGTGGACATCTCACGATTAGCCGGCTTGCAGGAAGTCGAGCTGATCTTGAAGATTGACGCTCAGGGCCAAATTTCCGGCCTCACGAAAATTCGTAGCGGAGGGAAAGAGCAGGAGTTCGCCCTCACGCCGCATGACCCTTGGGCGCGCATCAGCCCTGACAATCCCAACCTCTCGGCTAACGTCTTCGTCGAGGATTTGCCGAAGCCGAGGATCTTTGCCATCTACCCTCAGAGCCTTCCCGTCGAAAAGTTGCGCGAGCTGAAGGGTACGCTCCCCTTAAGAATCGTGGGGACCGGTTTCGCGCCAGACTCCGAAGTCGAACTCATACCTTCGGGCGATGAAGGCGGTAGTCCGATCCAGGCGAGCGACGTGAGGTTGCTGACGGCCAACATCTTTTTGTCCGCGAGAATCACTTTGCCTGAGGTCGCAGCTAAAGAATACAGCCTCAGGATTACCACCGGAGATCAGACCACGCTTCGCCGTAACGTCATCCACGTGTATTGATAAACTGGTGCCCGCCGCCGCGGTCGGCGCAACTTTCCAGATGAAGCGGACTGGGCCTGACCCTCGTGAGGAGACTACGATGAACAGAAAAAGGATCGCCTCCCGCCTGATTGCGCTCGCCTTCTGTTTAGCGTCCGCGAGTTTTTCCGCCGCGGCCGGCGCGGCGGTCAGAACCGGCAAACTCGTCGGCAAAGTGCTTGATGCCCACGGACGCACCCCCGTCGCCCGCGCGACCGTCACCATCGTCGAGATCGGAAAGACTGCTGAGGTTGACGCGGCGGGAGATTTCAGTTTCCCCGGCCTGCCGGTGGGGACTTATTCGGTGGAAATCTCCGCGTTCGGTTATAAAACTTTGAAGGAGCGCGTTAAGGTCTCCGAGCAGGAGTCGAGGCCGGTCGAATTTCTGATGGTCGTCGAGCCGGTGCTGAGAGAGGAGGTGATCGTCACGGCCAGCGGCCAGCCGGAGCCGATGGAAGATCTCACCCAGAGCGTCGGCGTAATCACGGACCGGGAGCTCGCAGTGACCAAGGCCGTCGGGCTGGACGAGGCGCTGAATGAAATTCCCGGGGTCAAAGCCGAGAGTCAGGCTGAAACGCAGGAAGTCAGGATTTCGATTCGCGGGCGGGGTCTCAACACCAGCTTCGGAATCAGGAGTAT
This sequence comes from Acidobacteriota bacterium, assembly GCA_003222975.1. Classification (GTDB taxonomy): domain Bacteria; phylum Acidobacteriota; class Blastocatellia; order Pyrinomonadales; family Pyrinomonadaceae; genus QHXN01. The sequence goes on along the minus strand of QHXN01000014.1, from coordinate 57,157 downwards.
CAGGATGCTGGTTGACGGCATCCCCGAAAGCGACTCAACCGGCGAGACCTCCGACCTGACGGGCATTGATCTGGACTCCGCCGAGAGACTGGAAATTGTAAAAGGGCCTATGGCGGCGCAGTATGGGGCCAGCTCGAGCGGCGTCGTCAACGTGATTACGGAAAAAGGCTCCGCCGTACCCTTCATCGAGGCCAAGACCCTCTTCGGTAGTTATGGCTTCTGGAAAAACCAGGGCAAGCTATCGGGGAATTATAAGCGCCTCAATTACCTCCTGAATTTTACCCGCACCGACAAAGATGGCTACCGCGAGCACGAAAACTTGCGCGCCTACCACCTCAACAGCCGCCTCGACCTGAAGCTGGGGGAGCGCTCCGGGCTGACCTTCTTCTTCAGGACGGCGGACACGGCGAGCCAGTTGCCCGGCAATTTGTCCGCCGCGGAGTTGCGGGCCGACCGCCGACAGGCCAGCTTCCTCTTCAAACTCTTCGACGCGCAGAGCAACATCACGCGTGAGCAATTCGGGACGAACTTCAATCGGCAGTGGGGTGATGACAAGTCTCTGTCGGCCATGTTCTACTTCCGCCACCTCAATTTTCAGGTCCCGGTCCCTTTCGTCTTTCTCAACGGGCAGAGAAACTCCTTCGGCGGCGACGTGAGGTACTCCTTCAAGCGGGCGGTCGGAAAGACGAAGAACACTTTTACCCTCGGCGCGGAACTTCAGCATGATCACGAGGCCAGAAAGGATTTCGACAATAACGCCGGGACGAAGGGCGCCGGCGTTCAGCGAGACGAGACCCGTAGGCTCTACAACACGGGCCTCTACCTCCTTGACAGCATGAGGATCACCGAGAAGCTTGATTTCAGGATAGGGCTGAACTACTCGCGCGTCCACGTCCGGATAGATGACTTTCTGCTCACCGACGGCAACGATTCCGGGGAGAGATTGTTCGATAAACTAAGCTACCAGTTCGGCGCGACCTATCATTTCAAGCCGGCGTTCTCGCTCTACTCGAACGTCAGCACCGGGTTCGACCCGCCGACGATCACCGAGATTGGCCGGAACCCGCAGGGTAAGGGCGGACTGAATCCTGACCTCAGGCCGGAGCGTTCAACCAGCTACGAGATCGGCGGGCTCTACACCCTGCCGCGGAAAGTCTACCTCAATTTCTCTCTCTTCCGGTTGCGGGTGAATGACGAGATCGTCCCGACTGGGATCGGCTTTCCGCAGGAGACCTTCATCAACGCCGCGCAGGCGATACACAACGGGTTGGAGCTGGGCGGAGGAGCCAACCTCTACAAGGATCTGAGCCTGCGAGTCGGGTATACTTACTCCGACTTTTATTACAGAAGATTCGTCAACGGCTTCGGGGACTTCAGCGGGAGAAGGATCCCTGGCATCCCCGTCAATCGCCTCTTCGCAAGCCTGAGGTACGCGCACCACTCAGGTCTGTACAGCGGATTGGATTTGCAGGCGGTCGGAAAAATTTTCGCCGACGACGCCAACACGGTGGCAAATAATAGTTACCAGGTGGCGAACTGGTACGGGGGCTACGACCGCTACTTCAAACGGTTCAGCCTGCGGCTACTCTACCGCGTGAACAATCTGTTCAACGATCAATACTCCTCCTACATCGTGGTCAACGATAGATTCGGAGGCTATTTTTATCCGAGTCCCACCAGAAATCATCTCGGCAGCGTCGCCTTCGCCTGGTACTTCTGATCGTATGGGAGGGGCTTCGTTGCCGCCGTCTTCTGCAGCGGCGAGGGCGGCTGTATAAGGCTGGGGAACCGCGGAAGCTTGGCGACGCTCGTCCGGCTTGCGCGACAAGCGAGGGAGTGTACGTCGTGCACGAAAAAACATCCGTCCGAGCGTTACTCGGTGCCTTGTTAGTGGGACTTTTAACGGTCGGGTTATGCGGCGGGACAGCGCGGACAGCCGGCGCGACGGGTGGCGGCCCGGCAGGCGGGCCGCCGAGCCCGGGGTGCTCCGGCCCGCCGGGGGGCTGGGCTTTCAGCATCGCGATTGACCCTCGTCGTACCGACACCATCTATGTTGGCCTCCACGGCGGCGGCATCATCAAGAGCGCCGACGGGGGCCGTAACTGGACGCCTGCGAACACGGGGCTGAATGACTTGACCGTAATGCCGTTGGTAATTGATCCCGCGGATTCGCGAGTCATCTATGCTGGGACGCACGTTGGCATTTACAAAAGCACGGACGGGGCGAATAGCTGGTCAGAGGCCGACGCGGGGTTAACTACCCGCGATGTCTGGTCGCTGGTTCCCGATCCGCGGTCTCCGGGCACGCTGTATGCCGGGACGGCGGGCGGCGGGGTCTTCAAGAGTACCGACGGGGCGCGCACTTGGTCGAAAGCCAGTGACGGACTAACCAACCTAGTAATCTGGCCCCTCGCCGTTGACCCGCATCACACGCAGACGCTGTATGCCGGAACATTCGGCGGGGGGGTCTTTAAGAGCGAGGACGGCGGCGTCCGCTGGTCTGAGAGCAACGAGGGCCTGACAAACCGCCGGATTTACTCGTTAGCGGTCGCCCCGGATAATCCCGCGACGGTTTATGCCGGGACGAGCGGAGGAATTTTCAAGAGTGACGACGGATGCAGGCACTGGGCTCCGCCGACGAACACTTTGTCCCAGCAACTCGTCTTCTCGCTGACGGTCGGCCCGAGCGATCCCAAGACCGTTTACGCAGGCACGGGCGAAGGGGTCTTTCTGAGTTCTGACCGGGGGCAGCACTGGTCGGAGGCCAGCGCCGGGTTGAGCAATAGAATCGTTTGGCCTCTCAGCATTGACCCGCAACACCCGCAGACTATTTATGCCGGGACGCTGGGCGGCGGTGTCTTTAGGAGCACCGACGGCGGGCAAAGCTGGCGGGCGGTTCCGGCTCCGCTCGCCAACCAAGTAGTATTCGCGGTGGCCGTTGATCCACGGAATTCGGCTACGCTGTATGCCGGGACGGCGGGTGCCGGAGTCTTCAAGAGCGCCGACAGGGGGCGGAACTGGGCCAGTATCAACACGGGCCTGCGCAACCCTGTCATCAAAGCTCTCGTCGTGGACCCGACAGACCCGATGACGCTCTACGTCGGCGCGCAAGAGCAGTTCCTCGGCTCAGCCGGGGGCGTCTTCAAGAGCACTGACGGCGGGCGAAGCTGGGTCCAGATCGGCGCGGGAACCATCCGGCGGCGCGTCTTCTCGCTCGCGATTGACCCGCACCGTGACGGCACGGTCTACGTCGGCACGGACGGCGGCGGAATTTTCAGGAGCACGGACCGAGGCGCGACCTGGGCCGACGTCAGCCGCGGGGCGATCAACGAGAACGTCGCCGGCGTGACCCCCATTCAACAGTTGATGCATCCGCGACCCATCTTCGTGCTGGCGGTTGATCCCAACGACTCGGAGACGGTTTACGCCGGGACGGACGGCGGAGTTTTCAAGAGCAGCGACGGCACTAAAACCTGGTCAGAGGTAAACACCGGATTGACGGATCGGCGCGTCAGGGCCTTGATAATTGACCCCCAGGATTCCGGCACACTCTATGTCGGTTCCGGGGATTTCTCCGACGCCTCGACGAGCGGCGGGGTCTTCAAAAGCACAGACAAGGGAAAGAGTTGGTCCGCCACTGCGCTGGGCAACCACTGGGTCCTCTCCCTGGCCTTTGATCCCAAGGACGCCCGGACGGTTTACGCGGGCACCGACCAAGGCGTCTTTAAGAGCCAGGATGCGGGAAAAACCTGGGTGGGAGTTAAGACGCTAGTGACCGCACATTATGTCTTGACCCTGGCCGTCGACCCGCATGATCCGACGGCAATCTACGGAGGGACGGAGGGCAACGGCATTTTTACCGTCGGCGAATGGCCGTAATGTGCCGCCACGCGCGAAGCCATGTAAAGCTCAAGTAGCCTGCCAGAAGTCGTCCGTCGCCCGAAGGCGGAGCGCCGCCAGCGCCCGCGTGAGATTGAGATGAACAGATCGAGCGCGAACAAACCCCGTCCCGCGCGCCCGGCCCCGGCGGGGCTTCTCGTCCTGCTTTTCGGCGTGATCCTCTCGGCCCAGGCCGTTCAAGAGCAGGGCGGGGCGAAACGCCCTGCTCAAGCGCCCAGCACCCGTCGAATGTCCGAGCGGTTGGAGAAGATCGGGAAGAGCCTGGAAGCGGTGAGACTCTCGTACACGGGACTTGCCGACCCCGGCATGCTACGCTACTTCTGGCAGATCAGGCAGCCGCTTGATTTTCGCGGCGAGCTGATCGTTGAGGCGAGGGCGGGTTACGACTTGCTGCTGCAGGGGAGGAGCCGGGAGGCCGCGCGACGCTTGGCGCAGGTTAAAAAGTCCGTGATCGCCAACAGCGCCCCCTTCGACCCATCTTTCTTAAAAAACATCCGCGAGCTGTTGGCCGTCTCTTACCTACGCGCCGGGCAGCAGGAAAATTATTCCGATCACCATAATACCGACGCTTCCCTCTTGCCCGTGGCCGCCTCGGGTATCTACACGGTGAGGGACGGGGCGGAGGCGGCTATCAAAGAGTACCTCGAAATACTGCGGGAAGACCCTGACGATTTAACCTCACGCTGGCTGCTCAACCTGGCCTGCATGTCACTCGGTGAATACCCCGAGAAGGTGCCGAAGCCTTGGCTGATCCCCCCCGGCGTTTTCAGGTCCGCTTACGACATGAAGCGGTTTAAGGACATCGCCCCGCAGCTTAACCTGGATGTCACGGCCTTGGCGGGCGGGAGCGTGATAGAAGATTTCGACGGCGACGGTTATCTGGACGTGATGACCTCATCCCTCGGATTCGACAAGGAGCGAGATCAACTTCGCTACTTTCACAACAACGGAGACGGAACCTTCAGCGACCGGACGTTGGAGGCCGGATTGAACGGAATCACGGGCGGGCTGCAGATAAGTTCGGCAGACTATAACAACGACGGGTGCGTTGATGTGTTTATACCCCGGGGCGCGTGGCTGGGGCGCATCGGCCATCATCCCCCTTCGCTGCTGCGCAATAATTGCGACGGGACGTTTACGGATGTGACCGAAGAGGCCGGCTTAATGACCCTGCATCCTTCGCAAACGGCTGTGTGGGGCGATTTCGATAACGACGGCTGGATAGACCTCTTCATCGGCAACGAGTCCATGCCGACCTACAGGGCCTTAAGCATCAACATCGAGTTGGCCGCGTCCCCAAGCATTAATAAGCCCATCTACTTCTTCGACTATCAAGACCTCAGCCCGTGCCAGCTTTTTCATAACAACGGCGACGGGACGTTCACCGACATGGCGAACAAAGTGGGTCTCGGCGTACTCGGCTGGGTGAAGGGGGCCGCCTGGGGGGACTACAATAATGATGGCCTGCCTGACCTCTACATATCGCGTCTGGGTGAGCCTAACCTGCTCATGCGTAATGACGGGAAAGATGCCTCCGGTCAGTGGAAGTTTACGGACGTGACCGAGCAGGCCGGCGTCAGCGAGCCGATTCAGAGCTACGCCTGCTGGTTCTGGGACTACGACAACGACGGCTGGCTCGACATCTTCGTCTCCGGATATTCGATAGAGGATTTCGCCCATCAAGCCGGGCAGGCGACCGCCGACTATCTGGGACGGCCTTTCACCGCCGAAACGCCCCGCCTCTACCGTAATAATCACGACGGCAGCTTCAGGGATGTGACCCGCGAAGTCGGGCTGCACCATCCGCTCTTCAGCATGGGCGGCAATTATGGAGACCTGGATAATGACGGCTACCCCGACCTTTACCTCGGAACCGGCGGGCTTGACTACCGCGCGTTGCTGCCGAACAGGATGTTTCGTAATAACGGGGGGAAATATTTTCAGGACGTGACCACCTCCGCCGGGGTCGGCCACTTGCAGAAGGGGCAGGCGGTCTCTTTCGGCGATGTAGACAATGACGGCAACCAAGACATCTATGCAGTATTCGGCGGGGTCTACCCCGGAGACGCCTTTCAACGCGCGCTCTTTCTAAACCCGGGGCATAAGAATCACTGGGTTAAACTTAAGCTCGAAGGCGTGCGCTCCAATCGCGCGGCCATCGGGGCGCGCATCAAAATAAGCGTAAACGTGAAGGAGGGGATACGGGATATTTACTCCACCGTCTCGACGGGGGGCAGCTTTGGCTCGTCGAGCCTGCAACAGGAGATCGGGTTGGGCCAGGCGACCTCCATCCGTGCGGTTGAGGTCACATGGCCCGCGACCGGAAGAACCCAAACGTTCGAACACCTCAGAATGGATCGGAGCTACATTATTCGCGAGAACGGCTCCGCCCCTGAAACGATTAATCTCGATAGGCTGAATCTTTCGGGGGAGGCCAAGCGGACGAAGGCTGTGCCCGGAAAATCCGGGGCAGCCTCCAAATGAGCGCGGTCGGCGCACGGCAGATTCGCCAAGGCACCGCCGGCATCCGCCGTGGCCTTGGACGAATGTTTGAAAGGAGGTAGCATGAATCTCGTTATCGTCTTAATCATTGGTATCATCACCGGTGCGCTCCCCGGTCTCAGCACCTTCGCTGTGGAGCGGCATCCGAATCGGACGGAATTGCTGCTGGCGGCGATCATGAGGGGCGTCCTAGTCAGCCTGCTGACCGCGCTGTCTTTGAAGGCTCGAAGCCCCTGGTGGCACGGCCTTGGATTAGGTGCGCTATACGGACTGCTGACCGCCTTGACCGTCGCCTTAGCGATGGGCGGATTAAAATCCCCGGATACGATCTACATAGTTCCGTTCGCCCCGGTAATGGGGGCCGTCGCCGGCGTGCTGATTCAGAAACTGGCGTTTCGTCGCTCCCGCAACACGTCGTGACCGGTATCACGCGAGGTGATCCGGGTCAGCCGTGACTCACGGAAACACGCCCGCACGTGGCTTCACATATTAACCACGCGCGTCATCCCTTCAGGTATGAGAACCTCTGACCGCCCAACCGGCGAACAGGCGCAGCCAATGAGGCCGGATGCAAGCAGGGCTGCGGACGCCTGAAAATCTTATTGCGATACGCGCCGGAGGGCTAATCTCTGCGCTCACGGGCGTCTCCCCCGATCCTTAGACTTCGGCCTCCGACGCCCGTCCAAGCACGCTGCCATTAAGTTTCAGGCTAGCGAAAACTCGAGGGTTAGATCGCTTTTGAACTGAGCCGAACTGCTTCCAGTTCGGATTGAAACTTAACTTTTAAGAGTGGCTGTGACTGGAAGCATCCGTTGGCCGTAACGGCCAACGGATGCTTCCAAAAACTCGCGGCAAACTTATGCTTCCAGAAGTTGCCGTAGTCTAAAGACTCTAAGAAAGGCCGGATAGGAGCGTGCTGAGCCTCGTCCCGCCCGTCGCCTTCCTCGTCGGCGCTCACTACTTCAACATGCCGCCCGAAGGCAGACTCCGTCCGGTCTGTATCTTAGAAAACCGTGAAATAAGAGTCCGCGCTGGACGCAGTCACGGCCTTTTGAAAAAGGTCGTCTGTACGTCGGCGCACAGACAGTGAACCCTTCTTCATATATCTTCAACCGACCCTTTTAGTGGAAACTTTAGTCTGTCCGGCTGCGGCTCGGTCTCAAAAACCCCGGCGAGCGCAGCCGCCTCCACCGGCGGGATCGAAAAACTTATCGCCTCGCCGGCGAGTTGATCGCACCGCATCAGGCGCGTGGACAAGACTGGCGGTTAACGGCGCGCCGTCCCTACGAAAATCGCGCACACGAATGGAGGCAGCGAACCCCCGGCCCGCCTCTTTAGTAGCTAGACCTCTGCCCCGACGGAAGCACGCGGGGCGGCAGTCTCACTTCGATTCGGAAAGCTATGAGTATGGATCAAAAAAGTTACGCTCGAAGTATCGAGCCGCCCGACGCGACCGACCCGAACGCGCCCGACCTCGTGTGCCTGTCGCACCTGCGCTGGGACTTCGTCTATCAGCGACCGCAACATCTCATGAGCCGTTGCGCCAAGGGGCAGCGCGTCTTCTTCATCGAAGAGCCGGTCTTCGATGAAGGCCCGCTCCGCCTCGAAGTGAGTGAGCGCGACTGCGGCGTGCGGGTGGCCGTGCCCCACCTGCCTGAAGGCTTGACGAGCGAGGTCGCACGCGACGCCGCGCAGCAGTGCCTCGTCGAGCGTCTGCTGGCAGATTACGGCGCGCAGGACTTCGTCCTCTGGTACTACACGCCGATGGCGCTCAGGTTCACGCGGGCCTTGCGCCCCGTCGCGACCGTCTATGACTGCATGGACGAGCTGTCGGCCTTCCGCGGGGCGTCGCCGCTTTTGAGGACTCTTGAGCGGGAACTGCTCGCGCGCGCGGATTTAGTTTTCACCGGCGGGCAGAGCCTCTACGAGGCCAAGCGCGACCGACACCCGCGCGTCTATGCCTTCCCTTCGAGCATTGACGCGGCGCACTTCGCGCAGGCGCGCGCCGCCGCCGCCGACCCGCCGGATCAGGCCGCCATCCCGCGCCCCCGCCTCGGCTTCTTCGGCGTGATTGACGAGCGGCTTGACGTTGAACTCCTCGACCGCCTGGCGCGGCTGCGCCCCGACTGGCAGTTCGTGATGATCGGGCCGGTCGTCAAGATTGACGAGACCAGTCTGCCGCGCCGCGCCAGCATTCATTACCTCGGCATGAAGTCTTACGAAGAACTGCCCGGTTATCTCGCGGGCTGGGACGTGGCGCTCTTGCTGTTCGCGCGCAACGAGTCCACGCGCTTCATCAGCCCGACGAAGACGCCCGAATACCTCGCGGCAGGCAGGCCCGTCGTCTCGACCTCGATCCGCGACGTGGTGCGACCCTACGGCGAGCGAGGGTTCGTCCACATCGCCGACACGGCGGAGGAGTTTGTCGGGGCGTGCGAGGCGGCGATGAATGAGGACGCGGCGGCGCGCATCGAGAGGACAGACGCCTTCCTGGCCGAGACTTCGTGGGATAGAACGTGGAAGCAGATGAGCGACTTGATCGAAGGGGTCGCGGCTGCGCGGCGGGGCGCGTTGAAGACGCGGGCCGCGGCGGCGAAGCGTTCAGACATCGCCGGTCGCGCACCGCTCGCCGGCGCGGCTGCGAGTTTTGCGGGCGGGGATTAATCACATAAGCATCGGCTTTGCCGAAGAGCGAACAGGGGGAATGATGTTCGATTATTTAATCGTCGGGGCGGGGTTCGCCGGGAGCGTGCTGGCCGAGCGGCTCGCGCGCGGCTCCGACAAGAAGGTTCTCATATGCGACAGGCGTCCGCACGTCGGCGGCAACGCCTACGACCACTACAACGAGGCCGGCATCCTCGTCCACAAGTACGGCCCGCACATCTTCCACACCAACTCGCGCGAGGTCTTCGAGTACCTCTCGCGCTTCACCGAGTGGCGCTCCTACCAGCACCGCGTGATGGCGCACGTTGACGGCCAGCTCGTGCCCATCCCGATCAACCTCGACACCATCAACAAGCTCTACGGCCTGAGCCTGACCTCGTTCCAGCTCGAAGAGTTCTTCCGGTCGGTCGCCGAGCCGGTCGAGCAGGTTCGCACCAGCGAGGACGTGGTCGTCAGCCGAGTCGGGCGCGAGCTGTACGAGAAGTTCTTCCGCAACTACACGCGCAAGCAGTGGGGACTAGACCCTTCGGAGCTGGACGCCTCTGTGACTTCGCGCGTGCCGACGCGCACGAACCGCGACGCGCGCTACTTCACAGACACCTACCAGGCGATGCCGCTCAACGGCTTCACGCGCATGTTCGAGAACATGCTCGACCATCCGAACATCAAAGTGCTCTTGAACTGCGACTATCAGGAAATAGAGCGCGACGTGCCGTTCCGCGAGATGATCTACACGGGGCCGGTGGACTCGTTCTTCGACTACCGCTACGGCAAGCTCCCCTACCGCTCGCTCGAATTCAAGCACGAGACGCACGACCGCGAGCAGTTCCAGAGCGCGCCCGTCGTCAACTACCCGAACGAGCACCTCTACACGCGCGTCACCGAGTTCAAATACCTGACGGGCCAGGAGCATTCGAAGACGAGCATCGTTTACGAGTTCCCGCGCGACGAGGGCGACCCCTATTACCCCGTGCCGCGCAAGGAGAACGGCGAGCTTTACGCGAAGTACAAGGCGCTCGCCGACTCAACGCCCGAAGTACACTTCGTCGGACGGCTGGCGACCTACCGCTACTACAACATGGATCAGATCGTCGCGCAGGCCTTGACGACCTACGCGAAGATTCGCGGCGAGAGGCGCGCGCTGGCCGTGGTCGCGCAGACGCAGTACAGGAGCAACGGCCACGGCCACGGGAACTCGAACGGAACTGGCCGCCTCGCGCCGTCTTCCGGGCTTGCGGTCACAAACCCGTAGGAGGCGACGCCGCGTGTCCACGTCAGACAGCGAGACGCCCCGGAGCTTGCCGCTTGAGCTGTGGGGCGGCGTCGAGTGCACCGTCAACCGCGTCGGCGGCAGCTACTTCGACCAGCTCGAACGAAGCGGCCACGCGCGCCGCGCCGCAGACCTCGAACTGTTCGCGGCGCTCGGCCTCAGTGCCTTGCGCTACCCAGTCCTCTGGGAGCGTACCGCGCCCGAAGGAGTCGAGCGCGCCGACTGGACTTGGGCGGACGAGCGCCTCACGCGCCTGCGCGAACTCAGCGTCCGCCCCGTCGTCGGCTTAGTCCACCACGGAAGCGGCCCGCGCACGACGAGCCTCGTTGACCCGGCCTTCCCTGAGGAGCTTGCACGCTTCGCGCGAGCGGTGGCCGAACGCTACCCCTGGGTGGAAGACTACACGCCCGTCAACGAGCCGCTGACGACCGCGCGCTTCAGCGGCCTCTACGGCCACTGGTATCCGCACGGGCGCGACGAGCTGACGTTCGCGCGCTGTCTGCTCACGCAGTGCCGCGCCGTCGCGCTCTCGATGCGGGCGGTGCGCGAAGTAAACACGCGCGCACGACTCGTGCAGACCGAAGACCTGGGCAAGACCCACAGCACGCGTGCACTCGGCTACCAGGCCGAGTTCGAAAACGAACGCCGCTGGCTCACCTTCGACCTGCTGTGCGGGCGCGTTGACGGCGCGCACCCGATGTGGGGCTACCTCACATACGTCGGCGTGAAAGAATCCGAACTCGAATGGTTCCTCCTCAATCCTTGCCCGCCCGACATCGTCGGCGTCAACCACTACCTGACGAGCGAGCGCTTCCTCGACGAGAGGATCGAGCGCTACCCGCCGCACACGCACGGCGGGAACGGTCGGCACGCATACGCGGACGTTGAGGCGGTGCGTGCGCGCGCCGAAGGGTGCGCAGGGCCGCGCGCGCTTCTCAAAGAGGCGTGGGAGCGCTACCGCCTGCTGCTCGCCGTGACGGAAGTGCACTTGGGGTGCACGCGCGAGGAGCAGTTGCGTTGGTTCGTCGAAGTGTGGGACGCGGTGCGAGGCTTGCGCGAAGAGGGCGCGGACGTGCGCGCCGTGACCGCGTGGGCCTTGCTCGGCTCCTTCGACTGGGACAGCCTCCTGACGCGAGACTGCGACCGGCGAGGCGCGCGTGCATGCGACCACTACGAGCCGGGCGTCTTCGACCTTCGCGCGCCCGCGCCGCGCCCCACGGCCCTGGCACATCTTCTCCGCAAGCTCGCGCGCGGCGAAGAGCTGTCCCACGCCGCGCTCGACGCGCCGGGCTGGTGGCAACGCCTCGAACGTCTGCTCTACCTGCCGGAACAGAAGAAGCACGCGAACGCGAAGGCCGCGGCAGCCGGGGCGTCGGCTACTTTGGGAAGCGTTGACGCGCGTGCGAAGTCGGGAGGCGCGAACGCGCGCGCGAAGACGTGGGGCGGGAACGTCCGTGCGGGGTCGGGGGGAGGGAAGGCGCGGAAGCTCCTGCTGACGGGGGCGACGGGCACGCTGGGCCAAGCCTTCGCCCGCGCCTGCCGCGCGCGCGCGATCAGTTATCAACTTCTGACCCGCGCCGAGATGGACATCGCCGACGCCGAAGCGGTCGCGTCGGCGCTCGAAGAGTTCGAGCCGTGGGCCTTGGTGAACGCCGCCGGCTACGTGAGAGTGGACGACGCGGAGCGCGAGCCTGAAGCGTGCCGCCGCGAGAACGCGGACGGCCCCGCCACGCTCGCCGAGGCTTGCGCGGCGCGCAGCGTCGCACTGGTCACGTTCTCGTCCGACCTCGTCTTCGACGGATCATTGCGGAGGCCGTATGTCGAACGGGACACGATTTCTCCTCTCAATGCCTACGGGCGAAGCAAGGCCGAGGCGGAGGCGCGCGTGCTCGCGGTGCACCCTTCGGCGCTCGTCGTCCGCACGAGCGCCTTCTTCGGCCCGCACGATGAATACAACTTCGTCACCATCGCGCTGCGCGCCCTCGCCGAAGGGCGACGCGTCGCCGCGGCGTGCGACGCGGTCGTCTCGCCGACCTACGTTCCCGACCTCGTGGGCGTCTGCCTCGACCTTCTGATTGACGGCGAGCGAGGCGTGTGGCACCTGTCGAATCAGGGCGCACTCTCGTGGGCGGAGCTTGCGCGGCGCGCGGCACTACTCGCCGGCCTCGACGCCGAACTGGTCGAGGCGCGCCCCGCGAGTTCTCTCGGCCTCGTCGCCGCGCGCCCGGCCTACAGCGCTCTGGCGAGCGAGCGCGGCACGCTGCTCCCGCCTCTGGAAAGCGCCCTCACGCGCTACTTCAGAGAGCGCGCGGCCACGCCCTTCGCCGCGCGCGCGCGCATGATATAAACTGAAAAATCTGAGACTTGACCGTGAGCATGGGGCAAACACACAGGGAAGTCCCGCGTCCCGAATACCCGCGCCCGCAGTTCGTCCGCGAGGAGTGGCTGAACTTAAACGGCGAGTGGGAGTTCGCTTTCGACGACGACGAGCGGGGGGCGGAACTCGGCTGGCACGACGGGCGGAGTTTGCGTGGCCGCATCGTCGTGCCGTTCCCGTACCAGAGCGAGCTGTCGGGCGTCGGCGACAAGTCAGTCCACGAGTGCGTCTGGTACGCGCGCAGTTTTGAAGTGCCCGAAGGTTGGCGCGGGCGCGACCTGCTGCTTCACTTCGGCGCGGTGGATTACGAAGCGACCGTGTGGGTCAACGGCCAGGAGGTCGGCCACAACCAGGGCGGACACGTGCCGTTCCTCTTCGACATCGCGCCCTACGTGAAGGCGGGCGCGAACCGCCTCACGCTCCGCGTCGTTGACCGCCAGGACGCGAATCAGCCGCGCGGCAAGCAGTCCGTGTCGGGACTCCCGCACGACATTGATTACTACTGCACGACCGGCGTCTGGCAGACGGTCTGGCTTGAGCCTGTGCCCTCAGTCCGCATCGAGGAGATCAGGATCACGCCGCTCGCGCACAAGAACATGCTCGCGCTGAGCGTCTATCTCCACGCCCCTTCCGCCGCGTGGCGGCTCGTGGCCGAGGCGATAGACGGCGGGCGCACAGTCGCGCGCGTCGAAGAGAGGACGGCGGTCGCTACGGGCTGGCTCGTCCTCTCCATCCCTTACGCGAAGCTCTGGTCGCCGGAGTCGCCGTACCTTTACGAGCTGAGGATCAGCCTGTTCGACGGCGAGGAGTTGTTGGACGAGGTCAAGTCATACGCCGGCCTTCGGAGCATCGAGATGCGCGGCGGGCGCGTGCTGCTGAACGGCGAGCCTGTCTTCCTGAAGATGGTGCTCGACCAGGGCTACTGGCCCGCGGGTCTTCTGGCCGCGCCCTCCGACGAGGCGATGCAGTCAGACGTGGGCTGGGCGAAGATGTTCGGCTTCAACGGGGCGCGCAAGCACCAGAAGATCGAAGACCCGCGCTGGCTCTACTGGTGCGACCGCCTGGGGCTTCTGGTCTGGGGCGAGATGCCGAACGCGCGCGAGTGGTCTTCACTCGCCGAGGAGCGCCTGGCCTCGGAGTGGAGGCGCGCGGTGCGGCGCGACTACAGCCACCCTTCGATCATCGCGTGGGTTCCCGTCAACGAGAGCATGGGATTTCCCGGCCTGGGGCAGCAGCATCCGGGGCAGTACGCCTTCCTCGAACGCATGGTCTCGGCCACACGCCGCCTCGACCCGACGCGCCCCGTCATAGACAACGACGGCTGGGAGCACACAGACATCACCGACATCTGCGCCATACACGATTACACGCCGACCGGGGGGAAGCTCCGCGAGCGCTACCGCGAGAAGCTCGGCGAAGGCAACCTGCCGCCGACGGTCTGGGTCGGCGAGAAGCCTTTGTTCGCGCGCGGCTCGAAGTACCGCGGGCAGCCCGTCGTGCTCTCCGAAGTCGGCGGCTTCCTGACGATCCCGCCCGACCTCCCGGCGGAAGAGCGCGACATGCTCTACCGTTTTTACGGCTCAGTCCGCACGCCGGAGGAGCTTTATGAAAAGTACCACAACCTGTTGGAAGGCATCGCCTCCTTGCGCTTCCTCGCCGGCTTCTGCTACACGCAGTTGACCGACATTGAGCAGGAGACCAACGGCCTGCTGACGTATGACCGCAAGCCGAAAGTTGATCCCGAACTGATCGCGGAGATTCATCGTGTCCTGTTTCGTCAGACGGCGTAATGCCGGAAGCGGAAGGAATCGCCCGCGTAGAAAAACGTCATGACTCGACCTTACAATTCATTGAGCCTCTTCCAAAGCCTGCCGGGCGGTTTACGCCGCGACGATAAGACGGTCTAAGAGCCTTCTCAACTGTCGGGCATCTTCCGGGTAGGTGACCCAGTCGTTGCCGGCGACGTTTACGTCCGTGCCTTCCACGTCCTCCCCGTACTTCTCCGCCATCACGACGAGCGGCGTGTGGCCGTCATACTTAGCGTGTGCGCGGATGCGCCGACCCATGTCCAAAGCCTCGTCGGTTGATTTGCCGACGAGGTTGACCAGAATCAAGTCGGCAGACATACGCCCGCCGCCGACACTCTCAAGGGCGGCTTCCTCGTCAAGCGCCACTATGACGCGGTAGCCGTAGCCGCGCAGGTTATTAACCAATGGCCTGCGCGTCTCGTCGTCTTCCTCTACCAGAAAGATGGTCGCCTGATTTTCGGTGTTCCCGTCCATAAATCTTTTTCTCGTCTTAGGAGTTGGGGAGTGAAATAGCGGGGATGTTGAAAGAATAGCTCTCCTGGCGGCGGCTAATCAATACTATTCCGTACAGAAGCTCCACTATGCGCGCCAACGAACAGACAGGCGGACGCCTGCAGTGTACGATGGGACGTAAGCTACTGAGCAATTCGTTCAATAGAGGACTTACCTCTCAGCATGGGGACTCGCCCGAACCCTCCTTGTGCCGACTGTCAGGCCACAGGCCCACGGCAAGGAGCGTCCCGATGAGTACCGCAGAACCGATCCATCCGCACATCAACCGAATATTATCCGGGCTACCCAGAGACGAGTACGAGCGCATTAGCCCGCGCTTCGAAAATATATCGCTGCCTCTGGGTCAAGTCCTCTACCAACCGGAGGAACGCATCGCTTACGTCTATTTCCCTTTGCTTGGCACGATCTCCATCACCGCCGTGATGGAGGACGGGTCGGAGGTTGAAGTGGGCGTAATAGGGCGCGAGGGGATGCTGGGGCTGCCGCTCGTTTTGGGCACGGACTCCGCGCCGCTCAAGGCCGTGGTGCAAGTGCCGGGCAGCGCGATGCGTCTGAGGGCGGGGGCGTTCGGGGAGGAACTCAAACGTTGTGAGACGCTGGGCCGCCTGCTGCTCGGATACGCGCAGGCGTTCTTCGTCCAGACGGCGATAACGGCGGGCTGCAACCGCCTGCATCCCCTGGACGGGCGGCTGGCCCGCTGGCTGCTCACGACCAGGGACAGGGCGCAGTCAGACACGCTGCCGCTGACGCAGGAGTTCTTAGGCGTCATGCTGGGGGTGCGGCGCGCGGGCGTCACCGAGGCGTGCGGCGCGCTGTCGGCGGGAGGGCTGATTGAGCACACGCGGGGGCGGATCAGGATCGCCGACCCGCAGGGCCTGGAGCGCGCCTCGTGCGAGTGCTACGCGGTGGTGCGGAAGGAGTACGACCGCCTGCTCGGCGCCGAGACGCATTACGAGTAGCCTTTGAACGGCGGCGTTGCCGACCTCACGATATCTCTCGGACGCGCGGAGAAACGAGTCGCCTTCACGCGAAAAGCGATTGACAAGCGGGACGGCCCGGCGCATTATCTCGCTCATCACAGGATTTCGCGGGCTGAGCCTGAGAGCCTTCTCGCCGTCGTCGCTCTGATCAGCCTTTCTCTTTTCCATCTAACGCCTGAGCTTTCGCCCCGTCGTTCTTCACGTTCCTGGGAGCAGTAGCAATATCCCGAGGTCATCCGTCAGGTGTGGGCGTGTCACGCCGATTTAACGAACGGCCCGCGTCACCTCGTTGCTAAGGAGAAAATCCGATGCGCTTCTCTCGACCGATGATCTGCATGATCATCCTGTCCGGCCTCGCCTGCATGGGCGGCGGAGGCTGCACGCCGGTTCAACCGCCAGCCAACACGAATGCGACCCCGGCGGCCACGGCCACGGCCAACAACACGTCTGCCGCGCCGACCCCGCCGCCCGGCACGCTCGGCCCCGCGATCCCTCACGACGCGAACTTCAGCGATAACCCGCAGACGCTCGCGGCGATCCAGCACGACTTCGACGTGTTCTCCTGGCAGTCGTTCGTCGCGCTGAACTGGCCGGCCATGCCCGACGGCTCCGCCGATCCCGGTAAAATCATCGGCGCGGACGGCGATGGCGCGGTCGTGTGGGACGGCTACAAAGAGCCTTACGAGGTCTTTCTGCCGGACGGCTCGACGCCGACGCCCTGGGGTCAGCAACAACTGCCCGCGCAGTGCCGCAACCTCGGCCCGCCCGGAGACAAGGTGCTTCAGATGACGCAGAAGGTTTCCGACGACGTGCTCGACGCGTCGGGCCAGCCCTTCGGAACCGGCCCGCTCGTGGATCAGCAGAACGGCAGGTACGTCCGCTACGAGATACGCATCAACCGCGACACCTACGACTACATCGTCCAGAATACGCTCTACAACAAGGAGGGGCAGCAGGCGTTCACGCAGTTGATCCAGTTCCCGAAGGGCACAAATCCGTCGTCGCAAGCACCGGACGCGCCCGTCGGCTCAATCGTCATCAAGGCCGCCTGGAAGGTCATTGACCCGGCGCAGGGCGACATCCCCGGTCGCTTCCACAAGGTGCAGGCTTACGTCTATACGCGCGCGTCGGACAACCCGCCGACGCCGCCTTCGTGCGAGCTGAAGACGGTGGGGCTGGTCGGCTTCCACATCGCGCACAAGACGGCTTCAGCGCCGCAGTGGGTCTGGTCAACCTTCGAGCAGGTGGACAACGTGCAGGTCGGGCACGACGCACCGCCGGGCACGAAGGCCAACTTCTTCGACGCGGTCTCGACCTACCCGGTCAACACGCCGCCGCCGCGACCCTGGAACCCGAACGCGGTGCTACCGCCCGACAAGCGCAGCCAGGTCAAGCGCGTCATCCCGATTGACGACGCTACGAAGGCGCTGAACGCGCAGTGGCAGGCGTGGCTCGGCGGCGTCAACAAGGATTCGGTCTGGCAGTATTACGAGCTGGTCAGCACGCAGTGGCCGACGCAGCCGAACGCCTCGCCGACAGGCCCGAAGCCCGCGGGCGACCCCGCGCCGCCGTTCCTCGCCAACGCGACGCTCGAAACTTACATTCAGGGCAACACGCCGAACGTCTCTTCCAGTTGCATCATGTGCCACAACAACGCCACGACGACCAATAGCAAGTTCTCCGACTTCACCTACCTGCTGGAACGCGCGCACAAGAAAGGGGGCGGAAAGTAATGAGCAGCAATCAAGACCTCGATAATTTCGTCGGCCTCTCGGCCATCCTGACCGGCTTCAGCGCCGACGATCTCAACCCGCAGTTCAGTCCGCAGCCCGTCGCGGTCGAGTACCTTCAGACGTTGCAGGCGAAGGTCGCCGCGCCGCTCGTCACACAGTTGCTCACGACCTACCAAACAATCGCCGCGCAGTTCCCCGCCGCCGAGCAGCCCGCGCAGGTGCAGGTGCAGATTCTCACAGACCCGCAGATGGGGCCTGTTGCGCGCAACATAATACGGATGTGGTATCTGTCCATCTGGTACGACGGCTACGACACCGGGCCGGTCACGGGCTTCTCCCCAGGCACGGTCGTTTCGTCGAACGCCTACACGAAGGGCCTCGCCTGGGACGCCATGCAGGCGCACCCGATGGGCTACAGTGAGATGCACTACGGCTACTGGGCCACGCCGCCGCAAGCGGACGACTCGACCGACGCTGGCTCATCGGCCAACGGCAACTCTTCGGGAGGAGGGCAAGCATGACCGAACAAACCAACTACGATGTCGTCATCGTGGGCGCAGGCATCGCCGGCGGCCTGGCCGCCTACAAGCTGGCGCAGGCCGGCAAGCGCGTGCTCGTGCTCGACGGCGGCCCCGGCGTGCCGCCGAACCGCGGCGCGTACATGGAGAAGTTCTACCTCTCGATGGCGAAGACGCCGGAGTCGCCCTACCCTGACGACCCGAACGACCCGCGGCCCGTCGTCTTAGACATTGGCTCGTGGCAGGCGAGGCCGCCGACGGGCTACCTCGTCCAGAACGGGCCGCTGCCGTTCAGCTCGACCTACGAGCGCGTCGGCGGCGGCACGACCTGGCACTGGATGGGCACGTCGCTCCGCCACCTGCCGAACGACTTCCACATCCAGACCACCTACGGCCACGGCGTTGACTGGCCCTACGGCTACGACGACTTGCAGGACTGGTACTGCCGCGCTGAGTGGGAGATCGGCATCGCGGCGGACGTTGACCACCAGCAGTACCACGGCCTCAAGTTCTGGAACCCCGACGACCCGACACGCCAGCAGCCTTACAGCTACCCGATGCCGGAGATACTCCAGGCGTACCAGGATCAGGTGATCGAGCGGCGGCTCGGCAATATCACACTTGAGGGGCAGCAGGTGACGGTCAGCCCCACCCCGCAGGCGCGCAACTCCATTCCGTTCGACGACCGAAGAGTCTGCGCCGGCAACACCAACTGCATCCCCATCTGCCCCATCCAGGCGAAGTACGACGCCTCGATTCACGTCGGCAAGGCGCAGAACGCGGGCGCTGAGGTCTGGTTCAAGACGGTGGTCTATTCGCTCGACGTGGACACGCAGACCGGCCTCATCTCCGGCGTCAACTACAAACAGTACGAAGACCCCGCAGGCCCCGTGACGCAGACCGGAACCGTCACCGGCAACATCTACATCATGGCCGCCCACGCCATCGAGACGCCGAAGATTCTCTTGAACTCCGCGACCAACGAGCTGCCGGGCGGCGTCGCCAACTCAAGCGGACAGGTGGGCCAAAACCTGATGGATCATCCGACGCAGCTCAGTTGGGCCTTGATGCCTGAGCCGGTCTGGCCTTACCGCGGCCCGCTCTCGACCTCCGGCGTCGAGAGCCTGCGCGACGGCGACTTCCGCAAGGAGCACGCGCCGTTTCGGATGGAGATCGGCAACGAGGGCTGGAACTGGGCGATGAACGACCCTTGGGGCAGCGTCAACTCTCTGGTCGCGGGCGGCGAGTTCGGCGCGACTTTGCGGAGCACTCTGAACGGACTCTTCATACGCCAGTTCCGCTTCGGCTCGCTCGTCGAGCAGATGCCGCTCTCGACGAATCGCATCGTGCCTTCCAAAGAGTACACGGACAACCTCGGCATCCCGCGACCCGAAATCACATACGACCTCGACCCCTACACGCGCGCAGGCTACGCGGCAGCGCGCAAGGTCGCCGCACAGCTCTTCGCACAGATGGGCGCGACCGACTTCACCTCGCCCAACATGAGCAGCGCGAGCCTCTTCTTCTACGAGGACGAGCCTTACATCCTGAACGGCGCGGGCCACGTCATGGGCACTTACCGCATGGGCAACGACCGCACACAGGCGGTCTGCGACGCCAACCAACAGTCGTTCGACCACGCGAACCTCTTCCTCCTGGGCAGCGGCGTCTTCCCCTCAGTCGGCACGGCCAACCCGACGCTCACCATCGCCGCGACCACCTTGAAGGCTGTGGACAACATCATCAAGTCTGTCCTGAAGTGAGACCGGGTGAGCACACGGCCACGTGCATAGTGAGCCATTAGCGATGAGACCAGTAAGACTATCGGCCCGGCCTGTTCACATAGCATGAACGGGCCGGGCCGATAGTTTCGTTCGGGGCGGCGATGAGCAGTCAACCCGAAGTGTGGGACGGTTTATTTCGGGTGCGGGTGCGCCTCCGGCACGTCGCGGACGATAGGTTGGACGACGTGACCGTTCGCGCTCGGCACGTGGCTTCGGTTGCGCGGCGCGGCGAGAATTCTGGCGGACTTCGCCGTCGCGCTGTTCGTTTCGTTGGTAGTCCCGCCGCAATTTTCCGGATAGACGGTGCAGAAGTTCGTGATCGAGATGGAGAGTTGCAGGCTGAAATCCGTCGAGAGCGTGTTCAAGCCCTTTTCGGGCACGCCGCCCGCGAGGTAGTTGCCGAAGGGCACGGCGCAGTTGATGTTCTGGAACCAGCGCATCCAGTAGGCGTTCCCCGTGGGCGTGTACCTGTAGGGGATGGCGGACTGGAAGGACGGGTTGAGCGGCGCATCGCTCGGAACCTGCGCCGTCATGTGGCAGCTCATGCAGGAGCTTACGGGGTTATCAACCGGCCCGTTCAGCCGCCCGTTCCAGCCGAGGTGCGTGGGCGGGAGTTCCGCGTCGTGGTTGATGGCGGACTCCTGAAGCTTGTCGTTGAAATTGGTCTTGTCGGGCGGCGTCGTGAAGCTCCTCTGCGTGTGCGTGTCGTCTTTGACGGTCGGGTCGTTGCCCCACATCAGGCCGACGGGGACGAGGTTCTCCCAGGGGTTCGGTCGGTTGAGCGCGCCGTTGTACTGGAAGGTGCCGAAGAGCCAGCCCGTCGGCGCGTGCGGGTCGTCGGTACGCACCGCGATGTCCATCTGGATGAGCGCCATCTGCTTGAGGACGCGGTCGTCGGATGCGGGCGGGCTGCACGGGGCCTTGTAGCAAGGGTCAACGTATGCCTGCCACTCTTTCGGGTTGGCGAGGCTCGACACCTGATTGGTCGGCACGTCAACGAAGAGCAGTTTGAAGATGACCGTGCCGACGGGGAAGCCGTTGGGACGGCTGCTCTTTGAAGGGTCGGGGTCGAAGTGGTCGGCCCAGACCTGCCCGATGGTGTAGCCGCCGAGGTCGTTGAAGAAGCCGACGGCGTAGGTCTGCCCGTTGACGTAAGTTTGCGACGAGGCTAGTTGCTGCTTTTGCACCTGCGCCTCTTTGGTCAGCCCGTGGATGCCTTCGCGCCCCGAAGGGCCGTAGTCCTGCCAGGGCATGTGGAACCAGGCGCGCACCTTGTTGTGCTCGACGCGGAAGTCAACGTCGGTGTTGCCCTCGAAGCAATAGTCGCGCACCTTCATCATGTAAGCCTTCCAGTCCGCCTTGAAGTCAGAGGAGAGGAAGGCGGGGCGGCTCTGCGGGCCGGGCATCTGTCTGGGATAGTCCTGGCTGAGCACGAAGAGCGGCCCGCCGTAGATGGCCGCCGGCGGGATGAACAGAGGGTTGGCGTTGGGGAACGGCGGCTGCGGGCCGGACTTCGCCTGGACGAAGCCCGGCGGCGACGACGCGGCGTGGGCGCTGCTCCGCCTCGGCCCGCCGACGTAGCGCGCGGCCAAGAAGAAGCCGAGCAATAAGAGGGCCATGCAGAGTAGCGCGCGCTGGAGAACTGCGACGGTCTTACGTGGGTGGGACATAGTCTTCTCCTTGGTTATTCGTGGTGCGACGCGGCAGACGGTTCCGTTGACCGTCTCGATGATGAACGATGCGGGCGAATGTGCGAGGCTGCTTTTGTTCCCGACGCAAACTGATTTCGAGAAAGCGTGGAGCGCGACGTGCCGCCGGTTCGAGAACGTCGGCAAGCGAGAGAGACGGGAGCCACGAGAAGCCGACGCTCACTCGCCGGGCGCTCTCGTTAACTCGCGACGCGGCGGCGTTCGCAGATGCTTGCGGTCTCCCCACTGGCTCCCGCCGCTATTTTTTCTTCGCCTTTGTCTTCGGCTTCGACTTGGACTTCGCCCTACCCTTTTTCGCCGCGACCGGCTTCACGACCTGCCCGTCAACCGCCGCCAACGACAGGCGGTGCGCGTCCCACGCCTCGGTGCGCGACTTGATGAAGGCTTTGTAGTCGGCGCTCGTTTGCAGCTTGGGCGACTCGGCGGGGGGCGCGTTCCCCTCCTTGTCCTTGACCGGCAACTGCGCCGCGAGTTCGGCGTGCACCTGCTCCAGGTGAGAGGGCATGCCCTTGGCCGGGTCTTTGCCGCTCGGCTTGGGGACGACCACGCCTTTGAGCGGGTCGTCGGTGCGCGGGGTGGCGAGCGTGAGCACGCCCCCGATGTCGGGCGCGGCGGCGTCGCGCGCGGTGAGTGCGGGCAGGCCCCAGCGCTTCTCCACGGTCTTGAGGATCGAGGTGTGGTCGAGCGGCGTCGTCCCGTTGGGGACGCGGAAGACCGTGCCGGGCGCGATGAGGGGCGAGACGAGGACTGCGGGGACGCGGACGCCGAAGCGTCGGAAGTCGAAGCCGTACTCGCCCTGGCAGTTGTCGGGCGGCACCGCGCCCTGCGGCGGCGGGACGTGGTCGTAGCACCCGCCGTGCTCGTCGTAGGTGACGATGAGCAGAGTCTGGTTCCAGCCCTTGCCTTTGCGCAGGGCGTAGTAAACGTCGTGGATGAGTTGCTCGCCGAGGGCGACATCGTAGTTGGGGTGCTGGCTGTTGCCGGTCGAACCCCAGTCCGGCTCAAGGAAGGTGTAGGCGGGGAGCGTCCCCGAGGCGGCGGCGGCCTGAAAGTCCTTGAAGACGCCGAAGTGCGAATTGGGCGCTGACGTAGTGTCGGGGAAGTTAAGGCGCGTGAGCGGCTTCGAGGTGTAGCCGTAGATCGCCCAACTCACGCTGTGCTGGCTCATCAGGCCGAAGATGCTTTGCACGGTGAAAGACTTGGTGCTGTCGTTCATGTGGCCCTGGCTGGTGCCGGCGTTAGCGTAGGCGCGATTGGGCAGAGTCTCGGTCGGCGCGGGGCTGTACCAGTGGTCGCAGACGGCGTAGCCGCGCGCGAGTCCCGAAAGCACGGGCAGCATCTGGGGCGTGAAGATGCCCATGATGTTCTGCGGCACTGTGCCGGGAAGGATTGACCATTTCTTCTTCGCCTGCCAGCCGAGCGTGTAGGCGAAGTCCTTGACGAAGCCCTGGTTGATCGGGACGGGCGGCACGGGTGCGTCTGTGCTGCCGAAGAGTTCGGAGTTGGTGGCGGCGTAGCCCTCGCCGGGGTCTGCGCCCGGCATGAAATAAGCGTTCTGGTCGGTGGCCTTGATCTTGAAGACGGGAACGGGCTTGCCGTTGGCGTCCGGGTTGGACTCCTTGCCGGTGAGGCCCTCGAAGGGCTGGCCGGCGGGCGACTTGTTCCCCTGGTCGGCGTAGAGGAATCCGAGCATGTGGTCGAAGGATCGGTTTTCCAGCATGAGGACGACGACGTGCTGGATTTTAGAGAGCTGGTTGACGCTGGGCATTGGCGCACCTCCGAAAGTGTCGGCTGATGAAAAATCGCGACGGAGACGGGACTCGTGCGAACGCGCCTCCGCGGTGTGTGCTCGTCTCGTAGAAGGGGTAAGGCTTATGAACTAAAGCGGGCAGACTTTATCACACGACTACAGTCGTTACAACGTGAATCTTATTCCGGGCCGGCCTGAGTGGGCCAAATTCGCGACAAGGTTTTTCGGCGAACCCGCCCGGCGCGCGAGGCATCCGATGAGTACCCTCTCCCGCTACGTCCGTACCGAGTTGAAAACGGCCCCGGCCTATGAAAAACTTCCTTTCCATGAAGAGACTAAACGCCGTCCTGACCGCCTCCGTCGCCTCGACCCTGCTCGGCGCTTCGCTCGCCTCCGCGCAGTCCGGCGCGACGCGCCCGCGGCGCGTGACGCCCGTGCAGCCGACCACCGACGCGAGCAACGCGGCGACGACGCCAACGACTTCGGCGCGCACGGCCCGGCCCGCCGACACCTCCGCGCAGCCCGCCGCAGGCTCGACGGCGCACGCCTTCTCGCTCTTCCAGCAGAAGCAGTACGACGCGGCGCTCAAGGAGGCGAAGGAGATTGCCGCCGCCGACCCGAAGAACTCCGAGGCCTGGAAGCTCGCCGGCTTCGCCGAGATCGGGCTGAAGCGCTACCCCGATGCCGCCGACGACTTGCGGCGCGCGCGCGACCTGCAACGCGCCGACGCCAAGCCCGACCCGCACACCGAAGACGCGCTCGCCGAAGCCTACTTCTTCGCGGGCAACTACGAGCAGGCGCTGCCGCTCCTCGTCGCTGAGACGACGCGCAAGGACGCGAAGCCCGACGCGGCGACTCTCTCCTACCGCGGCGTCGCCGAGATGAACCTGAAGAAGACGGAGGACGCCGAGCGCTCCTTCAACGAGGTTCTGAAGGTTGACCCGAAGAACAGGCTCGCGCTCCTCTACCTCGGCCAGATGGCCTTCGCGCGCAACGACTACACGACTTCCATCAACATGCTCAACCGCGCCACGCTCGCCGACCCGTCCTACGCGCAGGCCTGGGAACTCCTGACGCAGGCCTACATGTATCGCGGTCGCGCCGCGGCGGGCGCAGCCGCCGACGCCGACTTCCTCTCAGCCGTCCGCGCCAGCGACTCACTCGCGCGCCTGCGCAACGACGAGCGCACCGCCGCCCTTCAGGGGCAGGCGCTCATCTTCGCCAAGCAGTACGTGCGCGCCGCCGCCGCCCTTGAGCGCGCCGCCGCCTCGCCGCAAGCGCCCGACGAGACCTTCTACCTCCTCGGCTTCGCCGAGGTTCAGGCCAAGAACTACCCGAAGGCCGTCGCCGCGCTTGAACAGGCGGCCACGAAGTCGCCCGACAACGCCGACATCTACCGACTGCTCGGCTTCTCCTACGAATCAAACAAGCAGTACGCCAAGGCGCTCGCCGCCTACGAGAAGGGCCAGCAGCTCGCGCCCACGGACGCCTACTTCAAAGAGTCCGCCGACCGCGTCCGCCCGTTCGCGAAACAGTAAAGAGCCGTGAACCGTAAACCGTGAACCGTGACAAGAGAAGGCGCTCGTTCTTCTTGTCACGGTTCACGGTTTACGGTTCACGGCTTTGCCACGGTTTACGGCTCACGGCTTTTGCGCTAGCATCGCTCGCATGAGGAACACACATTTTTCTCGCGCGAAGGCGCGGAGCGCCGCAGTGGTTCTCGCCGCCGTCGCGTCCCTGCTGCTGTCGGCAGGAGGGGCGCGCGCGGCGAGCTGGAAGGGGCTTGAGCCGTTCGTGTCGAAGCGCGCAGACGTGGAGCGCGTGCTCGGAGCGCCCGTCTCGGATCGTTTGGCGGAGGACGGGACGATGCGGTTCAACGTGTCGGGCGGCTCGGTCACGGTCTTCTTCGTCACGCCGAAGTTCGTCGCTACCAAGCATCTCTCGCCCGCCCTCGAAGGCACGATCTTGCAGATCGTCCTCTCGCACAACAACGCCACCGACACGCCGGAATCAATGAACCTCGTCAAAAACTCCGCGTTCAAGCGTGACGCCAAAGGCGAGGTCGAGGTCTTCACGAACGAGAAGGAGGGCGTCGTTTATACCTTCGTCGGCAGCCGCCTCAAGACGACGCGCTACGCCTACTCCGAGCAGCAGCTCGCGCGCATCCAGAGAGGGGAAAAGCCGAAAACCGTGAACCGTAAACCGTGACAAGAGAGATGGAACGTTGTAATCGCTCACGGCGCGTCGTTCGCGGTTTTTCTTGTCACGGTTTACGGTTTACCATTCACGGCTCTTATGCTCTACCGCACGCACGTCGTCAACGCGCTTGAGGCGCGGCGCGAGGAGTTCGTCACCTTCGGGCGCGCTCTGCGCGAAGAGGTGTGCGAGGCGGCGCGGCGGTTGCGCGCGCTCGCCGGACGGACTGCCGCAGAGGTGAGGCGCGAGTCGGGCGCGGTCGCGGCGCGCGTGAGCTTCCCTTCGGACGAGTTGGAGCGCGCGCGGGGCGTGGTCGTCCCGTTCGGCGCGGCGTGGCGCTCGCACGAGGAGGGACGGCGCTGGGCGCTCGAAGTCTTGCGCGGGCGCGTGACGTTCGCGGCGGACGGCAGCCAGGTCTTCCCCGGACGCGAGGCCAGCGTGCCCGTCGCCGCCGTGCAGGTCGCCTCCTTCGAGAACCCGCACGCGCCGGAAGGCCGCTACCTCAAGGACGTTCACTTCGAGGTCATCACGCCCGACCAACTGCTCGGCGGCGAGCGCTCATACGAAAGCCCCGAACAGGTCGTCGGCGCGCGGCGCTTCGAGCTTGAGGCGAAGGCCGTCTGCCAGTTCTTGGAGAGGCGGCGCGGATGGCGGGCGCGCGGCGAGCGCGTGCCCCTGGCCTTCTTCGATAACACGCTCCTCTTCTCTTCGCGGCGCAAGGACGCCGAAGTCACCTTCTCGAAGCGCTACGCCTCGGCGCTCTCGGAACTGATACGCCTCTCGCGCGAGACGGAGGTTCCGGTCGTCGGCTACGTTGACCAGTCCTACGCGCCCGACCTGCGCGATCTGCTCGAAGCCCTCCACGCGGACTCGCCGCGCACCAGCGTCTATGACGCGCAGCTCCTGCGCGCCCGCGACGAAGGCCACCCGCCGCTCCTCGACGCCTGGGGCGACCGCACGATCTTCTGGCACTGCCAGCGCGCCAGCCTCGCCGAGAGCTTTTTCGACGAGCGCGGCGCGCCACTCGTCGGCTTCGTCTATTTGCAGACCACCGCGGACGGCAACCCTTCGCGGCTCGACATACCCGTGTGGGTGCACGAGGCCGGACTCCTCGAAGAGGTCTTGGACGCCGTGCGCGCCGAGTGCGTCGTCGGCAACGGATACCCTTACGCCATCGAGACCGCCGACGAGGCCGCCGTGATGACCACGCGCGACCGCGAGCACTTCCTCCGCGTCATACAGGACTTCGCAGACCAGCACCGCCTCGATTTCCGCATCTCCCGCAAGGCCGCCAGCAAGGGCCGCCGACGTTGAGCGCCGCGCGGAAATCTGTCATCATCGCCCCGGCATCACCGACGGGCACGCGGCAAAAATAATGAGCGCTTCAGGCGACGGTGTGAGGTTCGGGCATGGCGGCGAAGATGTTTTCGCCGCACGATCACCCGCGTGTCCCGCGTGCGGCGCTCGCGCGCGTCGCGCGTCGGCGCGCTACTGCTCGACGTGCGGGCGGGGCCTCGACGAGGACTACTTCCCGGCGGACTCGCTTCGCGCCTCGTACAGCTTCGAGCGCGTGCCGTCCTCCGCGAGTAAATCGAAGACGGCGCGCGGGCTGCGAGGCGAACGCAGACGGCGAGGGGCGGTGCGCGTGAGAGTGAAAAGAGAGGTTATGCCGCCGAGAAATATCAGCGGAGTCACGGCGACGGCGCGCGCCTTCGCCGTCTATGCGCTCGTCCCATACCTCGGCATCATCTTCTGCCCCGGCGCGCTGCTGCTCGGCTTCGTCGGCCTGCTGCGCTCGCGCCGCGGGCGGCACGCGGGCGCGCGGCGCGACTCGGCGCTGATGAGCCTCGCGCTCGGCCTCGTCATCCTCTTCGTGCAGCTCCTCCTCTGGTGGGTGCTTTATAAAGTGCCTGAGTGGTCGCGACACTCGCTTTTCTAATCCGATGTTGAAGATAGCCAAGATCGTCAAGTCGAACTCGCACGTGGACTACGTCGCGCGCGTCGTTGACGAGCTGGACGCGGACGAGCCGCCCTCGACGCAGGACTACGGGTTCGCGCAGTTCGTCTCGGTGCCGGTCGCGGAGGGCGAGGAGGTGGTCGGCGTCGTTTACGACACGCAGCTCGCCAACCCCGAATACGGCAGCTTCGGGCCGCGCCTGTCGTCGCACGCCGAACTCAAAGTCCTCAGCCCCGACTTCCTGCACGAGCAGGGCGTGCTGCTCGGCCTACTCCTCGTCGGCTGGCGCGAGCGCGCGGGCGAAGGCGCGTGGGCGAGCCGCCAGGGCGTCCCGCGCCGCGTCGTGCCCGTCGGCCAGGACGTGCTGCGTCTGGCCGAAGATGAGGTCTTCCGGTTTCACCGCGGCGCGGACGGCTCGGTGCAGTTGCACTACTTCTCTCTGGCCGTGGCGCACGCGGGCGCGTTCGCCGCGCCGCTCGTCGAGGCAGTCATCGCGCAGCTCGAACCCGCGTGCGCGCCCGCGGAGCGGCAGCGCCTCTGCGTGCTGAAAAAATCCTTAATCTGGCAACGCACGCTCGGCGGGATGCGTCTCTAGTTTCATAGCTCAGTCGAGGAGGAGCGCCCATGAGTAACGCAACAAGATTTTTCTCGGCGGTCGCCGTCTGTCTCGCGCTGGCCGCGGGCGCGCACGCGCAGCGACCGCGCACCGTGGACACTCAACCGCCCCCGCCCGGCCAGACGACGAACGCGCCGAAGCCCCCGCGCGCGCCCGCCAGCGTCAAGGCCAAGTACGAAGGCGGCGCGGTCGGCTACAGGAAGAGCGACGGCACGCTCAACTTCGACGACGCGAACGGCAGGCTGCTCTTCCGCGACAAGACTAACAAGGAGCTGTTCTCGATACCCTACAAGTCCGTCGTGATGGCCTGGCCCGACACCCACTCGCGCACCTCGACGACGGGGCACGTGATCGCCGGCACCGTCCCTTACGGACTCGGCCTGCCCGCGCTGTTGATGAAGAACAAGACGCGCTACGTGATCGTCCGCTACCAAGACCCGGACACGGGCACAGAGGGCAG
Source organism: Acidobacteriota bacterium (assembly GCA_003222975.1). Lineage (GTDB taxonomy): Bacteria > Acidobacteriota > Blastocatellia > Pyrinomonadales > Pyrinomonadaceae > QHXN01. The sequence goes on along the minus strand of QHXN01000014.1, from coordinate 28,420 downwards.
CGCCAGCTTCAAGATCGGCGACAAGGACATGCTCTACTCCGTCCTCGACACGCTCGGCGACAAGGCCGAACTCACGCAGCGCGGCGACGCCTACGTCCGCCGCAAGCAGACATCGCAGACGACGCCGACGAGCGGCCCCGAATAAGGCGAGACTGAAGAAATGCGAAAGGCACGCCGAGAGTTAAGCTCTCGGCGTGCCTTTCTTCGTAGCAAGTTTGTGCTGGGCGCGCGTCGGCGTGTGCCCTGCCATCCTTCGTCAGTGCTCGCGGCTCGCGCCCGCGGGCAGCTCGCCCTGATAAATCTCCGCGCCCGCGGCGACGAACTCGGCGGCCTTCTCCTTCATGCCTTCGCGCAGCGCCGCCTGCTCGTCGAGTTGCTTCTGCGCGGCGTAGTCGCGCACGTCCTGCGTGATCTTCATCGAGCAGAAGTGCGGGCCGCACATCGAGCAGAAGTGCGCGAGCTTCGCCCCTTCTTGCGGCAGCGTCTCGTCGTGGTACTCGCGCGCTACTTCCGGGTCGAGCGCGAGGTTGAACTGATCCTCCCAGCGGAACTCGAAGCGCGCCTTCGAGAGCGCGTTGTCGCGGAGCTGCGCGCCCGGATGACCTTTGGCGAGGTCGGCGGCGTGCGCCGCGATCTTGTAGGCGATGACGCCGTCTTTAACGTCCTGCTTGTTCGGAAGGCCGAGGTGCTCTTTCGGCGTGACGTAGCAGAGCATGGCCGTGCCGAACCAGCCGATCATCGCCGCGCCGATGGCCGAGGTGATGTGGTCGTAGCCGGGCGCGATGTCGGTCGCAAGTGGGCCGAGCGTGTAGAACGGCGCTTCGCCGCATGCCGCGAGCTGGCGTTCGACGTTCTCTTTGACGAGGTGCATGGGCACGTGGCCCGGCCCCTCGATCATCACCTGGCAGTCCAACTCCCAGGCGATCTTTGTGAGTTCGCCGAGCGTTTCGAGTTCGGCGAACTGCGCCTCGTCGTTGGCATCGGCGATTGAGCCGGGGCGCAGGCCGTCGCCCAAAGAGAACGACACGTCGTAGGCGCGCATGACCTCGCAGATTTCGCGGAAGCGTGTGTAGAGGAAACTCTCCTCGTGGCGCGCGAGACACCACTTCGCCATGATCGAGCCGCCGCGCGAGACGATGCCGGTCGTCCGCCGCGCCGTCAGAGGGATATAAGGCAGGCGCACTCCGGCGTGGATGGTGAAGTAGTCAACGCCCTGCTCGGCCTGCTCGACGAGCGTGTCGCGGAAGACTTCCCACGTCAACTCTTCGGCCTTGCCGCCGACTTTTTCGAGCGCCTGATAGATCGGCACTGTGCCGATGGGCACGGGCGAGTTGCGGAGAATCCACTCGCGCGTGGTGTGAATGTTTTTGCCCGTGGACAAGTCCATCACGGTGTCCGAACCCCACTTGATCGCCCAGCGCATCTTCTCGACCTCCTCGTCAATCGAGGAGGCGACCGCCGAGTTGCCGATGTTGGCGTTGATCTTGACGAGGAAGTTGCGCCCGATTGCCATCGGCTCGGATTCGGGGTGGTTGACGTTCGCGGGGATGATGGCGCGACCGCGCGCGACTTCCTGACGGACGAACTCCGGCGTGACGAACTCCGGGATTGACGCGCCGAAACTCTCGCCGCGGTGTTGGTGAAAGAGCGAGCTTCGGTCTTCGCGCGCGTGCTCACGCGTCGCGTGGAGCGCCGCCCCGCGCCCCATGTTCTCGCGCAGCGCGACGAACTCCATCTCCGGCGTAACTATTCCGCGCTTGGCGTAGTGCATCTGCGTGACGCACGCGCCCGAACGAGCGCGCAGGGGCGCGCGCCGCAGGCCGGGGAAGGGTTCGAGCCGACCGCGGTCTCTGTTCTTCGCGAACTCCGCCGCGCCTTCCGTCAGGTAGCCGTCGTCCTGCGGTATGATTTCGCGCCCCGCGTACTCCTCAACGTCGCCGCGCGCGAGAATCCACTCGCGGCGCAAGGCCGGCAGCCCGTCGCGCACGTCGCACCGAACGCCGGGGTCGCCCCACGGCCCCGACGTGTCATAGACGCGCACCGGCCCGTTCTCCTCCACGCGCCCGTCGGGCAGACGCGTCGGCTGCAAAGAAATCTCTCGGAAAGGCACGCGCGCGCCTCGCGCCTTCCCCTCGACGTAAACCCTCTGCGAGTTCGGCAGGTGCACGTCCGCGCTCTGCCGCTCGCCGTTCCCGTTGTTACCGTTCGCACTGCTGCTCATGTCCGTCTCGCTTTCCGCGGGCCGACTGTCGGTCGTGGCCCGCAAGTGTAAGAGGCCGCCCCCGCAAAAAGGGACGGCCTCTCACTTTAAGCCTCCCTTCGGCGGTACTAACCGCATCAGGTTCAAAGGGTCTCGCCCGCAGGCGACTCTCAGCCGCGTAACCTGTGGGTAGCGCAGCTCCCCCGCCACTGTTAGCTGTCGGCAATCGGCTTTCAGCCTTTTGTCTTTTGCCGACTGCTCATCGTTGACAGCTTTAAATCAAAACTACTCCAAATCTCTCACACGAATAAATCGTCAACAGGCATAGTCCATCCGGGCAAGGCAGGCTCCGCCTCCGCGACCTCGCCGCGCCTGTATGCCTTCGGGTTATCGGGATCGCTCGCGCGGTAGACACGCACGGGCGTCTCGCCCAGCAGGTCAACGTCCCAGACGACCTGCGTTCCCGCGGCGAAATAGTCGGCGCGCTTTTCCGCCATCAACTTTTCCTGCTTCGGGCCGTAGTCGCCTTCGCTCCGCACCTCCACGGCGAACACGGGCGCTCCCTCAAAAAATTTCATGCTCGGCTCACCGCCCTCGTAGAACGCGGCGTCGGGGCTGAAAGACTTTCGGTGAGGCAGATTCACCTTGAACGCCGCGTTGTCGGTGACGGCGTAACCGCTCTTCGTGCGCCGTTCGTATTCGTAGAGCGACAGGACAATCGCTCTGGCCGCCATGCTCGGCTTTCCCCCGGTGGGTGACATCAGGACTATCTCCCCGTTGACAAGCTCGGCCTTGCCGTCAACTTTGTAGAGGTCTTCGATTGTTGCTTCGGTCTTCGTACTCATAATTCTAACCCAGGTCGTCAGGTCGAAAGCGTTAGCCGCCGATGAGGCTCATCGTGCGCGCGGGCTGCTCGAAGAAGGTCTCGTTGATGTAGTGGCGCGGCTCCTTCTGCATGACGACCGACTCGATGTACTCGGCGACCTCGGCGCGCGAAGCGCCCCGACGGATCACGTCGCGCAGGGAGTGCTCGACCTTCGAGAAGAGGCACGTCCTCACTTGCCCGTCGGCGGTGAGGCGGATGCGGGAGCACGCGCCGCAGAAAGGCTCGGTGACGGGCGCGATGATGCCGACCTCGCCGGGCGAGCCGTCGGCGAAGCGGTAGCGCGTGGCCGTCTCCGAGCCGCGCTCGACTTTTTTTGCGACGAGCAGGAAGCGCTCGTTGATCGCCGCGCGTATCTCCGCGCCCGGTACGACGCGCTCGCGCGTCCAGCCGTGGCCGGAATCCAAAGGCATGTACTCGATGAAGCGCACGTGGACGCCGTGCTCGCGCGCGAAGGCGGCCATGTCTGCCACCTCCTCGTCGTTGTGCCCGCGCACGATGACGGCATTTACTTTCACGGGCGCGAGGCCGACGCGCTGCGCCGCGTGAATGCCATCGAGCACGCGCGTGAGCATGTCCACGCCGGTCATCTCCTGGAACGCTGCGCGCTTCAAGCTGTCGAGGCTGACGGTGACGCGCCTCAAGCCCGCGGCCTTCAACCCGGCGGCGCGCTCCGAGAGGTTGAAGCCGTTGGTCGTGAGCGCCAAATCTTTGAGGCCGGGGACGCGCGCGAGTTTGCTGACGAGCGTCTCGATGTCGCGCCGGAGCATCGGCTCGCCGCCGGTGAGTCGAACCTTCTCGACGCCGAGCGAGACGAAGACCGAGACGGCGAACTCGATCTCCTCGTAGGTAAGCACCTGCGACTTCGGCGCGGTCTCCTCCGGCGAGCCGTGCGGCAGGCAGTAGAAGCAGCGGAAGTTACACTTGTCCGTCACCGACACGCGCAGGTCGCGGATGGCTCGCCCGTAAGAATCTTTGAGTATGCCTATCGTCACCTTACCTCTACTGCCGTTGCACTGCGAAGAATTTCGTCAGGCCAATGATACGCCGCGCGGGAGGCGCACTCCAAGTCAGCATGCGCGCGGCGACCGCTGGCAGCATTCACGCTGGTTCGGGCTGAGGCGACTCGGCCCTTCAGTGGCGCTTGCCGTGATGCCTGTAGAGGTCTGCGATGCCGACCGTGAGTCCGGCGACCGCGCCGACGCGCGGGGCGTCGCGGGTGAGTCCGGCGCGGAGGCCGCCATCGAAGACGAGGCGTCGGTTGACCTGATAGGTGACGACGCCGAGGCCGAACATAGCGCCGGGCTGCGCGTCGTTGCGCGAGAAGCCGCTCAGTTCGCCCTGCACGCCGAAGCGGCGTGTGACGTTGCGCGAGGCGGCGAGGGCGGCCTGCCCGCTCGAAGCGTGGCCGTCGTCGGTCGTTCGGCCCGCGAGCAGGTAGATGGCGTTGAAGTCGAAGTCAGTCCTGCCGAGTTTCTTGCTGACGAGCGCGATCAAGGAGTGATCCACGCGCCCCGTGCCGAGACCTTTCGCGGCGCTCGCCGAGGGGAGCTTGATGTAATAAGCGAGGGCGACGCCGGGGCGCGAGCGGGCCTCGTGCTGTAAGACGGCCTGAACGCCGAGCTGCGTGTCGCCCGCGCCGGTCACGCGGACGCCGTCGGCGGCCTGCGAGAGCGGCGTGTCGCCGTCGAACTCAAGGAGCAGGCGGCGGCTGACGGCGAAGCGAAGAGCGAGCGGCGTGTCCTGCTCGGACGAGTTCGCGGGCGCGCGCCAGTTGCCGTTGAAGCCGTATTCGAGTTGAAGCACGCCGGGCCTCTGGAACTCTGCGGGGTTCGACGCGGTCGGGCGCGCGGGGACGATGAAGTCCGGCTCGTCGTCTTCGTCGGCCTGCGGCGTCGGCGTCTGAGTCTGCGCGTGGACAGCGCCGCACGCGACGACACACACGAGCGCGTGCGGCAGAAGGCGGAGGAGAAATCTTCTCATCATCGGGGCGGGTGAAAAGTTCATAAAGGGATTCGTCTGTCAGTCAGTCGCACGGAGTCGTTTCCATCAGTCGGCTTCGCGTGCGCGTTCGATGAGCGCGCGAGCGTTGCGTTGCAGTCCGGCGAGCTTGGCGCGCTTGACTGGGCTGCGGCGGAAGCGCTCGACGTAAGCCTCATGCGTCAGGCCAACGATCTCTTCAAGGTCGGGGTTTGCGTTGCCTTCGCGCGGCTCGAATCTCGTTTCGCCGGTCGGCTGCTCGAAGCGGTTCCAGGGGCACACGTCCTGGCAGATGTCGCAGCCGTAGAGCCAGCCTTCGAGATTCTCGGCGACCGCGCGCGGCAACTCCGGCGCGCGCAGCTCAATCGTCGCGTAAGAGATGCAGCGGGCCGAATCAACTACGTAAGGCTCGACGATTGCCCCGGTCGGGCACGCGTCGAGGCAGAGCGTGCACGTGCCGCAGTGGTCTTCCGAGCGCGTCGTGTCGTACTCCAGCTCGATGTCGAGGACGAGTTCGCCGAGGAAGACCCAAGAGCCGTAGTCGCGCGTGATGAGGTTCGTGTGCTTGCCGATCCAGCCCAGACCGGCGCGCGCGGCCCAGGCCTTGTCCATCGCGGGCTGCGCGTCCACGCAAGTCTTGCCCCGCGCCCCCGGCACAAGCTCTTTGATGAAATCGAGCAGCGCGCGCAGTTTCTCTCCGAGCACGTCGTGGTAGTCGTCCCCCCAGGCGTAGCGGGAGATTTTGCCGGCGCGAGGGTCGTCCGTGTGCTCGTGCGGCGTGAAATAGTTGAGCGCAACGACGACGACCGAGCGCGCGCCCGGCAGGAACTCGCGCGGGTCTGCGCGCCGCTCGACGCCGCGCGCCATCCACTCCATCTCGGCGTGGTAGCCGCGCGCGAGCCACTCTTCGAGCCGCGCCCTTTCTTCGTCCAGAAGCTCGGCGCGCACGACGCCGACCTTCTGGAAGCCGAGTTCGAGCGCGCGCCGCTTGACCTCTGCCGTGAGCCGCGCGACCGAGAGTTCGTCTTGTAGTGCCTCGATTGCCAAAGCGTTCACCGCGGAATTAGGAAACGAAAACCTCGAATTTCGCCCGGAAAATTATAACAGACCACGCGCGCGCATACCGCTGCGGCAAGAAGCGGCAAGAAGTCGCGCGTTCGATTGGCCTCATGCCGCCGAAGCCTCCAGCGTGTTACAATCAAAGTACCACAGCTCCCCTGCCGAACGATGGACGTTTCGCCGAGGCGAAGCTCACGGCAGAGAGTCGTGTCTGGCGTGACAAGGGGAATGAAGTTTTATGCCGTCGCGAGAGTTGCCGGACAAGGAAGAAGAATCGCTTGAGCGGAAGGCGGGCCGGCTCCTCTTCGTCGGCCTGCCCGTCACGAGGCTCGACCGCCACTGGCGCGAGCTGCTGCGCGAAGTCCGCCCCGGCGGCATCATCCTCTTCGGGCGCAACATCGAGTCGGCGGAGCAGGTCGCGCTCCTGAACGCGCAGATACGCGACGCCGCGGGGGCGGGCGTCTTCATCGGCGTTGACCAGGAGGGCGGACTCGTTGACCGCTTCCGCGACATCTGCGAACCCGCGCCTTCGGCGAAGGCCGTCCGCGACGCCGGCGTCGCGGAACTCGCCGAACGCTTTGGCTCGCTGACGGCGCGGGTGCTCCGGCTGCTCGGCTTCAACATGAACTTCGCGCCCGTGCTCGACCTTTCGGGCGACAACGAGGAGAACGGGTTGCGCGCGCGCACCTTCGGCGCAGGCCCCGAAATGGTCTCGCTGCTCGCGGGCGCGTATCTCGAAGGATTGCAGCGCGGGCAGGTCGTCGCGGTCGGCAAGCACTTCCCCGGACTGGGCGGCGCGAAGGTTGATTCGCACCGCCGGCTCCCCGTCATCACGAAGACCTGGGAGGAGATTTTCGAGCGCGACCTCGTGCCCTTCATGGACTTGATGTTCCACCGGCCCGACGAGCGCCTGCGCGCGGTGATGGTGAGCCACGCCGCCTTCCCCGACGTGTCGGAGTTCTTGCAGGCGTGGTTCCGGCGCACGGGCGACCCGCCGACGATTCAGGGCCTGCACGAGTTCCCCGCGACCATCAGCGGCAACGTCACCACGCGGCTGCTGCGCCGGATACTCAAGTTCGACGGCCTCGTCATCACCGACGACATGGAGATGGGCGCGGTCGTGCAGACGCTCTCGGTCGCGGAGGCCTCGTTGCGCGCCATTGAGGCCGGCTCCGACATGGTCTTGATCTGCGAGCAGGAGGCGAACTTCGTCGCCGCGCGCGACGAGTTGGTCAAGGCGGTCAAAGAGAAGCGTCTGAGCGTGCGCGCGCTCGGCGCGGCCAGCCGGCGCATAAGCGGCGCGCTCAAGCTCACGGGCGAGCCTGAGCAGTTCGACGCCGAAGAGTTCCGCGCCGTCTCGCGCCAGATCGCCCAACTCAAGCTCGACCTCAAGGCCGCCGAGGAGACGGGCGAGTACGCGCCGCTCTACGGCACGGATAAAGGCGGCGTGAGACGCTCCTCAAATTTCTGATTGCGGATTAACTACCGGGCTGCAACAGGGATGGGGTTTAGAGTTCAAGCTTTAGCTTGTCCTCGGCGCTCGAAAAAGCAAGCTAAAGCTTGAACTCTAAACTTCCCTTTGTTCCGCAATTCGGCATAAGAAGAGCGCTGCCTTCATCAATCCGCAATCCGAAATCCGCCGCTCCGCAATCCCATTCACGGAGGCACAAACGCGTCGTGCAACGCTTCTCGGCTCTTCTCCTGACGCTCACAGTCGTCATCGTCCCCGTCCTCGCACAACAGCCCGCGCAGCCGTCGCCGCAGTCGGCGCAGCAACAGCTCTTCGGCCAGCGCAGCGCCCCGACGCCTTCGCCCACGCCGCCGCTTCCGCCGCCGCGCGTGAAGATCGAGGAATATCGCGAGCGTGCCGCGCGCATCATCGGCGCGGCGCTGACGGACGACACGGCCTACCGTCGGCTGGCGTGGCTCACCGACCGCATCGGCAACCGCCTGAGCGGGTCGGAGTCTTTGCAGCGCGCCATCGAGTGGGCCGCCTCCGAGATGCGGCGCGACGGCCTCGACGACGTGCACACGGAGAAGCTCATGGTTCCGCACTGGGTTCGCGGCGAGGAGAGTCTTGAGCTGGTCGCGCCCGTCAGCCGCAAACTCTCGATGCTGGGCCTCGGCAATAGCGTCGGCACGTCGCCCGGAGGCGTAACGGCTGAGGCGGTCGTCGTCCACAGCTTCGACGAACTCGAAGCGCTCGGCGAGAAGGTGCGCGGCAAGATCGTCGTCTATAACGTGCCGTTCACTAATTACGGCGCGACCGTTCAGTACCGCGCCTCCGGCCCTTCGCGCGCAGGCCGGTACGGCGCGGTGGCGGCAATCGTCCGCTCGGTCACGCCCGTCAGCCTCCAGACGCCGCACACCGGCGCGCTCCGCTACGACGCGGATCATCCTGAGATTCCGAAAATCCCGGCAGCAGCCGCGACCATCGAGGGCGTCGAGATGTTAGAGCGCATGCAGGAGCGCGGCGAGCATCCGCGGCTTCACCTGACGATGGGCGCGCACTTTCTTCCCGACGCGGAGTCGGCCAACGTCGTCGCCGAGATCAAAGGGCGTGAGAAGCCGGGCGAGGTCGTCGTCATCGGCGGGCACATTGATTCGTGGGACGTGGGCCAGGGCGCGCAGGACGACGGCGGCGGCATCATCGCCTCGTGGGAGGCCGTCCGCCTGCTCAAGCGTCTGGGACTCAGGCCGCGGCGCACGCTTCGCGTCGTGCTCTTCACCAACGAGGAGAACGGTGCGCGCGGCGGCGCGGGCTACCGCGACGCTCACAAGGCGGAACTCGCCAACCACGTGCTCGCCGTCGAGTCCGACTCCGGCGTCTTCCGCCCCACGGGCTTCGGCCTCTCGGAGAAGGCCACGCCGCAGGCGCGCGCCGACTTCGTCGAGATCGCCAAACTTCTCTCCGGCATCCGCGCCGACCTCATCAACCCCGACGGCGAGGGCACGGACATCGCGCCCATGATGAGCGAGGGCGTCACCGGCGCATCGCTCGACGTTGACGGCACGCACTACTTCGACATCCACCACACGCAGGCCGACACCTTCGACAAGGTCAACCCGCAGGAACTCGCCGCCTGCGTCGCCGCGCTGGCCGTCATGGCCTACGTCGTCGCCGACATGCCTGAGCGACTGGGGCAGTGATGGTGAAAGGAAGTATGCAGAGAGTATTCAGGTGTGCCCGGATTTGAAGGTTCAAATCTTTAATCCGAGCTGAATGGGGCTACTGCGTGGGTTTAGACTCAAGCCTCTCAATCCGATCTTCTGCGTCCCGCAAGTCGGCGCGAGTTTCGTGTGCGACAGCTTCGATGCGGTCAAGGCGCTTCGACAGTTCGCGCCTCGTGTCTATGATCTCTTTGAGTGCCTGCTCCCAGATAGGCTTCGTGTCATAAGCGCGCGCTTCCAGCCTTTGCATCCGCGCATCCAGGTCGCGCAGGCCCGCATCAATAGCGTCAAAGCGGGCAAAGACCTGCTCCTCGAAAGGGCGGCCATTCTCGCCCGGCATCTCTTGCGTATTCTCTTCGCTCATGCTTGGATTATGGGGTCTGTTGCGATTTCGTTCAAGAACTTAAATGGATTACAGCAACTAGCCCGGTTCTATAGACCGCGCGGGCACGACACCTAAACCTGCAAGGCGTGTGCTGTGCGCCGCCTCGCGCCTGCGCTTTTCCCGCCCGTCGTTTATAATCTCTATTTCGGGAACTCATCAAACAATTCGCGAGACGTACAGGGGAATGACGATGACCGCAGAGAAGACGACGAAGCGCCCGGAGCGAATCAGGCTCGACGGGCGCGTGCTGTTTCTGACCGAGGACGTGTCGTTCATCAGGCGACAACTCGAAGAGGGCGTTGATCTCGAAGACGACCCGGAGCGCCCGCTGATGAACAACATCTCGACCGACGAGATCACGCCCGGCTGGGTCTGCTTCTACTACGACGAGACGCTGGGCGAGTACGTCTATGTGGGGATGCGCGAGGGCGCAGTCAGGAAGGACGAAGTAAAAAACGGCGGCTTCCGCGTAGTCGTCTCCGGGCTGTCGAAGGGCTGCGGCTCTTCGCGCGAGACCGCGCCGTTCGCGGAGAAGGCCGCCGGCGTGGAACTCGTCATCGCCCGGACCATCGAGAAAATCTACGGGCAGAACTGCCAGAACATAGGTCTTTTGACCTCGACCGACTTCGGCCTCGTCGAAAGAATCAGGCGCGGCGAGGAGATTCCGCTTGCGGAGTTCACGCGCGGCCTCGACCCCATCTCGCAGCAGATCGTCGAATACGGCGGCCTCTTCAACTACAACAAGGCGCGTCTCGCCGGAGAGGTCGCGCCGCCCGCGCTCGAAACCAAGCGGCGGCCTATGAACATCGTCGAGAAGATCATCTCGCGCCACGCATTTGTCCGCGCCGGGGAGGTAGGAGTCGAAGCGGTGAAGCCCGGAGATGCGCTCTTCGCAGTCGCCGACGTGCGCTTCTCGCACGAGTACGTGACGCCGATGGCCGAAAGTCTATTCAAACAGGCGCTCGGCCCCGACGCGCGCGTCACGCGGCCTGAGTCCGTCTATGCCTTCCGCGATCACCTCACGTTCCTGGGCCGCGTGATGCCCGAAGAGAAGCGAAGGATGGGACTCCTCGACCGCGCCAACGGCCTCGCCACCACGCAAGCAGGCTTCACAGACCGGCAGGGAATCCGCCTCTACGGCGAGAGTCCGGAAGGAGGCTCCGAAGCCATCTGCCACAACGCCGTCGTCGAGGATATCGCGCTCCCCGGCCAACTCGTCGTCGGCACGGACTCGCACACGTGCATGGCGGGCGTGCTCGGCTGCTTCGCCTTCGGGGTGGGTTCGACCGACATGGCGAACGCCTGGTACACGAAAGACATCCGCATCAAAGTCCCCGAAGTCGTCCGCTTCGTTTTGAAAGGACAGAAACGCTCTGACGTGTCCGCGAAAGACGTGATGCTCGTCATCCTCGCCACCGACTACATGAAGGAGGGCCGCGGCATCGGCCAGGTGCTTGAGTTCGCGGGCGAGGGCTTGCGTGATTGGCCGATTGACGAGCGCGCGACTCTGACCAACATGGCCGTCGAGGCCGGGGGGTTTACAGGCATCATCGAGCCGGACGAAGTCACACTTGAATACCTCGCCCGCGCGCGCGGACTCGACGCCGAGGAGATTCGCAAAGGCTTCCTCCGCAGCGACGACGACGCTGAGTACGCCGCCCGCTTCGAGATTGAACTCGACGCGATTCGCCCGATGGTCGCCACGCCCGGCGACCCGCGCAACGGCATTCCCGTGAGCGAACTCGCCGGGCCTGTCCGTGTGGACATCGCCTACGGCGGCTCGTGCACCGGCGGCAAGATGGCCGACATGGACATGTATGCCGCCGTCCTGAAGCGCGCCGTCGAGCAAGGGCGGCGCGTCGCGCCCGGCGTGCACCTCTACCTTCAGTTCGGCTCGCAGAAGATCAAGCAGTACGCGCGCGCGCGTGGCTACATCGAGATTTTCGAGCGGGCCGGCGCGGAGTTGATTGACCCTTCGTGCGGCGCTTGCATCAACGCCGGGCCGGGCGCGTCGAAGTCCCCCGAACAGGTTACGGTCAGCGCGCAGAACCGAAACTTTCCTGGCCGCAGCGGCCCCGGCAAGGTCTATCTCGCGTCGCCCTTCGTCGTCGCGGCCTCGGCCATCGCCGGGCACATCGTCGAGCCGGACGAATTTTTGCGCGAGCGCGAGGAGGAGTTGGTCGACGCATGAAGGGGATCGGGACGGGGCGCGTCTTTCAAGACCACTCTCGGAAGTACGAGCGCGTCGAGCGCGAACGGCGCTTCCTGCTGCGCGAGTTGCCGCCGGGCCTGGACTTGACGGGCGAGCACACACAGATTACGGACAACTACATCACGGGCACGCGCCTGCGCCTGCGCAAACTCCGTTGGGTCTCGACGAACGAGTGGACGCTCAAGCTCACGCAGAAGCACACGCCCGCCCCGCCCGACTTCTCGCGCACGCTGATTACGAGCATCTACCTGAACGAGTACGAGTACGAAGTGCTCTCCGTCTTCGAGGGCAACGAGCTGCGCAAGAATCGTTACCCATACGAGCATGAAGGACGCAAGTATTCCGTTGACATTTTCCTCGGCGCGCTTCGCGGCCTCATCCTCGCCGAGACAGATTTCGAGGCGGACGATGAGATGGACGACTTCGCGCCGCCGCCCTTCGCCTTCATTGATGTGACGCGCGAAGAGTTGTTCACGGGCGCGCGTCTCGTCGGACTGACAGCCGAAGACATACGCGCCGAACTCAGCCGCCGCGCGCCGGACGCCCGCGGGTGACGTTCGCGCAGGCCGCCGCGGCGCGCGCCGGAAAAGACTCGAACAACTAACACACAAGGACTTGAACAATGAACACACGCGGCCTCGCAACTTCGGCGGCTCTCGCCCTCTCGCTTCTCCTCATTCTGTCCTGCGCCGGGCGCGCGGGCGCGCAGTCGTCGGGCGTGGGGAGAGTCTTCCGCGGGTGGGTCGGCGAGTACGCCGTGCGGATGACGCTGCGGCGCGGGGCGGGCGGCGAGCTTTCCGGCTCGTATTCCTACGAGGGACGCGGCGGCGAACTCTCTTTGAAGGGGACGGTCGGCGCGGACGGCAGCTTCACGCTCGACGAGTACGACGGCGCGAAGCAGACGGGCAACTTCAAGGGGCAGTGGCACGAGCGCGACTACGAGCCGGAGGCGAGGATTGAGGGCGACTGGACGAAGCCCGGCGGGGGCGGCGGGCAGTCGTTCAGCCTCTCCGAGGAGCTGGCCGGCGGGGGGCGCGTCACGTCGAAGCGGATAAAGGAGGAGAACAAGCAGCGGGGCTATTCGATAGATGCCGAATACCCGCAGGTCGAGGGCGCGGAGGGGTTCAACCGGCTGGTCGAGAGTTTCGTGACGAAGGAGGTGGGCGACTTCAAGCGGAACCCAGGCGGCGCGCCGCGCCGCGGCGAGCCTGCGAACGACCTGCACGTCAACTACAGCATGCGGCTCGCGACGGACGAATTTCAGAGCGTCGAGTTCACCACGTCGCACTTCGAGCAGGGGATGATTCACCCGCAATACTGGTTGAGCGTCATTAACTACGACCGAAAGTCCGGCAGACAGCTCGAACTCGCAGACCTCTTCAGGCCGGGGTCAAGCTACCTACAGAAAATCTCGTCCGCCGCCGTCGCCCGGCTGCGAAAGATGAACGAGGAAGATGGTGGGATGTACCTCAACGACGCTGAGTGGGATAAGGGCGCGTCGCCGGAGCTTAAAAATTATCAGAACTGGACGCTGACGGCGCGCGGACTCGCCGTGACGTTTGAACCCTATCAGGTCGGCCCTTTCGCCGCGGGCGCGCCCGCAGTCCTCATCCCTTACGCCGAACTGAAGGGAGTGATCAGGCCGGGCGGGCCGCTCGCGTCGCTCTCGAAGTGAAAGGTTCCGAATTTGAAGCCCAACTGATGTCTTCCGAGCGCGTCAACATCTACACCGTCGGCCACGGTCGCCACGCGTGGGCCGACTTCCTCGCGCTGCTCCGGCAGTACCGGATAGAGCTTGTGTGCGATGTGCGCAGCGCGGCGCGCTCGCGCTGGCCGCAGTTCAACGGGCGCGTGCTGGCGGAGAATTTGCGCGAGAGCGGCATCGGCTACGAGTGGCTCCCCGAATGCGGCGGCAAGACACCCGCGCCGGCGGAAGATTTGAGCCGCGGCCTTGACCGCATCATGGAGTTGGCCGCAGAGGCGCGCGTCGCGCTGATGTGTTCGGAGTCGCAGCCTTTGACGAAACACTCGAAGCCGCGCGCCAACTGCCACCGCGTCGGACTGCTCGGCCCGCCTCTTCGCGCGCTCGGCGCGCGACTCGTACACATTCTGCCCGGCGGCGGGGCGCTCGAAGTTGACGAGTCGTCGCTGCCTTCCGTCTGGTGAAGTCAACCGCTCCCGCGCCCGAACGCCGCCCCGAACCCGTTCGCCGCCGAAGACGTTGACAACGCGGCGCGGGGTTGAATAAGGTTTGACGGTCACACGCCCAGGCCGGCCCTCTTTGACCGGGAGATCTTCCATGAGAAGGATTCTCTTCCTAGTCCTTTTGCTGTCGCCGCTCGCCGCATCCCCTTCGACGGCGCAGGAGGCGCGCCGCTCCGCGAAGGATTACTTCGACGAAGGGGTCGCCAGGAAGTCGAAAGGCGACTGGGAAGGGGCGCTCGCCGACTTCAGCAAGGCGATTGAGATCGAGCCGAACTTCGCCGCGGCCTACTTCCAGCGCGGCTGGCTCCGGACGACGCCGGACGGGTACAACGCCGCGCTCGCGGACTTCAGCAAGGCGCTCGAACTCAACCCCAACATGACCGATGCCCTCGAACAACGCGCGTTCGTGCTGTTCAAGAGGAACGACCTCGACGCGGCCATCGCCGACTACGACAGGCTGATCGCGCTGGGCTGGCACCCGTCCCAGTCCTACTACATGAGGGGGGTTATGAAGTCCACTAAAGGCGACCTGGACGGGGCCGTCGCCGACTTCACCGCGATCATCAGCATGTCCGCCGAGGACAAAGGCTCGGACAAGAGCATGGCCTACCTTGCGAGGGGCCTGGCGCTCAGGCAGAAGGGTGACGCGGACGGCGCAATCGCGGACTTCGACGCGGCGATCAGCGTCGACCCGCGCTCGGCCTTAGCGTACTTCGACCGCGCGCAGGCCTTCGAGGATAAGGGCGAGGCCGAGAAGGCGCGGACCGACTACGAGACGGCCATCAAACTCCAGCCCGACCTGGCGAAGAACGTTAAGAAGGGCGTGAGCGAGAAGGTCGAGCGGGCGCGGCAGACGGCCGACGAGCGGGAGGACGCGCGCTTCGCCGGCCAGCCGAAGAGCGCGCGCGAGTACTGGGACCGCGGCAACCACTTTCTCTCGAAGGACGACCTCGACTCGGCGGTCGCGGACTTCAGCAAGGCCGTCGAACTCGACCCGAAGCTCGCCGCCGCCTACAACAGCCGCGGCGTCGCCTACCTAAAGAAGAACGAGCCGGACAAGGCCGCCGCCGACTTCTCGAAGTACATCGAACTCACGCCGCTCGAACCCGGAGGCTACAACAACCGCGGCAACCTCCGGCAGCAGACCGGAGACCTTGAGGGGGCCGTCGCGGACTACACCAAGGCCCTCGAACTCGCGCCGAACATGAACCACCTTTACTGCGTGCGCGGGGTGACGCTCGTGCTCGCCGGCCGGGATGAAGAGGCGCGGCCCGACCTTGAGCAGTGCGTCCGGCGCGACCCGCGCGCGAAAGAGTGGCTCGATTCCCGCGTCGAGAGCGCGAGAAAGCAGCGCGCCGCCGGCAGGCCGTGAGCGTGTGATTCAACGGAGACGCCGACCGAGCGCCAGCCCTTCCCTAGTTACCCGCACCCCCACAGCACCGCGCGCCGTTCGCGCGAATCAGTCGCCCGCACGCGCCGAACGGCGCACGTTCCCCCGGACGCCGAGGGCCGCAGAAAACATTCAGCAGGGGAGACGGATGGAGACCAAAGAGAAGGCCGAGGCCGAGAGGCTCAAGCAGAACGAGGACGTGAAGCGCGCCCTCAAGCAGACGGGCGGGCAGGCGCTCAAGGCACACGAGGCGAAGAAGGAGGAGGCGAAGCAGCCGCAGGCCGAGACCGCCCACAAGGTTTGGCTCGGCACATACATCCTGCTGCTCGTCGTCTTAGGCGTCCTCTACTACGCGCTTCGCCTGAACTACTTCGACCGCTTCCTCGGCTTCGCCGCCGCCTACCGCACGCGCGCGCAGATGATCGCGGCGGGCGCGGCGGGCGTCGTGATTGTACTTGCCGCGGCGCGCGCGGTGGACGCCTACCTCATAGACCCGCTCGAAGACGCCGTCTCGCGTTTCAACCTCCACCGCATACTGCGCCTCGTCACCACCCTTGTCATCTTCTTCATTGTGCTGTCGGTGCTCTCCGCCAACTGGTACACGGCGGTCGTCTCCCTCGGCCTGGTCTCGCTCATCCTCGGCTTCGCCTTGCAGACGCCGATCACGAGCTTCATCGGCTGGATATACATCCTCGTGCGCGCGCCCTACCGCGTCGGCGACCGCATCAAGATGGGCGACGCCACGGGCGACGTGATTGACGTGAGCTACCTCGACACGACCCTGTGGGAGTTCGGCGGGCAGTACCTTTCGACCGACCACCCTTCGGGCCGCGTCATCCGCTTTCCCAATTCGAACGTGCTCTCGACCGCCGTCTATAACTACTCGTGGCCGCTCTTTCCCTACATCTGGAACGAGATCACCTTCAGCGTCGCCTACAACAGCGCCCTCGACTTCGTCGGGCAGACGCTGAGCGACGTGGCCGAGGAGGAGATCGGCGAGGCCATGCGCGAGCGCATACGCGTCTATCGCGAGCTGCTTGCCCAGACGCCCGTCAACGAACTCGAAGTGCGCGAGCACCCGGCGGTCATCTTCCGCGTCAACCAGAACACCTGGATTGACGCGACGGTGCGCTACCTCGTCCAGCCGCGCGAGGCGGGCCGCGTCAAGACGCGTTTGATAAGGAAGATGCTCGAACGACTCAACGCCGAACCCGAACGCGTCAAGTTCCCGAAGGACGACAACCGCTGACCCGGAAGGCCGGAGCCGCCGCGGGCGCAACTGCTTGATGCGGGAGAGGGGAATACCTGACCGTTGCTCGGCGTCGTTGCCCCCCAACGCTCGCATGATGATCTCGCCCCATTCGTCCGGCAGATGTTTGAGCGCCCACCCGGCGGCCCGCCTCTTCGAGACGACCGTGCCCTTCCTGAAGGAATATAGAATCCTGCACAGCGTCAAAACCGCGTAGGCGCGGTAGGACGGAACATCTCGCCATTCGCTCTCCGGCTTTTCAATTATCTCCTCGCGCAAATAACCGACCTCGCGCACGAGCGCCTGAAACAGAATCTCAGGAATTATCTCCGGGACGAAGGCTTCGGGTCTGGGGCCATAGAGAACCACGCCGCTCTCCAGAACATTCATCCAGATGATCGGGTTGCCGTCCGAGCCGCCGCGCTTGAGGAGTCCGAATTGATAGTGACAGGCCCTTGAGTTCATGGTGAGGACTTCCGACCTGATGAGAAACGACATTTGCAGGCGTGTCGCCCAGGGGTTCGATTCGGCGGCCTGCGCCAGCCACGCGCCGAGTCTCTTGAACTGCGCGTCGCTCAGGTCGCGCTCGGTCACCACGATGCAGTCAACGTCGCTGCGTCCGGGGTCGAACGCACGCTGCGTGAGTGAGCCGTAGAGGTAGATGCCGACCAGGTTCCGGCCCAGGATGACCGGGAGGCTCGTGGTGAGATCATGTAGCAGGGCGGATACCTGAGCGGGAACGCGTGCCATGAATCACATCCCTGTCCGGCTTAGTTCGTCGGCATCATACCTGCTTTCGCCTCAGACGGCGGCGGCTGCGCCCTTGTACTCGGCGGCGTGCGCGCGCGCGAAGTAGATGGCGAGGAGGAAGGCGACGAACATGACGGCGGCGGCGGCCCAGAAGGTGTGGGCGACCGAGGCGTCGCTCATGTTGTGCGGCTTTTGGTCGTAGCCGATGTTTACGACGGCGCTGTAGATGAGCGCCGCCGAGATGAGCGGGCCGACGACGCGCGCGAGGCTCGCCACCGACTGCGTGACGCCGAGCACGCCGCCCTGCTCGCCCTTGCCCACGCTCTTCGACGCGAGAGAGGTGAGCGAGGGCGTCGCCAGCCCGTTGCCGACGGCGAAGGCCGCGCCGACGCCGAGCAGGGCGACGAGGCCCGTGTGCGGCCCCGTCAGAGGGATGACGAAGAGGCTCGCCGTGAAGAGCAGCGCCCCCGCGACGACGAGCGGCAGCTCGCCGAACATCTTCACCAGCCGCCCGATGAGTCCGCCCTGAACTATCGCGCCGATGACGCCGACGAAGGCGAAAATCCAGCCGGTGTCGTGCGCGTCGAAGCCGAAGCGGAAGAGCGTGAACAGCCCGAACGAGGAGGTCATGATCGAGAAGGCGACGATGAAGAGGAAGTAGATGCCGAGCACGAAGGCGAGCCGCGATTGGCCGAGCGCCCTGACGAGCTGCGACCAGCGACCCGTCGCCGCCGAGACGCGCGCCGGGTGGTCTGGCGTCACGGTTTCGGGCAGGACGAAGTAGAGGAGCGTCGCGTTGGCTAAGGCGAGCGCGCCCGCGAAGACGAGGGGCACGCTGATGCCCGGAATGTGGAAGCCCCAGACGTTCACGTCCCACTTGCTCAGCACGCCGCCGATGGCCGGGCCGAAGATGAAGCCGAGGCCGAAGGCCGCGCCGATCATTCCCATCCCCTTCGCGCGATTCTCTTCCGTGGTCACGTCGGCGATGTAGGCCTGCGCGGTCGAGATGTTGCCGCCCGTGATGCCGTCAATGATCCGGCCCGCGAAGAGCATCCACAGCGTCGTCGCAAAACCCAGGATGAAAAATCCGAGGCTCGTCCCCAGCAGGGAGAGGAAGAGGACGGGACGCCGCCCGTACCTGTCCGACAGGCGGCCTAAGACGGGAGTGAAGACGAGCTGCATAACCGAGTAGGACGCGAACAGCAAGCCCACCATGCGCGGGCTGGCGTTGAACTTCGTCCCCTCGACGTAGAACGGCAAAACGGGGATGACGATACCGAAACCCACGAGGTCTATGAAGACCGTGATGAAGATGACCAGCAGCGGAGAGCGGCGCATTTATGATTTCAGATTTTTGATTTGCGATTTCAAGCTGTCGGCGTTCGGCATTCAGCATTCCCCTTTTTCTTCATCAGGCGACCGGCACGTCTCACACCCGACCGACGGCGGAGGGTAAAGCCGACGGCTGATTGCCGAATACTGACGGCTTAAAATGCTTGATTACGACGGCGACTGTTTTAGCACAAGCCCCCCGCGCCGCGCCACACGGAGAGGAGGCAGACGGCAGGGGCGGGAGGCAGGACAGGAAGCAGGAGCAGGAGGCAGACGGCAGGAGCAGCCGTCGAAGTTCAGGCATCATGGTTATGAACCTCGGATTTGAAATCTCAAATTTGAAGTCAGAGCAGTTCTACCTGCCTCCTGCCGTCTGCCCCTGCCTTCTGCTTTTTGCCGTCCGCCTACGGCTGCGCTACACTCGCGGCGTTTCGGCAAAATCAGAACAGGGAATCGGGCGGCAGGTCTTATGGGGGATAAGGGGAATCTCACTCTCGTCGTCAGGCGCGTCCACGAGGAGGCGCGCCGGATACGCGCCTTCGACGTGTTGCCGGAGGGCGCGCCCGACTGCCACGACATCAAGTTCACGCCCGGACAGGTGGCGCTCCTGGAAGTCGCGGGCGCGGGCCGCGCCTACTTCGCCATCGCCAGCGCGCCCGAAGACGACGAGCTGGAGTTTCTCGTCAGGCTCTCGGACGAGCCGCCCAGCCGCGCCGTTTACGAGATGACGCCGGGCGACCGCGTCACCCTCGTCGAGATCGCCGGGCACGGCTTCGACCTCGAAGCGCAGAAAGGGCGCGACCTCGTCTTCGTCGCGATGGGCACGGGCGTAGCCCCCTTGCGCTCGGCCCTGCGTTCCGTCCTGCGCCGCGCCGACGACTTCGGCCAGGTGGTCGTCCTCTACGGCGTCCGCACGCCCGAAGATTTCTGCTACCGCGACGAGGCGGACGCATGGAAGGCCGCCGGGGTCGAGCTGCGCCAGGTCATCTCGCGCCCCGGCGGCTACGAGTGGGCTGGCTCCATCGGCTACGTCCAGTCGCTCCTCGACAACGTCCTCCCCATGCTCTCCGACCCCGTCGCCCTCGTCTGCGGCTCGCGCGAGATGATCGAGCAGACGCGCGACCGCCTCCGCGAGATGGGCTTCGAGCCTGAAAGGATTCTGACGAATTACTGAAGCCTTCAGCGGTCGACACTCGGCTTTCAGCTTTGCCCCTCGTCGGCGACGGGCATTCAATTAAACACCCTACCGTCTGAGCGTAAAGACTGTCGGTTCCCGCATAAAGTGCGAATCCCCTCTACCACTTATCAACAACTTACAGAAGTGATTCGCTCATCAAGCGAGAAATCAGTCGTGCATAAAGCGCGAAAAACCATTATCCTTCGCGCAAATAATGAGAATCGCCTGTGGCGGAGATGATGGAAGTTTGCGAGCCTATGTGGAGGTTACGGATGCATGGCCGAAGAGAAGTTACCTCATCTGACTGAAGCGCACATCCGCAAGTTGGCAAGTGGGCCGAGCTTCGAGCGCGGCGAAACTTACTACCGCGACGGGGCCGTCCTGGAACCCATCCGCCAGGCGATGGAACTACGCGCTCAATGCGAAGGCTCGGACTACGAGCCGTATCAGGTCACCGCGACGCTCGCCAAAGGCGGCATCGCAGAGACCTCCTGTACGTGCCCTTATGACCACGGCGGCATCTGCAAACACACCGTCGCCTTGCTGCTGACTTACGTCCACAGGCCGCAGACGTTCCACTCCATCCCGCCGCTCGCCACACTGCTCGCCGGTCGCAGTCAGGAGGAACTGATCGCCCTCATCAGCGAGATGATCAAGCGGGAGCCTGAGCTGCTGTCGCTGGTAGAACTCTCCGTCACCGCTGAGCAAGCCCGGCAAGGCGAGCCGTTGGACGTGACGGCGTTCCGCCGTCAGGCGCGGCGGGCACTCAGACACGAAAGCCCGCACGCGGTAGAGAAAGAATTGCGATCACTGCGGGATGTTGCCACTCGTTTGATCAAAGCAGGCGACTGGCTGAACGCCGGTGCGATATATCATACGGTTCTAGACGAGACGGTTCGCGGATACGACGACATGTTGCGGGAAATGGACGAGGACGGCGACATTTCCATCCTAATAGACGAGTTCGCGCTGGGGTTGAGTCAGTGTCTCAAGAAAAGTAAGGCCGACGCAGAGACTCGCCGGGCGTGGCTGGAGGCGCTTCTGGAGGCTGAATTGACCGACATCGAGATGGGCGGGATTGACCTGGCACCGAGCGCCCGCGAGGCGGTTTTAGAGCACGCCAATGATGAGGAGTGGGCATGGATTGAGGAGCGTCTCAGCACTGCCATCTCGAAGAGCCGCGACTGGGGGCGAGAAGCGCTGGCGAGGTTTTTAGCCACGGGGCAGAAGCGGCATGGGCGCGCGGGCAAAGCGGCGACACCGAATCTGAAGAAGACTCGAACAGCGAAGCATTAGAACCCGTAGCAGAGGCCCAGACCAGGCGTAGTCCTATTCTCAGGATGAGAGGAAGAGGCGATGGCGCAACTACCGGCGAAGAAGCGAGTGATGCTGACGACAGATAAAGATCAGAAGCTCTACACGCTCGACGTGTTCATCATGAGCGGCCCAATTGCGGAGAGCTTCCTAAAGAAGAACAAAGAAATCTCCAGGACTATACAGATTCGCGGCGACCAAACGCTGGCAGAGCTTCACCGCGCCATCTTCAACGCCTTTGACCGCGAAGAGGAGCACATGTACGAGTTTCAGATCGGCGGCGAGGGGCCGATGGACCCACAGGCGCGGCGATTTGTGCTTCCCTCGTGTATGCAAGATGACGCGGATTCAAGTATGAAGTGCAACGGAACGTCGTTTGACAAATACCTCATTCGGGGTGCGCAAGCCCAACGTCTTGCGCGGGCGGTCGTTTAAGCGCTCCATGACTTTCCGCACGTCCGCATTAGTGATCTTTGAGAACTCCGTTTCCTTCGGGAAGTATTGCCGCTTTCGCCCACGTCCGATTGCTAATGCGCGGGCGGTAGGTCGCCAGATGGCGCGCCTGGGCCAGTTCCTGGGCCTGCTTGGGGCGAGAGGCGCGCAGCCCGCCGTTTGCGCGCCGGCTCGCGCGAGACCGTCGATTTATGGAGGCCGATGATGGAGGCGATTCTGTCCGGTGGTGGGCGGCTTCCTTCAAGGCGTAAATCTGGTATCTCTGCTCACGGGTGAGTTGCCGATAGGTCATCAATGCTTCCTTGACTTGATCGTTAAAGCAGCACGGATGCTACCGCAGCTTGCCCTCTAACTACCAAGTTCAAAGTTGCAGTTCAAACTTGAATTCACCTCACTTTATGTAGGAATTTTTCTCACTTATTGATGTACCAATTCACAGTTATTGTGCGAACCGACAAGACAGGCTGATGGCTGAGTGCCGACGGCTGACGGCTTTCCGCTTGCTGAATGAATGCTCATTCAGTATCATAAGTGCCGGCATCGTCTGAAATTCGTGAAAGGCATTCTTCCCCTATGACTCGGTTCGAGAAGGCCGCCGTGCTGGGTGCGGGCACGATGGGCGCGCAGATCGCCGCGCACCTCGCCAACGCCGGAATCCCGACGCTTCTTCTGGACATCGCACCGGGTGAGCTGACGCCTGAAGAGCGGGCGCAGGGCCTGACGCTCGAATCGCGTGAGGTGCGCGACCGCATCGCGCGCGCGGGCCTCGAAGCCGCGAAGAAGGCCAAGCCCGCCGCGTTCTTCAGCGCGGACGCGGCGGCGCTCGTCTCCACGGGCAACTTCGACGACGACCTGCCGCGCATCAAAGAGTGCGACATCATCGTCGAGGCCGTCGTCGAGAACCTGGAGATCAAGCGCCGCCTCTTCGAGCGCGTGGAGAAGTTCCGGCGTCCCGGCTCGGTCGTCGCCACGAACACGAGCGGCATCCCCGTCCGCCAGATCGCCGAAGGGTTTTCGGAAGACTTCCGCGCGCACTTCCTGGGCACGCACTTCTTCAACCCGCCGCGCTACCTGCACCTCGTCGAGCTAATCAGAACCGAGTGGACGAAGCCGGAAGTGTCATGCTCCGTTTACGGCTTCCTCGACCAGCGTTTGGGGAAGGGCGTCGTGGTGGCGAAAGACCGCCCGAACTTCATCGCCAATCGCGTCGGAACCTTCGGCGCGTTGGTGACGCTCAAGACACTGGTCGAGGACGGCTACACCATCGAGGAGGTTGACAGGATGACGGGGCCGGCGCTGGGCCGACCAAAGTCCGCGACCTTCCGCACGTTCGACATCGTGGGCCTCGACGTGCTCGCGCACGTCGCGCGCAATCTCTACGAGGCCGTGCCGGAAGACGAGGAGCGCGAGGCTTACCGCCTGCCGGAGTTCGTCGAGCGGATGGTTGAGCGCCGTCTCCTCGGAGACAAGACGAAGGGCGGCTTCTATCAGAAGCGGAAGGGCGAGGGCGAGAAGAAAGATATCTGGACTCTCGACGTGGCCTCGCTCGAATACCGCCCGCAGCAGAAAGCCAAACTGCCCGCGCTCGACGCGGCGAAGAACGTCGAGGACACGCGCGAGCGAATCAAGTCTCTCGTCTGGGGCAAGGAACGCACGGGCGCGTTCCTGTGGAAGACCATGTCGCGCGTCTTCGCCTACGCCGCGAACCGCATCCCCGAAATCGCGGACAACGTCGTCGAGGTTGACCGCGCGATGCGTTGGGGCTTCGGCTGGGAGCTTGGCGTCTTCGAGACGTGGGACGCAATCGGCGTCGAGAAATCCGTCGCGCGGATGAAGGAAGAAGGCCGCGCGATACCTGAGAACGTGCAACGGATGCTCGACGCGGGCGCGGCCTCCTTCTACAAGACCGAAGGCGGGCAGGAGTTTTACTTCGACTTCGCTTCGGAAAAGTACGCGCCCGTCTCGCCGCCGCCGGGCGTCATCGTCTTGAAGTCGGTCAAAGACCGCACGGGCGTCGTCAGGTGGAACGCGGGCGCGTCGCTCTTGGACATCGGCGACGGCGTGGCGTGCCTTGAGTTCCACTCGAAGATGAACTCCATCGGCGGCGACACGCTACAGATGTTGAAGTTCGCGCTCTCGGAGGTCGAGCGAAATTTCCTGGGCCTCGTCGTCGGCAACCAGGGGCAGAATTTTTCGGTCGGCGCGAATCTGATGCTTGTGCTCCTCGGCGCGCAGGAAGAGGAGTGGGACGAGATAGACCTCGGCGTGCGCGCCTTCCAGCAGGCGACGATGAGTTTGCGCTATTCGCCGAAGCCCGTCGTCGTCGCGCCGTTCCAGTTGACCTTCGGCGGCGGGTGCGAGATGACGCTGCACGCCGACCGCGCGCGCGCCGCGGCAGAGACTTACATCGGTCTCGTGGAGGTCGGCGTCGGTTTGATACCGGCGGGCGGCGGGACGAAGGAGATGCTCGTGCGCGCGCTGGATGCGATCCCGGCGGGCGTTGCGGAGGCCGACCCTTTTCCCTTCGTCAAGCGCGCGTTCGAGACCATCGCGCTCGCGAAGGTGGCGACCTCGGCGGCGGAGGCGCGGGGCTTCGGCTTCCTGCGCGAAGAGGACTCTTTCTCGATGAACGCCGACCGCCTCATCGCCGACGCCAAACAGGAAGTGCTCGCGCTCGCGTCCGTCGGCTACACGCAGCCGCGGCAGCGCGCGGACGTGCTCGCGCTCGGCGGCGCGGCGCTCGCGACCTTCAAGCTCGGCATACACCAGTTAAAGCGCGGCGGCTTCGTCTCGGACTACGACGCCGTGATCGGCGAGAAGCTCGCGCGCGTCTTGACGGGCGGCGACCTCAACCACGAGACGCGCGTCTCGGAGCAGTATATTTTAGACCTTGAGCGCGAGGCGTTCCTCTCCTTGTGCGGACACCGCCAGACGCAGGAGCGCATCGCGCACATGCTGAAGACGGGCAAGCCGCTCAGAAATTAGTTCAAAGTTTGAAAGTTCAAACTTCAAAGTTGGAAGCCGGTTCTTAACTTTGAACCTTAAACTTGGAACTTGAAACTTGTGTTATGGACTACCCGATCACACCAGCCGTCAGGCTTCTGAGGGAGAAAAGGGTCGCGTTCGAGCCGCACCTCTACGACTACGAGGAGCACGGCGGCACGCGACATTCGGCGGAGGCGCTGGGCGTTGACGAGCACGCGGTCGTCAAGACGCTCGTGATGGAGACGGACGCGCACAAGCCTCTGATCGTTTTGATGCACGGCGACCGCGAGGTCTCGACGAAGCAACTGGCGCGACACTTGGGCGTCAAGAGCGTGCACCCCTGCGACTTCGCGTCGGCGCAGAAGCACACAGGCTACCTGGTCGGCGGCACGAGTCCGTTCGGCACGCGCGCGCGGCTCCCGGTTTACGTCGAGCGGACGATTTTTGACTTGCCGACAATTTACATCAACGGCGGCAAGCGCGGCTTCCTCGTCTCCGTCGAGCCGGAGGTCTTGCGCGACGTGCTGCCGGTCGAAGAGGTCGGGGTCGGGATTGAGAAGGGCGGCGCGTGAGACGGCCCGCGCCGGTGAATTTTTAAGAGGGAGTTTTATGAGGGACGCAGTCATCGTTTCAGCCGTCCGCACGGCTGTGGGCAAGGCCCCAAAGGGCACGCTTCGCGACACGCGACCGGACGAGATGGGCGCTGTCGTCATTGAAGAGGCCCTGCGCCGCGCGGAAGGCTTGGAGAAGGCGGAGATCGAAGACGTGATCATGGGCTGCGCGATGCCGGAGGCCGAGCAGGGCATGAACGTGGCGCGCGCGGCGGCGATACGCGCGGGGCTGCCCGTCGAGACCTCCGCGATGACGATCAACCGCTTCTGCTCTTCGGGCCTGCAATCAATCGCTCTGGCCTCCGACCGCATCCGCACGGGCGGAGCGGAAGTGATCGTCGCGGGCGGGCTGGAGACGATGTCCATGATCCCGATGGGCGGACACATCATCCGACCGAACCCGTATCTGGTCGAGCACTACCCGGACTTCTACCTCAACATGGGACTCGCCACCGAGAACGTCGCGCGCAAGTACGAGGTCACACGCGAGGAGCAGGACGCCTTCGCGCTCGGCTCTCACAGACGCGCGGCGGCGGCGCAGGACGCGGGCCGCTTCGACGAGGAGATCGTGCCGCTCAAAGTCACGTTCGAGGAGTTGAATGAGAAGGGCCGGAAGACGACGCGCGAGGTCACGTTTACGAAAGACGAGGGCGTGCGCCGCGACACGAACGAGGAGTCGCTGGCGAAACTGAAACCCGCGTTCCACGCTAACGGCACGATCACCGCCGGCAACGCCTCGCAGATGTCTGACGGCGCTGCCGTGGCCGTAGTCATGTCGGACGAGCGCGCGCGGCAGTTGAACCTGAAGCCGCTCGCGCGCTTCGTCGCCTACGCCACCGCCGGCTGCCCGCCCGAAGAGATGGGCATCGGTCCGGTCTTCGCCATCCCGAAGGTTCTGAAGATCGCTGGGCTGAGGCTCGAAGACATCGCCGTCATCGAACTCAACGAAGCCTTCGCCGCGCAATCGCTCGCCGTCATCAAGACGCTCGGACTCGACGCGAACCGCGTCAACGTCAACGGCGGCGCAATCGCGCTCGGCCATCCCTTGGGCTGCACGGGCGCGAAGCTCACGGCCTCGATCCTGCGCGAGCTTGAGCGGCGCGGCGGTCGCTACGGTATGGTTACGATGTGCGTCGGCGGCGGCATGGGCGCTGCCGGAATTTTTGAAAGAATATAAGCTGCCAGTGCTCAGCACTCAGCTTTCAGCCAAAGAAAAAGCTGAGTGCTGAGCGCTGAATGCTCATTTGCGACTGAAAGGAGCAAACGATGTCAGCCGTGGTCGAAGAGAAAAAAATCATCGTGGGCGGAAGTTTTCTGATTGAGGAGCGAACGCCCGAAGAGGTCTTCACCCCCGAAGACTTCACCGAGGAGCACCGCATGATCGCCGACACCGCGCGGCAGTTCATGGATGGCGAGGTGCGCCCGCGCATTGACGACCTTGAGAAGAAGGACTGGAAGCTCGCGCGTGAGTTGGTGCAGAAAGGCGCGGAGCTGGGCTTCATCGGCGCGACCGTGCCCGAAGAGTACGGCGGGCTGGGCCTCGACCAAATCTCCGGCGGCATCATCGGCGAGGCGCTCGGACGCTCGGCCTCCTTCGCCACGACGATGGGCGCGCAGGGCGGCATCGGCCTCCTGCCGATCCTCTACTACGGCACGGAGGAGGCGAAGCGGAAGTACGTCCCGCGCATCGTGACCGGCGAGTTGATTACGGCCTACGCGCTCACGGAGGCCGGTTCCGGCTCGGACGCGCTCGCGGCGAAGGCGACAGCCCGACTGAGTGAAGACGGCACGCATTACGTCCTCAAGGGCGAGAAGATGTGGATTACGAACGGCGGCTTCGCCGACGTATTCGTCGTCTTCGCCAAAGTTGACGGCGACAAGTTCACCGGCTTCATCGTCGAGCGGCAGGAGGGCTTAGCGAACGGTGCGGAAGAGCACAAGATGGGCATCAAGGGTTCTTCCACGACGGCGCTCGCGCTCGACAACGTGAGGACGCCGGTCGAGAACCTTCTGGGCGAGGTCGGCAAGGGTCACAAGATCGCCTTCAACATCCTCAACATCGGTCGCTTCAAGCTCGGCGCGATGTGCTGCGGCGGCATGAAGCTGATGACGAGCGAGTCGGTGCGCTACGCGAACGAGCGCCACCAGTTCGGAAAGCCCATCTCCAGTTTCGGCGCGATCAAACACAAGCTCGCCGAGATGGCGACGCGCACGTGGGTCGGCGAGGCGTTGATCTACCGCACGCTCGGACTCATCGAGTCGGCGTTGGGCGTCGCGGCGGATGCGGCGGACGCGGAGTCGAAGCTGCGCGCGATTGAGGAGTACGCGGCGGAGTGTTCGGCCATCAAGGTCATTCTGTCGGAGTTCGCCGACTACTGCGCCGACGAGATGGTTCAGATTTACGGCGGCTACGGCTACTCCGCCGACTATCCTGCGGAGCGCGCCTACCGCGACTCGCGCATCAACCGCATCTTCGAGGGCACGAACGAGATCAACCGTATGCTCATCCCCGGCATGCTCATGCGCCGCGCGATGGCCGGCAAACTCGCGCTCCTGCCGGCGGCGCAGGCGCTCATGGACGAACTGCTTTCGCCGCAACTCCCTTCGCTCGACGAGGACGAGTCGGTGCTCGCGGCGGAGGCGAAGCTCGCGCGCAACGCGAAGAAGGTCGCGCTGATGGTCTTGGGCACGGCGGCGCAGAAGTACATGGCGGCGCTCGCCGAAGAGCAGGAGGTCTTGCTCGGCGCGTCGAACATCATCATGGACGTGTACGCGATGGAGTCGGCCATCCTGCGCGCGCAGAAACTGGCCGCCTCGCAAGGCGAGGACACGGCGGCGCTCCACCTCGACATGGTACGCGTCTTCTGCAACGACGCGGTCGAGCGCGTCGAGGCCGAGGCCCGGAACACGCTCGCCGCAATCAGCGAAGGCGACGAACTGCGCACGCTCCTCGCCGCGCTCAAGCGCTTTACGAAGAACACGCCGACGAACACCGTCGCCGCCCGACGCCGCATCGCCGACGCGATGATACGTGCGAACCGTTACGTCTACTGAAGGCAAAAGG
>QHXN01000134.1 GCA_003222975.1 Acidobacteriota bacterium | reverse complement strand
TTCGTGTAGCTGACCGCCGACGTCTCGTCCAGGACTTCGGTCACGACGTTCGCGTCCGTGGCGTCCACGCCGTAGCGCGCCACTCCCGCCTCGACTCTCAGGATTTCGAGCGCGTCGAAGCCCGCGGGCCGCGCGCCCGCCACGACGAGAGCATTCCACAGCGACGCGGCGGCGGCGGCACTCACGAACAGGTCGAAGCCGTCCTCCGCCGTGTGCGTCGCGCGCGCTACCGTGACCTCGCCGTTTTGAAATCGCGCTGTGCTGACGCGCCCGCGCGCCGTCTCCGCGGCCAAATCGCCGAGCGCCGCGCCGACGACATCACGCGCGCGCGCGCCCTGCACGGAGATGATAGCCGTCTCCCGCGTCAGGTCGCGGACGCGGAAGTCGCCCGCGAGCGTGAAGCGTTCGAGGCTTCGGAGCACGCGCTCGTAGGTCGCTGATTCCGTGTCGAAGAGGAACGCGTCGCCGCGTCGGAAGACGCGCGCGCTCGCGACGAGACGCCCCTGCGGGTTCGGGAAGGCGGCGCTCATCCATGCGCCGTCTTCGAGCCGCGCCACGTCGTTCGTCAGCATCCCGTTCAAAAACTGCACGGCCTCGCCGCCCGACACCTCGACGCGCCCGCGCGAAGAGAGGTCGAACAGCCCCGCGCCGCCGCCGCCGCGCACGGCTTCATACTCGGCGCGCGCGTCGCCATAACTGGCCGGGACGAGGCAGCCGTCCTGCTCGCGCAAGGTAGCGCCTGCGCGCCGGTGCGCCTCTTCGAGTGGCGAGCGGCGCACGGTCGTCTCTTCGAACACGCGGCTTTCGATTGCTTCGCTCATTCCTGACACGGCCCCTTGCTCTCGGAGGTGGTGCGTCACTTCACTTCGCGGCGGCGCGCGCCGTCCGGCTTCGCGGCGAGGCCGAGGGCACGGGCCACCGATTTGTAGTCTGCAAGTTGCGCCGCCTCGCGGCGGTGCGAGGCGAGCACCTGCGGGCTGGGGTGGTAGAGCGGCACGAGCAGGCGACCGCCCCACTCTTGAACCTGGCCGACGTTCTCCTTGAGGGAGAGCCGATGATACTCGACCGCGCGGAGCGCATCAAGCGACACCGCGCC
Source organism: Acidobacteriota bacterium (assembly GCA_003222975.1). Taxonomy (GTDB): domain Bacteria; phylum Acidobacteriota; class Blastocatellia; order Pyrinomonadales; family Pyrinomonadaceae; genus QHXN01. Next base: position 5,949 of record QHXN01000134.1, on the reverse strand, counting down.
GAGCGTGACGACGACGCGAGGGTCAACCGTCTGGATCTGCCGGCGCAGGAACTCCGAGCAGTTCGCGACCTCGCGCCGCGTCGGCCTGCGGTTCGCGCCCGACTCCGCGCGCGGGTTGCAGAGCGCCGCGTTGGTGATGAAAATTTCCTCGCGCCGCAGCCCGATTGACGCGAGGTAGCGGCTGAAGTTTCGCCCCGACTGGTCGCCCGAAAACGGCACGCGCGTGCGGTCGCCGCCCTGCCTTCCGGGAGCCTCGCCGACGAACATCACGCGCGCGCAGACGCGCCCGTTCCTCTCGCTCAAGACGGCGCTCCGCCCGCACATCGCCGGACACCTACGGCACGCCGCGGCCTCCGCCACGAGCGCGTCGAACGCCGCCCGCCTCGCGTCCGCCGGAGAGTCTTTCTTGAAATCCGCGGTCATGCTTTTGTCGAATGCTGATAACTAATCAGCCCGCGCTGCCGCCGCAATCGCAGCCGACGAGACTGAATTAGGATAGCAGACGAATCAATGAATGATGAACTGAAAGGTAGAGGTCTTCAATTCATCGTTCATCAGTCCGCGTTAATCGTTTTGATCTGCGGGACGGTGAGGATGCGGGATTCCGGGGCGGGGTCTTCGACGGCTCGTGCGAGCGCGGCGACCATCTGCGCGTGCGTGACGAAGCCGAGGCGTCGCGCGGTCTCGCGCGTCTGGGGCAGGCGCTCCGTGAGCCAGTAGAAGGGCAGGAGCAGGTAGGGCCAGCGGTGGCCGGGGCCGAGGACGTACCAGGGCCGAAGGACGGTCGCGCGCAGACCTGACTCGCGCAGCAGCGACTCGACCTCGGCGCGCACCTCCTGGTACGCCTTCATCACGGGCGCGGGCTGCGCGACGCTCACGTAGATGAAGTGCTCTATCCCGGCGGCGCGCGCGGCGTTGACGGAGGCGCGCCCAGAGACGAGATCAATCTCGCGGAACTGCCGCGCCTTCGCGGGCGAGGGCCTGGGCACGCCGACGAGCTGCACGAAGGTGTCGGAAGGCTCGACCGCGCCCGCGAACGTCGCCTCGTCGAGCGGGTCGCCGCGGACGGCCTCGCAGCCCGCGGGCAGCCGTCCCTCGGAGCCGCCGCGGACGAGCGCGCGCACCTCGTGCCCGCGCTTCAGAAGCTCGCCGACGAGAGCGCGCCCCAGATAGCCCGTGCCGCCCGTGATGAAAACTCTTCGCCTCGTCATCCTCGTCCGCGGCTCCCTCCCGCGCCGGTCTTCGTCCGTCGTGCCGGCCTTTAACTGTCATTACGGGCGGGGCGCGCGGCGCGGATTTCGGTTTGATGATTGAAAAGGGCCGCGCCGTCTTCAGCGCCACGGTCGGAGGCTTTGCGGGTCGGAAGGCGAGGGGCGTGCTTTGTTCAAGCGGTAGGCGGAAGTCCGCGTCCCGCGGTCGGGTCGGCCCACCGTTTTTACGCTTGACGGCCCGCGGGGCTGTGTGCGATAAGAGTCTGCCCCACGGTACTCCCGTTCTTGCCCCGGACAGGTGGCCTGTTTGTTAGTCCGCTTTACATAAGGTCTGCCCGGTGCAGGCAGCGGCGCGGCGCTCACTTCGTGATTTCCTCATCGAGCGGCGTGCGGTCTCATTCATTTGATAGCCGGAGGTTATTATTCGCCGGGGTCTCCCCGTCAGGGGAGGTCTGTAGCCCAAACCCGCTCACCTTCAAAAGGAGCAAGCCGGTTCAGCGCCCCTCTGCCTGAGCCACCCAACCTCGTGAGGAGACACTAATGAAGAGAACGATCAGCATTTCCCTCGCGGTTCTTGCAGCCGTCTGCCTGTTCCGCGCCTCTCAACTGCTCAACACCGCGCACGCGCAGAACGGGCGCGGCCCGGTGATCCACGGCGTCAACCCGGAGAGCCTGCCGGATAACCCGAACGCCCCGGAGACGAACCGCGGCGCGCGCGTCGGCGACTCGCTGACGACCGGCGGCACCGGCGTCGTCACGCCCGCCATCACGTACCACGGCGGGCCGCTCATCGGGACGCCGACGATCTATCTCATCTGGTACGGCAACTGGAACCAGGCTAACGGCTCCGACACGCCGGCGGGCCAGCAGATCGTCCGCGACTTCGCCAACACCATCGGCGGCTCGCCCTACTTCCTGCTCAATACGAGCTACAACGCCGGGGGCATGGTCATCACCGGCGCCGTCGTCTTCGGCGGCGAGGCGACCGACACCGGCTCGCAGGGCACGCGCCTGCGCGACAGCTCCGTCCTCGCCGTCGTCAACAACGCCATCAGCTCCGGCAAGCTGCCGTATGACCAGAGCGGCGTCTACTTCGTGCTCACCTCCTCGAACATCTCGGAGCAGTCGGGCTTCTGCACGCGCTATTGCGGCTGGCACACCGACGGTAGCGCCACCGCCGGGCACGTCCGCTACTCGTTCGTCGGCAACGCCAACCGGTGTCTTTCGGCCTGCGCCGCGCAGACCACCAGCCCCAACGGCAACGCGGGCGTTGACGGCATGATCTCCGTCATCGCGCACGAACTCGAAGAGGCGACGACCGACCCCGACCTCAACGCCTGGTACGACAGCGGCGGCTCGGAGAACGCCGACAAGTGCGCTTGGACGTTCGGCCACGCACAGTACCAGGTCGGGGACGGCGGTCGCGGCCCGCCTCTAAGCATTTAGATTAAGCTGACGGGCGACTTAAAGAACACGGTCGCCGGGGCTGAGCACACGGATGCGCGCCGGCGAGACGCGCACGCGCGGAACAGTGACGGCGCGCGGCAGACCCATTACGCGCGGCGCGACCACGACGCGCGGCGGCGCGACCGCGGCCACGGGCGCGACGACGCGGAAATCGCCGGGGTTGATGTAGAGGCCCTGCGGCCCGCGGCGTTCCGGCTTGACGCGCACGGTGCGCTGCTTGCGGTCGCGCGTGAGCGTCAGCGTGACCTCGCCCTCGTCCTTGCCGCCGAGCGCGCGGACGAGGTCGCCCGCGTCGTTGACCTGCTGGCCGTCCGCCTCAGTGATCACGTCGCCCGCCTTCAGGCCGGCGCGCTCGGCGGGGCTGTTCGACTCGACCGAGTTGACGAGAACCCCGTGCGACACGCCGAAGTAGTCCGCGAGTTGATGGCCGAGCGGGCTGGTCGTGACGCCGATGCGCCGCGTGCTGCCGAGGGCGAAGACGCCAGGGCGCTCGCGCTGCATCTCTTCAAGCTGCTTGCGCATCTCCTCGCCCTTGCGCTGCCACTCCTCCGAGTTGTCTCTCCACTGCTCGCCGAGCCTGCGCGCCTCTTCGGGGCCGAAGGGCACGACTGTCAGGCCGCCGTCGGCGCGCATGAATGGCTCGCGCCTGCCGAGCGTGGCCGAGACCTCCTGCTCCGAACCATTGCGCAGGACTGTGAGCCGCGCCGCGTGTTCGGGCGCGGACTCTTCGATCAGGCGGTTCAGCTTGCGCACGCTCGTCACGGCCTCGCCGTCGAAGCGCAGGATCACGTCGCCCGCACGCAGGCCCGCGCGCTCTGCCGGGCTTCCCTTGACGACCTCGCGGACGCCGACGCCGCGAGGCTCGCCCGCCATGTTGTAGCGGCCCGCGTTCTCGCGCGTCACGTCCTCGACGTGGACGCCGAGGTAGTTGCCGCCGTCGAAGAAGGTCTCGGCGAAGCCGGCGGGCGGCGTGGGCGCTTGCGCGAACGCGGGCGGGACGGATGTGGCCGATGGCGCGGGCGCTTGCGCCGCGGCGGGTGGCGTCGAAGGGGCCGGCGCGGCGGGCAAAGTGTCTTGCGCGCGCGCGAAGACGGCGGTCGAAGCGAGCAGGGCCAGCGCGGACAGGCCGAGAAGTGCTTTGCTTTTCATGGACACAAAAGACCTCCTGAGAATTTTTCCCGCACGCTTGCACGCCGCGCCCCGCGCGCCGGTTCCGAAAATTTCGCCCGCCCTCGGCGCGGCCCGGCGCGCGTCCAAATTATCGTCCGCGTCGGAGTCGGCAAGGACGCCGGCAGCGCCGGGCTTGTCCGCGCGCCGGGCCGAAAGCTACACTCCACGTCGCACTGCACTGCTAAAGGCCGAAGGGTTCGGGCTGTACCGGCGCATGAAGATTCTCGACATCGGGTGCGGCAGGCACAAGACGCCGGGCGCAATCGGGCTTGATAGCAACCCGCGCTCGGACGCCGACGTTCTCCACGACCTCGACCGCGTGCCCTACCCTTTCCCCGACGACGAGTTCGATTTAATCGTCGGCAACCAGGTGATCGAACACGTCTCGGACTTGCTCGCCGTCGTCGCCGAGCTGCACCGCATCGCCAGGCCCGGCGCGGTCATACGCCTCGACACGCCGCACTACTCGGACATCGCCTCCTACACAGACCCGACGCACAAGCGCCACCTCACCACGGAGTCGTTCGCATACTTCACGGGCGACCGCCCCGACTTCGACTTCTACAGCCACGTCCGCCTGCGCCCCCGCGTCATACGCGTCCGCATGCTCAAGCTTTGGCGCGCGCTCGGCTTCGAGCTGCTGGTCAACTCGTGCAACCGCCACCCTTCCTTGCGCTTCCTGCGGCGATTCTGGGAGCAGTACCTCTGCTTCGTCGTGCGCGGGAAGACAATCTATTTTGAATTTGAAGTGATAAAGTAGCCATCAAACTTTGCGACAAACGGGAACGAATAGGAGGGGGGAACAAACATGAGCAGCAAGCCGAAGAAAGCACGGGAGAGCGGCGCGAAGGAGAAAGGGCGGGCCGAGACTCGGAAGCGTTCGGCGGGCAGGCCGTCGAAGAAGGATCAGATCATCTCGCTCTTCCTCTCCGGCATGGGCGAGGTCGAGGACATCGCGGTCATCACGGGCGCGCGCCCGTCTTACGTCGGTTCGGTCTTGCAGGAGGCCGGCCTGCACTCCGGCTACTTCGACCTCTACACCTCGACCGCGCACCCGCAGAACATCTACTCGAAGTTCTTCGCGGGCAAGCTCGGCTTCAAGGACGAGGAGACGGCGCACGAGTCGGTCGCGCTGATCGACCGGCTCTACCGGCAATTCGAGTTCGCGGGCGACCGCGCGGGTCAGCACCACGCGCTCGCGATGGCGCTCGCGATGTTCGACCGCGCGCGCTGGACGGGCAAGGGGCGCGAGGCCCAAATCTTTCTCAACTGGCTGACGGCCCGCCTCGGCGAAGCCGCGCTCGACCTCGAAGGGGAGGAGTTCGACGCGGAAGACGAGTCGGCGGGCGGCGAGCCGGAGACTCTGCCTTAGACGCTGCGACGGACGGGATGAATTTCTGGCAGGCCAAACTTGTGCGCCTTCGCGGGGTGGAGCCTTCGGACGCCGAGACCTTCGCGCGCTGGAATCTCGACAGCGAGGCGGCGCGCGAATTGGATTTCACCTGGCCGCCGATCTCCCTTGCGCGAATCACGAAAGATACGGAGGAGTTGGCGCTCAGGAAGTTCGAGGCGGACGAGTTCTTCTTTATCATCGAAGGCGGGGCCGGCGTCGCCGTCGGCAGCATCAACACGCGCCCCTGCAACCGCAGCGCGGGCACTTTCAGGTACGGCATCTTCGTCGAGCGCGAACACCGGCGTTTCGGCTACGCGACCGAGGCTGCGCTCATCGTCCTCAAGTATTACTTCGGCGAATTGCGCTACCAGAAATGCACCGTCAGTGTGCACGCGAACAACGAGGCTTCAATCGCCCTGCACGAAAAGCTCGGCTTCCAATGCGAGGGTACGCTGCGCCGGATGGTTTACACCGGCGGGCGCTACTTCGACACGCACTACTACGGCCTGACGAATGATGAGTGGGGGCAGTCGCCGCTCCGAATCTGACGGCCTCCGAGAGTCGTCACGCAAGCACGGCAAATTTTACACACGCGAACGCTCGATGCCCACGACGGACGCTCCCTCGGCCCGCGACGACGCGGCTACGCCCGCGCTTTCTCGCGCGCGACTCGTCGTGTCGCTTCTCCTCGTCGCGCTCTATGCGGCG
>QHXN01000042.1 GCA_003222975.1 Acidobacteriota bacterium | reverse complement strand
CGTTGAGTTGCCGGATGTTCGACAGCTTCGTGATTAAGACGTCAACCATTCCCATCTCGAGGTATTCGTCGCGGTCATTAGCCACTAAGGGCTTAAAAGGAAGGACTGCCATCGAGGTTAGATTTGTCCTGGTTGCCGTAGGCGCGGCCTCTGCCCTGCGTGCTTCTCCAAGTCTCCACCAGCTCTGCGTGTCACCCATCGCCGCTTCACGGCAATCAAGTTGCGGGCTTCGGATTCAGGAAGTCGCTCGGCGGGCCGTGCGCTTACCTCAACTCCATCTTCCGTGACGGTGTGTGTGAGCGTTCGCCTTTCCACGACAAGTTCAAAGCTTTCGTGGCCGAGATGCTGGACCTCAGCCGTAAAGCGATAGCCTCGCTTGGGCACGGTTTCAATGTACTCGCTGCCGGCTTTGTTCTCGCCGAGTGTCCTGCGCAGCGTCCACATGTGTTGGTTCAGGTTTGATTCTTCTACAAAGCTGTCCGGCCACAGGAGTTTCATTAACTCGTCTTTCTCAACGAGGTGGCCACTTCTCTGAACCAGCACGACCAACGTCGCGAAAGCCTTCGGCGTCAGCGGCACCGGTTCGCCATTGCGCAACAGTCGTCCCTCGTTCGGGTCCAAACGATAGGGGCCAAATTGGTAACAATTAGAACGGCCTCTCGGTAACATCCTCTCAGCACTGCGGCGCTTCCCATTTGCCCGACTCGGCAGAGCGGAAGATCGCCTCAATCGCCGCCATGTTCTTCAAGGCGTCTTCCAGAGGGATCGGCTGCTCGCCGCCCTCGCGCACGGCGCGCGAGAAGAGGTCGCCCTGGATGGTGTACTGGTCGCAAGTGTCGAACTCTCGCACCTCGACGCCGGAGCCGAAGATGTCTGAGCCGTCGTCAATGAAGATGCGCGTCGGGCGGTCAGTCGGCGCGTTGAAGGGAATCTCAACCTCGATACGCCCGCGCGTGCCGAAGAACTGCATACGCTGGTAGGGGACGAGCTGCGTGGCGCAGGTGAAGACGGCCTGCCCCGAAGGGAAGTCGAGCACGGCGGAGGTCAGGCGGTCGGTGCTCATTTCGGGGTCGCGCTCGACGAGGCCGAGACAGCGTCGCGGCTCCTCGCCGAAGACGAGGCGCGAGACTGTAACCGGATAACAGCCGATGTCCATCAGCGCGCCGCCGCCCGTCTCCAAGCGGTTGCGTATGTTTGCGGGGTCGCGGTTGAAGTAGCTGAAGAAGCCCGCGGCGGCGCGAAGCTCCCCGACGCGCCCCGCGCGCACCAGCTCAAGCGTGGCCGTCCACTGCGGGTGCGTGCGCACCATGAACGCCTCCTGAATCTTCACGCCCGTGCGGTCGCGCACCGCGAGCAGTTCCTTCGCCTCCGCAACGCTCATGCCGATAGGCTTCTCGCAGAGAACGTGCTTTCCGGCCTCCGCGGCCCGCGTCGTCCACGGCACGTGCAGGTGGTTCGGCAGCGGGTTATAGACGGCCTCGATCTCCCCGTCCGCCAACAACTCCTCGTAAGAGCCGTAAACTTTCGGCACGCCGAGCGCCCGCGCCGCGCCCCGCGCCTTCTCGACCTTTCTCGAAGCGAGGCCCACGATCTCAGACCACTCGCCGCGTTGCATCGCGGGTATAACTTTTTGGACGGCGATGTTCGCCGCCCCCAAGACTCCCCAGCGCACCTTGTCTCGCATGAAATCTAACTCACCTTCCCGCGGCGCTGCGCCATACGACTGTCTTTATAAGGGCGAGTTTCTTCACCTCGGAAGTCTGTTTGCCCGAAGGAGCGGCGGCGTCCCCGGCGTTCACTTCTCGAAGACGATGTTGTCTATGACGACCGTGCCTTTGGCCGGCGTGCACTGGTTGCAGTAGGCGGTGATAGCCACGGCGGTCAGCTTCTTCAGAACGTCCTTCGCGGAGACGCGCGGCTGCGCCCACTCGGGTTGGAGCAGTGACTTGAGCGGCACACGGTAGGTGTTGAAGCCGGGCGTGACCTTGAAGGTCGCCTGCGGGAAGGCGTTCGGCGCTCCGAGGCCCTGGCCGCGGCTCATGACTTCGAGCCTGAGCGACGGCACGCCGGTCGCGTAGATTTGCAACGACACGAACTTATATTCGCTCACGTCGTCGGCGACCGGCTTGCCGTCCTTGTCCGGCTCGCCGTGCACCTCGACGCCGACGCCCGCGTACTGGTTCGGGGCCACCAGCTCGTAGTCGAAGGCGATGGCGCGGTTCGGGTCGCCCTGCTTGAGGTGGACGAGTTCGGGCGCGGGCGGGTTGCTTCCCTCAAGGCTCTTGAAGCGGCTCGGACTCGAAGGACTCTCCTGGTAAGAGACGAGCTGCACCAGCCCGCCGTGGCTGCTGACGGGCCGCTTGTCGTTCGCCGTCTCGAAGTCGGCGTACACGAACTTGTCTGCGCTCTGGGCCGGCTTGGCCGACGGCGCATCTTGTCGCAGCGCCGCGACGACTGCCCCGCCTGGCCGCGTGGCGACGACCGCGAGCAACATCAGCACGGACGTGGAGAGAGCCAACGTGAATGCCTTCGTGAGTCTCATTCGGATCACCTCCCTGTAACGAGCGCATGAACGTGCGCCCGTCATAAGTTCAACTGTAAGCGCGTGACCGACGCGGGCGCGAAGCGATAGACGAGTCTGCCGCCCGCGCCGACGCCCGCCGGCTCGTCCCGCGGCTCGACGCCGCGCGGGTTCTCGAAGCTGTTGTGCGCGTGCGTGTCCGCGGCGGTGAGCACGCGCGCGCGGGCCGAGCGCGATTATCTCAGCCTCGCGTCATCTGCTGTGCTGCCCCACGCCGCCGACTATCTCCAGACCAGCACGTCGGCGGGCTTGAGCGGCTGACTCCCGTAGAGAATTTCCGCGCCCTTCGGCGGGTTGATCTCCGCGGGCTTGGAAGAGTAGTTGACGGCGACCCAGAAGCCGTCGCGCCAGTCAACGTAAACGCCCTGCGAGTAGTCTTCGGTGGTCAGCCCCGCGCGTTTATATACTTCGCGGAGCACATCCTTTTCGAGCCGCCCGTCTTTCGTCTGGACGCCGACGTAGGTGACGCTCCCTTTGCCGAGTCGCCGGTACGTGACCGCGGTCTGGCCCGCATAGAACTGGTTTGCATACTTCGCGAGGCTCTCTGTGCCTTCGTTCGGCTTGAGCACATCGGCCCAGACGTTCCACTGGTAAGCCGTGCCGTTCATTGTGACCTCGCCTCGTCCGTCTTCGAGCAGCAGGTCGAAGAAGGAGACTTCCGCGCCGATGAGCGGGCGGATGGGCGCGGCCCACGCAGCCTCCCAGAGCTGGCCGTTCCGACGCTTCTGGCCCGTGCGACAGGTGAGCACCAGATGGCCGCCCTGCTCGACGTAGCTCGTCCACTTGCGGACGAGTTCTTCGTCAACGAGTTGATAGGCCGGCGCGACGAGGACGGGGTACGAAGAGAAGTCCTGTCCTTCGGAGATGATGTCGAGCGGAGCGCCGAACGACTTGGCGATCTCCAGGTAGCGGAACATGTGGCCCCAGGTGTCCCAGAGGCCCGTCTGCTTCTGGTAGTCAATGTTCCAGAGGTTCTCTTGGTTCCACAGGATCGCCGTCCGGCGCGCGAGGTAGTTCGCCGGGGGCCTCGCGTTGGGGTCGTACTTCGCGCGAAGCTCCCGCATCTCGCGCGCGACCTGTGAATACTCCAGGCCGCCGGGCGACGGCGTGACGCCGTCCGTGCGGACGATGCCGTAGTGGTACAGTTCGCTCCCGTAGAGCGGCTGGCGGTAGCGGTAGTTGCACGCGAAGGAGAGGCCGCCCGCGAAGGCATGCCACAGCCACATCCGCACGACGCCCGGCATGGGCTGCGGATTGATGTAGGCCCAGTTGACCTGTCCGGGCTGCAACTCCATCACGCCCGTCGCGCCTTTGATGTTCTTGTAAAAAGCGTTGGCGAAGGCGATGCCGTCCGGCCAGCCGAGGCGGAAGCCGTCTTCTCCGAGGCCCCGACCGCCGCCGACCGGGTACATCGTGTAGGAGATGAAGTCGAGGTCGCCAGAGCGTCGCGGGTCGGAGCTTCCGGTGGTCGAGATGTAGTTCGTCGTGATGAACTGCGCGGGCACGGTGTAACGTCGGAGGAGCGCGGCCTGCCAGTTGAGGAACTTCGCCGTCTGGTCGGCGGTGAAGCGTCGGAAGTCGAGCACGGCGTGCGGGCTGACGCCGTAGAGGAGGGTCGGGTTGGGCGCTCTCACTTGGTCGAAGTCGTCATACTTCAGACTCCAGAAGGCCGCGCCCCACTCGCGGTTCAAAACGTCAATGGTCTGGTAGCGCGCTCTCAGCCAGTCGCGGAAGGCCGCCTGCGCCGAAGGGCCGTAGTCGGGCGGCGCGCCCGGCTCGTTGTCGAGCTGCCAGCCCCAGACCGCGGGGTTTTTGCCGTAGCGGCTTGCGAGCTGCATGACGACGCGCTCGGTGAAGCGCAGGTATGCGGGGTCTGCAAGCGCGTTGTTGCCGCGCGAGCCGTGCTCGCGCCGGCGACCGTCCGCGCCGACGAGGAAGATTTCGGGGTACTTCTCCGCCATCCACGCGGGCGGCGTCGGGGTCGGGGTGCAGAGGATGACTTTCAGGTGGTGACGGGCCGCGAGTTCGACGGCGCGGTCGAGCCAGGCGAAATCAAAGCGCCCTTCCTCCGGCTCCATGAAGGCCCAAGCGAACTCGCCCATGTGGACGAACTCGAAGCCGAGCCGCTCGATGTTGGCGAAGTCCCTGTCCCACTCACCTTCCGGCCAGTGCTCCGGGTAGTAATAGACGCCGACCCTCATCAAGTCCTTCGCCGGGAAGAAGCGCGCCGCCGCTTCACTGCGGGCGGGCGACTGCGGCAACGCCAACACCGGCGAAGTGAGAACGAAAAGGAGCACGAGCGTGAGCCGCGACGAGTGACGGAGCTTTTTCATAGACGCTTTTTTTGGGTGTGCCCTTCTGCTAAACAGAAACGGCTTCTTCACCGCGACGGGAATCGCGTGACCTGCCACTTCACCCGGTCGCGGAGCGGGTCGCCTTGCAGAGCGTAGCCACCAGGCGAGCCGCTCAGGTTGAGCGGTTGAAGGCCGCCCTGCGGCAGCGCGAACAGCCCCGCGACCGCCGCGTCGTCCGTGCTGAAGACGCGCAGCTCGACGTTCTTCCAGTCAATGTCCGCCGTGCTCTGTGCTACACGGACGTGCGGGATGACGGAATGGTCACGCACGAGCAGCACCACCGGAATCTGCCCCGCTGTGATCTCGTGCCAGCGCGCGCCCGCGTAAACCTTGCCGGTCTGGTAGTCAATCCAGTCGCCCGGCGGCAGATAGACTCGCCGGCTGTCGGCGCTCTCGAACAAAGGGGCGACGAGCAGGCTTGAGCCGAACACGTACTCGTCGTCAATCGTCCAGGAGGTCGGGTCTTCCGGGTACTCGAAGAAGAGCGCGCGCAGCATGGGGAAGCCGCGCGCCGAAGAGTCCACGGCCTGCGCGTAGATGTAGGGCATGAGCGAATACTTGAGGCCGAGCGCGCGGCGGAAGTCCTCGGTCAAAGCCTCGTCGTACTCCCAAGGCTCGCGCGGCGGCGCGCCGTGTGCGCGCGTGTGCGAGGTGAGTACGCCCCAGGCCAGCCAGCGGCGGTAGAGGTCGCGCGGCGCTCTTTGGACGAAGCCGCCAACGTCGTGGCTCCAGTAGGTGAAGCCGGAGAGTCCGAAGGAGAGTCCGCCGCGCAGTTCCGCGGCCATCGCCGAGTTGGTGTTCTCGGCGTCGCCGCCCCAGTGCAGCGGGTAGCGCTGGCTGCCGGCCCAGGCGCTTCTGGCCCAGATGATGCTCTCGCCCGTCGTCTCTCTGGTGATGTCGGCGACGGCCTTGTTGTAGCGCAGAGGGTAAAGGTTGTGCTCGTACCAGCCCGTTCGGCCCGAAGCGTATTGACCGTTCACGGGCGCGCCCTCGCCGAAGTCAACCTTGATCGCGCCGACGCCCATCTTCAAAAGCGCGGCGAGCTTCCCCTGATACCACTTCACGGCCTCCGGGTTGCTCATGTCGAGCACGGCGTCCTCGAAGGGTAGATTACCCGCCTGGTCTTTGACCTCGTAGCCGCGCGAGACGATCTCCTTGTACAGCTCGTTCTTCGGCGTGAAGTAGGTGTACTGCCAGAGGCTGATGTGGAAGCCCTGCTTCTTCAAATCCGCAATCATCCGTGCGGGGTCGCGGAAGCGCGAGGCGGAGAACTGGTAGTTGCTGCGCCAGTCGGTCTCGAACCAGCCGGTGTCGAGGTGGATCACGTCCGCGGGTACGCGGTGCTCGCGCAAGCGTGCCGCCACGTCGCGCACCTCGTCCTCCGACTTGTAGGTGATGCGGCTCATCCAGAAGCCGAAAGACCAGAGCGGCGGGACGGGGCTGCGGCCCGTCAGGGCCGTGTACTCGGAGAGGATGTCTTTGGGCTGGCCGAGGAAGACGAAGATGTCGAGGTTCTCGTCGCCCGCGTAGATGGTGTTGTGCTGGTCGTAGGTCTTGCCGAAGTCGAAGGTGACGGGGGCGCTCGTGTGAACGAACATGCCGTAGCCGTTGCTACTGAGGAAGAACGGAATGGGCTTATACATGAACTCGTTCTGCACGCCCATGCCGTCGCGCGTCCAGGCGTTTATTTTCTGTCCGCGCTTGTCTAGCCGGGTGAACGACTCGCCGCAGCCGAAAATCTTCTCGTCGTGTTGCAACTCGAAGGTCGCGGCGGTCAGCCGGCTCAGGTCGCTCGCGCGTCGAACGAAGGAGAAAGGGATGGGCGTGAAGTAGGTCGCCGGGTCGCCGACGTTCTGCGTGCGCGTCAGGAGGCGGCCCGCGCCGTCGTAGAACTCGACGTGCCACGGGTCTTTGATGAGTCGCACCTGGCCGTAGGCGCTCGTGTATGTGACGCCCTTGTCGGTCTGCTCGACCTTCCACGTGTGATCGACGGGCGGCGTGCCGACGAGCATGAGGGAGTCCGCGTCGCGCGGGAACTCGGCACGCGAAGTGAAGCGCAGGCGGACGGTGCGCGGCGTGACGAAGGAGATGGAGAAAGGCAGCACGGGGTCTTGGTCGTACTCGGTGCCGGGGAATTCGGTCGCGCGCCCCTTGCCCAGCGTCACGTCAATCTTGTTGAAGGAGAGCGTAGTGCTGCGCAAGTACCTGTCCCACTGGAGCGTGCCCTGCCCGGTCGCCGGGTTAAAGTCCTTGACGCGGCTCCCGACGAAATAGACCTGCTCCATCTTCTGGAACTCCTGGCTCACGTCCACGGGGTCGTTGAGCACCTGCGCCGTGACGCCGCCGCCGCCGAGCACCAACGAAAGAATCAGGACGAGAAGCAGACGCGCGCCCGCGAAGCGCGCCCTGCGAACGAGGTATGGTTTCAACTTCATGCTCTCCTCTCCGTCGGTCACAAGCCGTAAAGTAAGCCGAAGCGCCGCCCGGCGAGGCCGCAATCGCTGGCTCACGTCGAACGCGAGCCGCGCCCACATGGGGGCGACGGGAACTCAAACGCACTGTGACAAGGCTTGTGCCGAAGCACTCCGGGCAAGGAAACGGCGGCTTATTGACAACGTGCGGCGGCGAAGTTACGTTACCGCCCAAAGCCTTGTCAAGATAAAGAGTTTTCATATTCCGCCGACGTTGCCGCCCGGCGCGGACGCTTATGAAGAACCGCATCAACCGCCGTGAGTTCCTTCTCAAGAGCCTTCTAACCGGGGCCGCACTGCCGCTAACCTTCATTAAGTCGAGGGGCGCGAGACGGACGCCGCTCGCCTCGCACGCCGCCGACGCCACCGACCCCGCGGCGCTGAAGCTCTGGTACGACCGGCCCGCCGCGCAGTGGGTCGAGGCGCTTCCCCTCGGTAACGGTCGGCTCGCCGCGATGGTCTTCGGCGGTACGGCGAGCGAGCGCCTGCAACTCAACGAGGACACGCTCTACGCGGGCGGGCCTTACGACCCCACAAATGCGGAGGCGCTGTCGGCCTTGCCCGTAGCGCGTCGCCTCATCTTCGAGGGCAAATACAAAGAGGCCAACGATCTCGTCGGCGAGAAGATGATGGCCCGCCCCCTCAAGCAGATGCCCTACCAGCCCGTCGGCGACTTGAACCTAAAATTCCCCGGCCACGAGAGCGCGTCCGACTACCGGCGCGAGCTAGACCTCGACACGGCCATCGCCTCCATCTCCTACACGGTCGGCGGCGTGCGCCACGCGCGCGCGATTTTCTCAAGCCCCTTGGATCAAGTGATCGCGGTTCGGCTGACCGCAGACCGCCCCGGCCAAATCAGCTTCAACGCCTCGATGCAGACGCCGCAGGAGGCGACGGTCGCGACCGAGTCCGGCCACACGCTCGTCTTGCGCGGGAGAGGCGGCGACGCCTTCGGCATCAAGGGCGCGCTCAAATTTCAGGCCCGCGTCCTCGTCCTCGCCGAAGGCGGAAAGACGACGGCGGACAAGGACAGCATTACTGTCAACAACGCCGACGCGGCGACTATCCTCATCGCCGCGGCCACGAGCTACAAGAGCTACAAGGACGTGACCGGCGACCCCGAACGACTCGCCGCCTCGTACCTGAACAAAGCCGCCGCGCGTCGCTTCGAGCGGATGCGCGCCGATCATGTGCGTGAGCACCAACGCCTGTTCCGCCGCGTCCGCCTCGACCTCGGCTCGAACGACGCCGCGAGTCTTCCGACAGACCAACGCGTCGTCCGCCTCGCCGAAGGGAAAGAAGACCCGCACCTCGCGTCGCTCTACTTCCAGTACGGTCGCTACCTCCTCATCTCCTCGTCGCGCCCCGGCACACAGCCCGCCAACCTGCAAGGCATCTGGAACGAGAGTATGACGCCGCCGTGGGAGTCGAAGTACACCGTCAACATCAACACCGAGATGAACTACTGGCCTGCGGAAGTCTGCAACCTCTCCGAGTGCCACGAGCCGCTCATACGCATGGTCACGGAACTCGCCGAGAACGGAGGCCGCACGGCGCGCGTGCACTGGGGCGCGCGCGGCTGGGTCTGCCACCACAACACAGACCTCTGGCGCGCGTGCGCGCCCGTGGACGGGCCGCTCTGGGGCATGTGGCCGACGGGAGGGGCGTGGCTCTGCAAACACCTCTGGGATCACTACGAGTTCGCGCCCGACAAAAATTATCTCGCGAAAATCTACCCCGTCCTGAAGGGCGCGGCGCAGTTCTTCGCCGACACGCTCGTCGAGGAGCCGGTGCACAAGTGGCTCGTCACCTGCCCGTCGCTCTCGCCGGAGCACCAGCACCCCGGCGGCGTCGCGGTCTGCGCCGGCCCCGCGATGGACACGCAGATCGTCCGCGACCTCTTCAACCACTGCGCCGAGGCCGCGCACATTCTCGGAGTTGACAGAGAGTTCGCGGCGCGTCTCTCGTCTCTGCGCGCGCGCATGGCCCCGATGCAAATCGGCAAGGCCGGGCAGTTGCAGGAGTGGCTCGAAGACTGGGACATGGAAGCGCCGGAGATGCATCATCGCCACGTCTCGCATCTTTACGGTCTCTTCCCTAGCGACCAAATCACGCCGCGCGCGACGCCCGACCTCTTCGCGGCGGCGCGTCGGACGCTCGAAATCCGCGGCGACGCAGGCACGGGCTGGAGCCTCGCCTGGAAGATAAACTTCTGGGCGCGCCTGCTCGACGCCGAGCGCGCCTACAAACTTCTGTTGATCGCGCTCACGCCCGTCTTCATGCAGCAGGCGGCGAGCCGCGTCGGAAGCGGCGGGGGCATCTACGCGAACCTCTTCGACGCGCACCCGCCGTTCCAGATAGACGGCAACTTCGGCGCGGCCTCCGGCATCGCCGAGATGCTCTTGCAGTCGCACGCGGGCGAGATACACCTGCTGCCGGCGCTGCCGCGCGCGTGGGCTGCGGGCAGCGTCAAGGGCTTGCGCGCCCGCGGCGGATTCGAGATTGACATACGTTGGGACGCGGGGCGGCTCGCCGGGGCGACCGTCCGCAGCGTCACCGGGACGACGTGCGAAGTGCGTTACGGCGAGCGGACGGTCGCGCTCCGCGTCGCGCGCGGCCATGCCGCACGGCTCGACGCTAATCTTCGCCGGGCTTGAGAAGATTCCTGACAAGCGTCCTCACGAAGCGACAGAAAGAATCCTACTCCGGTCGCGCAAACCGTTTCGGCCCGCCCGTCTGAAGGCTCAGTCTCGACGCCGCAAAAAGCCGCGGGCTGTGAAGCGGGTCGAGTGCGGCGTGCCCCCGCCGGATCACATCCCAGGCTGATTTTGAGTCCGCAGTCCGAGCGCCGTGACGACCTGCGGGTCGGGCGTCGCGCGACCGTCTTTCTTCAAGGCGACTCCGAACGAGTCGGCGTAATCCCACATGGCCCAGCCTATCTTGTGCCTCTCAAGGGCCGTGCGCACGTCCTCTATCCAACGCAGGCGGGCGGGCGGCGGCGAGTAAGTGCGATAGACGCCGAACTCGTTGCACGTGAGGGGTACGCCGCGCTTCTGCGCCCAGTCCGCAGCGAGCGCGACCATGCGCTCGATCCGCTCCGCGTTCCAGCGCTCTTCGCCGTAAGCACGCAAGGCTCCGCGCGCCGACTCGTGTTCGACGGAAGCCAGCAGCGGCGCGACGGCTTCGGGGCTGGACGGGTAGGGGACGTTCTTGAGGTACGGCCAAACTTCAGCGCCCCACGTCGCGCCCTGGTGCGTGAAGTTGTGCGGCTCGTAGAAGTGAAAGTTGTAGATCACGTTCCGGTCGGCGAGCGGCTCGATGAGGAGGAGCTGATCCACGGCAGACCAGCGCGGGCCTGTGGCGATGATGGTGTGAAGCGGCGCGCCGTCGCGGACGGCAGCGGCCACGCGCGCCTGAATCCCCATCCAGCGGTAGGCGTCCTCGGCCATCGGCTCGTTGATGATTTCGAGGAAGAGTCGTTCGGGGTCGCGCGCGGAGAGGTGGCGGGCGAGCGCGCGCCAGAACTCGGCGAAGGCTTCGACGTGCCGGTCGTCCGTGCGGAGCTTGAGCTTGAACTCGTCGGAGGGGTGAACGTCGAAGACGACCGAGAGGCCGCCCGCGAGAAGCATGTCGAGCGCCGAGTCGAGGCGGCGCAGATATTCCGGGTTGAGGTCTGCCGGATGTGCTTCGTCGAAGAGCGGGGCAGGCTCGACAGGGAAACGAACGTGATCGAAGCCGAGGCTTTTGATGAGCGTGATGTCGCGCTTGGTGGTGTGCGTCCGCAGGTGATTCTCAGAGTAGTCGCCGCCCGGAGACTGTGAGAACCAGTGGCTCAGGTTGACGCCGCGCCGCAAGTGCGCGGCCCTCGACCAGGCGACGCGTGCAGAGTCCTCGCCGGCCCGCTCGGCCTGCGCGGCGGCGGCATCCGAAAGAACGCCCGCGGCGACGGTCGCGCCGCCCGTTGAGCCGAGCGTTGCGAGCGGCGCGAGCGCGATTAAGAGTGCTAAGGCGACTCGTCTTAACATACCTGTGATTTAAGGCTCTACTCTGACTAGGACGACGCCGTGGGCCGGCACGTCGGCGCTGAAGCTGCCCGTGTGCTTGCCCAAATCCTTCTTCGCCCAGAGGTCGCGCACCGAAGCGGAGAGGTGCGCGGGGTAGCCGATCTCATTCCAAGAGACTGAAACTTTTGCGGGCGCGATGCCGCGGTTCAGGAGCGCGACCGCGCGGCCCCCGTCCGAGAGTTGTCTGGCCCACACGTCGGAGTCGCCTTCGCGTTTGACGCGGCGGCCTTGCATGCCGAGAGGGTCTTGATCCACGGCGATGACTTCCCTGTTCGTCAGTATCTCGGCTGTCTCCGGCGTCATCTGCCGGATGTCGTTGCCGGCCATCAGGGGCGCGGCCAGGACGCACCAGAGGCTGAAGTGCGCGCGGTACTCGGTCGCCGTCATCCCGCCATTGCCGACCTCAAGCATGTCGGGGTCGTTCCAGTGGCCGGGGCCGGCGTAAGCTTCGAGGCCGTCTTGCAGGTCGAGGATGTGGACGAAGCCCATGCCGCCCCAATCGCGCTTGCAGTCCCAGCAGTCCTGTATGTCGCCGGTCGTGCGCCACAGATTTCCCACATCGCGCGCCCACGTCCAGGGCTTCGACGTGCCCCACTCGCAGATGCTGAAGACGATGGGGCGGCCCGCCTTCGCGAGCGCGTCGCGCATGATCGAATAAGACGCCTGCTGGTTCTGCGTGCCCGTCGAGCACCAATCATATTTCAAATAGTCAACGCCCCACGCCGCGTATTGCCTCGCGTCCTGGAACTCGTAGCCGCGACCGCCCGGTCGCTTCTGGCAGGTGAGCGTGCCCGCGTCGGAGTAGAGGCCGAACTTGAGTCCCTTCGAGTGGACGTAGTCGGCGAGCGCCTTCATCCCCGAAGGGAAGCGCTGCGGGTCTGCGATGATGTTCCCTTGGGCGTCGCGGCCCACCTGCCAGCAGTCGTCAATCACGACGTACTGGTAGCCGGCGTCGCGCATCCCCATGCTCACGAGCGCGTCGGTCATCTCCTTAATTAACTTCTCGCTCACGTTGCAGCCGAACTTGTTCCAACTGTTCCAGCCCATCGGCGGGGTCTTCGCCAGCCCGTTGTCGAGCGAGCGCGCACGCGCCCCGGTTGCGAACGAGCACACGACGACTAAGACGCACAGCAGCCGACACGCGGAACGGAACATCACGGTCTGACTCATTCAAAAGCTCCCGGAAATTTTAATCTGAACGCCGCGGCGGCGAACTGCGCCGGCCATCGCCGGAAGGAGACTCCTCCCGGACTCCACGATTTTGATTGCTCTCGACAAGCAGCCCGCTCGTCGTTAATTTCAGGCCCGCGCGACCGGAAACGCTTTTGCGCTTCAGCCGCGCACAGTTCGACACCGACCTAACGAAGACGAACCGGGGACGCTTTGTTGCATGGCCTAGCAAAAGTCTTTCTATTACTCAGCCCGGTCGCCTGTCAAGAACTTTTCCTTCCGCGGGCCGGATGTTGTGGTCTGTTAACGTGAGAGGAAGTCGGCGACGGCTGGGTTCAACTTCTGCGCCTCGCACCCCGGAGCCAGGTGGCCGCAGTCGCCTTCGAGCGTGAGCACCCGCGCATTAAGCAGGCGCGTGAACTCTAAGGCGGGGCCGGGCGTGACGACGTGATCTTGCGTCGCCACGACGACGAGCACTCGCGCTTTGACCGCGGCGGCGACGCCCGCCGTGAACAGCAGGCAGAGCGAAAGACCCGCGACAATACGCGCCGGACTCTTCATCGGAGTTGTGCTCACTTTCGTTTACTCTAAAGTTGAACAGGCGAACGACCGGCGCGCGATGATGTGTGCGCGCAACGCGCGCAAGTCCCCCGCGCAGTCGGACGCGCATCTCACGCGAAGGGCGCGACCAGTTTCAGGCAGACGGGAGACGACACCTCGGCGCTGTGCCCCGTGAAGCCGAGCCTGCCCGTCCGCGGGTCGAGCCGGAAGGTGGTGATCGTGTCCGAGTCTTGATTCGCGACCAGGAGGAATGTGCCGGTCGGGTCAATGGCGAAGTTGCGCGGCGTCTTGCCCCTCGTCGGCTCGTGCGCGACGAGGCTCAGCTTACCCGTGCGCTCCTCAACCCCGAACGCGGCGATGTGGTCGTGCCCGCGGTTCGAGCAGTAGAGGAATCGCCCGTCGGGCGCAACGTGTATGTCCGCGCCCGTGTTCGCTCCCTTAAAGTCGGCTGGCAGCGTGGGCAACGTCTGCACCTCGCGCAGAGTGCCCCGCACGGGGTCGTGCGCGAAGACGGTCACCGTCGCGCCGAGTTCGTTCATCACGTAGGCGAACTGACCGCGCGGGTGAAAGGTAAGGTGGCGCGGCCCCGCGCCCGGTTTGACCTGCGCCCACGGCGCAGGCGCGGGCGTGAGTTTTCCACGCCGCGCGTCGAAGCGGTAGATCATGATCTTGTCCGCGCCGAGGTCGCAGGCGTAGGCGTGCCGGTTAGCCTTGTCTAACACGACGCAGTGGGCGTGCGGGGCTTCCTGCCGCTGCGGGTTGACGCCTGAGGCCCCTTGCTCCTGCCGCACGTCAACGGCCTCGCCGAGACTCCCGTCGGCGCGCACCGGCAGGACGGCGACGTTCCCGCCGACGTAGTTGGCTACAAGGACGAACCGCCCCGTGTCGGCGACGGTGACGTAGCAGGGCGCGCCGCCGAGCGACGGCTGTTGATTCAGGAAGCGTAGTGCGCCCGTCCGCTGATCTACGGCGAAGGCGCTGACGGCCCCGCTCTTTTGACCGTTGAACTCCGTCACCTCATTTACGGCGTACAGGTAACGCCTGTCGCGTTCGAGCGCGAGGTATGAAGGGTTCACGACGCCGCGGGTCACGCCGACCTGTCGCAACTCGCCCGAAGAGAGTTGCAGGCGGTAGAGGTAAATGCCCTCGCTCTTGCCCGCCGTGTACGTGCCGACATAGACGAGTAATTCCTGCGGCCTCCCGGCTCGTGGTACGGCGGCGGCTGACCTGCCCGCGAGGACGAGACCCAGTACGCCTGAACCGGCGGTCTGCAAAAATTCACGTCGTGTGGTGTGGTTCGACATCTCTTATCTCGGAGGCATACGTACAGCTCAGACGGGCGCGGCGGCGCACTCCGAAGAGCGGAAAGCCGTAGGCGCTTTAAGCCGTCGCGCCCGCGCGGTAGCCCAGTTCGTCGAGCGCCAGTTGTGTCCCGCCGAGCAACTCGTCTATGTGCTCGACGCGCTCGACGCCCAAGACGAATGCGTCCACCACGCCCGACTCGATCTGGAAGCGGAAGCAGTCGGCGGGCGAGAGAGAGCGCCCGCCCTGCACGATGTCGCCCTGGCCCACCACCTTCATGCCGATCATGCCCTGTCCCTTCGCCCTCATCCGTGCGAAGAGCGAGCGCGCCGTCCCGACCTCGGCATCCATGTGCGCGGCGCGCGGGTTCCAGCGCACCTGGTTGATCTCGACCCAGTCGCTTGAGGCGGCGGCTTCGAGCGCTCCGAAGCTGTGGCACGTGACGCCGACGGCGCGCACACGCCCCCGCCGCTGCGCCTCGGAGAACGCGTCCAAAACGCCGCGGTAGCGCGTCGTCCAGTCAGACTCGGTGACGCAGTGGACGATCAGCGAGTCTATGTAGTCCGTGTTCAGTTCGGCGAGGAAGCGTTCAATATCTCTGCGCGCCTGCTGAGGGTCGCGGCTGTCGGTCTTGGTCTGGACGACGTACTTCTCGCGGGGAACGCCTTGCATGGCGTCACGGAAGAACGTGTGCGAGCCGTAGGCGTCGGCTAGGTCGTAGAAGTTGACGCCGCGGTCGAAGGCGTGGCGCATCAGGCGCGTGAAGGCCGCCTGGCCGAGCTGCGTCTGGTTCGAGTGGTGCGCGTAGCCGATGCTGCCCGTGCCGATGCCGACGAGCGAAACCTTCAGCCCGCTCCGTCCGAGGCTCACACGATCCGTGGGACTCCTGACGGAGCGGTCAAACACCCCCGCGGCGACGGCCCCGCCCCGCGCCTCCGTCTTCGCCCCACGCTGCGCGATCATCTCCCCCGCGAGCACAGCGCCGGCCCCGGCGGCGGCAGTGCCGATAAATTTTCGGCGGCTGAGTTTACCCATGAAGCGAACCCCTCTTCATAAAGTGTCGGGCATCACACCCTCCTACGGTGCGGTCGTGTCAATAACGACCTCTGCCGGCGCAAGCCCTTCGGCTGAAGCCCTGACCTTTATCTTGCCCGCCCGTTTGTCTGACTTCACGATAACCAGGCAACGCCCCTGCCAGGCTTTCCGCTGCGGCTGCTGGTAGCTCTCCGTGCTGACCGGATTCGCGTTCCCCACCCCGACTATGCGGCCCGGCCCTTCGAGCGCGAACTTTACCAGATTCTCGGCCTTCGGGTTACGCACGCCGCGTGCGTCAACCAACTCCGCCGTGATGTAGCTCAAATCCTGCCCGTCCGCTTTGACGCTAGTCCTGTCGGCAGACAGCCTGACGCGGGTCGGCTCTCCCGCCGAGCGCAGTTCTGCCGCGCCCGCCTGCCCGCCCGCGTCATAGCCGACCGCCCTGAGTGCGCCCGCCTGGTAAGGCACTTCCCACGTGGCGATGTACGCGGTCGAGCGGTTGGTCGGCCTCCTGCCCAAAGACCTCCCGTTCAGAAACAACTCGACCTCCTCGCAAGAGGAGTACACGCTCACCTCCAGGGGCTTGTTCTCGAACCCCTTCCAGTTCCAGTCGGCCACCACGTCGAGCCAGTGCCACTTCGACCACGGCTGCCTCTTCGGGTTCGGCTCGAAAGAGGGGCGCGGCGGTTTGACGAAGACCGACACCTGATCTTTCTTCCAGAGCGCGTCGCGGTAGAAAGACTGCGGGCGCTTCCACCCGCAGATGTCTATGTCGCCGCAGTAGGCGAGGTTCCAGGGGTAGAAATTTCGCTCCTGCCAGTAGCCGCGCCAGCCGATGCTGGCCTCGCCGATGTAATCGAACGCCGTCCAGACGAAATCGCCGACGACGTAAGCGTGATCGAGTACGTTCATCCAACTGTCGAACGCTTCGAGCGGGTAAGACTCCGTGCCGACCATGACGCGGTTGGGGACGCGACCGTGGTCGTACTCGTACAGACTCTTCTTCATGTGGTCGCCCCCGGCGGCGTAGTTGTAGCCGGCAACGTCGAGCGTGGCGAAATAGGGGTCTTTGTCTTCGCGCAGATCGTTCACCGCAGAGGTGACGGGGCGCGTCGGGTCGAGGCGGCGCACGTAGTCGCCCAGCACCTTCGCAAGCTTCACCACCTCCGGCTTATCACGGTTCGGAATCTCGTTCCCCGTACTCCACATGATGACGGACGGGTGGTTGCGGTCGCGCTCGATCATGCTCTCGACATCCCTCTGCCACCACTCGTCGAAATAGAGGTGGTAGTCGTGCGGGTTCTTCCCCTCCCGCCACATGTCGAACGCCTCGTCAATGACCATCACGCCGAGCCGGTCGCAGGCGGCGAGGAACGCGGGCGACGGCGGGTTATGTGCGAGCCGCAGGGCGTTGTAGCCGCTCGCCTTCAGTAGTTCCACGCGCCGCTCCTCCGCCCGGTCAAAGGCGCGCGCGCCGAGCGGGCCGTTGTCGTGGTGGAGGCAGCCGCCTTTAAGTTTGAGCGGCTGGCCGTTGAGGCGGAAGCCGCTCGCGGCGTCGAAGGAGATCGTGCGGACGCCGAACTTCGTCTCCACGCGGTCGGTCAGTTGCCGGTCGCGGTAAACTTCGCTGACGGCGGTGTAGAGCGTGGGCGAGTCGGGCGACCACAGCGCGGGAGATTTGATGGTCGCGTCCTGGTTGAATTCGTAGGCGGCTTTCGGCTCGACGGTTTGACTCGACTCGACCTTCGTCACCTCTTGACCTGCCCCGTCAACGATTCTCGTCAAGAGTGTGACACGCGCGGGCTGTTCGCTCTCGTTCAGCACTCTAGTCTTCGCATTCACTCTGGCGGACGAAGCATTCACCGCCGGCGTGGTGATGTAAGTCCCCCACTGCGCGACGTGCGTCGGCTCCAGCGTCTTCAACCAGACGTGGCGGTAGATGCCTGAGCCGGAATACCAGCGGCTGTTCTCGCCCTCGTTCTTCACCTTGACGGCCAGGACGTTCGCGCCCCCGAATTTAACCTTGTCCGTCAGGTCGAACCAGAAGCTCGTGTAGCCGTAAGGGTGAGCGCCCACCCACTGGCCGTTCAGCCACACGTCCGCGTTCATGTACACGCCGTCGAACTGAAGCAGAATACGCTTCCCCTTCTCTTCATTCGGGACGGCGAATGTTTTGCGATACCAGCCGGTTCCCCCGGTCGTGAAGCCGCCGCTCACCTGGCTGATCGCTTCGGGGTCGAACGGCGAGCGTGTGCCGGGCAGGTCTTCGATGCTCCAGTCGTGCGGGAGGTCTAGCTTCCGCCATTTGGAATCATCAAAATCGGGCCGCTCCGCGCCCTGCGCGCCCCCCCGTTGAAAACGCCAGTCCGCATCAAAGAGGACGACACTATTTTGTTTGCCCTGGGCGCGCGCGCGCGCCCGCGACGGCACTTCCGCCGTCCCCGCCCCGAACGACATGCCCGCCACACCCAGCAAGGTCAGTAGCACGACCGCCACCGCCCTTGCTCGTTTGCGGATAGAGAACTCTTCGTCTGGCGGTCTGTCCACACCGGCGCGCGTTGCCATCATCATTCTCCCACTTTAAGGCATGAAGCCTATTTTGACGTATGTGCCTTCGGACGCCGCGCTCAAAGCTGAACATAAAGACGGGCGTGAAGAGAAGGGCGGGCTTATGGCCCACTCATCCCGGCACGTCTTCATCTCGCGCCTTGCCGAAGCGCGGGCTGCCGCGCGAAACTATCACGAAGCCCCACGGTCGCGCGAGCATTCAAGGCACAGGGACTTATCAGCGCGCTACGCCGTAGTTGATCGAACTCGCGGCATAACTCGTCGCGGGAGGTGAAATCTTTTGAAGGGGAGCGGTGTAAGCGAGGCGGCTCAGGTAACGGAGGTGGCGGAATCCGCCGTCCCTGAGTTTCTGAATAAACGACAGCTTCCGCCCGCACAGAGGATTAGCCGTGACTGAGCCTTTATCCTACAACAAGTATCTTCGCGTGCGCGAGCTGATCGAGTTGCAGACGTGCCTGTCCGACCCCGCGCACCACGACGAGCTTCTGTTCATCACCATCCACCAGGCTTACGAACTCTGGTTCAAGCAGATTCTCCACGAGATAGACGCGGCCATCCTCGCCATGGGTGAAGACCGAGCGCCCGCGGCGACGCGCGCGCTCGCCCGCGTCGTCGAGATCGAGAAACTGCTCGTCGCGCAGATACACATCCTTGAGACGATGACGCCGATCAACTTCCTCGGCTTCCGCGACCAGCTCAACCCGGCGAGCGGCTTTCAGTCAACGCAGTTCCGCGAAATCGAGTTCTCTTCGGGCCTCAAGGACGTGGGCGTCACGCTCGCCTTCCGAGACGACGAGTTCGCCGCGGCGCGTTTGCAGGCGCGCATGGACGCGACGACGCTCGGCGAAGCCTTCTACGCGCTGCTCGCGCGGCGCGGACTCGACTCGCCGCCTGACGACGCCTCGCTCCCGGAAGACGAGAGGCGGCGGCGCTACCAGGCGCGCGTCCGCGCCGTCGTCGAAGTGCTCACGCACTTCGAGTCGCGCGCCGAGGAGTTTCAACTCGGCGAGGCGCTCGTCGCGCACGACGAGTTCTTCTCGCTCTGGCGCTACCACCACGTCAAGATGGTCGAGCGGATGCTCGGCGAGAAGCGCGGCACGGGCGGCAGCGAGGGCGTGGGCTACCTGAAGACCACGCTCGGCAAGAAGTTCTTCCCCGAACTCTGGGAGGCGCGCACGCACCTCGACAGCACACACGGACGGGCGGGCTGCCCCTTCGCGGGGCGTTGACGCCGCGCCCCGGCCTGGCCGCAGCCGTGCGAGCCGGTCGTGTTAGGATCAGGCAGAGCGTCGAATCGGAGAAAGAGTTATGTCAAGAAATGTTCAGTTCGTCACGGACGCCGAAGGTAAGAAGACAGCCGTCATTCTCCCGCTTGAAGAGTACGAGGAGATGCTTGAGGATTTGCATTTCGGCCAAGTCGCCCGCGAAAGCAGGGACGAGCCGCGCCGACCCTTCGCCGAGTTGGTCGAGGAACTGCGCGCCGACGGCGAGATAGATGTATAACGTCACAATCACCTCACGCGCCGAGCGGGAGCTGAAGCGGCTCGACCGCTCGACCAGGAACCGCGTCGTGAAAGCGATCCTCGACCTCGCATCGAACCCGCGCCCCGCCGGTTGCCTCAAAGTCAGGTCGGAGGAGGGCGTGTGGCGCGTCCGCATCGGCGACTGGCGCGTCGGCTACCTGATTGACGACGCCGCGTCCGAAGTGGCTGTGATTAGAATCGCTCACCGTAGCGAGTTTTACGACTGACCCAGACAAGGAGCGCGACCGCCTCGATCAAGGCTGAGGCAGTTGATCTCTCGCCGGTCGCGTGTAAAACCAAAGCCCCTGCCGTCTATGCCGAACGTCGAGTTCCCCGAACGCTTCCGAATGGGCGACTACTTCCTCTATCACAACCTTGAGGAAGGGCGCGAAGGTAAGGTCTGCCTCTACTACGGCGACGAGACTTTCACCTATGCGGACGCGGCGCGGATGTCGAACCGCGCGGGCGGCGCGCTGCGCGAGCTTGGTGTGGAGATTGAAGACCGTGTGCTCATCGCGCTGCCGGATTGCCCGGAGTTCGTGTGGAGTTGGTTCGGCGCGAACCGCGTGGGCGGCGTCATTACGATGGTCAACCCGCTGCTCCCGGCGGACGACTACCGCTACTACCTCGAATACACGCGCGCGCGCGTCGCCGTCATACACGAGTCGCTCGTTGAGAACTTCGCGCGGGCGACGAAAGAAGCGCGGCACTTGGAGAACGTGCTGGTCGTCGGCGTGGAGAGCGGTGACTTTCACTCGTTCGCGCGGGCCGTTAATTGTCAGCCCGACGAGTTAACGCCCGCCGACACGCACCGCGACGACCCGGCCATCTGGCTCTTCACTTCCGGCTCGACCGGACGCCCGAAGGGTGCCGTCCACCTGCAACACGACCTGCCTTACAACACCGAGTGCTACGCGAAGGGCGTGCTCGGCGTCAATGAGAACGACCTGACCGTCTCCGTCCCGAAGCTCTTCTTCGGCTACGCGACGGGCACGAACCTCCTCTTTCCCTTCGCCGCGGGCGGCGCGACCGCGCTCTTCTCGGAAAGGTCAACGCCCGAAAAGATTTTCGAGATGATCGAGCGATACCGCCCGACCGTCCTGACGAGCGTGCCGACGATGATTAACTCCATGCTCGCAGTCTCCGGCGCGGCGCTGAGGGACTTGTCTTCGCTTCGCATGTGCCTGTCGGCGGGCGAGGCCCTGCCCGAAGAGTTGTACCGCCGCTGGGTCGGGGAGTTCGGCGTCGAGATTTACGACGGCATCGGCTCGGCGGAGATGTTCCACATCTACATCACGAACCGCCCCGGCGACGTGAAGCCCGGCAGCCTCGGTCGCGTCGTCCCAGGGTACGAGGCCGAGATCGTGGACGCCGAGGGGCGAGCCGTGCAGACGGGCGAGATGGGGACTCTGCGCGTGCGTGGAGACTCGGCGGCGCTCTGCTACTGGCAGGCGCACGAGAAGTCGAAGGCGACGTTTGCGGGCGACTGGTGCACGACGGGCGACCAGTTCCACGCGGACGAGGAGGGCTACTACTGGTATCACGGTCGCACCGACGACATGCTCAAGGTCTCCGGCGTCTTCGTCGCGCCCGCAGAGATCGAGAACTGCCTACTCCAACACGAGGCCGTGCTCGAAGCGGCGGTCGTCGGCCACGACGCGGGCGACGGCCTCGTCAAGCCCAAAGCCTTCCTCGTCCTGCGCGAAGGCCGCGCGCCGAGTGAAGAGCTGGCGCGCGACATCAAAGACTTCGTCAAGTCGCGCCTCGCGCTCTACAAGTACCCGCGCCGGGTCGAGTTCGTCGAGTCGCTCCCCAAAAACGACCGTGGGAAGATAGACAGGAAACAACTAAAGAACCCGTAGGTCTTCTCGAACGTGCTGATCCGCGTCGTGAGGAGCCTTTTGAACAGGCGTTCCGTAAGGAACCACTTCCTCAGCACGCCGCCCCGATTTTTTTCGCGCGCGCGACGCGCGTTACAACCGGCCCCGCGGCGCTCCGGCTATCGTTTGCTTCTCATCGCGGCCCGCTCCCTTTTAATTGAGACATTGTTACAAAGGGCAACCTGCCGCGCCGCCGCGCGTTTTTACATCAGGTTGTTAGTCGCTTATAATCCGAGCGCCCTCCGGGACTCGCCTCGAAAGCCTTTCCGCCGAAAGCCTCGAACCGCGACAGCCCGGAGCAGCAGGAGGTTGCCGCCGTGTCGAAGAACAGAAACGTCTCGCTCGCCCTCGCGCTCGTCCTCTCGGCGTGCGTGCTTGCGCCGCAGTCGGCCCTCGGCAACCGCGTGCTCTACGACCCCCCGCCGAGCGTCAGCACGACGCCCGCGCCCACGACGGTTGACCCCGCCGCCGACGGCGACTCTCAGCAGTCGAAGCACAAAGAGAGCGGCCTGGCGCGCGCACTCGCCGCGCCCTTCCGCGCGCTGGCGCGACTGTTCGGCGGCGGCCCGAAGAAGTCGAAGGGCGAAGAGGCGTTGAAGGCCGCGCCGCGCCCTGCGTCGAATGACGGCGCGAGTCAGGCGCGCGCCGTCGCGAAGCAGGAGAATGCCGCCGCGCTCGCCGTGAGTCCGGGCGGCGAAGTGAAGCCGGAGGCGGCGCGTGCCGCGGAGATGAGCGAGACGAAGAAGAGTGCGAACGCTTCCGAGCGGGAGGCGGGCGCGCTCTCGCGCGGCATCGTGAGCGGTGCGCCGGCGGAGCAGCAGCAGCCGCAGGGCGCGCGCATCGTCCGCCCCGCGGACGCCGCCGCAGCCGCCGAGACGCCGGGCATGTGGATTCCCGTCATCGAGGGCATCGCGAAAGACCCCCTGACGCAGGGGCGCGCGCTGCTCGAACACGGCTACGTGCAGGAGTCAATCGCCGAGTTGACGATTGCCGCCGCGCAGGTCGGCCCCGGCCTCGTCGAGGCCAACAACCTGCTCGGACTCGCCTACGACCGACTGGGCTGGCACGCGCTGGCCGCCGAAGCCTACGGGCGCGCACTCACCGCCGCGCCGAAGGACGCCGCCGTCCTCGCCAACCTCGGCTACTCGCTCTACCTCGCAGACGACTACGACGGCGCGCTCCGCCGCCTGAAGCAGGCCGCGCGTCTCGCGCCCGGCACTCCCATCATCAACAACGACCTCGGCATCGTCGAGGCGCGGCTGCGCCGCTACGACGACGCGTTCAAGCATTTCGCCCTCGCCTCGAACGAGTACGACGCGCACCTCAAGCTCGCGCTCATACTCGAAGAACAGAAGCGCGACCGCGACGCCGTCCGGCACTACGAGGCCGCGCTCCGCATCCAGCCCGGCACCTCCGCCGTCCTCGAACGCCTCGTCGCCCTCTACGAGCGAACGGGCGAACACGTCAAGGCGGAGCAAGCGCGACGCACACTCGGCCAGCCGAAGAACCCGCAGAAGACGACCACGGGCGGCGGCTGAGCGAGCGCCTTCGTTTCAACGCGACGTTGGACAGGCGCGGAAGACTCCCCAGAAGTCTTCCGCGCCTTCTTTATATTCGCCGTGTGTGATTTTTCATCTTTTTGATTTGACACGCCGCCCCTCTTTGAATAGCATTACCGCGCTTAAGTACTTACCTTCAGGCGGTGCGACGTCCTGACATGCAGCGCCAACTTCCGAGTCGGCGTCTTGATAAATCCCAAGGAGGTTTGCAGAATGCGGCGTCAGCAGTCTTAAAAAACTGCTTTGCACTTTCCACCTGCAAACACCCGGGCCGTGTAAATCCCGTTCCGTAAGCCATCAGGCAACCCTTTTGACCTGAAGCAAACACAACAGGGGCGTCGCCCCTTCAGCGGAGGAGTCTCCGCGGCACGACGCCCGACCGCACCCGGCGGACGCGCAAGTCTCTTTTGCCCTGCGCGGGGGGCGCTGGCCCTTCCCGCGAAAAAAAAGCTCCGCTTACGCGCCGCCCTTTGCGGAAGACCTAAACCCCGAAGAGGAGGACTCCATGAAAAGATTTTTATTCCTGACGATGACGCTGAGCGTCTTCGCCTTCGCACTCCTGTCCACAGGCGGCTTCGCCGCGAATGGCTGGCGCGTCTACAACCTCTCGTCGCCGCAGCAGGCCGACGAAAAATTCAAGGCGCGCCCCGGCGTCTTTGACCCCGACCACACCGGCGCAGTTCAGGCCCAGTGGATCAGCAAGGTCGGCCAGCCCGACGACCGCGGCAACGGGGCCTTCGCGCTCTACCTTCAGAAGGCCGCGCCGACCGCAGCCAACATGGCCGCGGGCGCGATCATAGACGGCGTCGAGGGCCAGCCCGCCGACGGCATCTACGGCTTCGACTATCGCAACGGCGGCCAGTGTGGTGCCGGGTCGCCGCGCTACAACCTGCTCGCGACCGACGGCTTCCACTTCATCGGCGGCTGCGCCAACGGCACGCAGACGCCCGCGCCCGGCGCGCCCGGCTGGACGCGCACGACCTTCGACGCCTCGAACCCCGCTCAGGCGTTTCCCGTCGTCACCCCGGGCGCGACCATCATCAGCCTTACGCTCATCGTTGACGAGGGCACGGACTTAGGTCCCGGCTACATCTTCACCGACAACCTAAACATCCTCGGGCAGTTCATCACCAAGCCCGGCGCGGCCCACTAAGCCGAAGGCAGAAACCAGAAGGCGGTCAGGAGACAACGAACGTCCTGACCGCCTTCTGGTTTTGTTTGTGTCCGCTGCTGTTTGGGCTGCGGCTTCGACTGTCTTTCGCCTTCCTTTATTGTCTTTTCGTCAAATTGTAGTCGCGCAGACGCCGGTAGAGCGTCGAGGGCGAGATGCCGAGAATCTCCGCGGTCTTGCCGCGGTGCCAGCCCGTCTGCTCCAGCGCGGCGAGAATCTGCTGGCGCTCGACCTCGCGCAGCGGCGGCTGAGTGCTCGCGGGCTGTCCCGCGCCGGCAGCGCCTGAAGCGTCCGGCGCGGCGGCGGGGCGGAAGGCAACCGCGGGGCTGACGATTTCGGGCGGAAGCTCGGCGGTCGTGATGCGCCCGTCGTTGGCGAGGAGCACCGCGCGCTCAAGGGTGTTTCGCAACTGCCGCACGTTGCCGGGCCACGAGTAGGACTTGAGCGCGGCCAGCGTTTCTGGCGTGAGTTCGGGCGCGGTCGGCCCGGCGAGCTGCTTGAGCAGATGCGCGGTCAGCGGCTCGATGTCTTCGGGACGCTCGCGAAGGGGCGGCAGGTGAATCTGGAAGCTGTTGATGCGGTAGAGGAGGTCTGCGCGGAAGCGCCCGTCGGCGGTGACCTCCGCGATGTCGCGGTTCGTCGCGGCGACGACGCGCACGTCAACCTGAACCTTGCGCACCGCGCCGACGCGGTAGAACGAGTTGGTCTCAATCGCGCGCAGGAGCTTCGACTGGAGCTGCGGCGGAAGCTCCGTTATCTCGTCTAAAAAGATCGTTCCGTTGTCGGCCAACTCCCACAGGCCCAGCTTGCGCCCCTTCGCGCCGGAGAACGCGCCCGCCTCGTAGCCGAACAGCTCGGATTCGAGAAGGGATTCTTGAAACGCCGCGCAGTTCAGGTCGATGAAAGAGCCTTCGGCGCGCAAGGAGAGACGGTGAATCGCGTTCGCCACCAGCTCCTTGCCCGTGCCCGACTCGCCCGTGATGAGTACCGAAGCGTCCGACGGCGCGACGCGATCGACCAGACGCATCACCTCGCGCATCCCGTCCGAGACGAAGACGATCTCCGGCGCGGCGGTCTGCCGCTCGACGAGCGTGCGCAGCCGCGCGTTGTCAACGCGCAGACGCCTCTTCTCGGCGGCCTGCTTGACGAGCGCGTCGAGTTCGGCGATGCGGTAGGGCTTCGAGAGGTAGTCGTAAGCGCCGAGCTTCATCGCCTCGATGGCCGACTCCACCGTGGCGTGGCCCGTGAGCATGATGACTTCGGGCGGGTTCGGGCGCTGGTGCACGCGCCTCAAGAGCTCCATGCCGTCCATGTTCGGCATCGAGATGTCGGAGAGCAGCACGTCCACGTTGTACTCTTCGAGGAGCTTCAAGGCGGCCTCGCCGTCCGCGGCGACGCGAACGTCGTGGCCCATGCGCTGTAATTCTTTCTGGAGGACGAGCCGCAGGTTGGATTCGTCTTCGGCGACGAGGATGCGTGCGGGCTGTCGGTTCTCGCTCAACTCGGTCTCACTCTCCGTCAGAGTTTTTCGTCGCGGGCAGCGAAATGCGGAAGACCGTCCCGCGCCCGACGGTCGAGTCAACCGCGATGCGACCGCCGTGCTCCGTAACAATACCATAACAGACCGCGAGTCCGAGACCGGTGCCGCGCCCGATCTCCTTGGTCGTGAAGAACGGGTCGAAGATGCGCTCGCGTATCTCCACGGGGATGCCCTGCCCCGTGTCGCGCACCTCGACCGAGACCGCGCCGCCCTCTTCCGCCTCGCCGCGCAGCGTGCGGAGCGTGAGCGTGCCGCCCTCCGGCATCGCGTCCACAGCGTTCTCGGCGAGGATGATGACGGCCTGCTGCAACTGCCCCATGTCGCCGGAGACGAGCGGCAGGCGCTCGGCCAGCTCGACATCAATCCTGACGTGGACGCCGCGCTTCTGGTGCGCGAGCAGACGCGCCGCCGACTCGACGACTTCGGAGACGTTGACGGGCGCGTGCTCGGCGGCTCGCGCGCGGCTGAAGTCCAGCAGGCCGTTCGTAATCTGCTTGCAGCGGAAGGCCTCGCCGCGGATGAGCTGAAGGTATTCGCGCAGGTCTCCGACGCCCGCGCCCGCGCCGTAGATGCCCTCGGCGACGCGCGACTCCAACGCCTCGGCGCACGCCGAGATGGTCGCGAGCGGGTTGTTGATCTCGTGGACGACGCCCGCCGCCAGCCGCCCGACCGCCGCGAGCTTCTCGGTGCGCGCCACGGCGCGGTTGGCCTCGACGCGCGCGGTGATGTCCTCGCCGACCGTGATGACGTGCGAGACCTCCTCGCCGTCCGTCCTCATCGGCACTTTGCTGACGAGCCAGTGGCGCGTCGAGCCGTCGGGCGATTTCGTCTCCTGCTCGATGCGCTCGATCTCGCCGGTCTCGAAGGCGCGCTCGAATTCTCTCTTCAGGGTCTCGCGCGGCTGGCGCGTCAGCACGTCGAAGATGTTCCGGCCCAGAACGTCGCGGCGCGGGATGCCCTGCCCGCCCAGCTCGCGGTTGCGGTTCCAGGCGACGACGCGGTATTCGTGGTCAACCGCGTAGAGCGAGACGGGAAGGCTGTCAATGATCGCCTCCGTGAAGCGGCGCTGCGATTCGGCCTCGGCTGTCCGGCGCTCGACCTCGCGCGCGAGGTGGACTGAGGCCGAGCGCGCCGCCTCGTACAACGTCGAGATGCGCGCGGCGAGCGCGGCCTGCTGTGCGGCGGCGTCCACGAGCCGCTGGGCCGTCTGGTCGCAGTCCGCCGCGCGGTCGAAAGCGACGACGAGCGCGCCCAAAGCGCGCCCCTCAAACCTGAGCGGCGCGGTGTACTCGACCGCGTGCCCGCCGTCTCTCAGGAAAAAATCCTCGCGACCCGTCTCGCACCTCGACGTTGAAGGCGCGGACGCGAGCCACGCGCGCAGGCGCTCGAGGTCGAGGAGCGTCGCGTCCTCCTCGGCGCTTCCCTCGCGGTCGAAGACGCAGACCGTCAGCCCCGCGTCTTCCCCTTTTACTCTTTCCCCCTTCCCCTTTTCCCCACTGCTTTTGATTAGCGCGGCGGCGCACAAAGAGGCGTCCGCGCCTTCGTAGGTCGCGCCCGCGACGCGGCGGACGACTTCCGCCGGACTCAGCGCGTGCAGCAGCCCGCGCCCCAGGTCGGCGATGAAGGCCAGCTCGCGGTTGCTCCCCTGGAGCGCGCGCTCGCGCTCCGCCGCTTCGAGGTGCGCCCCGGCGCGCGTCAGAAGCTCGCGCGGCGTCGCGCCCTTGGCGACGAAGTCGTCCGCGCCCGCGGCGAACGCCTCGACCTTGTACTCCTCGCGGTCGTGCGAAGAGACGACGATGACGGGCAGACGCCGCGTCGCGGCCTGCGCACGCAGCAGCCGGCAGAGCGCGAGGCCGCTCACGCCCGGCAGCTCGATGTCTAAGACGATGAGGTCGCACGTCTGCCGGTGCAGCTCGCGCAACGCCTCCGCCGCGTCGCCGCACGCGACGGCCCTGTGCCCCTCCGACTCGAACGCGCGCACGAGGCCGCGCCGCACGCGCTCGTCGTCCTCGACGACGAGGATCGTCGCGGCCCTGCTCGAAACCTGGGAAGAGGCGGACATGACTTGGCTTTGAACTTTCAGCGCGGGCTGGAGGGGCTTTTGACCCGCGGCGCGGACTGCGAACAAAATTTTCAGTAGCGCCACGCGCGGCGCGCGACACCGACGGACGCGCGACGCGCGCACGCTCACATAACGATTGAAAACGACGGGCGGGGGAAAGTCAAGAAAAGCCGTGAACCGTAAACCGTGAACCGTGACAAGAGATTCCTTCTTGTCACGGTTCACGGTTTACGGTTCACGGCTTTAGTTTATCGCCGTCGAGGCCAGCTCGCCCGTGGCGAGTTCGGCGGGCTTGGCGTCGGCCTTCGCGCCCAGCGCCTGCTGCTTGTGGCCGGACTTGGCGGAGTACATGGCCTCGTCGGCGGCGATGAGGAGTTGATCCAGGGTCTCGCCGTGGACGCCGTAAGAGGCCGAGCCGACCGAGATGCCGACGCGTGCGCGCTTGTCGCCGCGCACGTGCAGGGAGAAGCGCGAGACGGCCCGCTCGATGCGCTCGCGAAGCTCGGCGGTCTGCTCGTTCGAGAGGTCTTGCACGATGGCGACGAACTCGTCGCCCGCGTAGCGCGAGAGGAAGTCGTACTCTCTGAGTTGCGCGTGGATGATGCGCGCCACCTCGCGCAGAACGCGGTCGCCCGTCTTGTGGCCGAAAGAATCGTTGACCTGCTTGAAGTCGTCGAGGTCGAGCATGACGACCTGGAAGGGCTTGCCCGTGCGGCGCGCGCGCGAGGCCTCCTGCTCGAAGCGGACGTACATCGCCCGCGCGTTCGGCAGTCCCGTCAGCGTGTCCGTCAAAGCGTTCGACTCGGCCTCGGCGTGGCTCATGGCGTTGGCGAGCGCGTCGGAGGCGAGGCGCGCGACTGTGTCCAAGAGGCGCAGGTGGTCGTCCGTGTAGCGGCGCGGCTCCTGCGAATAGACGGCCAGCGCGCCGAGCACGCGCTCGTCCTTGACCAGAGGCAGCGCGACCATCGAGCGGAACTGGCTGCCTTCCGGCAGCTCAACGTCGGCGAAGTCGAGCATCGGGTCGAGCAGGTAAGAGGAGCGGCGGTTGGCGAGCACGAAGCCGACGACGCCCTCGCCGGGCGCGACGGCGCGACCGCGCAAACGCTCGGCGTGGCGGCCCGCGACGTGCGCCGCCGTGGCGTAGCCCTTCTCTTCGTCGTAGAGGTAGACGGCGCACAGGTCGAACGGGACGACGTGGCCGACCTTGTTGACGAGCACCATCACGGTGTCCTCGATGTCGAGCGACGAGCCGAAGGTGCGCGCGATCTCGTAGAGGGCGTAAACCTCGCGGTGCGCGTTCGTGATCTGGCTGAGGTAGCCGGGCGCGTCCGAGCGGTGGACGGCGCACGGGGAGGAAGCGGCGGAAGCGCCGTCCGCCTCGCCGTCGTCGCCCAGAAGCTCGCGGTGCTCCCACTCCTCCTGCGTCAGCCCGCGGTGGTCTAGCCCTTCGGCGGCGATCTCACCCTCGAAGGCGGGCAGGTGGCGCAGGAAGACGGCGACGACGCGCGGGTCGAAGTGGCCGCCCGCGCCGCGCTTGAGCAGCGCACACGCCTCGTCGCGCGTCATGCCGCGCCGGTACGGGCGCTCTTCGCGCACCGAGTCGAAGCAGTCAACGACGGCGAGGATGCGCGCGGTCAGCGGGATTTCCTC
This sequence comes from Acidobacteriota bacterium, assembly GCA_003222975.1. Taxonomy (GTDB): domain Bacteria; phylum Acidobacteriota; class Blastocatellia; order Pyrinomonadales; family Pyrinomonadaceae; genus QHXN01. Next base: position 5,048 of record QHXN01000042.1, on the reverse strand, counting down.
GCCCTTCAAGCCTTCGGGGTAGCCGCCGCCGTCCCAGCGCTCGTGGTGGTAGAGCACGATGGGCACTACGGGGTACGGGAAGCCCACGCGTTCGAGAATCTGCGCGCCCACCGTGGTGTGAATCTTCATCCGCTCGAACTCGGCCTCGGAGAGCTTGCCCGGCTTGTTCAGGATGTGGTCGGGGACGGCGAGCTTGCCCACGTCGTGCAGGAGCGCGCCCGCCTTCAGCGCCTTGATCTCGCCGGGCGAGAGGCCCAAAAGCTCGCCCGTCAGGGCGCAGTAAGTCTGCACGCGGCGGACGTGGAAGTGCGTCGTCTGATCCTTCGCGTCAATGGCGGTGGCGAGCGCCTCTACGGTGGCGAGGTGCAGGCGCGAGAGTTCCGCGGCCTCGCGTGTCTTCTCGGCGACGCTCTCGAAGTAGGCGCGGTAGGCCGCGAACGTCGCGACGATGACGGGCACGCTCAGAAGGACGTACACCAGCCCGAACCGCATGATCGCGGCATAGACTACGCCCGCGGCGAGCGCGCCCGCGAGGAACGTCCACGAAGTCCAGAGGTAGCCGTCGCGCCAGCACTGCCAAACGGGTCGGCGGCTCTTCAGGGCGATGAGCGTCGCGACCAGCGCGCCGTTCAAGACGTACTGGACGAGGGCCATCAGGACGAGCGGCAGGATGAGTTGTTCGAGCGAGAGCGTCGCGCCCGTGCCGACCGGCTCTCGCGCGACGCCGCCGTGCGCGGCGAGCGCGAGGTAGAAGACCCGGCCCGCGACGAAGGCCGTCAGGGCCATGCAGGCGGGCGCGGCGATCCAGCTCGTCGCGCGCCGCGAAGTGCTCAGTGAGCTTGTGAACAAATCAATCGCGCCGAGGACGATGCCCGCGGGGACGCCCAGGAAGATCGTGCCGAGGAAGATGAAGCAGTCGCCCGCCGTCACGCTCGCCTTCGTGCCGGGGATGCGCACCGGGAGCATGCCGCCGATGACGACGAGGCTCGCGAGGACGAGCAGCTCGGCCCACTCGGCTGTGCCGAACGAGAGGCAGCGCCACACGCCCCAGGCGAAGACGAGCGCCCCGGTCGCCACGGTCGCGCCCCAGTACACGCGTGCCGCGCGATTGTAGTCCGACATGTCTATGCGAATCACTCGCGCCCTCCGTCGAACTAAATGATGAATGCGGAATGATGAGTGATGAATGAAAGGCGGCCTGAGTCTTTTAATTCATCATTCATCATTCCGCATTCATCGTTTCTTCTAAATACACCCCGTCGCCGTAAGTGAGCGCCGGGAGCAACACGGCACTCGCTTGCGGCGACGGCATGGGGGGCAAACGGCGGGCACTCTGACACTCGCTCGCCGTGCTGGGTGAGAAACATCGGAGGCACAGAAAACTTCGATCTGAATCGCCTCCTCTTCAAAATTGACGCTCCCGGTTTTCAAATTCTCGCGGCTTTACGGGCCCCGTGCGGAGGGCCCGCGAAGCGCGCGTGCCGCGCTCCTGCAAGCCGCGGCACTACCCTTTAACAACCCGCGTGCCGCGTCCGGGCGCTCCCGTGAGCTTCTCTTGGTTGGCCGGAAAACTAAGGTCTGGCGCGCGCGTGAGACTAGCGCGGCGCGACGGGCCGCGGCGGCGGAGGTCAACGTGACAGGTCAGTTTGAAGGCGGAGTGCAGAATGATGGATAAATGATAAGTGCGGAATGATGAATGATGAATTTAATACTCAAGTCGCTTTAAATTTATCATTCCGCACTCATCACTTCCTAAATCCGACCGTGACTCGCAAAAATGTTTCATCCGCGCGCGACCCCACGGCGTTCTTCTCAAGCGAGTTGACAAGCGTCGAAGCCGGGCGCAACCTTGCCGCATTCGTTTTTTACTTCGCGCGCGGGACTCGTCGCTTGGACTCTTCGACCCCTATCGAACAGGCGGGGCATACGCCTCCGTCCACGGGCTACATCGAACTGCTGCGGCGCAACCGCGACTTCCGCCTGCTCTGGTCGGGGCAGGTCATCAGCCAACTGGGCGACTGGTTCGACACCATCGCGCTCTTCACGCTCGTGCTGCGGCTGACGGGTTCGGGCCGCGCCGTCGGACTCGTGCTCGTCGCGCGCTTTCTGCCGAGCGTCGTCCTGGGGCCGCTCTCCGGCGTCGTCGCCGACCGCTTCAACCGCCGCCACATAATGATCGCGAGCGACGCAGCCCGCGCCGTCGTCGTGCTCGGCTTCCTCCTGGTGCGCAGGCCCGAACAGGTGTGGCTCGTTTACGTCCTCACGGTTCTACAACTCGGCTTCTCGGCCTTCTTCGAGCCGGCGCGCTCGGCGGCAGTCCCCTCGGTCGTGCGCGAGCGCGAGCTGGTCGCGGCCAACTCGATCTCCTCGGTCACCTGGTCGGCGATGCTCACGCTCGGCGCGGCCATCGGCGGCCCCGTCACGGGTTGGTTCGGCACAGACGCGGCCTTCGTCATAGACTCTCTGACCTACGTCGCCTCGGCCCTGCTCATTGCAGGCGTCAGTCTGCCGCGCCGACCGCCGCGCGAGAAGCGAAAGCTGACGGTCGCGAAAGCTCTCGGCATCACCGACACGCTCGAAGGCTTGCGCTACGTTTGGACGAGACCGCGCGTGCTCGCCGTGCTATTGGTCAAGCCCGCTTGGGGTTTGGGCGGGGGGATTCTGACGCTGCTCCCAGTCTTCGGCGAGAAGATATTCCCCGTGGCCGGGAGCGCCGCCGTCGGTATGAGCGTGCTCTATGCGGCGCGCGGCATCGGCACGGCGGTCGGCCCCGTCCTCACGCGCCGCTTCTACAGCGAGACGCGCCAGCAGATGCAGCGCGCCATCGGCATCGCCTTCGTCGTCGCCGGCGCGTTCTACGTCTCGTTCGGCTACTCACAGAGCTTCGCGCTCGCGCTCCTCTTCCTCGCCGTCGCGCACATGGGCGGCAGCGTCCTCTGGGTCTTCTCGACCGTGCTCCTGCAATCAACGGTCGAGGACGACTTCCGCGGTCGCGTCTTCGCCGCCGAGCTGATGCTGATGACGCTCGCGATGGCTGCCTCGAACTACGCGACGGGCGAAGCGCTTGACCGCTTCCGCGTCTCGCCGCGCGTCGTCACCGCCGCCATCGGCATCTTCTTCACGCTGCCCGGCCTGCTCTGGTTCCTGACCCGGCGCTGGTGGGATAGAGATCAGCAACACGACTCACACGCGGATGAAACGTGAGCTGGAGCAACCCTCGTCGGTTTCATCCCGATTCGATTCGAGCCGGTGTCAATCTCTTTTGAGTTCGGGGCAATTCAGATTGAGTTCGGGGCAAAAGCGTTCGAGACCGGAGCGATTCAAATCGGGTTAGCGGCAAACATGATTTGAATCCCCGCGGTTCAAACTCGGATAGCTCCTATTAAAGTTGAGCTTGGAGTAATTCAAGTTTGAATCAGAGCAATTCAAGCTTGAATCGGAGTAATTCAAGCCTGAATTGAGACGATTCAAGTCAGGATTTGGTGGAGGCGAGTTGCTCCGAAAGCGTCTCCGACGCGCTAAGTTTGACCGTGGTGTAAGTTTACGCCGTGGTGACGTGTTAGCGCCGAAGTCTGTTTTGCACAGCCTCTATTTCCGCCGAAAAAAAGTATTGCCCTGACGCGCGTTTAGCAGTATTCTCCCGCCCGTCACTCAGAGCTTCGCAAATCTCGCACAACCACAAACTCTGGCCTCAAAACAGGAGACCTCAAAATGTCACGAATCAAACTCAATCTCAGAAACCTGACGGCAGGAGGCGAAGGCGCGCACCGCCGCACAGAACACGAAGGAGGAGGCGTTAGACAGAATCATGACGCAACTGGTCGCCCACGTCGAATCAATCGCCGGGGATGACGAGGGGCTAATCATGAGCGCGGGCCTGGACGTGCGCGCCGCCGCCGCGCCCGCCAGCACGACGCCGTCCGCGCCCCCGGCGCTGACGGCCACAGCCGGAGACCACGACGGGGAGATTGATCTTTCGTGGGACACCGTCCGCGGCGCACGCTCCTACGTCGTCGAGCGCAGTCCAGACCCACCGACCGAGTCCTCCTGGACTCACGCCGCGGTCTCCACGCGCTCGCAAACAACCATCGAAGAATTAACCAGCGGCACGCGCTACTGGTTCCGCGTCGCGGCAATCACAGCCACCGGCCAGAGTGGCTGGAGCAACCCCGCGATGAAAATCGCCCCGTAACCCACAAACAACGGAGGGCGGACAGTCGCACGGCTGTCCGCCCTCCGTTAATTTACTCCGCCAAACGTATGACTACCTTAACGTCGCTTGATTCCGCATATACAATAGTCGGGCATCAATACAATGGAGAAATCTTATGAGCACTAAACCTACAGAAACCAAGAAAATCTCATTCGATGAATTCAAACTATATTATGAATCGACTGAAAAGGTCACAGATCGTCGTCTGTCAGCCAATACGTGGAACTATTCTATTTGCATAGCAATAATTATAGCTATTGCAGGCATCGTAAAATGGTCGGCGGGTAATATCGCATTATTCTACGTTAGCCTTATAGCAGTGCTGATGCTGTCCATTATGGCTATTCTGTTCTGTTCATTGTGGCTTGGGCAGATAACTGATTTCAAGTATTTGAACAATGCGAAATTTAAGCTTTTAAATGAAATGGCTCCACTTATAGAATTTAGTGTAGATCATCCTAATCAAATTACATCATTCTGTCCCTTTGAGAAGGAGTGGAAAACGTTAGAGGAAGTAAAGGCAGCCGTAGAAATTGGTCAGCGTAAAATTGTTGCGCTGAAATCCTCGAATATCGAGTATTTCATTCCACAGGCATTTAGGGTGTTATTCTTTTTAATCAGCATAGCGGTTCTGCTTGCCGTCATTTTTAATTGGAGTTCTTTCATAAATTCTTGGAAGACAATTTTACATGTCTAATAGAGAACGGTATAAAATGGTTCTAAGGGAGTGTTGATAATGTATTTTTATGTGATTATGCCAGTGGGCGCAGATAAGCGGTTTACAGAGAAGAAAAGGATCATTCAGAAGGTGGCTCAAGAGAAAAATCTTGTCCCA